>NZ_JBHVOL010000008.1:0-204544 GCF_042887925.1 Kitasatospora sp. NPDC057904
CCTCCTCGTCGGGAGGCGGGCCCGTTCGCGCGTCCGGGGCGGCTACTTCTGGTAGATCGCCTCGACGTCGGCCGCGAAGTCCTTCAGGACGACGTTGCGCTTGAGCTTCAGGGACGGCGTGAGGTGGCCGCTCTCCTCGGAGAACTCGGTGTCCAGCAGGCGGAACTTCTTGACCGCCTCGGCGTGCGAGACGGCCGCGTTGCCGTCGTCGACGGCGGCCTGGAGCGCGGCCAGCAGGTCCGGGTCCTCGCGCAGTTCGGCGACCGTCGCGGTGGCGGGCTTGCCGTTGAGCTCCTTCCACTTGGGGAAGAAGTCCGGGTCGACGGTGATCAGGCACCCGATGAAGGGCTTGCGGTCGCCGACCACCATGACCTCGCCGACCAGCGCGTGCGCCCGGATCCGGTCCTCGATCACCGCCGGGGCGACGTTCTTGCCGCCCGCCGTGACGATGATCTCCTTCTTGCGGCCGGTGATGGTCAGGTAGCCCTCGGAGTCCAGCGAGCCGAGGTCGCCGGTGGCCATCCAGCCGTCCTTGAGGCTGTCGGCGGTCGCCTGCGGGTTGTTCCAGTAGCCGGTGAAGACGTGCGGGCCCTTGAAGAAGACCTCGCCGTCCTCGGCGATCCGCACGGAGGCGCCGGGCACCGGCTGGCCGACCGTGCCGATCTTCGGCTTGTCCCACGGGTTGAAGGCGGTGGCCGCGCAGGTCTCGGTCAGGCCGTAGCCCTCCAGGACGGTGAAGCCGATGCCGCGGTAGAAGTGGCCGAGGCGCTCGCCGAGCGGGGCGCCGCCGGAGATGGCGTGGGTGGCCCGGCCGCCGAGGGCGGCGCGCAGCTTGCTGTAGACCAGCTTGTCGAACACCGCGTGCTTGATCCGCAGGCCGAGGCCGGCGCCGCCGGCGTCCAGGGCGCGGCTGTAGGCGATCGCGGTCGCGGCGGCCTTGTCGAAGATCTTGCCCTTGCCGTCGGCCTGGGCCTTGGCGCGGGCGGTGTTGTAGACCTTCTCGAACACCCGCGGCACGCCGAGGATGAGGGTCGGGCGGAAGGAGGCCAGCTCGGCGGTGACGTCCTTGATGTCGGAGACGTGGCCCAGCTTGATCGGGGCCATCGCCGGGGCGATCTCGACGATCCGGCCGAGCACGTGGGCCAGCGGGAGGAACAGCAGGACGGAGCTCTCGCCGGTGCGGAACAGCGGGGTGAGGCGCTCGACGACGTTGCCGCACTCGGCCAGGAAGTTGCCGTGCGTCAGCTGACAGCCCTTCGGGCGGCCGGTGGTGCCCGAGGTGTAGACGATGGTGGCGATCGAGTCCTCGGAGGCGGTCGAACGGCGCTCCTGGACGGTCGCGTCCGCGACGCCCTCGCCCGCCTCGGCCAGTGCGGCGATCGCGCCGCCCTCGATCTGCCAGAGGTGCTCCAGCTCCGGCAGCCGGCCGCGGACCTCCTCGACCACCTTGAGGTGCTGGTCGGTCTCGGCGAACACGGCGACCGCGCCGGAGTCGCCGAGGATCCACTCGACCTGCTCGGCGGAGGAGGTCTCGTACACCGGCACGGTGATCGCGCCGGCCGTCCAGATCGCGAAGTCCAGCAGCGTCCACTCGTACCGGGTGCGGGACATGACGCCCACCCGGTCGCCGGGCCGGATGCCCGAGGCGATCAGGCCCTTCGCCGCCGCGTGCACCTCCACCAGGAACTGGGTCGCGGTCAACTCCTGCCAGCGGCCGTCCACCTTCCGGCTGAGCACCACGACGTCCGGGTACCGCTCGGCGTTCTGGTGCACGAGGTCGGAGAGGTTACCGCCGCTCGGTACCTGGTAGAGGGCCGGAAGGCTGAAGTCGAGCAAGACTGCTCCTCGTTCGCGACGCTGCGGGACGGCAGGACGTTACTGCCCGGTAGGCAGCTTCGGCCAGGGGGGTCGGCCCCGGTGTTCGAAGTGTCACACCCGGCCGGGTCGGACCAGGCCGTGACCGGGTCGTTCGACTGGCACCCTACGGCAGGGCCGGGCGACCGGCCGGTAACATGCGCCGCCGCCGGGCGCCCGCGGGCGTCCGCCGTCCGCCGCCCGGTGCCCGTGCGGCCGAGTCGATCGCCGGTCGCGATAGCCTGCTCCGGGCGCACCCGGGCGAGCACGCCTCGACCGGGGCGGCAGGCAAGAGGGACCGAGTCGGAGGGCCATTCCATGGCGGAGCACACCAGGTCGAGCATCACCATCGACGCGACCCCGGCCACGGTCATGGCCGTGATCGCCGACTTCGCCGCCTACCCGGCCTGGACCGGCGAGGTCAAGGAGATCGAGGTCCTGGAGGCCGCCGAGGACGGCCGCGCCTCGAAGGTCCGCCTGCTGCTCGACGCCGGCGCCATCCGCGACGAGCACGTCCTCGCCTACACCTGGGACGGCGACCGCGAGGTCGGCTGGACCCTCGTGCGCAGCCAGATGCTCCGCTCGCTCGACGGCTCCTACACCCTCGCCCCGCTCGGCGCCGACCGCACCGAGGTCACGTACCAGCTCGCCGTGGACGTCAAGATCCCGATGCTGGGCATGATCAAGCGCAAGGCCGAGAAGGTCATCATCGACCGCGCGCTGGCCGGCCTGAAGAAGCGCGTCGAGGACGGCGGCGGCAAGAAGCCCGCCCAGGGCTGACGGCGCGGAACGGGGGCCCGACGGCATGACGGCGACACGCACCATCCTGGTCAGCGGCGACGCGGGCGCGCCCGCGGTGGCCGCCGCCACCGCCCTGCACGCCGCCCGCGGCGGCCGGCGGGTCTGGCTGCTGGCCGCCGACGACCCGCACCGGGCGCTGGACTCCGTGCTGGGCGTCCGCCTGGAACCCGAACCGCTGCGGTACGCACCCGGCCTGACCGTCTCCCGGATCGACGAGCAGGCCGCCTTCCGGCACGCCCTCGGCGAGATCGCCGGGCGCCTCAAGCCCGCCCTCGACCTGCTCGGGGCCGAGCCGCTCGACCCCGAGGAGCTCACCGCCCTCCCGGGCATCGCCCGGATCGCCCTGCTGCGCGCCCTGCCCGCCGCCGACGGGGACGTCCTGGTCGTGCTCGCCCCGCCGCCCGCCGAGCTGATCGGCGCCCTCGCCCTGCCCGAGCAGCTGGAGCGCTACCTGGACCGGCTGGTCCCCGAGCAGCGCCAGGCCGCCCGGGCGCTGCGCCCGCTGCTGGCCGGACTGGCCGGTGTCCCGATGCCCGCCGACTGGCTGTACGAGAGCCGCGGCAAGGCCGCCGGCGTGCTCGCCGAGTCCCGGGCCGCGATCACCTCGCCCGGCACCAGCGTCCGCCTCGTCGTGTCGGCCGACGGCCATCCGTTCGACGACCTGCGGCGGATCCGCGCCGGGCTGGCCCTGCACGGGCACCGGCCGGACGCCGTCGTGGTGCACGGCGCGCTGCCGGACAAGGCGCTGGAGTCGCCCGACCCGTGGCTGGCCGCGCTGGCCGAGCGCCGCCGCGAGGAACTGGCCGCGCTGACGGCGGCGAGCGACGCCCCCGTCCTCGTCACCGGGCTCGCCGACGTCACCCTGGAGGCCGTCGCCGACCGCCTCTACGGGGACGGACCCGGCCCCGAGCCGCTGGCCGCCGAGCCCTGGCCGGTGGAGGACCGGCTCGCCGAGGAGGGCCTGCTGGTGTGGCACCTCGCGCTGCCGGGCGCCGAGCGGGCCGACCTGGACCTCGTGCGCCGTGGCGACGAGCTGGTGGTCGGCCTCGGCGCCCACCGCCGGGTGCTCGCCCTGCCGTCGGCGCTGCGCCGCTGCACCGTCGCGGGCGCGGGGCTGACCGACGGGGTGCTCACGGTGCGGTTCGCGCCCGATCCGGCGCTCTGGCCCCGGGGCTGACGTCCTCCTGCGCCGCGGGGCCGTGTCGCGCCTCGGGTAGCGTCGGTGGCCGGTGGCCGCGGGGTGCGGCCGCAGCAGAGGAGGCCCCGCGATGACCAGCACCGACCGCACCGAGCCGACGGACGAGGCGACGGACGGGCCGACCGACGAGGCGGCGAACGGACCGACTGCCGAGGCGACGGACCAGGCGGCGAACGGGCCGACGGACGCCGACGCGGACGGTTCGGCCGGCGGTCCCGGGGACACGCAGGCCCACCCCTTCGGCCCGGAGCTCGGCCCGCTGGTGGACGAGGTGCGCCGGTTCGCCGACGCCTTCGGCCAGAAGGCCCAGGAGGCGGGCGCCGACACCCTGATCACCCTGGCCGGCTTCGCCGACCGGCTGCGCGAGCAGAAGCCGGAGGTCTACGGGCACCTCGCGGCCGCCGGCTCCGGACTCGCCGCCGCCGGCGCCGAGCTGCTGGCCGCCTACCGCGCCGCCGTGGCCGGCCACGAGCGCCGCTGGACCGCGGGCGACGGCGCCGCCAGCGAGCGGATCGACCTCGACAGCCCCGACGAGCCGTCCACCAAGCAGTGAATCCGTAACCCCTGACGGGTGACGATCTCACCCCCGAGCGTGACGAACCGGGAGTATTCGTAAGACTTTTGAAGCGTCACGGCCCGGTTGGTCCCGGATTGTCTTCGGCTAATGTATGCGAGGCTGTGTACGAGGGCGTGTTTGGGCGGTACCGTTCCGTCCAGCGGGAACGAGTGAATAGCTGAGGGACACATGGCTCTGACCATCGGCGTCGATGTCGGCGGGACCAAGATCGCGGCAGGTGTGGTCGACGAGGCGGGCGCGATCCTCGCCAGGACCAGGGTGCCCACCCCGGCCGACCCCCAGTGGGCCGTCGACGCCATCGCGCAGGCCGTGCGCGAGCTCAAGGAGCAGCACCCCGACGTCACCGCCGTCGGCGTCGGCGCCCCCGGCTTCGTCGACCGCAACCGTTCCACGGTGATCTTCGCGCCCAACATCGACTGGGAGAACGAGCCGCTGCGCGGCCGGATCGAGGAGCTCACCGGCCTCGACACCGTCGTCGAGAACGACGCCAACTGCGCCGCCTGGGCCGAGTTCCGCTTCGGCGCCGCCGCCGACCACGAGGACATGGTCCTGATCACCGTCGGCACCGGCATCGGCGGCGGCATCGTCCTGGACGGCCGGCTGCACCGCGGCCGGTTCGGCGTGGCCGGCGAGATCGGCCACCTCAACATGGTCCCCGACGGCCTGCAGTGCGGCTGCGGCGGCAAGGGCTGCTGGGAGCAGTACGGCTCCGGGCGCTCGCTGCGCCGCTACGGCCGGGAGAAGGCCGCCGCCGACCCGGTCCGCGGCCGGCGGATGCTGGAGCTCAACGACGGCGTCGCCGAGACCATCCGCGGCATCCACATCACCGAGGCCGCCGAGGCGGGCGACCCGCTCGCCCTGGAGTGCTACGCCGAGCTCGCCGACTGGCTGGGCCGCGGCATGGCCGACCTCGCCGCGCTCTTCGACCCGGGCGTCTTCGTCCTCGGCGGCGGCGTCTCCGACTCCGGCCGGCTGCTGCTCGACCCGGTCGCCAAGGCCTTCGAGCACTACCTGACCGGCGGCGTGCACCGCCCGCGCGCCGAGGTCGTCCTGGCCTCGATGGGCTCGGCCGCCGGCATCGCCGGCGCGGCCGACCTCGCCCGCACCGTCTGACCCGTCCCACCCCTCGAAGAAGAAGAGCCCGCCGGCGGCGGTGCGACCGGACCCCGACCACCTCCGGACGCGCCGCCGCCGTCGCACGTCCCCGGGCTGCCGTACGGTCGGTCCCACCGATCACGGACGGGGAGGAACATGACGACGGCACCCACCGCACCGCTGCCCGGGCCCGGCCCGCGCCGACTGCGGCTGCTCGGCTACAACGTCCGCTCGCTGCGCGACGACCGCGAAGCACTCGTCCGGGTGATCCGGGCGTGCGAGCCGGACGTCGTCTGCATCCAGGAATCGCCGCGCTACTGGCGGCCCGAGGGCCAGGCCGGGTGGCTCGCGCGGCGCACCGGGACGGCCGTCCTCGCCGGCGGCGGCCGGATGGCGGCCGGGCCGCTGCTGCTCGGCCGGCCCGGCGCCGTCGAGGTGCTCGGCGTGCACGACCGCTTCCTGCCCAAGACCCGCGGCCTGCACGCCCGCGGCTTCGCCACCGCGCTGCTCCGGCTGCCCGGTTCGGCGCCGTTCACCGTCACCAGCTGCCACCTGAGCCTGGACGCCGACGAGCGGTACGGGCAGTTCGAGCTGCTGCTCGACCAGCTCGGGATCACCGAACTCGGCGTCATCGCGGGCGACTTCAACGAGCACCCGGACGGCGAGGGGTGGCGGCTGCTGGCCTCGCGGCTCCAGGACGGGCACGTCACGGCGCCCTGGGGCGGCGAGTTCACGTCCGTCCCGGAGCGCCCCTACCAGCGGATCGACGCCGTCTTCGCCACGCCCGGGATCACCGTGCGCGCCTGCGGCGTGCCGCACGGGCTGCCGGGCGTCACCGAGGCGGACCTGCGGGCCGCGACCGACCACCTGCCGGTGCTCGCCGTGCTGGAGATCCCCGAGCCCTGATGGCGCGCCGGGGGTCGCAACACGGCGGACCCACCCGGCCACGGCACCGGCTACACGACCGCGCCGTGGTCCGGGTCCTCCGGCTCGTCCTCGTCGCGGTCCTTCATCCGGACCACGAGGGTCACGAAGCCGCCCAGGAAGGCGCTGAACCCGACCCAGGCCGGCCAGCCGGAGATCTCCCGCCACACCACCGCGTCGAACAGCAGCAGCGCCGGGCCGCCGAGCACCGCGAGCCACGCGAACTTGGTGGTCACGTCCGCCGGCGGCAGCGGCTCCGGATCCGGCGGGATGAAGTGGCCCTCGTCCGTCTCCTCGGACAGCTCGAAGTCGCGCGGGCCCCCGCCGGCGGCCGGCAGCACCGGGCCGCCCGACCGGGAGCGGGGCTGCGGGGCCAGGTCGGAGAGGTCGTCGGGGGCGCCCTGGCCGGCGCCGTCCTTGTAGCCGCCCTTCAGCTCGCCCCGGGCCCGGAGGTTCTCGATCTCCGGCCAGTTCGGGTTGTTCAGGTCGACGGGGTCGTCGAACTGGGCCACCAGGGCGGCGAAGATCTCGTCCTGTTCGGCCTGGCTGCGCTCGGGCGCGCGCCGCGGCCGGGGCTCCGCGGGGGCCTCGCCGGCCCCGTCCGCCGCCGTGCCGCCGCCGACACCGCTCCCCGCCGCGTCGTTCTTCGCCCCGTCGGTCGTGCCGTCCTCGCGGGGTGCCTCGTCCCCGCCGCCCGCCGTGCTGCTCTCGTGCACTTCCGGCCCTTCAGCCATGGTGATCGTCGGATTCGACCCGGTTGACGCCCGCCGCGTGCGCGGGAGCCAGCCGTCGGATGAAGTCCAGGCCGCCCCTGAATATTTCCGCCGCGTCGTGGTCCAGCGTCGCGACGTGGAAGCTGCGCTGGCACAGCCGCTCCGTCACGTCGGTCGAGGATATCCGGGCCAGCACCAGTTCCGAGTTGGCCGGCGAGACCACGTGGTCCTGCGGACTGCGGAACAGCAGCACCGGCTGGGTCACTTCCGGCAGCCGCCGCTGGACCTCCTGCCACAGCTTGCCCAGGGACCAGGCGGCGTCCAGCGGCGTCCGGTCGTAGCCGCCCTCGGTGACGCCGGGCCGGGCGATGTCGTCGGTGATCCCGGGGACGCTCGGGACGAGGTGGCGCAGCACCGGAAGCAGCACACTCGCGGGGTTGTCCGAGCGCACCGACGGGTTGACCAGCACCAGTCCGGAGACCGTCGGGCCGTGCAGCGCGGCCAGCCGCAGGGCCAGCGCGCCGCCCATCGACAGCGCGAAGACGAAGACCTGCTCGCACTCCTCGGCGAGCACCCGCAGCTCCCGGTCGACCTCGGCGTACCAGTCCTCCCACCGGGTGACCTGCATGTCCTGCCAACGGGTGCCGTGCCCCGGCAGCAGCGGCAGGGAGACCGTGAGCCCGGCCGCCGCCAGCTGCTCCGCCCACGGGCGCATCGACTGCGGCGACCCGGTGAAGCCGTGGCACAGCAGGACCCCCACCGGTCCGCCCCGGTGGCGGTACGGTTCGGCACCGGGCAGCAACGGCATGGCGGGCTCCTTCGCGGGCGGGCGGCGCTGGGGGAGGGGACGCTGGAACTGGAGGCTGCGGAATTCGCATCGTCCCACGCGCTCCGCCGGGTCGTACACCCCCGGGCGTGCGCCCCGCGCCCACCCGGCGAGCGGGGCGGGGCGCGGGCCGCGCTCACGGGGCATTAGGATCGACCGGTCCGCAATACAGGAGGCCCGGGTTGTTCTACCGACTGATGAAGATGATCGTCGCGCCACTGCTTCGGATCTTCTTCCGGCCGTGGATCGAGGGTGAGGAGAACATCCCGATCGAGGGTGCGGCGATCATCGCGAGCAACCACCTGTCCTTCTCGGACTCGTTCTTCTTCCCGGCACTGATCAAGCGCCGGGTCACCTTCATCGCGAAGGCCGAGTACTTCAACACCCCGGGCCTCAAGGGCCGGCTGACCGCCGCCTTCTTCAAGGGCGTCGGCCAGCTGCCGGTCGACCGCTCCGGGGTGCGCGGCGCCGGCGAGGCCGCGATCCGCAGCGCGATCGCGGTCCTGGACCGCGGCGAGCTCTTCGGCGTCTACCCCGAGGGCACCCGTTCGCCCGACGGCAAGCTGTACCGCGGCAAGGTCGGCGGTCTGGCCCGCGTCGCGCTGGCCACCGGCGCGCCGGTCATCCCGGTCGCCATGATCGACACCGAGAAGGTGCAGCCGCCCGGCCAGGTCGTCCCCAACTTCGGCATCCGCCCCGGCATCCGGATCGGCCGCCCGCTGGACTTCTCCCGCTACCAGGGCATGGAGAACGACCGCTTCATCCTCCGTTCGGTGACGGACGAGGTGATGTACGAGATCATGCGCCTCTCGGGCCAGGAGTACGTCGACATCTACGCGACGGCCGCCAAGCGGCAGATCTCCGAGGACAAGAAGCGCGCCGACGCCGAGCGCAAGGCCGCCGCCAAGGCGGAGAAGGCCGAGGCGGAGAAGGCGGCCGAGGCCGAGAAGGCCGCGGAAGCCGAGAAGGCCGCCGAGGCGGAGAAGACGCAGGAGCAGAAGGACACCGGGTCGGCCTGACGGACCACCCGGAGGCCCAGGGGAGGGGCGGGCGGATGACGGACGGCGGCAGAACCGGGGCGGTGGGCGCCGGCGGCGGCTCCGGTGCCGGTGGCACGGGGCTCGGCGGCACCGTCGCGGCCGGCGGCATGTCGGTCGAACTCCCGCTCTGGCGGGCGATGTCCTACTTCCGGGTCCTCGCCCTGTGCTACGCCCTGCTCCGCTACTTCCACTCCTACCTGCACTTCCTGCACCCCGTCGCCGGCTGGATCTACCTCGGCGCGCTCACCCTCTGGACCCTCGCCAGCACCCGGGCCTTCGCCGGCCCGCAGCGCTGCACGTGGTACGTCCTCGGCACCGACCTCGCGATGGCCGTCACCGGCATCGTGATGAGCGGCCAGACCGACGACCCGGTCCGGATCAGCCACGGCTCGACCACCCTGCCGACCATCTGGGCCGCGGGCACGGTGCTCGGCTTCGCCGGCAAGGGCGGCTGGCGCTGGGCCGCGGCGGCCGGCTCGGTGATCGGCGTCGCCAACATCCTCGGCCACGGCGGCATCACCGCCGACAACGTCCACAACATCGTGCTGCTGATGGTGGCCGGCTGCGCGATCGGCTACGTCATCGAACTCGCCCGTGCCAGCGAGGCCGCGCTCACCCGCGCCCTCCAGGTCGAGGCCGCGACCCGCGAGCGCGAGCGGCTCTCCCGGGACATCCACGACGGCGTCCTCCAGGTGCTCGCGCTGGTCCAGCGCCGGGGCGCCGAGCAGGCCGAACGCCCCGGCGCCGGCGCCGACTTCGCCGAGCTCGGCCGCCTCGCGGGCGAACAGGAGCGCGCCCTGCGGACGCTGATGACCGGCGGCCCGATCCCTGCCCGCCGCTCACCGCAGGCCGTCGAGGAGCCGGGCGACCTCACCGCGCTGCTGCGCCCGTACGCGGACGAGCGGATCACGATCTCCGCCCCCGGCACACCCGTCCTGCTGCCCGCGCCCGCCGTCGGCGAACTGGCCGCGGCGGTCGGCGCCGCCGTCGACAACGTCCGCAAGCACGCCGGTCCCGCCGCCCGCGCCTGGATCCTGGTCGAGGACGAGCCGGAGGCCGTCACCGTCAGCATCCGCGACGACGGCCCCGGCTTCGCCGCCGGGCGGCTCGGCGAGGCGGAGCGGGCCGGACGGCTCGGCGTCAGCCAGTCGATCCGCGGCCGGCTGCTGGACCTCGGCGGCACCGCCGAGCTGTACTCGGCGCCCGGGGAGGGCGTCGAGGTCGAACTGCGCGTCCCGAGGAAGGGCTCCGATGACCGACCAGCCAGCGACTGATCCGGCGGCCGAACGGCCGGTGCGGGTGATGGTCGTGGACGACCACCCGATGTGGCGCGACGCCGTCTCGCGCGACCTCGCCGAGGCCGGGCTGGACGTGGTGGCCACCGCGGGCGACGGCGAGGAGGCCGTCCGCCGGGCCCGCGCCTGCACGCCCCAGGTGGTCGTGCTCGACCTCAACCTGCCCGGCCTGCCCGGCGCCGAGGTGTGCCGGCAGGTCGTGGCGCACGACCCGTCGGTGCGGGTGCTGGTGCTCTCCGCGAGCGGCGAGCACCAGGACGTGCTGGAGGCCGTGAAGTCCGGCGCGACCGGCTACCTGGTGAAGTCGGCCGGGCGGGAGGAGCTGCTGGACGCCGTGCGGCGCACGGCCGTCGGCGACGCGGTCTTCACCCCGGGCCTGGCCGGCCTGGTGCTCGGCGAGTTCCGCCGCCTGGCCGCCGAACCGGCCCCGGCCTCCGCCCCGGCCGTGCCCCAGCTGACCGCCCGCGAGACGGAGGTCCTGCGGCTCGTGGCGAAGGGCCTGTCGTACCGCCAGATCGCCGAGCGCCTGGTGCTGTCGCACCGGACGGTGCAGAACCACGTGCAGAACACTCTGGGGAAGCTGCAGTTGCACAACCGGGTGGAGCTGGTGCGGTACGCGATCGAGCAGGGGCTGGACGACGAGATCTGAGGGGTGCCTCCGGCGGTTCGGTGGGGCCGGGGGGTTCGGGGGCGGGCTTGGAGCTGGTGCGGTACGCGATCGAGCAGGGGCTGGACGACGAGATCTGAGGGGCGCCTCCGGCGGTTCGGAGGGGACCGGGCTTCGGGGGCGGGCCTGGAGCTGGTGCGGTACGCGATCGAGCAGGGGCTGGACGACGAGATCTGACGAGATCCGAGCGGCGCCTCCGGCGGTGGGATCCGCGCGGGCGCTCTGCCCGGATCCCGCCGCCCGGCCCCTCAGCGCCGCGCGGCCGCCGTCTGGCGGAGCAGGGCGGCGACGATGTCCACGCCCTCGCGGGTCAGCACCGACTCCGGGTGGAACTGGAGGCCGGCGAAGCCGGGCCCGCGGAGCGCGTGCACGTCGCCGGTGGCCGCGTCGCGCGCGACTTCGACGCCCTCGGCGGCGAGCCGGGCCGCGTCGGCGTCCGTGCAGCGCGCGGTGAACGTGTTGTAGAAGCCCACCGTGCGCTTCGTCCCGAACAGGTCGACGGTCTCCTGCGCGCCCTGGTACGGGACGGGCTTGCGCGCCAGCCCGAGCCCGAGCTCGGCGGCGAGCAGCTGGTGGCTCAGGCAGACCGCGAGCAGCGGCGCCGTCCGGGCACCGGAGCGGACGGCGGCCAGGGTGTCGGCGACGATCGGCCGGAGCACGGCCATCTTGGGGTCGTCGGCGAGCCGGGGGTCGCCCGGCCCGGGGCCGAGCACGAGCGCTCCGGGGTGGGCGGCGACCCGGGCGCGCAACCCGGGTTCGTCGTAGCGGACGACCGAGACCCGGTGGCCGAGCGAGGTGAGCAGGTGGGCGAGCATCGCGGTGAACGTGTCCTCGCCGTCGACGACGAGGGTCGGCTCGGGCTCGGTGATCTCGGCCGGGGCCTGCATCCGCAGCCAGAACGGCGCGAGGCCGCCGCGCCGGGCGCCGAGCGCGGCCTGGACGCGGTGGTCGTCGCCGAGGCGCGGCCCGCCCGGGTTGGGCAGCCGGGCGGGCACGGGCCGGGCGCCGATCGCGGTGAGCACCCCGGCGGCCTTGGCGTGCGTCTCGGCGACCTCGGACTCCGGGTCGGAGTGCCGGACGAGGGTGGCGCCGACCCGCACGACGAGGCGCCCGGTGGCCGGGTCGATGTCGGCGGTGCGGATGCAGATGGGGGAGTCGAGCAGCTGGCCGCCGCTGGCCGAGCGGCCGATGAGGGCGAGCGCGCCGGAGTAGTAGCCGCGTCCGCCGGGCTCGTAGCGCCGGATGACGCGGGTGGCGTTCTGGACCGGGCTGCCGGTGACGGTGGCGGCGAACATCGTCTCGCGGAGCACGTCCCGGACGTCCAGCGAGGTGCGGCCGCGCAGTTCGTACTCGGTGTGGGCGAGGTGGGACATCTCCTTGAGCCGGGGGCCGAGCACCTGGCCGCCGAGGTCGCCGACGGTGCACATCATCTTCAGCTCTTCGTCGACGACCATCGTGAGCTCTTCCAGCTCCTTCGGATCGTGCAGGAACCGGAGGAGGGAGTCGATGTCCGAGCCGCCCGCCGGATAGCGGTAGGTGCCGGAGATCGGGTTCATCACGACGGTGCCGCCGCTCTGCCGGACGTGCACCTCGGGGGAGGCGCCGACGAGGCAGCGACCCGGTTCGCCTCCGGCAAGACGCTCCCCGGTGTGGACGAGGAACGTCCAGTACGCGCCGCGCTCCTGGTCGAGCAGACGGCGGAACAGGGTGAGGGCGAGCTCGGGCGAGAAGTTCTCCAGCGTGGCCGTGAAGTCGCGCCGGATCACGAAGTTGGCGCCCTCGCCGTTGCCGATCTCGTCCCGGATCACCCGGCGGACGATGTCGGCGTACGCGGCGTCGTCCACGTCGAACGAGCCGTCCGTCAGTGTGACCGGCAACTGCGGTAGTGCGGCCACGAGTTCGGCCAACGGAAGGGCGTACTGCTCGGTCACCGCGAGGGCCTGGAGCGGTGTGCCGTCGTCGTGCGCCTCGAAGCCGCGCTCGCGGATCTGCCGGTAGGGGACGAGCGCGAGCAGGTCGTGGACCGGGCCGCCCTCCGGCGCGCCGGAGCGGACCGGCAGGTCGGCGAGGTGCTCGTAGGTGCCGACGGTGCCCAGCAGCACCTCGACGGTGTCCGGGGCGAGTCGCGGGGTGCGGCGGTGCAGCAGTGCGAAGGCCGGGGCGTCGGGGCCGGTGAGGCGGGCGAGCAGGTCGGCGGTGGTGGTCACGGTGCGGCTTCCTTCCGGGAGGACGTGCGGGGTGCGGTGCTGGGGTGTTCCGCTCCCGGAGGGGCCGTCTGCTCAGACGCCGACGGCCGCCCCGAGGGGCGGCCGTCGTGTTCGTCTAGGAACGCGCGATCGGTGGGCCACCCGAGGGGGAGGCCCACCACCAGGAGTGGGTGTGGGGCGCGTGCATGGGTCGAGCGTAGCGGATTGGGCGGACCGGGTGAGGCCGGTCACTTCTTTGTCCGAGATGTGTCTCACCCATCGAGCATTGGTCACGAATCGCTGGTGTCACCCCGTAGCCTTGGCCGTGTGACCGTGACGAATCTCCACTCCTGGCAGTCCCTGCCCGCGGCGCAGCAGCCTGAATGGCCGGACCAAGAGGCTCTGCGCAAGACCCTTGCGGAGCTCGCCTCCTATCCGCCCCTCGTCTTCGCCGGCGAGTGCGACCAGCTGCGCGCCAGGCTCGCTGCCGTGGCGCGTGGAGAGGCGTTCCTCCTGCAGGGCGGCGACTGCGCCGAGGCCTTCGACGGCGTCTCGGCCGAGCACATCCGCAACAAGCTGAAGACGCTGCTGCAGATGGCCGCGGTGCTGACGTACGCGGCCTCCGTGCCGGTCGTGAAGGTGGGCCGGATCGCCGGCCAGTACTCGAAGCCGCGCTCGAAGTCGACCGAGACCCGGGACGGCGTGACCCTGCCGGTGTACCGCGGCGACTCGGTGAACGGCTTCGAGTTCACCCCCGAGTCCCGCATCCCGGACCCGGAGCGCCTGAAGCGGATGTACAACGCGTCCGCCGCGACGCTGAACCTGGTGCGCGCCTTCACCACCGGTGGTTACGCCGACCTGCGCCAGGTGCACGCCTGGAACCAGGACTTCGTCCGCAACTCGCCGGCCGGCCAGCGGTACGAGCAGCTCGCCCGGGAGATCGACAACGCGCTGGCGTTCATGAACGCCTGTGGTGTCGCCCCGGAGGAGTTCAAGACGGTCGAGTTCTACTCCTCGCACGAGGCGCTGGTCCTCGACTACGAGACCGCGCTGACCCGCGTGGACTCGCGCACCGGCGAGCTGTACGACGTCTCCGGCCACATGGTGTGGATCGGTGAGCGCACCCGGCAGCTGGACCACGCGCACATCGAGTTCGCCTCGAAGATCCGCAACCCGATCGGCGTCAAGCTCGGCCCGACCACTTCGGTGGACGACGCGCTGACCCTGATCGAGAAGCTGGACCCGGAGCGCGAGCCCGGCCGCCTCACCTTCATCACCCGGATGGGTGCGGGCAAGGTCCGTGACCACCTGCCCACCCTGGTGGAGAAGGTCACCGCGTCCGGCGCCCAGCCGGTGTGGATCTGCGACCCGATGCACGGCAACACCTTCGAGGCCTCCAGCGGCCACAAGACCCGCCGCTTCGACGACGTGCTCGACGAGGTCAAGGGCTTCTTCGAGGTGCACCGCGCGCTCGGCACCCACCCGGGCGGCATCCACGTGGAGCTGACCGGCGACGACGTGACCGAGTGCGTCGGCGGCGGCGACGAGGTGCTGGTCGACGACCTGCACCAGCGCTACGAGACGGCCTGCGACCCGCGCCTCAACCGCAGCCAGTCGCTCGACCTGGCGTTCCTGGTGGCGGAGATGTACCGCGGCCAGTAGGTCCCGGTCGTGCCGCAGCCCCCGGATGTGACGAAGGCCCCTCCGGTTTCGGGATTCCCGAGGCCGGAGGGGCTTTTTCGTACCCGGAACGCCGGGTAAGGTGAGGCTTAGTGAACTAAGGCAAGCCTTAGTCAAGATCCACTGCAGTCGAGAGCAGCTGCGCCACACCCCCGGGAGAGACCGCGATGTACGTGTGCATGTGCCATGCGGTCACCGAGGACCAGGTGAAGCGGGCGATCGACGAGGGCGCCAACACCCCGCGGCAGATCGCCAAGGGCTGCAAGGCCGGCACCGACTGCGGCTCGTGCGTGCGCCGGATACAGGCGCTGCTCGGCGAGCACGGCGCCCGGCCCTGCCCGACCGCCCGGCTGGCCGCCAGGCTCGGCCTCGCGGACCCCGAGGGCCCCGCCGCCCCGGGGCCGGTCGCACCGGCCCCGACGGCCCCGGTCCCGGCGCCCGTCGTCCCGCTGCGCGCGGCCTGACCGCCGCGGCGGCTCAGGACTCCGGCTGCTCGATCAGCTGGGCGAGGTAGAGCGCCTCGCCGAGCTTCTCCAGGAGCTCCAGCTGGGTGTCGAGGTAGTCGATGTGGTGCTCCTCGTCCGCCAGGATGTCCTCGAAGATGTTCGCCGAGGTGACGTCGTTCTTGGCGCGCATGACCACGATCCCGCGCTTGAGCCGGTCGATCGCCTCGACCTCGACCTGGCGGTCGGCCTCGAACATCTCCTTGACCGTCTGCCCGATCCGGACGTGGAACAGCCGCTGGTAGTTCGGCAGGCCCTCCAGGAAGAGGATCCGGTCGGTGAGCACCTCGGCGTGCTTCATCTCGTCGATCGACTCGTGCCGGGTGAACTTGGCGAGCTTCGTCCAGCCGAAGTTCTCCTGCATCTTGGCATGCAGGAAGTACTGGTTGATCGCGGTGAGCTCGGCGGTGAGCTGCTCGTTGAGGAACTCGATGACCTCTGGATCGCCCTGCATGACGGTGCCTCCCTGCGCTGGGGCCTGCTGTGAGTGCTGCGCTGCGCATCCTGGCACCGAAATGGGAGGGACTTCCAGTAAGTTCACACTCACTAGGACATGTGTCGGAATATCCGATTTGGGGGAATGTCTGCCGGCCGTTGGCCCGTACGGGCGGGGCGCGCGGGGCACCGAAAGGGGCGCGCGCCGGGGGCCGGACGCCGTCTGTCACCATGGAGCCATGGGTCAGTCCGAACAAGAACAGCTTCCGCCGCCTGACCCGAGGCTCCCCCCGGGGCAGCGCGTCCAGCGCGGCTGGCCCGCCCTGCACTACGGTCCCGTGCCCCGCTTCAAGCCGCTGACCTGGGACCTCCAGGTGTTCGGCGCGACCGCCTCGGCGGAGAAGCACAGCTGGGACTTCGACGCCTTCACCGCCCTGCCGCGCACCACCGTCCGCGCGGACCTGCACTGCGTGACCAAGTTCTCGGTGCTCGGCAACGAGTGGACGGGCGTCCCGGCCTCCCTCGTCCTCGACCTCGTGCCCCCGGCGCCCGGCGTCACGCACGTGATGGTCTGGGCCGAGTACGGCTACAGCGCCAACCTGCGGCTGGCCGACTTCGCCGATCCGCGCACGCTCTTCGCCACCCACCGCAACGGCGAGCCGCTGACCGCGGAACACGGCTTCCCCGTCCGGCTCGTCGTCCCGCAGCTGTACGCCTGGAAGGGCCCGAAGTGGGTCCGCGCGGTCGAGTACATGCGGGCCGACCGGCGCGGCTTCTGGGAGGAGCGCGGCTACCACAACCTCGCCGACCCGTGGCGCGAGCAGCGCTACACCCACCAGGAGGAGCCGGGGGACGGCCCGCTCCGCTAGGGCCTGGGCCCTGGGCCCCCAACCCCCTCAGATGAAGGGGAAGTTGACCGTCACCGCGGTGTGCTGGGGACGCCGCTCGCCGGCCGCCGGGAACTGGCTGCTCGCCTTGCCGCTGCCGAACAGGTTGACCCCGGTGGTCTGCATCGTGAACCCGGCCGCCGTGAGCGCCTTCTCGGCCGCGTCCTTCGTCATCCCGGTGACGTCCGGCACCGGCACCATGCCCTTGCTGACCACCAGCGAGACCGGGGTGTTCTCCGCCACCTGCTGGCCGGCCACCGGCGAGCTGCTGATCACCGAGCCCTCGGGCACGGCGTCGTTGAACGTCTCGGTCACCGAGCCCTTCGCCAGCTGCACGCCGGTCAGCGCGGACGCGGCCTGGTCGGCGGGCTTGCCGGTGACGTCCGGCACGGCGATCCGGTGCGGCCCCTTGGAGACGGTGACCGTCACGGCATCGCTCTTGCGCGACCGGGTGCCCACCCCGGGGTCGGTGGAGATCACCTGGCCGGACGGCACGGTCTCGCTGTACGCGTCCACGAACTTCCCGTGCATGCCGTCCTTGTCCAGGATCCGCTGCGCCTCGGCGCGGTCCTTGCCGAGCACCCCGGGCACCGGCCCGTACAGCGACTCGGACAGCCCGTACGTCACGCCGCCGACCAGCAGCACCAGGACGGTCAGCGCGGAGGCCCAGATCACCGGCTTGCGCGGGACGCGGCGCAGCGGGTTCGGGCGGGGCGGGCGGACGGGGGTGGGCTCGTCGTAGGGGCGGGGCTCGACCAGCAGCTGGTCCATCAGGTCCGGCGGGACGTCGAGGACGCTGGTGCGCTCGGCCACGGGCGGCTCGACCGGCTGCGGGAGGGGGAGCGGCAGCTGGTGCGGGGCGGCCTGCGGCGTGCGCTGGATCACCGAGGTCGGCTCGCTGGTCGGGTAGCGCGGGCTGGGCCTGGTGGAGGTCGGCGGCTCGGCGTCCAGCTCGGCCGGGCCGAGCTCGCGCCGGACCCGCTGCAGGGTGGCCAGCAGCTCGACGGCGTCGTACGGGCGGGTGTCGGGGGTTCGGGCGCAGGCGCCGAGCACTATCGCGTCGAGCGCCGGGGGGACGGTCGGGACGCTGCGCGAGGGTGGGGGGACGTCCTCGTGCAGGTGCTTGTACATGACCTGGACGGGGTTGTCGCCGGTGTGCGGGCGCGTGCCGGTGAGCATCTCGTACAGCAGGATGCCGGCCGCGTAGACGTCCACGCGCTGGTCGGTGGGGGCGTCCGGGAGGATCTGCTCGGGCGCGAGGTAGGAGACGGTGCCCATGACGGTGCCGCCGGTGGCGGTGGTCGTCGAGGTGGGGGCGCCGTCGGCGCTGCCCAGGACCCGGACCAGGCCGAAGTCGGCGACCTTGACCAGGCCGCCGTCGGTGATCAGCACGTTCTCCGGCTTGACGTCCCGGTGGACCAGCCCGGCGCGGTGGGCGGCGCCGAGCGCGGCGAGCACCGGTTCCATGATGTCCAGCGCGGCCCGGATCGACAGCGCGCCGCGGTCGCGCAGCAGGTCGCGCAGGGTGCGGCCGGGCACGTACTCCATGGCGAGGAAGACGTTTCCGTGGTCCGCGCCCTGGTCGAAGACGTTGACCACGTTGGGGTGGGCGAGGCGGGCGACGGCCTTGGCCTCACGGATGAAGCGGGCGGTGAAGCCCTCGTCCCCGGCGAGGTCGGGGTGCATCACTTTGAGGGCGAGCACGCGGTCGAGGCGGGTGTCGGTGCCCTTGTAGACCGTGGACATGCCGCCGGTCGCGATGCGCTGCTCGACCCGGTACCGGCCGTCGAGCAGGGTACCGATCAGGGGGTCGCGCCATGCCGTGTCCACCCGAGGAGTGTAGTGCGGCGGGTCGCGGCCGGTCCCGGCGGACATCGCCTCCGGGACCGGCTTGTGACACGGGTGCCGCGTCAGAACGCCGGGCGCTCGCGGGTGTCGAGGTCGGCGCGGCCGGCCATCGCGGAGGAGGCCTCCGCGTGGAAGCGGCGCGGGATCCGGCCGGCCCGGTGGGCGAGGCGGCCGGCCTCGGTGGCGTGCCGCATGGCCTCGGCCATCAGGACCGGGTCCTGTGCGCGGGTCACCGCGGAGGCGAGCATCACGGCGGAGCAGCCGAGCTCCATCGCCAGCGCGACGTCGGAGGCGGTGCCGGCGCCCGCGTCCAGGACGACCGGGACGTTCGCGCCCTCCACGATCAGCTGGAAGTTGTGCGGGTTGCGGATGCCGAGGCCGGAGCCGATCGGCGAGCCGAGCGGCATGATCGCCGCGCAGCCGACGTCCTCCAGCTTGCGGGCCAGCACCGGGTCGTCGTTGGTGTACGGGAGCACCGTGAAGCCGTCGTCGACGAGGGTCTCGGCGGCGTCCAGCAGCTCGATCGGGTCCGGCAGGAGGGTCCGCTCGTCGGCGATGACCTCCAGCTTCACCCAGTCGGTGCCGAGTGCCTCGCGGGCCAGCCGGGCGGTCAGCACGGCCTCGCCGGCGGTGAAGCAGCCGGCCGTGTTGGGCAGCACCCGGATGCCGTTGCGGGTCAGCACGTCCAGGACGGAGCCCTGGGTGGTCGCGTCGACCCGGCGCATCGCGACGGTGGTCAGCTCGGTGCCCGAGACCCGCAGGGCCTGCTCCAGGACCTCCAGGCTGGGGGCGCCGCCGGTGCCCATGATGAGCCGGGAGGTGAAGGTCGTCCCGGCGATGGTGAAGAGGTCGTCGGCCATGGCGCTCAGCCTCCCTGCACGGCGGTGAGGATCTCGATCCGGTCGCCCGCCGAGAGCCGCGTCTCGGACCACGAACCACGCGGCACCACGGCCTCGTTGAGCGCGGCGGCGACGCCGGTGTTGGCCTTGCTGAGGGTGGTGACCACCTCGGCGAGGGTGGTCGCGGCGGGCACCTCGCGGGGCTCGCCGTTGACGGTCAGTGCGATGTCGGTCATGCGACGGCCTTCGTGGTGGAGCGGGCGGGGGAGAACCGGGAGGGTGCGAACGGCCGTGCGAGCTCGGGGACTTCGCCGGTCGCCAGGTAGTCGGCGAGCAGGTCGGCGGTGACCGGGGTGAGCAGGACGCCGTTGCGGTAGTGGCCGGTCGCGGCGACCAGGCCGGGCAGGTCGGTCGGTCCGAGCAGCGGTGCGTTGTCCGGCGAGCCGGGACGCAGCCCGGCCGAGGTCTCGACGAGCGGGAGTTCGGTGATGCCGGGGACCAACTCGTGGGCGTCGCGCAGGAGTTCGTAGACCCCGCCGGCGGTGACGGTGGTGTCGTAGCCCTGCTCCTCGGTGGTCGCGCCGATCACCAGCTCGCCGTTCTCGCGCGGCACCAGGTACAGGTGCTGCCCGCGCACGACCGCGCGGACGTTGCGGTTGAGGAAGGGGCGGTAGGCGTCGGGGATCCGCAGCCGCAGGATCTGCCCCTTGACCGGACGGACCGCCGGCAGCACGTCCTCCGGCAGGCCGGGCAGCCGGTGGCTGTGCGGGCCGGCGGCGAGGACGACCCGGTCGGCGGCGAGGGTCCCGCCGGTGCCGAGCCGGGCGCCGACCGCGCGGCCGCCCTCGACCAGCAGCTCGACGGCCTCGGTGCGGTGGAACACGACGCCCGCGCGTTCGCAGGCGCGGACCAGTGCGGTCAGCAGCCGGCGGGGGTCCACCTGGTGGTCGTCGGCCACGTGCAGGCCGCCGCGCACGCCGGGGGCCAGCATCGGTTCCAGCTTGCGGGCCTCCCGGCCGGTCAGCCAGGTCGAGTCGAGGCCGAGCCGCTCGTGGAAGGCGTGCAGTTCGCGCAGTTCCGCGCGGTCGTCGGAGTCCAGCGCGACGGCGACCGTGCCGCACCGGCGGTAGCCGGTGTCCTCGCCGCCGCTCGCCTCGGTGAGCTCGGCGGCGAACGCCGCGTACCGCTCGTTCGAGGCCATCCCGAGGCGCAGCAGCGGCTCCTCGCCGTACTGCAGCTCGGTGACCGGGGCGAGCATCCCGGCCGCGACCCCGGCCGCCCCGTGACCGGGGGAGGGGTCGACCACGACGATGTCCTCCAGGCCGCGCTGCGCCGCCCGCCAGGCGACGGCGAGGCCGATGACGCCCCCGCCGATCACCAGCACGTCGGCGCGGCTGCCCGGTGCCAAGCGTGTCAAAGCTGCTCTTCTCCCTTCGCCGGTATGACCCGGATCAGGTTCGGACGGTCGCGGGCCGTGCCAGCCCGCCTCTCAGCCCGGTACGCCGGGCTCCCGTGATGGTGTCCCCACCATAACTCCGGTGGTCCGCCCGGCCGAAGGCCCGTACGAAGGGTGGACGGGCCCGGCGCGGCCCGTCCGTGCGCGGGACGGACGGGCCGCCGGGGCACGTGGGGCCGCTGAGTACAGTGGCGCCGTGGCAGAGCTGAGCGGAACGGATCGGGTGGTCGTCGTCGGGGCCGGGCTGGCCGGCGCGCAGTGCGCGCTGGGGCTGCGGCGGGGCGGCTGGCAGGGGCGGATCGTGCTGGTCGGGGAGGAGCCGCACGCGCCGTACGACCGGCCGCCGCTCTCCAAGGACGTCCTGCTCGGCAAGAGCGACGCCACCACGCTGGACATCGACTTCCCGCACCTCGGCGTCGAACTGCTCACCGGCCGCCGTGCCACCGGACTCACCCCGGGCGTGCTGCACACCGACGCCGGCGACCTCCCGTACGGATCGCTGGTGATCGCCACCGGTGCGACCCCGCGCGCCCTGCCCGGCGCCGAGCGCGCCCACCTCCTGCACACCCTGGACGACGCGCTCGCCCTGCGCGCGCTGCTGCGGCCCGGCCTGCGCCTGGTGCTGGTCGGCGCCGGCTGGATCGGCGCGGAGGTGGCCACCGCCGCCCGGGAGGCCGGCTGCGAGGTGACCGTCGTCGAGGCGGGCCCGGCGCCCGTTCCCGGTGCGCTGCCCAGGGAGGTCGGCGCGGCGATGGCCGCCTGGTACGCCGGGGCCGGGGTGGACCTGCGCTGCGGCGTCGGCGTCGCGGCCGTCGAGCCCGGCGCGGTGCTGCTGGCCGACGGTTCGCACCTGCCCGCCGACGAGGTGGTGGTCGGCATCGGCGCCCGGCCCGCGACCGACTGGCTGGCCGGCACGGGCGTCGAGCTGGACGCGACCGGTGCGGTCGTCGTGGACGGGCGGCTGCGCACCAGCCTGCCGGGCGTCTTCGCGGCCGGCGACTGCGTCAGCTACCCGTCGGTCCGCTCCGGCGCCCGGCTGACCGTCCAGCACTGGGACCACGCGCTGCAGTCCGGCGAGGCGGCGGCCGCCGCCGTCCTCGGGGTGGACGCGCCGTACGACCCGGTGCCGTACTTCTGGTCGGAGCAGTTCGGCCGCATGGTGCAGTACGCCGGACGGCACGCCGAGGGCGACGAGCTGCTCTGGCGCGGCTCCCCGCAGGACGCGACCTGGTCGGTGCTGTGGCTGCGCGACGGTGTGCCGAGCGCGCTGCTGGCCGTGGACCGCCCGCGCGACCTCACCCAGGGCCGCCGCCTGATCGAGCGCGGCACCGCGCTGGACCCGGCCCGGGCCGCAGACCCGGCAGTGGCGCTGAAATCGGCGGTCGCGGGGTAGCGGCTGGTGCGCGGCGGGCTCCGGAGGTGGCAGTCTGGTGGCGTGAGTGAGATCGAAAGCAAGATTGAAGCCCTGGTCGCCGAGTGGATGTACCTGCCCGACATCTCGGAGCAGTGGGGGGTCCGCGTCACCGAGGTGCGCGACCTCGTCCGCAACGGCGGCCTGATCGCCGTCCGGCGGGGCCCGAACAACTCGCTGCAGGTCCCTGCGGCGTTCATCGACGGCCAGGGGCTGGTCAAGCACCTGTCCGGCACCCTGACCGTGCTGCGCGACTGCGGGTACAGCGACGTGGAGATCCTGGAGTGGCTCTTCACCGAGGACCCGTCGCTGCCCGGCAGCCCGATCCAGGCGCTGCGGGAGAACCGTGGCACCGAGGTCAAGCGCCGCGCCCAGGCGATGCTGATCTGATGGCGGCGGACACGCCGCGTCAGCGGCTGGCCGAGGCCCGGCTGTACCTGTGCACCGACGCCCGCCGCGAGCAGGGCGACCTGGCCGAGTTCCTGGACGAGGCGCTGGCCGGCGGGGTCGACATCGTCCAGCTCCGGGACAAGGGCCTGGAGGCCAAGCAGGAGCTGGAGGCCCTGGAGGTCTTCGCGGACGCCTGCCGCCGCCACGGCAAGCTGCTCTCGGTCAACGACCGCGCCGACGTCGCCCACGCGGCCCGGCCGGACGTCCTGCACCTCGGGCAGGACGACCTGCCCGTCCCGGCCGCCCGGGCGATCCTCGGCGAGGACGTCCTGATCGGCCGGTCCTGTCACGCCGAGTCCGAGGTGGACGCGGCGGTCGCCGAGCCCGGCGTGGACTACTTCTGCACCGGTCCGGTCTGGCCGACCCCGACCAAGCCGGGCCGCCCGGCCCCGGGCCTCGGCCTCGTCTCGTACGCGGCGAAGCAGCCCACCGACCGCCCGTGGTTCGCCATCGGCGGCATCGACCTGGGCAACGTCGACGAGGTGCTCGCCGCGGGCGCCCGCCGGATCGTCGTCGTGCGCGCCATCACGGCCGCGGACGACCCGCGGGCGGCAGCCGCCGAGCTCTCCCGGCGGCTGCGCCAGGCCTGATCCCGGCAGGGGCCGCCGTCGGCCGCGAGGCTCAGTACTTGCGGACGGTGGCGGCCTCGGCCAGGGCCAGCAGCACCTCGCGGGCGCGCCGGTCGGCGAGCGGCGCCGCCTCCAGGGCGGCCAGCGACTGCCGCATCAGCTCGTCGATCCGGGCCTCCACCAGCTCCGGCGCCCCGCTCCGCGCGACGAGGTCCCGCAGGCCGGTGACCTCGGCGGGCGCGAGGTCCGGCGCGCCGAGCCGCTCGTCCAGGTGCCGCGCGTCGGCGGCCGGCAGCCCGCGCATCGCGTGCGCGACCAGCAGCGTGCGCTTGCCCTCGCGCAGGTCGTCCCCGGCCGGCTTGCCGGTGACCGCCGGGTCGCCGAAGACGCCGAGCAGGTCGTCCCGCAGCTGGAACGCCTCGCCCAGCGGCAGGCCGAACGCGCCGTACGCCGCGACCAGGCCGGGCCCGGCGCCGGCCAGCAGCGCGCCGACCTGGAGCGGGCGCTCGATCGTGTACTTCGCCGACTTGTAGTGCAGCACCGTCTGCGCCCGGTCCAGTGCACCCTCGTCCGTCGAGTCCCCGGCGACCGGCTCCAGCACGTCCAGGTACTGGCCGAGCATGACCTCGGTGCGCATCAGGTCGAACGCCGGCTTGGCGGCCAGCACCGCGGCGGGGGCCAGGCCGGAGCGCAGGAACAGCTCGTCGCACCAGATCAGCAGCAGGTCGCCGAGCAGCACCGCGGCCGAGGCGCCGTACTGCTCGCGGTCGCCGCGCCAGCCGCGCTCGCGGTGCATCGCCTCGAAGCGGCGGTGGATCGACGGCAGACCGCGGCGGGTGTCGCTGCGGTCCATCAGGTCGTCGTGGACCAGCGCGCTCGCCTGGAGCAGCTCCAGGGCCGCCGCCGCGTTCGCGATCCCCTCGCCCTCGGCCGAGCCGCCGGCGCCGCGCCAGCCCCAGTAGCAGAACGCCGGGCGCAGCCGCTTGCCGCCGTCGAGCAGGAAGTCGCGCAGCGCGTCGGCGGCGGGCGCCAGCTGGGGCGAGATCCCGCCGAGCAGAGCGGACTGGCCGTCCATGAACGCGGCGAGGGCGGCGTTGACGCGCTCGCGGACGTCCTCCACGTCAATGGGGTTGGCCGGCCGGTTGCTGGACGAGGTCACGATGAGGCTCCGGTGGTTCGCTTGGGGTGCAGCAAGCGTAGCGGGGCGGCCGGGAACACCCGTGCGAGCAGGGCGCGGGCGCGGCCGGGACGGCAAGCGGAATGCCGTCCATTCTTTGTCTCAATCCGTGGAACCGAGTTGTCGCGGCCCTTCGGGCGGCGGATAACCTGCCAGCATGGCACTCGGTATCGCTTCCACCCGATCGGACCGCGCGTTGACGGTCCGCGAGCTGCTGGCGGCAGGCAAGCGGTCCTTCTCCTTCGAGTTCATGCCCCCGCGCACCGAGGTCGGCGAGCAGAAGCTCTGGGACGCCATCCGGCGGCTGGAGCCGCTCGACCCGAACTTCGTCTGCATGACGTACGGCGCCGGCGGCTCCTCGCGCGAGCGCACCGTCAACATGGTCGGCCGGATCGCCACCGAGACCACGCTGACGCCGGTCGCCCACCTGACCGCGGTCGACCACTCGGTCGCCGAGCTGCGCAACATCATCGGCCAGTACGCCGACCAGGGCGTGCGCAACGTCCTCGCGGTGCGCGGCGACCCGCCCGGCGACCCGACGGGCGAGTGGGTCAGCCACCCGGAGGGCGTCACCTACGCCTACGAGCTGGTCGAGCTGATCAAGGGCATCGGCGACTTCTGCGTCGGCGTGGCGGCCTCGCCGAACATGCACCCGCGCTCGACGAACTGGGACGACGACATCCGGCACTTCGTGGCGAAGATCCGCGCGGGCGCCGACTACGCGATCACCCAGATGTTCTTCGAGGTCGACGACTACCTCCGGCTGCGCGACCGGGTGACGGCGGCGGGCTGCGAGGCGCCGATCATCCCGGAGATCATGCCGGTCACCAACGCCAAGCAGCTGGAGCGCTTCCCGCAGCTGAGCGGCTCGGCGTTCCCCGCCGACCTGGAGGCCCGCCTGCGGAGCGCGATCGACGACCCGGCCGCGCTGCGGGCGATCGGCATGGAGCACGCCACCGCGATGGCCGAGCGGCTCCTCGCCGAGGGCGCGCCCGGCCTGCACTTCATCACGCTCAACCACTCGACCGCGACGCTGGAGATCTACCAGAACCTCGGACTGCACCGGCGCTGAGCGTTCACGGGCCCGTCACCGCACCGATGGTGGTGGGCTCGGTCGTGTGCAGTCAGGCCCCACGGACGGCGGGAACGCGATGCGGTGCCCCGGCCGTTGAACCGGTACAGTCGCCGCACACGCGCGGCGCGCGCGGGCACGCGACTGGAGGTATCGGGCGGATGGGCATCGGATACCTGCTGCTGTACGCCGCGTTGGCGGTGGTCGCGCTCTGGCTGGTCGCCGAGCTGCTCCTGCAGAACCGGGCCCCGGTGCACTGGCGCGCGCTCGCCCTGGCCGGCTTCCTCGGGGTGGCCGGCGGGATGGTCCTCGGGTCCGTCCCGGTGATCGGCGCGGGCGCGGCGCTCTTCGCGGTCGGCCAGACGTTCGTCACCCTCTCGGTCAAGCGCGGCTACACCGGTGGCTGGTCGCTGCGCGCCGCCGACGGCTCCCTGCCGGGACCGCTCGCCAAGGTGCCGCTGCTCGGCGCGCTCACCGGCGGCGCGGCGGTGGCCGCCGTCGCGGTGGCGGCCGAGACGCGGGTCGGCGAGGTCAGCGCCGTCGAGGAGACCCCGGAGCCGGACCCGCTCGCCCCCGTCGGCGAGGCCGTCCCGGAGGTCGAGCAGACCGCCGCCTTCGAGATGCAGGAGCTCGCCGCCGACGGCGTCTACACGCCCGGCTACTACGAGCAGCACCAGCAGCAGGACCCGTACGCGGAGGCCTACCAGGCCGGGTACGACGTCCCGCAGCAGCAGCCCGCCTACGACCAGCAGCAGTGGCAGCAGCAACCGCAGCAGCAGCCCGCCTTCGCGTACGACCAGGGCTACGGCACCTACCCGCAGCAGCAGGACCCGTACGGCTACCCGCAGCAGGACCCGTACGGCGGCGGCTACCCGCAGCAGGCTCCGGCCTGGGACCCGAACGCCCAGCAGCAGCAACAGCAGCAGCAGTGGCAGCCGCAGCCCGAGCAGCACACCCAGGGCATCCCGCAGCAGCCGACGTACGACCAGGGGTACGGCTACCAGCAGCAGAACACCTGGCACCAGGGCTGAGCCCGGCCCTCGCCGGTCAGGCGGGGCCGATGAGGTTGGCCGCGATGCAGGCCGACATGCCGACCCGCGCCAGCCCGCCGCCGGGGTGGGCGGCGCCACCCACCAGGTAGAAGCCGGGGGCGTCCTCCGTCGGCGCCTGGAGGAACGCGCCACGGCCGCCGGGCAGCGCCGGACGCGGGACCGAACCCTGCCACGAGCCCGTTTCGCGCTCGGTGTCGGCCGGGGTCCGGACCACCCGCCACAGCGCGCGGCCGGCCAGCCCGGGGACCGCCGCCTCCGCCTGGGCGACCATCCGGTCGGCGAAGCGGTCGGCGACGCCCGGCTCCGTCCAGTCGACGCCGCCGGCCGGCACGGTGGCCGTCAGCACGGCCGACTCGTGGCCGGCGGGGTGCAGCGACGGGTCGTCCGGGCGCAGCACCTGCACGGTCGGGCGCTCCGGGAGCGGGCCGGGGCCGAAGATCCCGGCGAGCTCGGCGGCCGGGTCGGCGGCGTGGACGACCGTGCGGTGCGCGGTGCCCGCCGGGCGCTCGCCGCGCAGGGCGAGCAGCACGACGGCCCGGCCGGGGACGTCGTCGGCGTGGGCCACCGAGTCCGGCCAGTGGTCCTGGTCCGGCGCCATGCCCGTCCACTCGCGGTACTGCCGGTTCGCGTCCGCGGCGTGGACGACGAAGTCCGCCTCGACCGGCCCGGCCGTCGTGACGACCCCGGCGGCCCGGCCGTCCTTCTCCAGCACCTCCTCGAAGCGGGTGTCGAAGCGGAACTCGACCTTGCGCTGCTCGCAGCGCCGGTACACCGCGTCCGCCAGCGCGCGCATCCCGCCCTTGACGTACCAGACGCCGAACGACTGCTCCATGTACGGCAGGACGGTCGCCGCGGCCGGGGCGGTGCGCGGGTCGAAGCCGAAGCGCACCGCGTGCTCGTGCAGCAGGGCGGTGAGCCCGGGGTGGCCGTCGAGCTCGCGCGCCGCGACGTCGGCGAGCGTCCAGCGGCCGGACGGGCGCAGCCGGGCGAGGCCGCGCCGGGGCGGGACGGGGTACGGGTCGGTGTGCAGCGGCCTGGGGTCGGCCGGGAGCGGCTCCTCCAGCAGCGGGCGGCGGGTGGCCTCCCAGACCGTCCGGCCGCGGTTGACCACCGCGTTCCAGCGGGCGCCCGACCCGGCGCCGAAGGCGTCGTCCAGCGCCTGGGCGACGCCGCCGCGCGAGGCGTTGGGCAGCGTGAGGGCGGTGCCGTCCGGGAGCAGGTGCCGGCTCTCCGGGTCCACCGGGGCCAGCCCGACGAGCTGCTCCAGCGGCTCGCGGCCGGTCTTCAGCGCGAGGTCGCGGTAGACCGCCGGGAGGGTGAGCAGGCCGGGGCCGGTGTCGAAGGCGAAGCCGTCGCGCTCGTACCGGCCGACCATGCCCCCGTAGGTGCCGCTCGCCTCGCAGACCGTCACCCGGTGTCCGAGGGTCGCCAGTCGGGAGGCCGCCGCGAGCCCGCTCATTCCTGCGCCGATGACGACGATCCTTGCCATGGCACAGATCCTATGGCTACGGCAACCTACGCTTGCTGGGCGTACACCCCCTGAGCCGCCCGCGCGCGGGCGGCCTTGCGCTCGCGGCGGCGGGCGCGGAACGCGCGGATCCGGCTGATCGCCAGCCACACCAGCAGCACGCCGATCGCCAGCAGCACGGCCGAGATCGAGGCGGCCAGCCACGGGTGGAAGATCGCCAGGGTGACCAGGCCGGCCACCGACAGGTCCTCGGCCAGGCTGACCGCGATGTTGCTGGCCGGCTCGGGGGAGGTGTTGACGGCCATCCGCAGCGAGGCCTTCACCAGGTGGCTGACCAGCGCCGTCGTGCCGCCCATCGCGCCCGCCGCGACCTCGCCCAGCGAGCCCGGGTGGCTGCTCGCGATCAGCGCGGCCACGGTGGCGCCGGCGACCGGGCGGATCACGGTGTGCACGACGTCCCACACGCTGTCCACGTACGGGATCTTGTCGGCCACCGCCTCCAGCAGGAACAGCAGGGCGGCCGCGACCAGCACGTCGGTGCGCTCCAGGGCGGGCGGCACCGAGTCGGCGCCCCCGAACCGGCCCAGCAGCCCGAGCAGCAGCACCACCGCGTACGCGTTGATGCCGCTGGCCAGTCCGCTGGTGAAGATCAGCGGCAGGATCGTCATCGGGTCCCCTCCTCGGAACGGCCGTCCGCCGGCCTCGCCGTACCGTACCGGGACGCGGCCGGGCACCCCGCCGGTTCCGGCGCGGCGGCGCGAGCGCGGACCTGAGTACGGATACTCAGATCCGCGGTTGAGTACTTCTGCGGATAGCCCCCCGACCTGCGCGGACGCCACAGTGGTGGCACCCGGGCTGCGGGGCGCGTCGGGCGCCGCGCACCCCGGACGGCGGACCCGTCCGTCCGCCGGCCCTGGGGAGCCGGCGGACGGTCGGCGCAGGGGCCCGCCACCGGAGCCGGCCGGGACGCCGCGCACCGCCGACACGGGGCGGCGGAGCGCGGCGAGGGGGAGCCGGCCACCGGGGGTGACCGCACCGGCGGGAATTGTCAGTGGTGCCGTTCACGATGGAGGAGCACGGACCACCCGGTCCGCGCGCTGCCTCGGAACGGGGGAGACCATGACCATCAGCCACCCTGAGCCCGTCACCGCCCGCCTCCACTCCGCCGCCCTGCCGCACTCCCCGGGCACCCGCCCCGGCGGCGGGGACGTCCATCCCGTGCTGCGCCGGGTCGCCGCGCCGCCGGCCGCCCTCGACCTGCTCGCCGACGCCCACCGCACCCTCGCCGGGGCCCGCGCCCTGGAGGACCCGCTGGAGCGCTACGCCGCCGCGCACCTGGCCGCGCTGCGCACGGTCGCGGCCGTGCTCGCCGTGCGCGGGCGGCCGGAGAAGAACCCGCGCCGCCGAAAAGCCATCCGCAGCGCCTGGGAGGTGCTGCCCGAGGTCGCGCCGGAACTCGCCGAGTGGGCCGTCTACTACGGCGCCGGCGCCCGCCGCCGGGCCGCCGCCGAGGCCGGCATCCGGGGCGCCGCCTCGGCCCGAGACGCCGACGACCTGGTCCGCAACACCGCCCTGTTCCTGCGTCTGGTCGAGCGCCTCCTCGGCCTGCGCCCGACCCCGCCCGCCCCGCGCCTGCCCCCGGCCGGCGACTCCCCGCACGAGGCGTGACGGCGGTCCCACCCGCCCGGTCTAAGGTGGTGACGTTCCCGATCGATCTGCACGTGCCGAGGAGTCCCGCCTTGTACCCGACGCGCCCCCGCAGCGCCCTGCGTACCGCCGTGGTCTGGGAGGTGGTGCGGGCCGCCCTGGAGAAGCGGGCCGCCGAGCTGGACCAGCCCGTGCTCGACGTCGTCGACACCGGCGGTGGCACGGGCAACTTCGCCGTGCCGGTGGCCAAGCTCGGCCACCGCGTCACCGTGGTCGACCCGAGCCCGGACGCGCTGTTCGCGCTGGAGCGCCGGGCCGCCGAGGCCGGCGTCACCGACCTGGTCCGCGCCGTCCAGGGAGACACCCAGACCCTGCCCGAGGTGATCGCCCCCGGCACGATGGACGCGGTGCTGTGCCACGGCGTCCTGGAGGTCGTGGACGACCCGGCCGAGGCGCTCGGCAGCCTGGCCGGCACCCTGCGCCGGGGCGGCCTGGTCAGCCTGCTGGCCGCCAACCGCAACGGCGCCGTGCTGGCCCGCGCGCTGGCCGGCCACTTCACCGAGGCCCGCACCGTGCTGTCGGCCACCGACGGCCGCTGGGGCGAGCAGGACCCGATGCCGCGCCGCTTCACCGGCGAGGAGCTCACCGGCCTCGCCGAGGGCGCAGGCCTGCGGGTCGAGTCGGTGCACGGCGTCCGGGTCTTCTCCGACCTCGTCCCCGGGGTCCTGGTGGACACCGAGCCGGGCGCGATGGAGGCGCTGCTGAAGCTGGAGGAGGCCGCCGCCGCGCAGCCCGCGTTCCACGCCGTGGCGACACAGCTGCACCTGCTGGCCACGCTCGGCTGAGCCTTCGACGGCCTCCCCGGACGGCCGTCCGGACGTCCGCCGCCGCGCGCTTCGCACACCGTGCGGCGGCGGTTCGTCTCCCCTCCACCTCCCGGCCGCGCGGCGGTGATCGTCGCAGCTCCCCAGGTCCGGGCCGATTCCACCGGATCGGGCACTAGTTCGCCGTCCGCGGCGTTGGGAGGAGTGCGGTCGGCCCCGGCCGAAGTGGCCCGGCCCACGCGCCGCGGACCACCCCGGAACGGGCCCACGGACCGTATGATCTGGGTAAAGCCGGAAAGCATGACAGCCGGACGCATGGGGCATATGGACGACACGGACCGGGTCCCCCGCACAGGCGTCCGACCGCGTGTCCCGAAGGCCGAATGGACTTGCCTCCCCGACCGGGGCGGCGGACCGGTCGCACCGGCGACCGACGAGTAGGAGGACTCCGTGCCGCTCTCGGAGCACGAGCAGCGACTGCTCGACCAGATGGAGCGAGCGCTGTATGCCGAAGATCCCAAATTCGCGTCGGCGCTTGAGGGAACCGGGCTGCGCACCTACACCCGCCGACGGGTCTACCTGGCCGTCGCCGGCTTCGTGGTGGGCGTCGCCCTGCTGATGGGCGGCATGGTCGTTCCGGACCAGATCTGGGTCAGCGTGGTCGGGTTCCTGGTGATGCTCGGGTGCGCGGTGTTCGCCGTGACGGGCTGGCGCCGGGGGCCCGCGGGCCAGGGCACCGGCCCCAAGCAGGCCGCCGCGCCGCGCCGCAAGGCGGGGATGATGGACCGCGTGGAGCAGCGCTGGCAGCGCCGCCGGGACGAGCAGACCGGCGGGTTCTGAGCCGCCTGGACGGCGTCCGGGCGCACGAGCCGGCCGACAACCGAGCCTGAAGAGCCGCCGGGGGCGGGCAGTCGATGGACTGCCCGCCCCCGGCGGCTCTTCGCGTTCCCCGCGTCCCTCAGGACTCCTGGTCCCGCCCCTTGCGGGTGAACACCCGCCGCACCGGTCGGGTGACGGCGTCGGACACCCGGCCGACCCTGCCGCCGACCGTCACCCGGGCGGCCAGGACGGCGTCGGAGATCCGCCACCACAGCTGCGCCGACGACGGCGGCAGCAGCACCGCCCGCGTCCGCTCGCGCCGGCCCGCGGTGGCCAGCAGGCCCTCCCGGGCGGTGCGGACGTCGGCCGCGAGCGGCGCGGTGACGTGGGCGGAGCGGGCGTAGAGCACCCGCTCGGTGGCCAGCGCCAGGCGCCCGGCGGCGGCCGCCGCGTCCTCGCCCAGTTCGGCCCGCTCGGAGATCCGCCGGGCGGCGGCGCGCGGGGTGCGCGACTCGTCCGGCGGGATGCCGAGGTCCCAGGCGGAGTCGACCAGCTCGTCCCAGGCGGCCAGGACCTGCTCGTCGGTGAGCTCGGCCGGGCCGTCCCCGCCGGGGCGGCGGCGCCCGCCGCCGATCCGGCGCCGGCGCACCGCGGCGCGCCAGAACATCGGGACGAGCAGCAGCGCGATCAGCGCGACCACCACCGCGAGGGTGCCGAGCACCTGCGCGGAGAGCAGCCAGGAGTCCTGGCCGGTGTCGCCGACGGCGGTGTTCTTCTTGCCGCACTCGCCCAGCTGACGCAGCTTGGCGTCGCAGTCCTTGCTGTTGGACGGTGCCGGCGCGGGCGCGTCGCTGGTGGCGGCGGCGGTCGGCTGCTGGCTCGGGGCGGTGGTCGCGGTGGCGGCCTGCTCGTTGTAGCGGGGCTGCACGCCGCGGCTGGGGGTGGGCTCGAAGCGCATCCAGCCGTAGCCGCCGAAGTACAGCTCGGGCCAGGCGTGGTACATCCGGCCGGTCACCGAGTAGGTGTTGGCGCTCTGGGCGTCGCCGGGGGTGAAGCCGACGGCGACCCGGGCGGGGATCTTCAGGGTGCGGGCCATCGCCGCCATGGTGGAGGCGAAGTGGACGCAGAAGCCGCGCTTGTCGCGCAGGAAGGTGACGATGGCGTCCGTGCCGGTGCCGCTGCTGACGCTGGTGTCGTAGCGGAACTCCGGTCCGGTGAACCAGGCGGCGAGGGCGACGGCCTTGTCGTAGTTGGTCGTCTGCTTGGCGGTGACCTGCCGGGCCAGCTGCGAGACCTCCGTGGGCAGGTTCGTCGGCAGCGCCGTGTAGTGCTCCCGGATGTCCTGGGGCGCGCTCGGCGCGTCGCGCAGGTCGTTGGCGGTGGGCCGGACGTCCAGCGAGGTGACCTGGTAGTGCAGGCCCTTGATCGACTTGTCGTTGGTGGGCATCACGGTGCGGGTCAGCTGGTCGAGCTTCCACTCGCCGCGGTTGGGCAGCTGGACCGAGAGCGCCGGGTACGGCATCGGCAGCCAGCTCTTCTCCAGCGCGTTGCTGACCTGGAAGTCGCCCTTCATCTGCGGGAGGTTGGGGTCCTGGAGACCCTCCGGCGGGGGAAGGGCCGCGCCCAGGTCGGCGACGGTGGTGGAGCCGAGCTTCCAGTTGGTGCCGTCGAACACGTCCAGCGAGCCGGTGCGCAGGTAGGTCTGGTCGGCGATGTCGCTGTCCAGGGTGTAGCGCAGCAGTTCGGTGTTGGTGGGCCGGGTGATCTCGGCCTGCAGGCTGACCAGCGGGTCGAGGCTGGTGACCGCGCCGGCCGAACCCCCGCCGCCGCTGCCGCCGGAGCCGGAGTGCAGCAGGCCGGAGTCCCAGTGCGGCAGGAAGACGGGCAGCAGCATGGCGACGGCCAGGGCCAGGATGCCGACCTGCTGGCCGCCGAGGCCGACGGCGCCGGAGCTCTCGGTGCCGCGCGAGGTGCCGCGGAAGATCCGGCCCCAGCGGGAGACGCGGTCCTGGCCCTCGGCGAAGAGGAGCAGCAGGTAGCCGGCCGCGGCGAGGCCGAACCAGATCCAGCTGCCGTGGTCGCCGGCCAGGCCGTTGCCGACCGAGTACAGCGCGAGCAGCGGCAGCCCGGCCAGCGCCGAGCGCCGGTACGTCACCGCGACGGTGTCGACGATCAGCGCGATCAGGCCGACCGAGCCGACCAGGATCAGCCGCAGGCCCGCGTTGGGCGGCGCGGGGATGGCGTACTGCTGGATGTCGTCCAGGCCGGAGCCGAACACCCGGTCCAGGGAGCTCGGCGAGTTCGGCCCCGGAATCAGGCCGCCCCACACGGAGCCGGATTCGGCGAAGCCGATCAGCAGCAGGAGGACCAGCGCGACCAGCTGTCCGAGCGGCACCGTCCAGCGGAACAGCGGGGTGCGGCGCAGGCCCGCGCCGACGGCGGCGAGCACCGCGATCACCAGGAAGGCGTGGGTGATCCAGCTCTTGGTGGTGAGCAGCGGGGTCAGGCAGAGCGAGGCGAGGGCGGTGGCCAGCGCCGAGTAGACGGTCAGTTTGGCCCGGGTGGTCACGCGCCGGCCTCTTCTCGGTAGGGGGCGGTGGTCTTCGCGCCCTCGGCGGCCCGCCACAGGTCGGGGAGCGAGTCCCCGGCGCGCACCGGCAGGACCGTCCAGCCGGCCTCGCGCAGCTGGCGCACCCGGGCGCGGAACTCGTCGCCGCCGGTCTCGGGGGCGAGCATCCGCAGGCCGGTCCACGTGCCGGTGTCGAGGAGGAAGGCGATGGCGCCGCCGGTGCGCCCGCGCAGCCGGGCCAGCCGTGCGGCCTGGGACTCGTCCAGCTCGCCGAGGACGGCGACCAGCAGGCCCTCGCCGCCGGCGCGCAGCGGCTCCTCGGCGCGGGAGAGCCCGCCGCCGTCGGACAGGTCGGCGACCGCGAGCGCGTCCAGGATCAGCCCGGAGGACTCGGCCGCCGCGTTGGTGCCGCCGGTGCCGGGGCCGGGGACCCACTGGCCGGTGTCGGTGAGCAGCCTGGTCTGGTAGCCGCGCTCCAGCAGGTGGACGGAGACGGACGCGGCGCAGCTGACCGCCCACTCGAAGGAGGAGGCGGGGCCGCTGCCCCGGTGGGCGATCTCGCGGGTGTCCAGCAGCACGGTGGCGCGGGCGCGCTGCGGCTGCTCCTCGCGGCGGACCATCAGTTCGCCGTAGCGGGCGGTGGACTTCCAGTGCACGCGGCGCAGGTCGTCGCCGGGCCGGTACTCGCGCAGGATCACGTCGTCGTCGCCGGCCAGCGCGAGGGTGCGGGCGTGGCTCTCGCCCTGCCCGAGCCACTCGCCGCTCAGCCGCACGTGCGCCAGCGCCTGGACCTGGGGGACGACGGTGAGCACGTCGGACGCGGTGAACGAACGGTTCACCTCGCACATCCCGAACGGGTCGGACAGCCGCAGCTGGAGCGGGCCGAGCTCGTAGCGGCCGCGCAGGTCGGAACGGACCCGGTAGGAGACCTCCCGGTTGCCGCGCGGCTCGACCCGGTCCAGCACGAAGCGCGGGCGCGGCCCGAGCACGTACGGGACCTTGTCCTCCAGGAGCAGCAGCCCGGTGGGCACCCGGGAGATGTTGTCGACCCGCAGGTGGACCCGGGCCTCCTGGCCGGCGATCGCCCGGTGCGGGCTGAGCCGGCGCCCGCTGGCCACCCGGTAGCGGGTGTTGGCCAGCACCAGGGCGGCGGCCAGCGGGAGCGCGGCGAGCAGCACACCGACCCGCAGCAGCGCGTCCTGGTCGAGCAGGTAGGCGCAGACCATGGCGGTGAGCCCGGCGGCGAGGAAGGAGCGGCCCCGGGTGGTGAGGCCGCGCAGGCCGGCCCGCAGGCCCGACGGTGCGTCGGACGGCGACACCTCAGACCCTCCGGCCGGCCGGGCCGCCCTGCGGACGCGGCAGCGGCAGCCGGGCGACGAGGTCGGCCACGATCTGCTCGGAGGTGCGGCGGCTGAGCTGGGTCTCGGCGGTCGGCATCAGGCGGTGCGCGAGGACCGGGACGGCGAGGCGCTGGATGTCGTCCGGGGTGACGTAGTCGCGCCCGTCCAGCGCGGCGGCCGCGCGGGCGGCCCGGACCAGGTGCAGGGTGGCGCGCGGCGAGGCGCCCAGGCGCAGCTCGTGGCTGGTGCGGGTGGCGCCGACCAGGTCGACGGCGTAGCGGCGGACCGGGTCGGCGATGTGCACGGTGCGCACCAGGTCGATGAGCTTGAGGATGTCGGCGGCGTGCGCGACCGGCTGGAGGTCGGCCAGCGGGCTGGCGCCGGCGTGCACGTCGAGCATCGCGAACTCGGCCTCGGGGCTGGGGTAGCCGATCGAGATGCGGGCCATGAAACGGTCCCGCTGGGCCTCGGGGAGGGGATAGGTGCCCTCCATCTCGACCGGGTTCTGGGTGGCGACGACCATGAACGGCGACGGCAGCTCGTAGCTGGTCCCGTCGATGGTGACCTGGCGCTCCTCCATCGACTCCAGCAGCGCGGACTGGGTCTTGGGCGAGGCGCGGTTGATCTCGTCGCCGACCACGATCTGGGCGAAGATCGCGCCCGGGCGGAACTCGAAGTCGCGCTGGTGCTGGTCGTAGATGTTGGTGCCGGTGACGTCCGAGGGCAGCAGGTCGGGCGTGAACTGGATGCGCCGCACGGTGCAGTCGACCGAGCGGGCGAGCGCCTTGGCCAGCATGGTCTTGCCGACGCCGGGGACGTCCTCCAGCAGCAGGTGGCCCTCGGCGAGCAGGACGGTCAGGGCGATCCGGACGGCCTCCGGCTTGCCCTCGATCACGCTCTCGATGTTGGCGCGGACCCGGTCCACGACGGCGGCGAGCTCGGGCAGGCCGACCCGGTGGTAACCGTCCGCCTCCTGGGCGCCCCCCGAAGAACCGCCGACACCGGCCTGATCGCTGTAGCTCGTCACCCGTTACGCTCCCTGGCACACCGTGCCCGCCTCACCCCGAGGCCGGCCCCCACCCCATGCTTGACGCGGCCGTACCAGGGGCGGTTCCGTGCGGGATCCGGCGCCGGGACAGCGGCCTGCGGCCCGGCCGCCCCAGGTGGTTCGAGGTCAACCGGCAGGCGCATTCTCCCCTGCCGGGGGCGCGGAAGTCACCCTGTCGCCGTGACTCGCCCGCTCGCCTCCGGGCGCTCGGGTCCGACGCCGACGGTCGTCGCTTCCTCGCTCCTCCCTTTCGGCGTCGGCGCTTCCTTCGGCTCGGGGCGGGTGACCGGGGGCGGGGCGTCGGGCCGTCAGTGGATCTCGCGCAGGAGACCCGTGTGGACGTCGAAGACGAAGCCGCGGACGTCGTCGGTGTGCAGCAGGAACGGGGAGGTGCGGACGCGCTGCATGGACTGGCGGACGTCGCCGTCCAGGTCGACGAAGGCCTCGACCGCCCACTGCGGGCGCTGGCCGACCTCCAGTTCCAGCTCGCGGCGGAAGTCCTCGGTGAGCCCGAGCAGGCCGCAGCCGGTGTGGTGGATCAGCGCGATCGAGCGGGTGCCGAGGGCGCGCTGGCTGATCGTGAGGGAGCGGATGGTGTCGTCGGTGACGACGCCGCCCGCGTTGCGGATGACGTGGGCGTCGCCCAGTTCGAGGCCGAGCGCCGCGAACAGGTCGAGGCGGGCGTCCATGCAGGCGACGACGGCGATCTTCTGCACCGGGCGGGCGTCCATGCCGCCGTCGTGGAAGGTGACCGCGTACTCGCGATTGGAGGCCACGAAGCGGTCGATGATGGCCGGGGTCTCGGGGTCGGCAGCGGCGGTCGGCGTGGGCCGGTCGGGGGTCACTGTCATAGGGGCGACGTTAGTGCGATTCGAGGGGCCGCGGTGGGGTGGAGAGCTACAGAACGCGGCGCTGTGACCGAGCGCATAGCCACAACGGACGGGTTTGTCCGGCCTGGTCCCGAAGCGCGCGACCCGGGGCGCGCGACCGGGCGCCGCGGCCGCCCCGCTCGCCCCGGCCCGACCGCCGGGACGGCCGCGACCTGCGGTGATCCGTACCGCCGCCCGGGTGGTGCGCCGGAGCGGGCCATTGACTGGTGGGGCCCGCGCGATAGAGTTGCGGCGCAGTGGAGCACACCCCCCGGGGCCCGTCAACCGGGCCTTCCAGGCCGGTGCTCCGGCCCGACCCGGCCCGTGGCCTCCACCCGCTCCGTGTCCTCCTGGCGCACCTTCCCCGGCGCCCGGCGGTCATGTCCTTCCCCTCGAGCGGGCGGGGACCACGGGCCGTGTCGTGCCCGCTCCCGGCGGTGGGCGAGAATGGTCGCAGCTCCCGGACGTCGGGCTGCTCCGCACCGAGGAAGGGCGCCGCCGCGCATGACCACCAACGAGCCGGGACCCAAGCACGTCCCCGTCATGCTGCAGCGGTGCATGGACGCGCTGGCCCCGGCGATCTCCCGGCCCGGCGCCGTGGTGGTGGACGCCACCCTCGGCCTCGGCGGGCACAGCGAGGCGCTGCTCACCCAGTTCCCCGAGGTCCGGCTGGTCGCGGTGGACCGCGACCCGGCCGCGCTCAAGCTCTCCGGCGAGCGCCTCGCCCCGTTCGGCGACCGGGCCACCCTGGTGCACGCCGTCTACGACGAGATCCCCGAGGTGCTGGAGCGCCTGGGCATCGACCGGATCGACGGCGTCCTGTTCGACCTGGGCGTCTCCTCGATGCAGCTGGACGAGGCGGACCGCGGCTTCGCGTACGCCCAGGACGCCCCGCTGGACATGCGGATGGACCAGACCCGGGGGATCAGCGCGGCCGAGGTGCTCAACACCTACAGCCACGGCGAGCTGGCCCGGATCCTGAAGTTCTACGGCGAGGAGCGGTTCGCCGGGAAGATCGCCTCGGTGATCCTCCGGGAGCGCGAGAAGGAACCGTTCAGCAACAGCGCGCGTCTGGTCGAGTTGGTGCGCAACGCCATTCCGGCGGCCACCCGGCGCACCGGCGGGAATCCCGCGAAGCGGACCTTCCAGGCCCTGCGGATCGAGGTGAACGGCGAACTGGAGGTGCTGGACCGGGCCATTCCGGGAGCGCTGGACGCCCTCGCGATCGGTGGACGGATCGTCGTGATGTCCTACCAGTCGCTGGAGGACCGCCTGGTGAAGCAGTACTTCGCGGCCGGAGCGACCAGCACGGCGCCGCCGGGACTGCCGTTCGTCCCCGAGGAGCACCAGCCCTGGCTGAAGCTGATCACCCGCGGTGCCGAGCTGGCCACCGAGGAGGAGATCGAGGAGAACCGGCGCGCCGCGCCCGTGCGGCTGCGGGTGGCGGAGAGGATCAGGGACCGGAAGAAGCGGGGCTGAGCGGGTCCCGGGGCGGTCCGAAGGGCGGAGGAGAGCAGTGGGGCCGGTGGCCGGTGGGGTCCGGGCGGGGAGCGGAGCACTCCCGGGGCAGGGCAGGGCGCGGATCACGGTCCGGCCGGGGCGGCGCCCCGTGCGGGGACGCACGCCCTTCGCCGTCCTGGTGGTGGTCCTGCTGGCGGCGGGGCTGCTCGGGCTGCTGGCGCTGAACACGGCGCTCAACGAGGGCTCCTTCGAGCTGTCCCGGCTGCAGCGGCAGACCACCACGGCGACCGACGAGCAGCAGAGCCTCCAGCACCAGATCGACCAGAACTCCGCGCCGGACGCGCTGGCCCGGCGGGCCGCCGAGCTGGGCATGATCCCGGCCGGCGGGATGGCCTTCCTGGACCTGGGCAACGGCGGCAAGGTGCTCGGCAAGCCCGGCCCGGCGCAGGACAGCCCGCCGGTGAAGCGGTCGACGGCCGAGCCGTGGCCGACCAGGCAGCAGCCGGCGCCGAGCTCCCAGCCGAGCGCCCCGGCGCCGACGGCGACCGCGGGCGACTCCGTCGTCCAGATCAACCCGGGCGCCCCGGCGCCCTCGCCGACGGGGGGTGCGGCCCGATGAGCGGGTGGAGCACGCGGGACACCGGAACCGAGAGCGGCGAGGCGGGCGCATGAGCAAGCGCAGCGAGCTCGTCATCGACACGTGCGGGTGGGCGGATGCCCCTGCCGAGAGCAGCGAGGCGGGCGCATGAGCACTCCGCGACAGCCGTCCGCCGGGGGCTCCGGCAACCCGCGCCGTCCGGCGGCGCCCAAGGGCGCGGCCCCGCGCGGGCAGGCGGCGAAGAAGGCCCAGCCCGCCAAGCCGCAGCCCGCCAAACCGCAGCCCGCGAAGGTGCAGCCGGCCCGGCCGAAGCAGCCCGCCAAGGGCCAGCCCGCGAAGGCCGCTGCCGCCCGGACGCCGAGGGCCCCGCAGCAGCGCCGCCCCGAGGGCCGGCCGCCGGCCAGGTCCCAGGCGGCGGCCCGGCCGCGCCCCAAGTCCCGTCCGCCGCAGCGCCCCAAGGCGCTCAAGCTGGCCGAGCCCAAGCGCCGGCTGCGGGTGATCACCGTCGTGCTGTCGTTGGTGTTCTCCGTCTTCGCGGGCCGGCTCGTCCAGCTGCAGCTGCTGGACGCCGACGCGCTGGCCGCCGACGCCAACACCAACCGCTACCTCAACGTCCCGATCACCGCCGAGCGCGGCTCGATAACGTCCTCCGACGGCGTGGCCCTGGCGGCCACCGTCGACGCGTACGACATCACCGCCGACCCGGCGATGTTCACCCCGGAGGCCACCGGCGTCCCGGACGCCCCCGAGCAGGCGGCGGCGCTGCTGTCGCCGATCATCGGCGTGCCCAAGGAGAAGATCGCCGCCGACCTGCACACCCCCAAGAGCCGCTACAAGCGGCTCGCCGCCCGGCAGACCCCGGGCGCCAAGAGCCAGATCAGCGAGCTCAAGGCGAACCTGGAGAAGCAGGCCGGTTCGCGCGCCTGCCAGGCCCAGAAGCGGCAGCTCGGCAAGCCCGCCGAGCAGGGCGGGCGCACCCGGGTCGACAACGAGTGCGCCAACCCGCTGGCCGGCGTGTTCAACCAGGAGACCCAGAAGCGGGTCTACCCCTCCGACGGCCTGGCGGCCAACCTGGTCGGCTTCGTCAACGGCGAGGGGCAGGGCGCGGGCGGCCTGGAGCTGCAGTACCAGAAGCTGCTGGCCGGCAAGGACGGCCACAACAGCTACGCCCAGGCGGCCGGCCGGCTGGTGCCCACCGCCGGGGGCTCGCTGGAGGCCGCCGTGCCCGGCAACGACGTCAAGCTGACCATCAACCGGGACATCCAGTGGGCCGCCCAGCGGGCGATCACCGACCAGGTGGCCAACTCCGGCGCGGAGAAGGGCTACGTCGTCGTCCAGGACGTGAAGACCGGCCAGGTCCTCGCGATGGCCACCGCGCCCGGCTTCAACCCGAACGACCTGAGCCTCGCCAAGCAGTCCCAGATGGGCAATCCCGCCCTGGTCGACGCGTACGAGCCGGGCAGCACCGCGAAGCTGATGAGCCTGGCCGCCGTCCTGGACTCCGGCAAGGCCAGCTGGGACACCAAGGTCACCGTGCCCGGCAACCTGGTCCGGGCCGGACAGCAGTTCAAGGACGACGTCCCGCACGGCGACTGGTACCTGACCCTGGCCGGGGTGCTCGCCAAGTCCTCCAACATCGGCACCATCGAGGCGATCGAGACCCTCGGCGACGGCGACCAGCTGAAGGCCAACCAGGTGCTGGACGGCTACATGCGCAAGTTCGGCGTGGCCCAGCCGACCGGCCTGAACTTCCCCGGCGAGACGGCCGGCAAGCTCAAGAAGCCGGAGGACCTGGTCGCCTCGGAGAAGTACAACATCTCCTTCGGCCAGGGCCCGCTGCAGATGAACGCGCTGCAGGCCACGTCGGTGTACTCGACCATCGCCAACGGCGGCGTCCGGGTGGCGCCCAGCATCGTCCAGGGCATCACCAGCCCGGACGGCAAGTACACCCCGACCGCGCCGGGCGAGCAGACCCGGGTGGTGAGCGACCAGACCGCCAAGACCCTCACCCAGATGCTGGAGTCCGTCGTCGACGACGAGCAGGGCACCGGCGGCAAGGCCGCCATCCCCGGCTACCGCGTCGCCGGCAAGACCGGCACCGCCAACCGCGGCGCGGCCAACGGCGTCGGCTACGACGGCTACACCGCCTCCTTCATCGGCTTCGCCCCGGCGGAGGCCCCCCGGGTGACCGTCTCCTGTACCCTCCAGGGCCCGGTCAACGGCCACTTCGGCGGCCAGCTGTGCGGCCCGGTGTTCAAGCAGGTGATGGAGTTCACCCTCAAGACCCTCCAGGTCCCGCCGAGCAACAGCGAGGCACCCAACCTGCCCGTCGACTGGAAGCCGTGAACGAGCATGAGCAACGAGCTGGCCGGGCCGGCCGGCGGCGCGGCGCAGGGCCGGTTTGGCCCTGGGCACCCTTCGGCGGATAGCCTTCCCGCCGTGCCGAAACCCGATCAAATCACCGTGAGTCCGCCCCGCCCGGCCGAGGCCGCCGCCCTGCCGCTCGCCGAGCTGGCCGGCCGGCTGGGCCTGCCGCCCGTCGAAGGCGGTGCCGTCACCGGCGTCACCCACGACTCCCGCGCGGTGCGCCCGGGCGACGTGTACGTGGCCTTCCCCGGCGCCAACCACCACGGCGCGGCCTTCGCGGCCAAGGCCGCGGACGCCGGCGCGGTGGCCGTGCTCACCGACCCGGCGGGCGCCGAGCTGGCCGCCCCCACCGGCCTGCCGCTGCTGGTCGTCGACCGGCCGCGGGCCCGGATGGGCGAGCTGGCCGCGATCGTCTACGGGCACCCGTCCGAGCGGCTGCTGATGCTCGGCCTGACCGGCACCAACGGCAAGACCACCACCTCCTACCTGGTCGAGGGCGGCCTGCGCGGCGCCGGCCGCAGCCCCGGGGTGATCGGCACCGTCGAGATGCGGGTCGGCACCGAGCGGATCAAGAGCGAGCGGACCACCCCCGAGGCCACCGACCTGCACGCGATCCTCGGCGTGATGGCCGAGCGCGGCGCCGACGCGGTGACCATGGAGGTCTCCAGCCACGCCCTCGTCTTCGGCCGCACCGACGGGGTGACGTACGACGTCGCCCTGTTCAACAACCTCACGCCGGAGCACCTCGACTTCCACCCGGACATGGAGGACTACTTCCAGGCGAAGGCCCGGCTCTTCCAGCCCGGCAAGTCCCGCCGCGGAGTGGTCAACGTCGACGACGAGTACGGCCGCCGGCTGGCCGCCGAGGCGAAGATCCCGGTGGCCACCTTCTCCGCCGCCGGCGACCCCGGCGCCGACTGGCGCGCGGTCGACGTCCAGCTCGGCCCGGTCGGCTCCACCTTCCGGGTGCTCAGCCCCGACGGCGCCGAGGCCGACGCCTCCGTGCCGCTGCCCGGCCCGTTCAACGTGGCCAACGCGCTCGCCGCGATCACCGTCCTGGTCTCCGCCGGACTGCCGCTGGACCGGGCCGTCGCGGGCGTCGCCGCCGTACCCGGCGTGCCGGGCCGGCTGGAGCGGGTGGACGCCGGACAGCCGTTCGTCGCCGTCGTCGACTACGCGCACAAGCCGGACGCCCTGCGCGCCGTCCTCGCCTCGCTGCGCGAGGTCACCAAGGGCCGGCTGCACGTCGTCGTCGGCTGCGGTGGCGACCGCGACCCGCACAAGCGCGGCCCGATGGGCGACATCGCCGCCCGGCTCGCCGACACCGCCCTGCTGACCAGCGACAACCCGCGCAGCGAGGACCCGCTGGCGATCCTCGCCAGCATGCTCGGCGGCGCCGCCGCGGTCCCCGAGGCCGAACGCGGCGACGTCCTGGTCGTCCCCGACCGGGCCGAGGCGATTCGCCTCGCGGTGGCCCGCGCGCACGCCGGCGACACCGTGCTGGTGGCCGGCAAGGGCCACGAACTTGGCCAGTACGTACGAGACGAGATCCGCCCCTTCGACGACCGGGAGGTGCTGCGGGAATCCATCACGCAGACCACGGCCGCCCGGGGCGACCGAGGAGTAGAGCAGCAGTGATCGCACTGACCCTCGCCGAGGTGGCCGCAGCCGTCGGAGGCACCCTGGACGGCGCCGACCCCGCCACCCCGGTGACCGGCCCGGTCGAGGTCGACTCCCGGAAGGTGCTGCCCGGCGGGCTGTTCGCGGCCTTCGTCGGCGAGCACGTGGACGGCCACGACTACGCGGCCACCGCGGTCGGGGCCGGCGCCGTCGCGGTGCTGGCCTCCCGGCCGGTCGGCGTGCCCGCCGTCCTGGTCGACAGCGTCGTGGACGCCCTCGGCAAGCTGGCCCGCGCCGTCGTGGCCCGCGCCGAGGCCACCACCGTGGTCGCACTGACCGGCTCGGCGGGCAAGACCAGCACCAAGGACCTGATCGCCCAGCTGCTCCAGCGCCTCGGCGACACCGTCTACCCGCCCGGCTCGCTCAACAACGAGATCGGGCACCCGATGACCGCGCTGCGGGTCGAGCCCGGCACCCGGCACCTGGTCATGGAGATGGGCGCCCGGCACAAGGGCGACATCGAGTACCTCACCTCCATCACCCCGCCCCGGATCGGCCTGGTGCTGAACGTCGGCACCGCGCACGTCGGCGAGTTCGGCTCGCAGGAGAAGATCGCCGAGGCCAAGGGCGAGCTGGTCGAGGCGCTGCCCGCGGACGGCGCCGCGATCCTCAACGCCGACGACCGGCTGGTCCGCGCGATGGCGGCCAGGACCAAGGCCAGGGTCGTCCTGTTCGGCGAGTCCCCGGACGCCCACGTCCGGGCGACCGACGTTCGCCTGGACGCCACCGGACGGCCATCGTTCACGCTCACCACCCCGGCCGGTTCCGCGCCCGTACAGCTGCGCCTGTACGGTGAGCACCACGTCTCGAACGCCCTCGCCGCCGCCGCGGTGGCGGTGGAGCTCGGGATGTCCGTCGACGACGCCGCGGCAGCCCTGGGCGAGGCGGGTGCGCTGTCCCGCTGGCGCATGGAGGTCGTCGACCGGGCCGATGGTGTCACCGTCGTCAACGACGCCTACAACGCGAACCCCGACTCGATGAGGGCCGCGCTGCGGGCGCTGGTCTCGATGGGGGGCCGCGGCCCGGAGCGCCGCCGCACCTGGGCGGTGCTCGGCGAGATGCGGGAGCTCGGCGAGGACAGCCTGGCCGAGCACGACGCCATCGGGCGGCTCGCGGTGCGGCTGGACGTCACCAAGCTGGTGGCGGTCGGCGGACGCGAGGCGGCCTGCATGGAACTGGGCGCGAGGAACGAAGGTTCGTGGGGTGAGGAGTCGGTGCTGGTGTCCGACGCGGACGCGGCGGTCGAACTGCTGCGCAGTCAGCTTCGGCCGGGGGATGTGGTCCTGGTGAAGGCGTCCCGTTCGGTGGGGCTGGAGAAGGTGGCCGAGGCCCTCCTCGCGGACGGTGCGGCCGAGTGATGAAGCAGATCCTCTTCTCCGGCATGATCGGCCTGGTCCTGTCGCTGCTCGGCACCCCGGCGCTGATCAAGCTGCTCGCCAAGCACGGCTACGGCCAGTACATCCGCGACGACGGCCCGAAGGCGCACCACAGCAAGAAGGGCACGCCCACCATGGGCGGCATCGCCTTCATCCTGGCGACGCTCATCGCCTACTTCGCGACCAAGGCGATAACGGGCGAGAGCCCGACCGTCTCCGGGCTGCTGGTGCTCTTCCTGACCGCGGGCCTCGGCCTGGTCGGCTTCCTGGACGACTACATCAAGGTCGTCAAGCGCCGCTCGCTCGGTCTGCGGGCCAAGGCCAAGCTGGCCGGCCAGTCGATCGTCGGCCTCGGCTTCGCGGTCCTGGCGATGCAGTTCCAGGACGACCGCGGGCTCACCCCGGCGTCCCAGAGCCTGTCCTTCGTCCGGGACTTCAAGTGGGCGGTCGGCCCGGTCCTGTTCGTCATCTTCGCGTACTTCATGATCGCGGCGATGTCCAACGGCGTGAACCTGACGGACGGCCTGGACGGCCTCGCCACCGGCGCGTCGGTCATGGTCTTCGGCGCCTACACCTTCATCGGCATCTGGGAGTACACCCAGAGCTGCGCCTACGCGATCACCGCGACCGCCAACTGCTACGACGTCCGCGACCCGCTGGACCTCGCCGTCGTCGCCTCCGCCCTGATGGGCTCCTGCTTCGGCTTCCTCTGGTGGAACACCTCGCCCGCCAAGATCTTCATGGGCGACACCGGCTCGCTCGCCCTCGGCGGCGCCCTCGCGGGCCTGGCCATCTGCTCGCGCACCGAGCTCCTGCTCGCGCTGCTCGGCGGCCTCTACGTGATCATCACCCTGTCGGTGATCATCCAGGTCGGCTCCTTCCGGATGACCGGCAAGCGCGTCTTCAAGATGGCACCGCTGCAGCACCACTTCGAACTCAAGGGCTGGACCGAAGTCCTGATCGTGGTCCGCTTCTGGATCATCCAGGGCCTCTGCGTCGCCGTCGGCCTCGGCCTCTTCTACGCGGGATGGGTGACCGGATGACCGAACCCCGATTCACCGGGACGCAGTGGAAGGCCCTGCCCGTCGTCGTCGCCGGGCTCGGCGTCTCGGGCATCAGCGCCGCGCGCGTCCTGCACGGCCTCGGCGCCCACGTCACCGTGGTCGACGGCGGCAGCGGCGAGGGCCTGAAGGCCCGCGCCGCCGAACTGGAGGCCCAGGGCATCACCGTGCGCCTCGGCGACGGCGCGAGCCTGCCCGAGGACACCCGGCTGGTCGTCACCTCGCCCGGCTGGCCGCCGAACAGCCCGCTGTTCGCCGCCGCCGACCTGGCCGGCGTCGAGGTCTGGGGCGACGTCGAGCTCGCCTGGCGGCTGCGCAGGCCGCTGCCCGCCACCGGCGAACCCGCCCCCTGGCTGGCCGTCACCGGCACCAACGGCAAGACCACCACCGTCCAGATGCTCGCCTCGATCCTCACCGCGGCCGGCAAGCGCACCGCCGCCGTCGGCAACGTCGGCGTCTCGGTGCTGGACGCGGTGCTCGCCGACGAGCCGTACGACGTCCTCGCGGTCGAGCTCTCCAGCTACCAGCTGCACTGGGCGCCCTCGCTGCGCCCGCACTCGGCGGCCGTGCTCAACCTGGCGCCCGACCACCTCGACTGGCACGGCTCGATGGAGGCGTACGCCGCCGACAAGGGCCGGATCTACGAGGGCAACGTCGTCGCCTGCGTGTACAACCTGGCCGACCCGGCCACCGAGGCGCTGGTCCGCGAGGCCGACGTCGAGGAGGGCTGCCGGGCGATCGGCTTCGGCCTCGGCGCCCCCGGCCCGTCGAACTTCGGCGTCGTGGACGGACTGCTGGTCGACCGCGCGTTCGTGCCCGACCGGGCCAAGAGCGCCGCCGAGCTGGGCTCCGTCGAGGACGTCAACCCGCCGGCCCCGCACAACATCGCCAACGCCCTCGCGGCGGCGGCGCTGGCGCGGGCCTACGGGGTCGAGCCGAAGGCCGTCCGGGAGGGCCTGCGGGCCTTCCGTCCGGACGCCCACCGGATCGCCGAGGTCGCCGTGGTCGACGGGGTCACGTACATCGACGACTCCAAGGCCACCAACACCCACGCCGCCGCGGCCTCGCTGGCCGCCTACCGGCCGATCGTCTGGATCGCCGGCGGCCTCGCCAAGGGCGCGACCTTCGACGACCTCGTCCAGGGCGCGGCCGAGCGGCTGCGGGCCGCCGTGCTCATCGGCGAGGACCGCGCGCTGATCCGGGAGGCGCTCGCCCGACACGCGCCGGATGTCCCGGTGATCGAGGCGGCCGAGGGCCAGACTGGCGCGGTGGCGATGACCGAGGTGGTCCGGACGGCCGCGTCGCTCGCCCAGCCGGGTGACACGGTGCTCCTGGCCCCGGCCTGCGCGTCGATGGACATGTTCACCAACTACGGCGAGCGCGGCGACCTCTTCGCCGCCTCCGTCCGGGAGCTGGCGGGCGGGTAGCCGGGCCCCGCGAGGGCGTCCGTACGAAGAGAGCGAGCGGGGAGTTGGCGGGGCAGGGCAGGGCGGATTCGGGCGTGCGGGAGCAGGCCGCGGCCGATCCGTGGCGCGTGATCTCCGCCACCACCACGAAGTACAAGTCGGCCGGTCCACTGGGCCGCCTGAGCGCCTTCCGCGCCCGGGTGCGGTACTGGCTGGACCGGCCGCTGACGCCCTACCTGCTGATCGTCGGCACCACGCTGCTGCTGGTCGTGCTCGGCCTCATGATGGTCTTCTCGGCCTCGCAGATCCTGGCCCTGAACCAGCACCACACCGCGCAGTACTACTTCCTCAAGCAGCTGATCGCGGCCATCCTCGGCCTCGTCCTGCTGGTCGGCATCGCGGCCGTCCCGGTGGCGGTGCTGCGGGTGGTCGTCTACCCGGTGATGTTCGGCGTGATCGGCGCGCTCGCGCTGGTCGCCGTGCCCGGCATCGGGGTGCGGATCAACGGCAACCAGAACTGGCTGGACTTCGGCTTCTTCCAGTTCCAGCCCTCCGAGTTCGCCAAGTTCGCGCTCGTCCTGTGGGGCGCCGACCTGCTCGCCCGCAAGCAGAAGGCCGGCACCCTCACCTCCTGGAAGCACCTGCTCGTGCCGCTCGTGCCGGGCGCCCTGCTGCTGCTCGCGCTGATCATGCTCGGCGGTGACATGGGCACCTCGATGATCCTGGTGGCCATGCTGTTCGCGCTGCTCTGGATGGTCGGCGCACCGCTGCGGCTGTTCGTGGCCACCCTCGGCGTGGCCGTCGTCGTCTGCACCGCCCTGGTGGTCACCGTCCCGCACCGGGCGGAACGCCTCGGCTGCATCGGGATCACCAAGCTCGACCCGGACGGTGCCTGCTTCCAGGCCCTGCACGGCGTCTACTCGTTCGCCCTCGGCGGCGGCTTCGGCACCGGCCTCGGCGCCGGCGTCGAGAAGTGGGGCCAGCTGCCCGAGGCGCACACCGACTTCATCTTCGCCGCGACCGGCGAGGAACTCGGTCTGGTGGGGACGCTGTCGGTGATCGGTCTCTTCGCGGCACTAGGCTACGCGGGTATCCGTGTGGCCATCGGTACGAAGGACCCCTTCGTCAGGTACGCCGCGGGAGCCGCCACCACGTGGATCATGGCCCAGGCCGTGATCAACCTGGGGTCGGCGCTGGGACTGCTGCCGATCGCGGGCGTCCCGCTCCCGCTGTTCTCCTACGGCGGTTCCGCCATGCTGTCGGCCATGTGCGCGATCGGAGTGCTGCTCTGCCTGGCACGCAGCACCTCCGGCGCGAAGGCGGCCCTGGCCGCCCGGAGCAAGAACTCCCGGATCAGGAGACGACTGGCCCGGGTGCTGCCACGACGACGAACCACAGCGCGCCCGGCCCCCGGGCCGGCACGCAGGGAGCGGTGAATTTCGGTGCATGTCGTACTCGCCGGCGGGGGGACCGCCGGTCACATCGAGCCGGCCATGGCCCTCGCGGACGCCCTCCGCAGGCACGACCCGTCCATCGGGATCACCGCCCTGGGCACCGAGAAGGGGCTGGAGACCCGGCTGGTGCCCGAGCGCGGCTACCAGCTGGAGCTCATCCCGGCCGTCCCGCTGCCCCGCAAGCCCACCCCCGAGCTGATCACCGTCCCGGGCCGGCTGCGCGGCACCGTCCGCGCCGCCCAGGAGATCATCGAGCGGGTCAACGCCGACGCCGTGGTCGGCTTCGGCGGCTACGTCGCCATGCCGGCCTACCTGGCGGCCAAGCGCGCCGGCGTGCCGATCGTGGTGCACGAGGCCAACGCCCGCCCGGGCCTGGCCAACAAGATCGGCGCCCGCTACACCGACTTCGTCGCCGTCTCCACCCCGGACAGCAAGCTGCGCGACTCCCGGTACATCGGCATCCCGCTGCGCCGCACGATCGCGACCCTGGACCGGAACACGGCCCGCCCGGAGGCCCGGCAGTACTTCGGCCTCGACCAGCGGCTGCCCACCCTGCTCGTCTCCGGCGGCTCCCAGGGCGCGCGCCGGCTCAACGAGACGGTCACCGCGATCGCCCCGCGCCTCCAGCAGTACGGGGTGCAGATCCTGCACGCCGTGGGGCCGAAGAACGAGCTGCCGCAGGTCAACGACATCCCCGGGATGCCGCCGTACCGCCCGGTGCCGTACGTCGACCGGATGGACCTCGCCTACGCCGCGGCCGACCTGATGCTCTGCCGGGCCGGGGCCATGACGGTGGCCGAGCTCGCGGCCGTCGGGCTGCCCGCCGCGTTCGTCCCGCTGCCGATCGGCAACGGCGAGCAGCGGCTGAACGCCCAGCCGATGGTCAAGGCGGGCGGCGGCCTGCTGGTGGACGACGCCGAGCTGACCCCGGACTGGGTGCTGCAGAACGTCCTGCCGGTCCTGACCGACCCGCAGAAGCTGTGGGACATGAGCCGGGCCGCGGCCGAGTTCGGCCGCCGGGACGCCGACGAACTGCTGGTCGGCATGGTCTACGAGGCCATCGAGGCCGCCCGCGGCGGCCGCCGCCGTGGTTGACGGCCGGCTCGCCGACCCCCTGGAGGAGGAGCTGGAGGCCGAGGAGCACGCTCCCCGGCTCCGGCTCTCCCGGCGGGGCTTCGTGGTGCTGGGCGTGCTCGGTGCCGCGGTGGTCGGCGTGCTGGCCTGGGTGGTCTTCTTCTCCTCGCTCCTGGACGTGCGGGACGTCGCCGTGCAGGGCGCCACCGACGACAAGCTGACGGCGGACCAGGTCCGCGCCGCGATCGGCGGGCTCGGCGACGGCCCGCTGGCCCGGGTGGACCTGGACGCCGCCCAGCGGCGGGTCGAGGCGATCCCGCGGGTGGCCGGGGCGGAGGTCTGGCGGGGCTGGCCGCACACGCTCCAGGTGAAGGTCACCCAGCGCAAGGCGGTGGCCGCCGTCAAGGGCGACGACGGTCAGTTCACCCAGGTGGACGCCGGCGGCGTGAGCTTCGCCACCGAGGCGGCCCCGCCCGCCGGGGTACCGGTGGTGGAACTGCGGCCCAGTCAGCAGGCGAAGGACGCGGACGGGGTGATCTCCCGTGCGCAGTTGGTGCAGGGAGCGGTGGCCGTGGCCGCCGGGCTGCCGTCCGACGTCGCCCAACGGGCCGGGGCGCTGCTCGTGCACTCGTACGACGACATCGAGCTGCAGCTCAACGGGGGTGCGACGGTGCGCTGGGGGAGTCCGGAGCAGAACGACCGGAAGGCCCGGGTCCTGGTGGCCCTGCTGGCTCAGAAGGGCACGAACTACGACGTGAGTGCGCCGGACGCGCCGGCGGTGTCCGGATGATCCGGTAGGTTCTGTTCCTGGGGGTGGGGTTGACGCTTCGGAGTGTCGGCCCGACCCTTGGTGGTCACCCCGGTTTCATATGCCGGCCGATGATCACATAGGCTCAAAAGAAAAAGGGAAGCTCGGCGTGTTCGTTGAAACGCGTGCCCGGAGCCACCTAGTGTCCTGTGTCACCAGACTGTGTCCCCTGGTGATGTGACGGAGGCACAGGACTAACCCTAAAGGTCAAGTTTAGGGTTGGGGTCGGCGGTCGGCATTTCGGACATTGCGTCAGAAACCAGGCTCCCTACCCATCGACATCCGTCGGTACGGCTCTCACCGGGCCTCGCCGACCCGGAAATTCGAGGCGAGAGGCCTTCGACGTGGCAGCACCGCAGAACTACCTCGCAGTCATCAAGGTCGTCGGTATCGGCGGCGGTGGTGTCAACGCCATCAACCGGATGATCGAGGTCGGTCTCAAGGGCGTCGAGTTCATCGCGATCAACACCGATGCGCAGGCCCTCCTCATGAGCGACGCCGACGTCAAGCTCGATGTGGGCCGTGAACTCACCCGGGGCCTCGGCGCCGGCGCCAACCCCGAGGTCGGCCGCAAGGCCGCCGAGGACCACCGCGAGGAGATCGAGGAGGTCCTCAAGGGGGCCGACATGGTCTTCGTGACCGCGGGCGAGGGCGGTGGCACGGGCACGGGCGGCGCGCCCGTCGTCGCCAACATCGCCCGCTCGCTCGGCGCGCTCACCATCGGCGTGGTCACCCGCCCCTTCACCTTCGAGGGCCGGCGGCGCGCGAACCAGGCCGAGGACGGCATCGCGAGCCTGCGCGAAGAGGTCGACACCCTCATCGTCATCCCCAACGACCGGCTGCTGTCCATCTCGGACCGCCAGGTCAGCGTGCTCGACGCGTTCCGCTCGGCCGACCAGGTCCTGCTCTCCGGCGTCCAGGGCATCACCGACCTGATCACCACCCCGGGCCTGATCAACCTCGACTTCGCCGACGTCAAGTCCGTCATGTCGGACGCCGGTTCGGCGCTCATGGGCATCGGCTCGGCCCGCGGCGAGGACCGCGCCAAGGCGGCGGCCGTGATGGCGATCTCCTCGCCGCTGCTGGAGGCCTCGATCGACGGCGCCCGCGGCGTGCTGCTCTCCATCTCCGGCGGCTCGGACCTCGGCCTGTTCGAGATCAACGAGTCGGCCCAGCTGGTCAGCGAGGCCGCACACCCCGAGGCCAACATCATCTTCGGTGCGGTCATCGACGACGCGCTCGGCGACGAGGTGCGGGTCACCGTCATCGCGGCCGGCTTCGACGGCGGGCAGCCGCCGGCGATCGTCCGCGACCCGGTCGTCAAGTCCACCCCCGCCGCCCCGGCCACGCCGCCGGCCGCCCCGGAGCGCCCGGCCTCCCGGCCGTCGTACGGGGGCATCGGCTCGGTGACGTCCCGCTCCGAGGGCGACTCGCCCGCGCCGTCCCGCTCGACCGAGACCCCGGCCACCGCGACCGCCGCCCCGGTGCCGCCGCAGGTGCAGCTGGCCCGCCAGCCGTTCGTGGAGAGCCCGGCCGAGGAGCTCGACGTGCCGGACTTCCTTAAGTGATCGATCACGCCGTACGCGATGGTGCTCACTTCGCCTTCACCGACAGGTGGGGCGGGGTGAGCACTTCGCCGTACGGGGAGCTGAACCTCGGCGGCGCGGTCGGGGACGACCCGGAGGCCGTCCGGGAGAACCGGGCGCTCGCCGCCCGCGGGGTGGGGCTGAACCCGGCCGACGTGGTCTGGATGAACCAGGTGCACGGCGCCGACGTGGCGGTGGTGACGGAGCGGCAGCCGGCCGGGGAGGCCCCGACGGTCGACGCGGTGGTCACCGACCGGCCGCTCGCGCTCGCGGTGCTGACCGCCGACTGCACGCCGGTGCTGCTGGCCGACCCGGTGGCGGGGGTCGTGGGCGCGGCCCACGCCGGACGCCCCGGCCTCGCGGCCGGGGTGGTGCCCGCGGTCGTCCGGGCGATGACGGAGCTGGGTGCCGAGCCCGGCCGGATCGTCGCCGCCACCGGTCCCGCGGTGTGCGGCCGCTGCTACGAGGTGCCCGCCGAACTGCGTGCCGAAGTCGCCGCGGTGGTGCCCGCCGCCTTCGCCGAGACGTCCTGGGGGACACCGGCCCTGGACGTGCCGGAAGGAGTGGTGGCCCAGCTGGCCGCCGCGGGGGTCACCGAGGTGGTGCGATCACCGGTCTGCACCCTCGAATCCGCCGATCACTACTCCTATCGCCGCGAGCAGCGCACGGGGCGGCTCGCGAGCTACGTCTGGTTGGGCTCTGATCACTGATGACGAACGACATCTACGGACCGTTCCCGGGCGGCGCGGATTTCGCGTCGGCACTGACGGAGGGCCAGCGGGCCCGCTACGAGGAACTCGGCACCAACCTCGACGTGGTCGAGCGCCGGATCGCCGACGCGTGTGCCGCGGCCGGGCGGGACCGTCGCGAGGTCACGCTGATCGTCGTCACCAAGACCTACCCCGCGGAGGACAGCGCACTGCTGGCCGGACTGGGTGTGACGGACGTCGCGGAGAACCGCGACCAGGACGCCGCGCCCAAGGCGGAGCAGTGCAGAAACCTTCCTCTTGACTGGCACTTCGTCGGACAGCTGCAGACGAACAAGGTCCGGTCGGTCGTGCGGTACGCGAACCACGTGCACTCGGTGGACCGGTTGCGGCTCGTGGAGTCGCTCTCCGCGGCGGTGCTCAAGTCGGAGCGGCCGGAGCTCGGCTGCCTGGTGCAGGTGGCGCTGGAGAAGGATGTGTCGAGCGGCGGTTCCGCCGCGCGGAAAGAGGGCGCGCACCGGGCCGGGGTCGCCCCGGCGGACGTCGCCGAACTGGCCGACGCCATCGCCGCCGCGCCCGGGCTGCGGCTGGACGGTGTGATGACGGTCGCTCCGCTTGCCGGCCCGCTCGCGGGGGACCCGGCCCGGGCCTTCGATCGGCTGGCGGAAATCGCAACCGCCGTACGGACGGCCCATCCTGCTGCCACCATGGTTTCCGCAGGGATGAGCGGCGACCTTGAGCAGGCGATTGCCGCCGGAGCGACACACGTGCGCGTCGGAACGGCGGTACTCGGAGTGAGGTCACCCCTCAGGTAACGTCACCGAGTAAGTAGATCAGACTGCAGGACAAAATAGGACAGAAACTAGCAGCTTTTCAGCGCGCTAGTGAACCGTGGATCGCAGCTCCGCGGCCCCCGCCACTTATTCACCAAATCTGACCATCCGTCGATCTGACGGGCTGTCGCGGGCGGACCGTCGCGGAATCCGCAGGCAGGGCGACTGGCCCTGGCCGCCGAACCACCGAGCGGAGGAGACAGGAGCATGGCCGGCGCGATGCGCAAGATGGCGGTCTACCTCGGCCTCGTGGAGGACGAGACGTACGACGGCCAGGGGTACGACCCCGACGACGACTACGACGCGGACCCCGAGCCGATTCGAACGGGGGCGCGGACGGAGGACATTCCCCGGCCGGCCGCGGCGCCCGCCCCGGTCTCCTCGATCACCCCGCAGCCGGTGCCGGCCGCGGTCCCGATCCGGCAGGAGACCCCGAGGATGGCGCCAGTGTCGTCCATCACACCCGAACGCCGCCACAATCTGGAGAAGAGCGCCCCGGTGATCATGCCCAAGGTAGTGAACGAACGAGAGCCCTACCGCATCACCACGCTGCACCCGCGGACCTACAACGAGGCCCGTACCATCGGGGAACAGTTCCGCGGCGGCACCCCCGTGATCATGAATCTCACCGAGATGGACGACACCGATGCGAAGCGACTCGTAGACTTCGCCGCTGGACTCGTCTTCGGTCTGCACGGCAGTATCGAGCGCGTGACGCAGAAGGTGTTCCTGCTGTCTCCTGCTAACGTCGATGTCACGGCGGAGGACAAGGCTCGGATCGCCGAGGGTGGGTTCTTCAACCAGAGCTGACCCGGCCACGACTTTACGTGTGGATCTGATCAACAGTGGGTTAGCGACAGGCGACAGGCAGCGGGCCCCAGGGCCCGGGACCGGGGAGAGGGAAACGCGATGGAGATCGTGTGGGCGGTGGCCTATTACGCCCTGACCGTCTTCCTGGTGTTCCTGCTTGTGCGGCTGGTGATGGACTGGGTCTTCCAGTTCGCGCGTTCGTGGCGGCCCGGCAAGGCCATGGTCCTGGTCCTGGAGGCCACGTACACTGTCACGGATCCGCCGCTCAAGCTTCTTCGGCGGTTCATCCCGCCGTTGCGTCTCGGGGGCGTGGCGCTCGACCTGTCCTTCTTCGTACTGATGATCATTGTGTATGTCCTGATCTCGCTTGTGCGGCCCTAGTCGTAGGTGACCGATGCGACAGGATGCCGGTGTGCCGACGATCACGTTGAGGTGAAGAGATGCCATTGACCCCCGAGGACGTTCGGAACAAGCAGTTCACGACCGTCCGCCTGCGCGAAGGCTATGACGAGGACGAGGTCGATGCCTTCCTCGACGAGGTCGAGGCGGAGCTGACCCGCCTGCTCCGCGAGAACGAGGACCTGCGCGCCAAGCTGGCCGCCGCGACTCGCGCCGCCGCGCAGAACCAGGCCAACATGCGGAAGGAACCGCCGCAGGACTCCCGTCCCGGCGCGCCCGTTCCGGCCGCCATATCCGGCCCGCCGGTCCCCGGCCAGCAGGGTCCGGGCGGCCCGCAGCAGATGGGCCCCGGCGGTCCCCAGCAGATGGGCCCGGGCGGCCCGCAGCAGATGGGACCCGGCGGTCCGCAGCAGATGGGCCCGGGTGGTCCGCAGCAGCAGATGGGCAACCAGCCCCTCGGTCTGCCCTCGGGCGCCCCGCAGCTCCCGGCCGGCCCCGGCCAGCAGCAGATGAACCAGACCATGGGTGGCCAGCAGCAGCTGGTCCAGCCGATGGGCGGTCAGATGCTCCAGCCGATGGGCGGCCCCGGCGGCCCGCAGCCCATGGGCAACCCGATGGGCCAGGGCATGGGCCAGGGTCAGGGCATGGGCCAGGGTCAGGGCATGGGCCAGGGCATGGGCCAGGGCATGGGTCAGGGCATGGGCCAGCAGCAGATGCAGCCGATGGGCGGCCCCATGGGCGGCCCGCAGCAGCAGATGGGCGGCCCGCTCGGCGGCCCGATGCAGCAGCAGGGTCCCGGTGGCGACAGCGCCGCGCGCGTCCTGGCGCTCGCTCAGCAGACCGCCGACCAGGCGATCTCCGAGGCCCGCTCCGAGGCCAACAAGATCGTCGGCGAGGCGCGCAGCCGGGCCGAGGGCCTGGAGCGCGACGCCCGTGCCAAGGCCGACGCCCTGGAGCGGGACGCGCAGGAGAAGCACCGCGTCGCGATGGGGTCGCTGGAGTCCGCGCGGGCCACGCTGGAGCGCAAGGTCGAGGACCTGCGGGCGTTCGAGCGCGAGTACCGCACCCGCCTGAAGTCGTACCTGGAGACCCAGCTCCGTCAGCTGGAGTCGCAGGCCGACGACTCGCTCGCCCCGCCGCGGATCCCCGCCACCGCGTCGCTGCCGCCGGCGGCCTCGTCGATGGCTCCGGCCGGTGCCGGTGCGATGACCTCCGGTGGGACGTCCTTCGGTGGGAACCAGCCGTCCTTCGGTGGCAGCACGCCGTCCTTCGGCGGGCAGAGCTCCTTCGGCGGCAACCCGCCGGCGCCGAGCTTCGGCGGTCCGTCGGCCGGTGGCAGCACCGGGGCGCCGCAGATGCAGCCGGCCGGGATGACCCAGCCGATGGCGGCCGTCCGTCCGCAGCCGCCGCAGCCGATGCAGCAGGCTCCGGCGCCGATGCGGGGCTTCCTGATCGACGAGGACGGCGACAACTGAGGTTGTAGCAGGGCCTTTGGGGGCGTCCCCTTTCTGACCTTTTGGGTTGGGGAGGGGGCGCTTCTTTGTGTCGGGGGTTAAGGATGGGGGCCGCTGCGCGGGGCTTGGGGTGCGGGGTGGGCTTTCGGGTGGGTGGGGTTCGCCGGGGGTGGCTGCGGGGGTGGTCGCTCCGGGGGCTGGATGATTTTCCGACTGCCGATTCTGTGGGTGGGGGGCTTGGACCGTTGGCAGTCTGAAAATCACCCGTCACGCCCCTCTCCGCGGCCACCCCCTCCGCCACCCCCTCCCGCAGCCCGACCCTCTCGCTTGGGGGGATGAGGGGTGGGGGGTGGTTGAGGGGGTGCGTTGGTGCGGGTGGGGAGGGGGAGGGGGCGGGGGAGTTGGGTGGGCTGGGGAGTTGGGTGGGGTGGGAGGGGTTTGGGTTTGGGTGTGGAAACGCCGCCCGGCTCTGCTGAGCCGGGCGGCGGTTCTTGTTCGGGTCAGGCCTTGCGGAGTTGGAAGGCCAGGCCGAGGGACTCGTCGGTGAAGGTGCCGGAGGTCCAGTCGGCGGCGCCGGCGGCGAAGTCGGTCGCGAGGACCTCGTCGGCGACGAGGGGGCCGTGTTCGGCGATGGCCTCGGCGGTCTCCTCGGAGGTGGCGCGCCAGCGGAGGACGATGCGGTCGGCGACGTCCAGGCCGGAGTTCTTCCGGGCCTCCTGGATCTGGCGGATGGCGTCGCGGGCGATGCCGAGCCGCTTGAGCTCCGGGGTGATGGCCAGGTCGAGGGCGACGGTGGCACCGGACTCGTTGGCGACGGCCCAGCCCTCGCGCGGGGTCTCGGTGATGATCACCTCGTCGGGGGAGAGGGTGATCGTCTCGCCGTCGTGCTGGACGCTGGTCTGGCCGGTGGCGCGCAGTTCGGTGGCGAGGTGGGCGGCGTCGGCGGCGGCGACGGCCTTGGCGACGCCCTGGACGCCCTTGCCGAAGCGCTTGCCCAGGGCACGGAAGTTGGCCTTGGCGGTGGTGTCGACGAGGGAGCCGCCGACCTCGGCGAGGGACTCCAGGGTGGAGACGTTGAGCTCCTCGGCGATCTGCGCGCGCAGGTCGGCGGGCAGTTCCTCCCAGCCCTGGGCGGCGATCAGCGCGCGGGACAGCGGCTGGCGGGTCTTCACACCGGACTCGGCGCGGGTGGCGCGGCCGAGTTCGACCAGGCGGCGGACCAGTGCCATGTGGCGGGAGAGCGCCGGGTCGACCAGGGTCTCGTCCGCTTCGGGCCAGGCGGCCAGGTGGACGGAGGCGGGGGCGGTCTCGTCGATCGGGACCACCAGGTCCTGCCAGACCCGCTCGGTGATGAACGGGGTGAGCGGGGCCATCAGACGGGTGACGGTCTCCAGCGCCTCGTGCAGGGTGGCGAGTGCGGCGGCGTCGCCCTGCCAGAAGCGGCGGCGGCCGCGGCGGACGTACCAGTTGGACAGGTCGTCGACGAACGCGGACAGCAGCTTGCCGGCGCGCTGGGTGTCGTAGGCCTCGAACGCCGCGTCGACCTCGCGGACCAGGGTGTTCAGCTCGGAGAGCACCCAGCGGTCCAGGACCGGACGGTCGGTGGGGGCCGGGTCGCCCGCGGAGGGGGCCCAGTCGGCGGTGCGGGCGTACAGGGCCTGGAAGGCGACGGTGTTCCAGTAGGTGAGGAGGGTCTTGCGGACCACCTCCTGGATCGTGCCGTGGCCGACCCGGCGGGCCGACCAGGGCGAGCCGCCGGCCGCCATGAACCAGCGGACCGCGTCGGCGCCGTGCTGGTCCATCAGCGGGATCGGCTGCAGGATGTTGCCCAGGTGCTTGGACATCTTGCGGCCGTCCTCGGCCAGGATGTGGCCCAGGCAGACGACGTTCTCGTAGCTGTTCTTGTCGAACACCAGGGTGCCGACGGCCATCAGCGTGTAGAACCAGCCGCGGGTCTGGTCGATCGCCTCGGAGATGAACTGCGCCGGGTAGCGCTTCTCGAACAGCTCCTTGTTCTGGTACGGGTAGCCGTACTGGGCGAAGGGCATCGAGCCCGAGTCGTACCAGGCGTCGATGACCTCGGGCACGCGGGTGGCGGTGCCGCCGCAGTCGCGGCAGGCGAAGGTCACCTCGTCGATGAACGGGCGGTGCGGGTCGAGGCCGCTCTGGTCGGTGCCGGTGAGCTCGGACAGCTCGGCCAGCGAGCCGACGCAGGTGAGGTGGCCCTCCTCGCAGCGCCAGATCGGCAGCGGGGTGCCCCAGTACCGGTTGCGGCTGAGCGCCCAGTCGATGTTGTTGTTCAGCCAGTCGCCGAAACGGCCGTGCTTGACCGTCTCCGGGAACCAGTTGGTGGCCTCGTTCTCCCGGATCAGCGCGTCCTTGACGGCGGTGGTCCGGATGTACCAGGACGGCTGCGCGTAGTAGAGCAGCGCGGTGTGGCAGCGCCAGCAGTGCGGGTAGCTGTGCTCGTAGGCGACGTGGCGGAAGAGCAGGCCGCGCTCCTTGAGGTCCGCGACCAGGGCCTCGTCGGCCTTCTTGAAGAACTGGCCGCCGACCAGCGGGACCTCGGGGGCGAAGGTGCCGTCGGCGAGCACCGGGTTGACCACCGGCAGGCCGTACTTGCGGCAGGTCGTGAGGTCGTCCGCACCGAAGGCGGGGGCCTGGTGGACGATGCCGGTGCCGTCCTCGGTGGTGACGTAGTCGGCGTTGAGGACGAAGTGGGCGCCCTCGATGTCGACCAGCTCGAACGGGCGCCGGTAGCCCCAGCGCTCCATCTCGGCACCGGTGAAGGACTCGCCGGTGGTCTCCCAGCCCTCGCCGAGCGCCTTGGCGACCAGCGGCTCGGCGACGACGACCTGCTCGGTGCCGTCGGTGGCCACCACGTAGGTGACGTCCGGGTGCACGGCGACGGCGGTGTTGGAGACCAGGGTCCACGGGGTGGTGGTCCAGGCGAGCAGCGCGGCGCGGCCGGCGAGCGGGCCGCTGGTGAGCGGGAACCTCACGTAGACCGAGGGGTCGACGACCGTCTCGTAGCCCTGGGCCAGCTCGTGGTCGGACAGGCCGGTGCCGCAGCGCGGGCACCAGGGGGCGACCCGGTGGTCCTGGACCAGCAGGCCCTTGTCGAAGATCTGCTGGAGCGACCACCACACGGACTGGACGTAGGACGGGTCCATCGTGCGGTAGGCCTCGTCGAGGTCGACCCAGTACCCCATGCGGGTGGTCAGCTCGGCGAAGGCGTCGGTGTGGCGGGTCACCGAGTCGCGGCACTTGGCGTTGAACTCGGCGATGCCGTAGGCCTCGATGTCCTGCTTGCCGGAGAAGCCGAGCTCCTTCTCGACGGCCAGCTCGACCGGCAGGCCGTGGCAGTCCCAGCCGGCCTTGCGGGCGACGTGGTAGCCCTTCATGGTCCGGTACCGGGGGAAGACGTCCTTGAAGACGCGGGCCTCGATGTGGTGCGCACCGGGCATGCCGTTGGCGGTCGGCGGGCCCTCGTAGAACACCCACTCGGGACGGCCCTCGGACTGCTCCAGACTGCGCTGGAAGACCTTGTTGTCCTGCCAGAAGGACAGGATCTGGTGTTCCAGGGCGGGGAGATCCACCTGTGCGGGGACGGGGTTGTAGGTGCTCATCGCGGGTGTCTACCTCCGGCGGATGCTGGGACTGAATCCTCCGGAGGGACGAGACGGCCTTCGCCGACCCGCGGTACCACCCTCCTTGGCCGCGGTGGTGCGGTGCGGCCCTCTTGTTTGGGGTTGCTGCCGGGTCTAGTGGGCCGCCGTGGTGGTGGCCGTTCTTCCGGCGGCTCCGGGGTGATCTTCCCGCCGCGCACACCCCCGGGCTCGCACCGTCCCCGGGTCGCTGGTGGCTGCGTACGTCGGTACTCGTCCCATCTGCGCCTTGCAGGCCCAGTGTATCGGCTGCCGCAAGTCGGTTTCGTCCGGCGCGGGGTGCGCGGGACGCGCCGAACGGCTGCTCGCGGGTGCTCCCGGGAGCGCGCCGCGGGGTGGTTAGGAGGGGGTGTTCTGGGCACAAGTCTGGTCAGCGCGAGGGGCGTGGCGGTTGGGGCGGCTGCCTGGGTGGGATCATGGTGAGGCGTCGGTATGTCATGTTGTGACCGGTTTTGATCGGGATTATCGTTCCGGCACTGGAAGCCGCCGGGAACCGGCGGCTCGATTCGTTCGTAGATGGGGTCGAAGCCATGGCTGAGAAGGCAACCGGCGCGGGTACCGCCACCAAGCGGGCACGCAAGGCCGTGGCGGCCGATCCAGGGGAGGGGACCGTGACCACTACCGCACGGCAGAACACCAGCACCGACACCGTCACCGTGCTGCGCGGCGCAGAATCCGTGGACCCGGCCACGCTGCCGGTCCGTCCAGGCGAGGAGCCGTGGACCTCGGAGGAGGTCCACGAGCTGCACAACGAACTGATCAGCGAGCTGGAGCGGCTGCAGAACGAGATCGGCGCCGCCGAGGCCGCCATCTCCGGCCTGATGCGCGACTCCAACGACGGAGCCGGCGACGACCAGGTGGACGCCGGCACCAAGAACATCTCGCGGGAGAGCGAGCTCGCCCTCGCCAACAACGCCAGGGACAGCCTCGCCCAGATCGAGCGCGCCCTGGAGCGGCTGGAGGGCGTCGGCTTCGGCGTCTGCGAGTCCTGCGGGCAGGCCATCGGCAAGGCCCGGATGCAGGCCTTCCCGCGGGCGACGCTCTGCGTGCAGTGCAAGGCCAAGCAGGAACGCCGCTGAACCGCCCGACCGGCGCGGCGCGGGGGGTCGGGCTTGCCGTACGCTCGACCCCGTAACGTCGCCTGAACGTCGCCCGACGCCCCCGTGACGGGGAGCGACCGGTGTCGTCACCGGCCCACCACCCTCCCCCACCTCCGGCCGGGGGAGCTCCATCGGCAGCGGAGCGGATCATCAGTACGCAAGGTTCTCCCCAGACCCGGGACGACGCCGTCCCTGCCCCCGCCGAAGCCGTGGAGGTGGCCGTGGCCGAGCCTGCAGAGCCCGCGGAGTCCGCCGAACCGGCCGCCACGGACGGTGCCACGGCGGTGGAGAAGGGCAAGGGGCCGCGGCGGATCGGCGTCCTGCTGGTCGTCGCCGTGCTCGCGTTCCTCATCGACCTCGGCAGCAAGCTGCTTGTCGTCGCCCGGCTGGAGAACCACGCGGCGATCAAGGTCGTCGGCGACGTCGTGACCTTCCAGGTGATCCGCAACTCCGGGGCCGCGTTCGGCATGGGCCAGGCGCTCACCGTCGTCTTCACCATGATCGCCTCGGCCGTCATCGTCGTGATCTGGCGCATCGCCCGGCGGCTGTACAGCCTGCCGTGGGCGATCGCGCTCGGGCTGCTGCTGGGCGGGGCCCTCGGCAACCTCACCGACCGGCTGTTCCGCGCGCCCGGCGTCTTCCGCGGGCACGTCGTGGACTTCATCTCCGTGCAGCACTTCGCGGTCTTCAACCTCGCGGACTCGGCGATCGTGTGCGGCGGGATCCTGGTCGTCCTGCTGTCGTTCCGCGGGAGCAACCCGGACGGGACCGTGCACCAGCAGGCGGAGAAGCCGGCGAAGTAGCGGCGCAACCGGGCGGCCGGGAGGGACGGGCGGAAGGTGGCGGCCGCCTTTCCGGCATACTCGTACGGGTGAGTACCGCAGCGCAGATCCGCAGCCTCCCCGTACCCGACGGCCTGGAGGGCGAGCGACTCGACGCCGCCCTCGCCCGGATGTTCGGCTTCTCCCGGACCAAGGCCGCCGAGTTGGCCGCCGACGGCAAGGTGACGCTCGACGGCGCCCAGGCCGGCAAGTCGGACCGGGTGACCGCCGGCTCCTGGCTGGAGGTCGAGATCCCCGCCCCCGCCGCCCCGGTGCAGGTCGTCGCCGAGCCGGTCGACGGCATGCGGATCGTCCACGAGGACGACGACATCGTGCTCGTCGACAAGCCCGTCGGCGTCGCCGCCCACCCCAGCCCCGGCTGGACCGGCACCACCGTCATCGGCGGCCTCGCCGCGGCCGGCTTCCGGATCTCCACCTCCGGCGCGGCCGAGCGCCAGGGCATCGTCCACCGGCTCGACGTCGGCACCTCGGGCCTGATGGTCGTGGCGAAGTCGGAGCGCGCGTACACCGACCTCAAGCGCCAGTTCCACGACCGCATCACCGAGAAGCGCTACCACACGCTCGTCCAGGGCCACCCGGACCCGATGAGCGGCACGGTCGACGCGCCGATCGGGCGCCACCCCAGCTCGGACTGGAAGTGGGCGGTGACGCGCGAGGGCAAGCCGTCCGTCACGCACTACGACCTCATCGAGGCGTACCGGGCCGCGTCGCTGCTCGACATCAAGCTGGAGACCGGCCGCACCCACCAGATCCGCGTGCACATGTCCGCGCTGCGCCACCCGTGCGTCGGCGACCTCACCTACGGCGCCGACCCGACGCTCGCCAAGCGGCTCGGGCTGACCCGGCAGTGGCTGCACGCCGTCTCGCTCGGGTTCGAGCACCCGGCGGACGGGCAGTGGGTCGAGTTCTCCAGCGAGTACCCGGCGGACCTGCGCAAGGCGCTCGACATCATCGCGTCGGAGAGCTGAGATGACGGCGGCCGCGGGGATCCGCGTCGCGGAGGGCGACGCGGACCTGGAGCTCGTGCGGGCGGTCCGGCGCGAGGTGTTCGTCGTCGAGCAGAACGTGCCGGAGGAGCTGGAGTACGACGAGTACGACGCCACCTCGGTGCACGTGCTCGCGGTCGCGGGGGACGGCACCGCGCTCGGCACCGGTCGGCTGATCCACGGGGACGCCGCGCTGGAGCTCACCGGTGGGCGCGCCGGGCGGGTGCTGCTGGGGCGGCTCGCGGTGGTGCAGGCCGCCCGGGGGACCGGGCTCGGGGCCTCGCTGGTGCGGGCGATCGAGGCCGCGGGGATCGCCCGTGGGGCCGTGGAGCTGGAGCTGCACGCGCAGGTGCAGGCGCTCGGGTTCTACGAGCGGCTGGGGTACGCGGCGGAGGGGCCGGTGTACGACGCGCACCGGACGATGACGCGAGTGCTGTAGGCCCCGCGATCCCCCCGCGCCCCGGAAGGGGTGCGGGGGGATTCGTCGTTCAGGGGGTCGTGCGGAGGCGCGGGAGGGCTTCGGGGTGTTCGTCGCGTAGGTACGCGATGAGGTGTTCGCGGATGTCGAAGCGGAGTTGGGCGGCGTCGTCGGGGGTGCGGGCGGTCATCGTGGCGCGGACGACGATGGTGCTGGGGGTGGCGTCGGTGACGTTGAGGGCCCACTCGGTGCCGTCCCAGAGGGGGTGGGTCTCCAGGCGGGTGTGCAGGGCCCCGCGCAGGGCGTCGACCGGGGTGGTGTGGTCGAGGTGGAGCAGGACCGCGGCGAGCAGGCCGGGGTCGCGGCGGGTCCAGTTCTCGAACGGCTTGTTGACGAAGTAGGAGACCGGCACGATCAGGCGCCGGTGGTCCCAGAGCCGCACCACCAGGTAGGAGAGCGTGATCTCCTCGACCGTGCCCTGCTGGCCGTCCACCACCACGGTGTCGCCGATCCGGACCGTGTCGCCGAAGGCGATCTGCAGGCCGGCGAAGAAGTTGCCCAGGGCGCTCTGGGCGGCGATGCCCGCGACGATGCCGATGATGCCGGCGGAGGCCAGCAGGCTGGCGCCGATTGTGCGCATCGCGGAGAACGTCAGCAGCATCACGGCGACCGTCACGATGACGATGCCGGCGCTCACCGCGCGGCGCAGCATGCTGATCTGGGTGTGCACGCGCTGCCTGCGGGCGGGGTCCTCGGTGACGGTCTCGTACCGGCCGAGCAGCGCCTCCAGGAGCGCCGCCACGACGCGGACGGTCAGCCAGCCGAGGGAGGCGAGGAGGAAGAGCAGGAGCAGGTGGTGCGCGCCCTCGTCGTTCTTCAGGTGGAAGATCCGCTTGAGCGGGCTCGCCGCGAGCAACAGGGCGGTGATGACGGTGAGTTGGAGGGGGATCCGGCACCTGCGGAGCAGTGGCCAGACCGGGGCCCCGGGGTTGCGGGCGGCGATGCGCTGGAGGGCCTGGTCGACGGTCCAGCCGGTCGCCAGGGTGGCGACGATGGTGGCGAGCAGGGTGATCAGCGGCCGGAACACGGGCACCTCGCCGAGGGGACTGGGGTCGGGTGAGCGGTACGATACCCGGGCATAGCGGACTGGAAGCGGGTGAAACGGGCGGGGGCCGGGGCGGTGGCTTTATCGGACGCCTACTCGTGCGGCCGTTACGATCAACGGCCATGGAGTTCGGTGGCGCGTGGCGTCGGTGGCGCGGCCGCGGTGCGGTGACGCGGCGGAGACTGCTGGCCGGTGCGGTGGCCCTGGTGGCCGTCGCGGGGATCGGCACGGCGGCGGTGGCGTCCGGCGGGGAGCAGCCGGTCCACCAGGAGGATCGTTTTCTCAGCATGCCGGAGACGCCCGGCAGCGCCCAGCAGGTGCAGCTGGACACCTCGTTCTTCACGACGGGCTCCACCCCGCGCCCGGCGGTCCTACTCGCCCACGGCTTCGGCGGCTCCAAGGAGGGCGAGCACGACCGGGCCGAGCAGCTGGCCCGGCAGGGGTACGCGGTGCTGACCTGGTCGGCGCGCGGCTTCGGGCACTCGGGCGGGAAGATCGGGCTCAACGCGCCCGACCGCGAGGTCGAGGACGTCAAGCACCTGGTGGACTGGCTGGCCCAGCGGCCCGAGGTGCAGCTGGACGGGCCCGGCGACCCGCGGGTGGGCATCACCGGTGCCTCCTACGGCGGCGCCGTCTCGCTGCTGGCGTCCGCGTACGACCACCGGATCGACGCCGTGGCCACCCAGATCACGTGGTGGAACCTGGCCGACGCGCTGTTCCCGCAGGGCGTGCAGGGGTCGGGCGCGGCGGACGGGGTGTTCAAGAAGCTGTGGGCCGGGATCTTCTTCACGACCGGCGCCGCGGGCGACCTCGGGCCGTCCGGGGGCTCGCCGCGCGAGGGCGGCCGGCCGGCGGGCGGCGACGGCGGGCCGGTCGGGTGCGGGCGCTTCCTGGAGTCGCTCTGCCGGATGTACGACCGGGTCGCCACGAGCGGGCACGCGGACGCGGACGCCGTCGCGCTGCTGGACAAGTCGAGCCCGTCCTCGGTGGCCGGGCAGCTCAAGGTGCCGACGCTGGTCGTGCAGGGGCAGCAGGACTCGCTGTTCCCGCTGGACCAGGGGGACCGGATCGCGCAGGCGGTGGCGGCCAACGGCGCGCCCGTCTCGGTGGACTGGTTCGCCGGCGGGCACGACGGGGGCACCGACACGAGCGCCCGGGTGGACGACCGGGTGACGGCCTGGTTCGACCACTACCTGCGGGGGCGGGGGAACGACACGGGCCCGGCGTTCCGGGTGACCCGGACCGGCGGGGTCGACTCGACCGGGTTCCAGGCCGTGCTGCGCGGCGCCACGGCGGACGCGTACCCCGGGCTCGGCGGTACCGGCTCGCGGTCGGTGGACCTGACCGGCGGTGAGAAGACGCTCCCCAACCCGCCGGGCGGCGCTCCGCCGGGGATCTCGACGCTGCCGGGGATCGGGGCGCTCAGCCAGGCGGCCTCGCTGGGGGCCGGTCTGGCGCTGGACTTCCCCGGGCAGAACGCGGCCTTCGAGTCGGCGCCGCTGGACGGGCCGCTGCACCTGACCGGACAGCCGACCGTGCCCGTCCGGGTGCAGGCGGACCGGCCGGAGGCGGTGCTGTTCGCGAAGCTGTACGACGTCGGGCCGGACGGCAAGGCCCAGCTGCCGCAGCAGCTCGCCGCGCCGCTGCGGGTCACCGGCGCGGACGCCGGGCGGACCGTCACGGTGGCGCTGCCCGCCGTCGACCACACGTTCCCGGCGGGGCACCGGCTGCGGCTCGTGCTGGCGAGCACCGACCTCGCGTACGCCTCGCCCGCCGAGCCGGCCACCTACCGGGTGGCGGTCGCGGGGGCGCTGGCCGTGCCGACCGTCGAGCAGCTCGTCACCGAGTCGACGCCGCTGCCCGCGCGGACCTGGATGCTCCCGGTGGCCGCCGTCGTGGTGGCCCTCGGGCTGGTGCTGGCGCCCCGGCTGCGGCGGCGCGCGCGGGGGGCCGGCGGGCCCGCGTACGACCCGGCGCTCGGCGGGGTGCCGCTGCAGATCACCGGGCTCGGCAAGCGCTACAAGGGCTCGGCGGACCGGTACGCCGTACGGGACCTGGGCTTCCGGGTCGAGCAGGGGCAGGTGCTCGGGCTGCTCGGGCCGAACGGCGCGGGCAAGACCACGACGCTGCGGATGCTGATGGGCCTGATCCGGCCGGACGCGGGCGAGATCCGCGTCTTCGGCCACCTCGTGCGGCCCGGCGCGCCGGTGCTCTCGCGGGTCGGCGCGTTCGTCGAGGGCGCGGGATTCCTGCCGCACCTCACCGGGCGGGCCAACCTGCGGCTGTACTGGCAGGCCACCGGGCGTCCGGAGGAGGACGCGCACCTCGCCGAGGCGCTGGAGATCGCCGGGCTCGGCGAGGCGCTCGACCGCGCGGTGCGCACGTACTCGCAGGGCATGCGGCAGCGGCTCGCGATCGCCCAGGCCATGCTCGGGATGCCGGACCTGCTGATCCTCGACGAGCCGACCAACGGGCTCGACCCGCCGCAGATCCGCGAGATGCGCGAGGTCATGATCCGGTACGCGGCCGGCGGGCGGACCGTCATCGTCTCCAGCCACCTGCTCTCCGAGGTCGAGCAGAGCTGCACGGACCTCGTGGTCATGGACCGCGGGCGGCTCGTGACGGCCGGCGCCGTCGGCGACATCGTCGGGGCCGGGGAACTGCTGATGATCGGGGTGGTGCCGTCGTTCGCGCCGGAGACGGTCGTCGAGAAGGTGGGCGAGCTGGCCGGGGTCGGCTCGGCCGAGGCCGTGGAGGGCGGACTGCTGGTGCGGCTGGACGGGATGGCGGCGAGCGAGCTGGTCGCCGAGCTGGTGCGCCTCGGCGTGCCGGTGGAGAGCGCCGGGCCGCAGCGGCGGCTGGAGGACGCGTTCCTGTCGTTGATCGGAGGTGCGGCGTGAGCGGCGTCGTTTCGGCGGACCACGCCGAGGGGTACCGGGCGGGGCGGACGCTGCCGCTGCGGGTCGAGATCGTCCGGCAGCTGCGGAGGCGGCGGACGCTGGTGATCGGCGGGGTGCTGGCGGCGCTGCCGTTCATCGTCCTGGCGGCCTTCCAGGTCGGCGGCACCCCCGGGCGCCAGGACCGGACCACGTTCATCGAGCTGGCCACCGCGTCCGGGGCCAACTTCGCGACCACGATGCTGTTCATGGGCACCGGGTTCATGCTCGTGATCCCGGTCGCGCTGTTCTGCGGGGACACCGTCGCCTCGGAGGCCAGCTGGTCCTCGCTGCGCTACCTGCTGGCCGCGCCGGTACCGCGGGCGCGGCTGCTGGCGCGCAAGTTCGTGGTGGGGATGCTGTTCTCGGCGGTCGCGGTGGTCATGCTGCCGGCGATCGGGCTGGTCGTGGGGACGGCCGCGTACGGCTGGGGGGACCTCAAGCTCCCCGCCGGGGCCAGCCTGCCGGCCGCCGACGCGCTGCCTCGGCTGGCCGTTGCTGTCGCGTTTGTTTTTTTGAGCGAGCTCGTGATCGGGGCGCTGGCCTTCTGGCTCTCGACGGCCACCGACGCGCCGCTCGGCGCGGTCGGCGGCGCGGTGTTCGCCTCGATCATCACCGGGGTGCTGGACGCCGTCACGGCGCTCGGGAGCCTGCGGGAGTGGCTGCCGGCGCACTGGCAGTACGCGTGGGCGGACGCGCTGCAGCCGCAGCTGGAGTGGGGCGGCATGGTGCAGGGCGTGTCGCTGTCGCTGTCGTACGCGGCGGTGCTGCTCGCGCTCGCGTTCCGCGGGTTCGCCCGGAAGGACGTGGTCTCGTAGGGGTCTCGTAGCGGGGCGGGTCCGTCCGGGGCGATGAGGGATCATGGGTGGGTAGCCGACCTCTCCCGAAGGACCCCCGCCGTGGCCCAGATCGTCCTCTTCCACTCCGCCTACGGGCTGCGCCCCGCCGTCCACGCCGCCGCCGAGCGGCTGCGCGGCGCCGGGCACACCGTCCACACGCCGGACCTGTTCGACGGGCGGACCTTCGACGACATCGAGGCCGGGCTGGCGTACCAGGAGGAGCTCGGCGGGAGCGACGAGCTGCTGCGGCGGGCGGTGACCGCGGTCGCCCCGCTCGCGGACGGCGGGCTGGTCTACGCCGGGTTCTCGCTCGGCGGCTCGCTCGCGCAGAACCTGGCGCTGGCCGACGAGAAGGCGCGCGGCCTGCTGCTCCTGCACGGCACGTCGGACCTGCGGGAGGACGCGGCCACCGACATCCCGGTGCAGCTGCACGTCGCCGAGCCGGACCCGTTCGAGACCGAGGACTGGCTGAACGCCTGGTACCTGCAGATGCGCAAGGCCGGGGCGGACGTCGAGGTGCACCGCTACCGCGGCGCCGGGCACCTGTTCACCGACGCGGAACTGGCGGACTACGACGCCGAGGCGGCCGAGCGAGCGTGGGCCGTCGCGCTGGACTTCCTCGCGGAGTGCGACCACTGAGCGGGTACTCGCGGACGCCGCTGGCGCGCAAGCTCGGCATCCGGACGGGGGACGAGCTGCTCCTGGTGGACGCGCCGGCGGGTTTCGCGGTGCCGGACCTGCCGGAGGGCGTCACGGCAGCCGCCGGATCGTTCGACGTCTGCGTGTGGTTCCCGGCCGGGCGCGCCGCCTACGAGACCGGGCTGCCCGGCCTGCGGGCGCTGATGCGGCCGGCGGCGGGGCTGTGGGTGGCGTGGCCGAAGAAGTCCTCGGGGGTGGTGAGCGATCTGGACGAGAACGGGGTGCGGGAGGTCGCGCTGCCGACCGGGCTGGTGGACAACAAGGTGTGCGCGATCGACGAGGTGTGGTCCGGGCTGCGGCTGGTGATCCGGCGGGAGCTGAGGGGACGTGACTGAGCGGAGATACGAGTACGCGCCGGCGGGGACGCTGCCGGGGCTCCTGCAGCGGGGGCGCGGGCTGGGTGCGCTGATGGCGGCGGAGGACCCGGCGGCCGCCGCCGGGCTGGTGTACGGGTGCCTCCGGTGGGAGTGGCGCTGGGACCGGCAGGTCGACGAGCGGGCGCTCTACCTGGCGCGGCTGGTACGGGACTTGGCGCTGCCGCTCGGGCCGGTGGCCGAGCTGCCGGCGGGGAACGCCCGCGTGCGGGCGGACGAGGTGCTGGAGCTGCCGGCGCGCGGGCCCGTCCGGCGGGACGGGCACGGTGATCACGGGCGGGACGAGGATTCCCGTCCGCTGCCGGTGCTGCTGGAGGAGCTGGAGCGGTGCTGGGTGGAGCGGACCTGGTGCGGGCCGGCCGCGCTCGCGCGGGGGCTGGCGCGGTTCGGGCCGGAGGCGGGCGGGGCGGCGTCGCTGCTGCGGCGGTTCTGGCTGTGGACGCCGCACTCCTCCGAGCGGCCGGCGTACCTGGAGGCGCTCGCCGCGGTGGCGCCTGCGGGGCTCGACGAGGCGTACGTGGAGAGCCTCTGGGACTGTGAATCCGGTGCCAGGCTGTTGGGGGTCCGACACGCTCCGGAACGGCCCGAGGTGGGGGAGCGCCTGGTCGCTCTGCGCGACGATCCGCTGGAGGAGACGGCCGTGCGGGACGCCGCCGCGGTGCGGCTCGGCGGGGGCGGGGCGGGCTAGAGTAGACGCGTGAACGCGTGAGGGATGGTCCGGACCCCGGGAGGTGGTTCGGACCACATCTGTTTCCAGGGAACCCCTGTGACCTGCGCGTTCGCCGGCCCACCACAAAGCCCAGAGCCTCTGGAGGCCCCGCCTTGAGCGATCAGCCGTTCGCGCACCTGCACGTCCACACCGAGTACTCGATGCTGGACGGCGCCGCCCGGTTGAAGCAGATGTTCAAGGAGGTCGAGCGGCTGGGGCAGACCCACGTCGCGATGACCGACCACGGGAACATGTACGGCGCCGCCGAGTTCCACAAGCAGGCCACCGCGGCCGGGATCACCCCGGTGATCGGCATCGAGGCGTACGTCGCGCCCGAGTCCCGGTCCAACACCAAGCGCGTCCTGTGGGGACAGCCGCACCAGAAGAAGGACGACGTCTCCGCGTCCGGCGCCTACACCCACAAGACCATCTGGGCCCGCGACAAGGAGGGCCTGCACAACCTCTTCAAGCTGACCTCGCGCTCCTACGCCGAGGGCTGGCTCGTGAAGTGGCCCCGCATGGACAAGGAGCTGATCTCCGAGCTGTCCGGCGGCCTGATGGCCACCACCGGCTGCCCGTCCGGCGAGGTGCAGACCCGGCTGCGGCTCGGGCAGTTCGACGAGGCGGTCAGGTCCGCGGCCGACTACCAGGACATCTTCGGCAAGGAGAACTACTTCCTGGAGCTGATGGACCACGGCCTGGACATCGAGAAGCGGGTCCGCGACGGGCTGCTGGAGATCAGCAGGAAGCTGAACATCCCGCCGGTCGTCACCAACGACTCCCACTACACCACCGAGGCCGACGCCGGTGCGCACGACCTCCTGCTCTGCGTGCAGACCGGCAAGAACCTCTCCGACCCGGACCGCTTCCGCTTCGACGGCACCGGCTACTACATCAAGTCCGCGGCCGAGATGTACGCCCTGGACTCCTCGGACGCCTGGCAGGAGGGCTGCCGCAACAGCCAGCTCCTGGTCGCCTCGCGGGTCGACGCCGAGGGCATGTTCACGTTCAAGAACCTCATGCCGCGCTTCCCGATCCCGGACGGCTTCGAGTCCGAGGCGGACTTCTTCAAGTCCAAGGTCTGGGAGGGCATGGACTGGCGCTTCCCGGGCGGGTACGACGAGGAGCACAAGAAGCTCGCCGAGTACGAGATGGACACCATCATCCAGATGGGGTTCCCGGCGTACTTCCTCGTGGTCGCCGACTTCATCATGTGGGCCAAGAGCCAGGGCATCGCGGTGGGCCCCGGCCGCGGTTCGGCGGCCGGTTCGCTGGTCGCCTACGCGATGGGCATCACCGACCTCGACCCCATCCCGCACGGCCTGATCTTCGAGCGCTTCCTCAACCCCGAGCGCATCTCCATGCCCGACGTCGACATCGACTTCGACGAGCGCCGGCGCGGTGACGTCATCCGCTACGTGACCGAGAAGTGGGGATCCGACAAGGTCGCCATGATCGTCACGTACGGCACCATCAAGGCGAAGGCCGCCATCAAGGACTCCTCGCGCGTCCTCGGCTACCCGTACGCGATGGGCGACCGGATCACCAAGGCGATGCCACCGGACGTCATGGGCAAGGGCATCCCGCTGTCGGGGATCACCGATTCGAGCCACCCGCGCTACGGCGAGGCCGGCGAGATCCGCGGCCTGTACGAGACCGACCCGGACGTGAAGAAGGTCATCGACACCGCGCGCGGCATCGAGGGCCTGATCCGCCAGCCCGGCGTGCACGCGGCCGGCGTCATCATGTCCGCCGAGCCGCTGACCGACCACATCCCGGTCTGGACCCGGCACACCGACGGCGTCACCATCACGCAGTTCGACTACCCCACCTGCGAGGGCCTCGGCCTTCTCAAGATGGACTTCCTCGGCCTGCGCAACCTGACGATCATGGACGACGCCGTCAAGGCGATCGAGAAGAACAAGGGCGAGAAGATCGAGCTGCTCAAGCTGCCGCTCGACGACAAGCCGACCTACGAGCTGCTGGCGCGCGGCGACACGCTCGGCGTCTTCCAGCTCGACGGCGGGCCGATGCGCTCGCTGCTGCGCCTGATGAAGCCCGACAACTTCGAGGACATCTCCGCCGTTCTCGCGCTGTACCGGCCCGGCCCGATGGGCGTCAACTCCCACACGAACTACGCGCTCCGCAAGAACGGGCAGCAGGAGATCACCCCGATCCACCCGGAGCTGGAGAAGCCCCTGGAGGAGGTGCTCCGGCCGACGTACGGCCTGATCGTCTACCAGGAGCAGGTGCAGAAGGCCGCGCAGATCCTCGCCGGGTACTCGCTCGGCCAGGCAGACCTGCTGCGCCGTGCGATGGGCAAGAAGAAGAAGGAGATCCTGGAGGCGGAGTTCGTCCCCTTCCAGAAGGGCTGCCGCGAGCGCGGCTACTCCGACGCGGCCATCCAGGCGGTGTGGGACGTCCTCGTCCCCTTCTCCGGCTACGCGTTCAACAAAGCCCACACCGCCGGGTACGGGCTCGTCTCGTACTGGACGGCCTACCTGAAGGCCAACTACCCGGCCGAGTACATGTCCGGCCTGCTGACCTCGGTGAAGGACGACAAGGACAAGTCCGCCGTCTACCTGAACGAGTGCCGCAAGATGGGCATCCAGGTGCTGCCGCCGGACGTCAACGAGTCGGACTCGGACTTCACGCCGCACGGCAGCGACACCGTCCGGTTCGGGCTGACCGCCATCCGCAACGTCGGCGGGCCGGTGGTCGACTCGATGATCCGCACCAGGAAGGCGAAGGGGAAGTTCGTCTCCTTCCCGGACTTCCTGGACAAGGTGGAGTCGGTGGTCTGCAACAAGCGGACCGTCGAATCGCTGATCAAGGCGGGCTCGTTCGACTCGCTCGGGCACACCCGCAAGGGCCTCAGCGCGCAGTTCGAGCCGATGATCGACAACGTCGTCGGGGTCAAGCGCAAGGAGGCCGAGGGGCAGTTCGACCTCTTCGGCGGCGACGCGACCGCGGACGAGCCGAGCTTCGGACTGGACGTCACCTTCTCCGACGAGGAGTGGGACAAGGCCTTCCTGCTCACCCAGGAACGGGAGATGCTCGGCCTGTACGTCTCCTCGCACCCGCTGCACGGCATCGAGCACGTGCTCGCCGACAAGGCGGACTGCGCGGTGGCGGACCTCGCGGAGCGGCCGGACGGGACGATCGTCACCATCGGCGGCATCATCTCGGGCCTCCAGCGGAAGATGACCAAGCAGGGCAACGCGTGGGCGATCGCCACCGTCGAGGACCTGGCCGGCTCGATCGACTGCATGTTCTTCCCGGCGAGCTACCAGCTGGTCTCCTCCCAACTCGTCGAGGACGCCGTGGTGTTCGTGCGCGGCAAGCTGGACAAGCGGGAGGACGTGCCGCGGCTGATGGGGATGGAGCTGGCCGTCCCCGACCTGTCCAACGCGCACGCCGAGGCGCCGATCGTCATCAACATCCCGAGCGTGAAGGTGACGCCGCCGCTGGTGGCCCGGCTCGGTGAGGTGCTGAGCAGCCACCGGGGGACGACGGAGGTGCGGTTGCGCCTGGAGGGCGCTCGGTCGACGACGGTGCTGCGGCTCGACCGGCACCGGGTGAAGTCGGATCCGGCGTTGTTCGGGGACCTGAAGCAGCTGCTGGGGCCGAGCTGTCTGGCGGGCTGAGAGCACTTCGGGGAGCGGGGAGCTGTGGGCCTGCGGGTGACGGGAGTTGCCTGGCTGGTCGCGCAGTTCCCCGCGCCCCTTTCGGGGCGCGGGGATTGAAGGGGGTAGAGGGAGCGTGGGATTGAGGGGGAGTTGAAGGCCGGGATCCTCAGACGGTGCCGCCGAGGCCCGGGGGGACCGAGGTGTGGAGGGCCGAGACGAAGGCGGAGATCGCCGGGTGGGAGCCGGCGCCGGCCCGGAAGGCGGCGCGGGTGCGGCGGTACATGGGCAGGCGGGTGAGGACCACGCCGGGCGGGGGCGCGGCGGTGCCCAGGTGGGGGACGAGGGCGACGCCCTGGCCGGCGGCGACCAGGGCCAGGACGGTCGTGAAGTCGTCGATCTGGTGCCGGACCCGCGGCGCGAAGCCGGCGGCCTCGCAGGCGCGCACGGCCATGCTGTGGCAGAGCGTGCCGCGCGGGGCCAGGATCCAGGGCGCGGAGCGCTGCTCGGCCACCGTGCCCGGGGCACGCGCGGCCAGGTACATCGGCTCGGTGAACACCGGGCGGGTCACCGCGAGGCCGGGCTCGGCGTCGGCCGGGACGAGGTCGTACTCGTGGACCAGGGCGACGTCGAGCTCGCCCGCGCGCAGCGCCGCGCCGACGCCCGCCGGGTCGACCTCGGTGACCATCGGCTCCAGGCCCGGGTGCCAGCCGGCCAGTTCGGCGAGGACGGCCGGGATGATCGCGCGGGCCGCCGAGGGGTAGGTGCCGATCCGCAGCGGTCCGGCCAGGCCCCGGCGGGCGTGGGCGAGTTCGGCGTCCGCCTGCTCCAGCCGGGCCAGCACCGCCTCGGCGTGCCGGACCAGGCCCAGCGCGGCCGGGGTGAGGGCGACCCGGCGGCCGGTGCGCTCCAGCAGCGGGACGCCGGCCTCCTTCTCCAGGACGGACAGCTGCTGGGACACCGCCGAAGGGCTGAAGGAGAGCGCCTCGGCGACGGCGGCGATGGTGCCGAGGTGGGCCAGTTCGCGCAGCAGGCGCAGGCGTCGGACGTCGAGCATCGGCTCAGCTTACGAGAAGCGTCGGAAATGTGAACTGGACCTGGGTGATCGGCGCGGCGCAGGATCGGTCGCATGGAACTCGCGGGTATCTACGTCCCCCTGATCACTCCCTTCGCCGCCGACGGCTCCGTCGCGCTGGACGCCCTGGAGAAGCTCGCGCACGAGGTGCTCGACGCCGGTGCGGCCGGGCTGGTCGCCCTCGGTACGACCGGTGAGCCCGCCGCGCTGGGCGCCGAGGAGCGGCGGGCGGTGATCGACGCGTGCGCCGCCGTGTGTGCCGCGCGCGGCGCGCAGCTGATCGTCGGCGCGCACGGCGGCGACACCCGGGCCACGGCGGAGGCGCTGGCCGAGCTCGGTGCCCGGGTGCCGCGGGCCGCGGCCGCGCTCGTCACCGTCCCGGCGTTCCTGCGGCCGGGCGAGGCGGGGACGGTGGCGCACTTCCGGGCGCTCGCGGAGGCGAGCCCGCTGCCGCTGGTCGTCTACCACATCCCGTACCGGACCGGACAGCAGCTGTCGGCCGCCGCGCTGCGCGAACTCGCCGCGCTGGACGGCGTGGTGGGCGTCAAGTACGCGACCGGCGGGCTGGACCAGGCGGCGGTCGAGCTGCTCGCCGCCGGTCCCGAGGGGTTCGCGGTGCTCTCGGGGGAGGACGCCTTCGTGTCGTCGATGCTGGCCCTCGGTGCGGCCGGCGGCATCCTCGCCGCCGCCCACCTGGCGACCGGCCGCTTCGTCGAGCTGGCCGAGGCCTGGCGGGCCGGGGACGTGGAGCGCGCCCGCGCGCTCGGGCACCGCCTGACCGGGCTGGCGCTGGCCGTCTTCGCCGAGCCGAACCCGACCGTGGTGAAGGGTGTCCTGCACGCGCAGGGCCGGATCCCCACCCCGGACGTGCGGCTGCCGCTGCTGCCGGCCGGGCGGGCGCAGGTGGACGTGGCGCTCGTTCTCGCGAGTGGTCTGGACCACTAGACCGGGTCCCAGCCCTCTCTCACACCGTGGAATACCAGGTCGCCCTCGCCGCGTGACAAGGCATGATGGGCAGAGTGCGGCTGTGAAAGCACCATGCAGAGGAGTCAGTCGGAATGAAGATCGGTATTGTCGGGGCCACCGGCCAGGTCGGCGGCGTGGTCCGCGAGATCCTGGCGGAGCGCAACTTTCCGGTGGAGCAGCTGCGGCTGTTCGCCTCGGCCCGCTCGGCCGGCCGCACGCTGCCGTGGCAGGGCACCGAGGTCACCGTCGAGGACGCGGCCACGGCCGACTACAGCGGCCTGGACATCGTGATCTTCTCGGCCGGCGGCAGCACCTCCAAGGCCCTCGCCCCCAAGGTCGCCGCGGCCGGCGCGGTCGTCATCGACAACTCCTCCGCCTGGCGCCGCGACCCCGAGGTCCCGCTGGTCGTCTCCGAGGTCAACCCGGAGGCCGTCGCCGACCGGCCCAAGGGCATCATCGCCAACCCGAACTGCACCACCATGGCCGCCATGCCCGTGCTGCGCCCGCTGCACGAGGAGGCCGGGCTCGCCGCCCTCGTCGTCTCCACCTACCAGGCCGTGTCCGGCAGCGGCGTGGCCGGCGTGGCCGAGCTGCAGGACCAGGCCGCCAAGGTCGTCGACGGCGCCTCGGCGCTCGCCCACGACGGCTCGGCCGTCGAGTTCCCCGAGCCCAAGGTCTACCAGCGGCCGATCGCGTTCAACGTGGTGCCGCTCGCCGGCTCCATCGTCGACGACGGCTCCAACGAGACCGACGAGGAGCAGAAGCTCCGCCACGAGAGCCGCAAGATCCTCGGCATCCCCGAGCTCAAGGTGGCCGGCACCTGCGTGCGCGTTCCGGTCTTCTCCGGCCACTCGCTGCAGATCAACGCCCGCTTCGAGCGTCCGATCAGCCCCGAGCGCGCCGCCGAGCTGCTCGCCGCCGCCCCGGGTGTCGAGCTGTCCGACATCCCCACCCCGCTCCAGGCCGCCGGTCGGGACCCGAGCTACGTCGGCCGCATCCGGGCCGACGAGACGGTGGAGCACGGGCTGTCGCTGTTCGTCTCCAACGACAACCTGCGCAAGGGCGCCGCGCTCAACGCCGTCCAGCTGGCCGAGCTGGTCGCCGCCGAGCTGAAGGGCTGAGACCCGGGCGAGCCGAAGGGCCGGGACGCCTGCGAGCCGTAGGGCCGGGACCCCGAAAGCGCAGCCCGCGTGACGTTTGGCGGGCCCCGTCGTTGAACGGGGCCCGCCTTTGCTTTCTATTGGGAGGGCCGTTGCGCGACCGCGACGTCCCCCGGGGTTCGGCGCGCGAACCATGGGGAAAAGGTGAGCCAACGATCGGGCGGTCGCGGAAGCCCCCTCACCCACCGCGTCCGTTCCCCGGGCGGACCGCGCCCACCTGGCCTGACCCGAGGGCGAGCGGAAAGAGGTGCGCGATGGATCGCTGTGTCGTTCTGGTGGATGCCGGATACCTGCTGGGCGCCGCCGCCAGCCTGCTCGCCGGCGACCCGTCCCGCTCCCGGGTCACCGTCGACCACACCGCGCTGATCACCGCGCTGCGCGAACGCGCCGAGGCCGAGACCGGGCTCCCACTGCTGCGGATCTACTGGTTCGACGCCGCCCCCGACCGGCGCCCGATGCCCGAACACCGGCGGCTGCGGGTCCTGCCCCGGGTGACCGTCCGGCTCGGCGCCCTCACCCGCGCGGAGGGCCGCTGGGTGCAGAAGGGCGTGGACGCCGCCATGCACGCGGAGCTCTCCGAGCTCGCCCGCAACCGGGCCTGCGCCGACGTCGTGCTGATCACCGGCGACGGGGACCTCCTGCCCGGCATGATGTCCGCCAAGGAGCACGGCGTCGTCGTCCACCTGTGGGCCCTCCAGGCCGCCGACGGCGACTTCAACCAGTCCGAGGACCTCGTCGGCGAGGCGGACGAACGGCGGGTCCTCGACCGCGAGTGGATCGAGAACTCGTTCAGCCTCCGCGAGACCGCGAACGTCTTCCCCGCCCCCGGCCAGGGCCCCCGGCAGGAGATCGCCAAGATCCTCGCCGCACCGCCCGCCGCACCCCCGGCCGCCGTGCCGCCCACCGGGCCCGTACCGGTCCGCCCGGCCGCCGGCGCGCCCGCGCCCGTCGCCCCCGCCGCCACCAACGGGCGGCCGCAGCCGGCCACCGCGCTCAAGGTCGTGCCCACCCCCAAGGACCTCGCCGGGCGCACCGCCGCCGCGCCCGTCGCCACCGCGAACGGCAGCGCCGCCCACACCGGCCCGGTGCTGCGCTGGTCCTCCGACCGCGGCTGGGTCGACCGGCCCGCCCCCGAGCCCGCCGTCACCGCCGGCGACAGCCTGCCGACGCTCGCCCAGCTCACCACCGCCGAACAGCGCTGGGCCGACCGCGAGGAGGACATCACCTCCATCGGCGGCGACGCCCACGAGGTCGGGCAGGTCTTCGCCCGCCGCTGGAGCGAGCGCCTCGGCGACGTCGAGCGGCTCACCGTGCTGTGGCCCGACTACCCGCGCATCCCGCACCGCGTCGACGGCGAACTCCTGCGCTACGCGGCCCGGTTCGGGCTGCTCGCGCACAAGGACGACCAGATCGACGAGCACGACAGGTACGCGATCCGGGCCGGGTTCTGGAAGGAGCTCGCGTCCCGGGTGCCGGGCGGGTCGATGGTCGTCGACGACTGAGGGCGCGGCCGGTCCCGGGCGTCGCACGGCGGGCGGGAGTCCGCAGGCAGGCCCGACGGGCCCCCTTGTCCGGTTCGCCCGTGTGAGCGCGTAAAGTCGTCCGTCGTGAACGAGACGGCGGCAGGGCGAGCACCCAGGGGCGGCCTGCCGTGCTGTGCCGTCCGCGACCTGGTGAAGACCTACCGCGCCGGACGCGGCTCCGCGGCCACCGGCATCCGGGCCAACGACGGGATCACGCTGACCGTCCGGACGGGTGAGATCTTCGGGCTGCTCGGGCCCAACGGCGCCGGCAAGTCCACTCTCGTGCGCCAGCTCTGCGGGCTGCTGCGCCCCGACTCCGGCTCGATCGAACTCTTCGGGCACGACGTCGTGCGCCACCCCGAGCTGGCCGCCCGCCTGCTCGGGTACCTCGGGCAGGAGTCCACCGCCCTCGACGAACTGACCGTCGCGCTCGCCGCCGAGACCACCGGACGGCTGCGCGGGCTCAGCCGGGCGCAGGCCCGGGCCGAGGCCGGCGAGGTGCTGACCGAACTGGGGCTGGAGCCGATCGCCGGCCGGCCGCTCGCCAAGCTCTCCGGCGGGCAGCGCCGCCTCGCGTGCTTCGGCGCCGCGCTGGTGGGGGAGCGGCCGCTGCTGGTGCTCGACGAGCCCACCACCGGGATGGACCCCGTCGCCCGCCGCGCCGTCTGGGCCGCCGTCGACCGGCGCCGGGCCGAGCGCGGCACCACCGTGCTGCTCGTCACCCACAACGTCATCGAGGCGGAGACCGTCCTCGACCGGGTCGCCGTGGTCGACGAGGGACGGGTCATCGCCTGCGACACGCCGGGCGGGCTCAAGGCCCTCGTGGACGGCGACGTCCGGCTCGACCTGGTGTGGCGGGACGAGGCCCCGGTCGGGGTGCCGGCCGTCGCCGAGCTCGCCGAACGGGCCGAGCGCACCGGCCGCCGCTGGACCGTGCGCACCAGCCCCGAGCAGGCCCGCGAACTCGTCGCCGCCGTCACCACCGGCCCGGCCTTCGCCGCCCTCGACGACTTCACCCTCGCCACGCCGAGCCTTGAGGACGCCTACCTCAAGCTGGGCGGCCGCCACGGAGGACTGGCCAAGTGACGCTGCTCTCGGTGCCGCCCCGGACCGCCGCCGACCCGGGCCCCGCGCCCGCCCCGCTCGCCCCCGCGGCGCGGCTGCTGCCCGCGCTCGCGGCCGTCTACCGGGCACAGCTCGCCCGCGCCCGGGTGGCGCGGATCCCGCTGCTGTTCGTGGCGACGTTCCAGTCCCTCGGCATCCTCGTGATGATGCGGGGCGTCGTCGACCCCGGGCAGAACTCGGCCGCGCGGTCGGTGGTCGCCGGGTCCAGCGTGCTGGTGGTGGCGTTCGTCGCGCTCAACCTGCTCGCGCAGTACTTCGGGAAGCTGCGGGCCACCGGCGGCCTCGACCACTACGCGACGCTGCCGGTGCCGGCGGCCTCCGTGGTGCTGGGCGCGGCCGGGGCGTACGCGTCGTTCACGCTGCCCGGCACGGTGGTGACGGCGGCGGTGGGCGCGGTCATGTTCGGGCTGCCGCTCGGCCAGCTGTGGGTGCTGCTCGCGGTGGTGCCGCTCGCCGGGGCCGCGCTGTCCGGGCTCGGTGCGGCCTGCGGGCTGCTCGCGCCGCGGCAGGAGATCGCCACCATGCTCGGGCAGCTCGGGATGTCCGCGGCGCTGCTGCTCGGCGTCCTGCCGGTGGACCACCTGCCGCAGCCGGTGCTGTGGCTGCGCGACCTGCTGCCGTCCACGTACGGCGTGGAGGCCTTCGCCCGTACGTTCACGGCCGACCCGGACTGGGCGCTGGTCGCGGGGGACCTCGCGGTCTGCGCGGGGGTGGGCGTCGTGTCGCTGGCGATCGCCACCTGGGCGTACCGGCGGGCCGTCTCCCGGTAGGGCGCACGGCCGCGGCACCCGGGCGGCGGTCCCTCCGGGGCGCGATCGTGAAACGATGGGGTCCGTGACCGTACCGAACACACCTCCGGATCCCACCCGCGACGACGTGCCCGCGGTGCCGGACGCCAACCCGTTCGCGCCGCCGCAGACCCACGACGTCGCCGGGCTGCCGCCGCTCCCGGAGGGGATCGGGGGCGTCTCCAAGGCCGAGAGCTCGCCGGTGGACCGGCTGATGTCGGAGCTGCGGATCGGTGCCGCGACGGTGGTCGTGTGCGCGGTCCTCGGGCTCGCCATGGCCGGGCTGTGGGCCTGGCTGGCGCCCAAGGTGCCGCTGGTCGTCGACGGGGACCGGATCCTGTACGCCGACCCCGAGGGCGAGCAGCGCGCCGGGGCCGACGCGGTGTTCGTGCTCGTCGGGCTCGGCATGGGGATCGTCACGGCGCTCGGGGCCTTCCTCGTCACGCGCCGCCGCGGCGGGGGCATCTCGGTCGCGGTGGGGCTGGCCGTCGGCGGGCTGCTCGGCTCGCTCGGCGCCTGGCGGCTCGGGCGGTCGTTCGGACCCAGCCACGACCTGATCGGGGAGGCCCGGCGGGTCGGCAACGGGGGACGCTTCTACGCGGACATCGACCTGGGGGCGCACGGCGCCCTGCTGGCCTGGCCGATGGCGGCGATGGTGCTGCTGCTCCTGCTGTCGGCGGCGTTCGGCAAGCGCGAGGAGGACCCGCCGCCGTACTGGGCGGGGCCGTACGGGCAGCCTCCGCTGGAGGGGCCGGTCGGGCAGGCCGGGCTGGACGGGCACGCGGGGCCGGACGTGAAGGACGGGCCGGCGGGGGAGCAGGGCGGGGCTGACGGCCGGCGGCCGGGTCTCGGGTAGCGGCTCTTCCAGGCCGCCTCAGCGGGCGATGGGGGCGGTCGTCGCCTTGGTCAGGGTGATCAGGTCGGTCGGGGCCAGTTCCACTTCCAGGCCCCTGCGGCCCGCCGACACGTAGATCGTCGGGTGCGTCATCGCGCCCTCGTCGACGACCGTCCGCAGCGGGCGGCGCTGGCCCAGCGGGGAGATGCCGCCGCGGACGTAGCCGCTGCTGCGTTCGGCGGCGGCCGGGTCGGCCATGGCGGCGCGCTTGCCGCCCACGGCGGCGGCCAGCGCCTTGAGGTCGAGCTGGCCGGCGACCGGGACCACGCCGACGGTCAGGACGCCGTCCACGTCGGCGACCAGGGTCTTGAAGACCCGTTCGGCGGGGACGCCCATGGCCTCGGCGGCCTCGCCGCCGTAGGAGGCGGCGGCCGGGTCGTGCTCGTAGGAGTGCACGGTGAACGGGACGGCGGCGGTCTCCAGGGCGACGGTGGCCGGGGTGCCCTGGCCGCCCTTCTTCGGCTTCCTGGCCACGGGAGCTCCTCGGGTCACACGGGGTTCGGCGGAGGTCAGTTGGGGCTGAACGACTGGCGGGTCAGGTCCACCGCGGGCAGCGACGGCAGCCAGCTGAGCACGGCCGTCTCGCGGCGCAGCAGGTCGAGTTCGGTGCGCAGCCGCTGGGCGGTGTCGGGGCAGGCCAGCAGCCGCTGCTTGACCGGCGTCTCGAACACCGAGGCGGCGGCGACCAGGTAGGAGAGCACCTGCGGGTCGTCGGGGAGCTCCTGGTGGCCGACGGTGCTGGCCTCGCGGGCGCCGGCCAGCCGCTTCTGGTAGGCGCGGAACGCCCGCTCGACCTCGGCGGCGAGGGCGCCGGAGCCCTCGCCGGGCCGCTCCTCGATCGGCTCGATCTCACCGGTCAGGTACGGACCGGAGGCGTCCACGTCGCGCAGCAGGAACCGGGTGGTGCCGGTGACCAGGAGCTCGTACCGGCCGTCGGGCTGGTCCTGGACGGAGGCGACGTCGGCGACGCAGCCGACGCGGTGGATCGCCTCCAGGGCGTCCCCGGTGAACGTGCCGAGGCCGTCCAGCGGGCCCGCCGGGCCCTCGTCGGGGCGGACCGGGGCGACCTCGCGGCCGTCCTTGATCGCGAGCACGCCGAAGCGGCGCGGCTCGTCCTCCGGCTGTTCGAGCAGGTCGGCGACGAGACGGCGGTAGCGCTCCTCGAAGACGTTCAGGGGCAGCACGAGGCCCGGGTAGAGCACGGTGTTCAGCGGGAAGAGCGGCAGCCGTTCTGTCACGGCCGACAGCGTAGTTCCCCGGGCCCCGGCCTTGTCGCGGGGTTTGTCACGGGGTTCGTCGCGGTCGGCCGCGCCGGAGTCCGGCTCACCCGCGCTGGAGCATCCGCGTGGCGCCCGCGACGACGGTGGTGGCGAGCAGCCAGCCGACCACGACGAGGCCGGCGGAGACCCACTGGGCGAGGCCGCCGGGGTTCCACGCGCCCTGGTTGAGGTCGACGATCGGCAGGAGCTGGTTGAGCGTGTACAGCACCGGGTTCCAGTTCGGGCGCTCGTCGGCCTTCAGCGGGTTGAGCGGGTGGGTGGCGAAGAACACGCTGCCGAGGGCCCAGGCGAGGAGCAGCCACAGGGCGGCGCGGCCGGGGCGGAATCCGTAACCGACGCTGACGTCCTGGACGGTGCCCCAGATCCGGGCGGGCAGCGGGAGCGTCTCGCGGCGGCGGCGCTGCTTGGCGTAGAGCACCTCGCGGGCGTCGTCGTCGGCGCCGTCGCGGCGCATGGCCGCGGCGAGCTGCTCGTAGGACTCGGGCTGGAAGTCGACGGTGGAGCCCTCCAGCCAGGCGATGCGCTGCTGGACGGTGAACGGCGCGGCCGGGCGCAGGACCTCGTAGGTGAAGCCGGTGAGGCCGAGGTGCTTGCCGAGCGGCCAGGCGTCCGGGGTGTCGACGAGGTTGCCGACCCGGGCGCGGGAGAGCGAGACCGGGCCGGTGGGCCGCATGCGGCAGGTGAAGCGCAGTTCGGGGGTGTGGATGCGGCGCAGCGAGAGCTCGTCGTCGCCGTCCAGGTGGAACTCGCCCGAGATCAGGCAGGCGCCGTCGAAGCGGGCGTCGGACAGCCGCACCTGGCCGTGGGCGCGGAACGGGGTGCTGGGGGCGCCGGCCGGCGCGGTCTGGCCGTAGCCGGAGCCGTAGTAGCCGCGGGAGCCGAACCAGCCGCCGTCGGCGGAGCTGGTGAGGTAGGCGGTGTGGCCGACGGTGATCCGGACGGCGTTGAGGCAGATCCGGTTGTCCGGGACGGCGTGGAGCTGGGCGCCGCGCAGCGAGAGCCGGCCGCCGATGCGGGCGGTGCGCAGGCTGAGCTCGCCGTGGACCTCGATCCGGTCGGCCTCGAAGTCCTGGTGGACGGTCATGCCGTCGGCGGAGAGCGCGCGTCCGTAGCGGTCGGAGCCGAGGCGGGTCACGTTGAGCAGCAGGTCGGTGCCGATCTTGGCGTCGGTGAGCCGGACGCCCTCCGGTATGCGGCAGCGCGCGAGGTGGAGGTCGCCGGTGGTGGCCAGCCGGGAGGCCTCCAGGCGGGGTATCAGGCAGTCGACCATCCGGACGGTGCTGGCCTCGGCCTCGGACATCAGGACCTTGTGCTCGAAGCGGCAGCCGTACAGCTCGACGTACTGGTTGATCCGGCCGCCGGCGAGGTTGAGCGCGCCGGTGACGTTGACGCCGTTCATCCGCAGGGAGGAGACCCGGCCCGGGGCGGCGGTGGGGCCGGCCAGCAGCAGGCGGGCCAGGACCTCGGCGCGGACGGTGCGCTCGGAGCCCCATTCGGCGTCGCCGTAGGGGTCGTCCTCGGCTGATTTCCGGGCCCGGCGGTCGAAGACGTCCCCCTGGCGGAAGGCCTCCCAGAGTTCCTTTTCCGTGTCGGTCCAGTCCTCCGGCGCGCGCTCCGCCATGCTTTCCCCCGTCCCCCCGGTCGTCTCGCCTTTCGTATCACGGAGTGAAATGCGGGACCAGTGGTTTCGGCCACTCCTTACACTGGGTGGCGTGATCTCTCGAATCGACCTCCGCGGCTCGCTGGACGACCCGCGTGACCTGCTGCCCCGTGCCGAGTTCGACGTGGCGGCCGCCCTGGAGAAGGTGCGGCCGATCGCCGAGGACGTGCACCATCGCGGGGTCGCGGCGCTGATCGAGATCACCGAGCGCTTCGACGGCGTCCGGCTGGAGTCGACCCGTGTCCCGGCCGAGCAGCTCACCGAGGCCCTGGAGACGCTGGACCCGAAGGTGCGCGCCGCGCTGGAGGAGTCGATCCGCCGCGCCCGGGCCGTGCACGCGGACCAGCGCCGCACCGGGCACACCACGCAGGTGGTGCCGGGCGGCACCGTCACCCAGCGCTGGGTGCCGGTGGACCGGGTCGGGCTGTACGTGCCGGGCGGGCTGGCGGTGTACCCGTCGTCCGTCGTGATGAACGTCGTGCCGGCCCAGGAGGCGGGCGTCCGGGGCATCGCCGTCACCTCGCCGCCGCAGAAGGAGTTCGGCGGCCGGGTGCACCCGACGATCCTGGCGGCCTGCGCGCTGCTCGGCGTGGACGAGGTGTACTCCGTCGGCGGCGCCCAGGCGGTCGCGATGTTCGCGCTCGGCACCGAGGAGTGCGCGCCGGTGAACATGGTCACCGGCCCGGGCAACATCTACGTCGCCGCCGCCAAGCGCTACTTCGCCGGCCGGATCGGCATCGACTCCGAGGCCGGCCCGACCGAGATCGCCGTCCTCGCCGACGACAGCGCGCTGCCGTCCGACGTCGCCGCCGACCTGATCAGCCAGGCCGAGCACGGCCCGACCTCCGGCTCGGTGCTGGTCACCGACTCGCCGGCGCTGGCCGACGCGGTCGAGGCCGAGCTGGCCGTGCAGGTCGCGCGGACCAAGCACGGCGAGCGCGTCGCCGAGGCGCTCGGCGGCCGGCAGTCCGGCATCATCCTGGTCGACGACCTGGAGCAGGGCCTGACCGTCGTCAACGCCTACGCCGCCGAGCACCTGGAGATCCAGACCCGGGACGCGCACGCGGTGGCCGCGAAGGTCCGCAACGCGGGCGCGATCTTCATCGGCCGCTGGACGCCCGTCTCGCTGGGCGACTACGCGGCCGGCTCCAACCACGTCCTGCCCACCGGCGGCTGCGCCTGCCACTCGTCCGGCCTGTCGGTGCAGACCTTCCTGCGCGGCGTCCAGGTCGTCGAGTACGACCGGGACGCGCTCGCGGACATCGCCGCGCACGTCGTCAACCTGGCCGACGCGGAAGACCTGCCGGGGCACGGCGACGCCATCAAGGCTCGGTTCGATTGGACGGTTCCCGGCTCGTGACGCGCACCACTCGCATTGACGACCTTCCCATCCGGGACGAGCTGCGGGGCCAGTCCCCCTACGGCGCGCCGCAGTTGGACGTGCCGGTACAGCTCAACACCAACGAGAACCCGTACCCGCTGCCCGAGGAACTGGTCGCCCGGATCGCCGAGCGGGTCGCCGAGGCCGCCCGGGGGCTCAACCGCTACCCCGACCGCGACGCGGTCGAGCTGCGCGAGGGGCTCGCGGCCTACCTGAGCCGCACCACCGGCTTCCCGGTGGCCCGCGAGCAGGTCTGGGCCGCCAACGGCTCCAACGAGGTGCTCCAGCAACTCCTCCAGACCTTCGGCGGCCCCGGCCGCCGCGCGCTCGGCTTCGAGCCGTCCTACTCGATGCACGCCCTCATCTCCCGGGGCACCGGCACCGAGTGGATCTCCGGCCCGCGCAACGACGACTTCACCATCGACGTGGACGCGGCCGTCGCCACGATCGCCGAGCACAGGCCCGAGGTGGTCTTCGTCTGCTCGCCGAACAACCCCACGGGCACCGCGGTGGCCGCCGACGTCGTGCTGCGCCTGTACGAGGCCGCCCAGGCGGCCCGGCCCAGCCTGGTCGTCGTCGACGAGGCCTACGTCGAGTTCTCGCACCGCGCCTCGCTGCTGCCGCTCATCGAGGGCCGCCCCAACCTGGTGGTCACCCGCACCATGTCCAAGGCCTTCGGCGCGGCCGGCCTGCGCCTCGGCTACCTGGCCGCCGACGCGGCCGTGGTGGACGCGGTCCAGCTGGTCCGCCTGCCCTACCACCTGTCGGCCGTCACCCAGGCCACCGCGCTGGCCTGCCTGGAGCACACCGACACCCTGCTCGGGTACGTCGGGCGGCTCAAGGAGGAGCGCGACCGCCTGGTGGACTCGCTGCGCGGGCTCGGCCTGGAGGTGACCGACTCGGACGCCAACTTCGTCCAGTTCGGCCGCTTCGCCGACACCCACGCCGTCTGGCAGGCCATCCTCGACCAGGGCGTCCTGGTCCGTGACAACGGCGTCCCGGGGTGGCTGCGCGTCACCGCCGGCACGCCGGCCGAGAACGACGCCTTCCTGGACGCCGTTCGCACTGTGATCAAGGAGCTGTAACCCCGTATGTCCCGCATCGGACGCGTTGAGCGCACCACCAAGGAGACCTCGGTCCTGGTCGAGATCGACCTCGACGGCACCGGCAAGACCGACATCTCCACGGGCGTCGGGTTCTACGACCACATGCTCGACCAGCTCGGTCGCCACGGTCTGTTCGACCTCACCGTCAAGACCGACGGCGACCTGCACATCGACACCCACCACACCATCGAGGACACCGCCCTCGCGCTCGGCGCCGCCTTCAAGCAGGCGCTCGGCGACAAGGTCGGCATCTACCGCTTCGGCAACTGCACGGTGCCGCTGGACGAGTCGCTCGCCCAGGTCACCGTCGACCTCTCCGGCCGCCCCTACCTGGTGCACACCGAGCCGGAGCACATGGCGCCGATGATCGGCAGCTACGACACCACGATGACCCGGCACATCCTGGAGTCCTTCGTGGCCCAGGCGCAGATAGCCCTCCACGTCCACGTGCCGTACGGTCGCAACGCGCACCACATCGTCGAGTGCCAGTTCAAGGCGCTCGCACGGGCCCTGCGCTACGCCTCCGAGCGCGACCCGCGCGCGGCCGGCATCCTCCCCTCGACCAAGGGTGCACTGTGAGCAAGACCGCCGTGGCTCTCCTCTTCGTCGGCCTCTTCCTGGCCGGCGGGGTGATCTCGTTCTGGAAGCAGAAGCTGCCGAAGGGCGTCATCCTGGTGCTCGCGATCGGCTCCGTGATGTGCCTGGCCGCCGGCGCCATGCGCCTGTAGTGCGCGCGTACGCAGAGAGACTGGACACCTGAACATGGGCAAGAACGTCGTCGTCCTCGACTACGGATCGGGCAACCTGCGCTCCGCGCAGCGGGCCCTGGAGCGCACCGGCGCCACCGTCACCGTGACCTCCGACTTCGACACGGCGATGGCCGCGGACGGCCTGCTCGTTCCCGGCGTCGGCGCCTTCGAGGCGTGCATGCGCGGCCTCAAGTCGGTCCGCGGCGAGTGGATCATCGGCCGCCGGCTCGCCGGGGGCCGCCCGGTCATGGGCATCTGCGTCGGCATGCAGATCCTCTTCGAGAAGGGGGTCGAGCACGGCGTGGAGACGGCCGGCTGCGACGAGTGGCCGGGCACCGTCGAGCCGCTGGACGCCCCGGTCGTCCCGCACATGGGCTGGAACACCGTGGACGTGCCCGAGGGCAGCCGGATGTTCGCCGGCCTCGACCCGCAGACCCGCTTCTACTTCGTGCACTCCTACGGCGTGCGGCACTGGGAGCTGGAGGCGCACAGCGCGCGCATCCACGCCCCGCTCGTCACCTGGGCCACCCACGGGCAGCCGTTCGTCGCGGCCGTCGAGAACGGGCCGCTGTGGGCCACCCAGTTCCACCCCGAGAAGTCCGGCGACGCCGGCGCCGCCCTGCTGACCAACTGGGTCAACACCCTCTGACCGTCTGAGAGTTGTTACTGATGAGCCTTGAGCTGCTGCCTGCCGTCGATGTCCGGGACGGCCAGGCCGTCCGTCTGGTCAAGGGCGCCTCCGGCACCGAGACCTCCTTCGGCGAGCCGCTCGCCGCCGCACTCGCCTGGCAGAACGCCGGCGCCGAGTGGCTGCACCTGGTCGACCTGGACGCCGCCTTCGGGACCGGGAGCAACTACGAGCTGCTGCGCGAGGTCACCGGCCGGCTGGACATCAAGGTCGAGCTGTCCGGCGGCATCCGCGACGACGAGTCGCTCGCCCGCGCCCTCGCCACCGGCTGCACCCGCGTCAACCTCGGCACCGCCGCCCTGGAGGCCCCCGAGTGGGTTGCCAAGGCCATCGCCGAGCACGGCGACAAGATCGCCGTCGGCCTCGACGTCGTCGGCACCACCCTGCGCGGCCGCGGCTGGACCCGCGACGGCGGGCAGCTCTTCGACGTCCTGGACCGCCTGAACCAGGAGGGCTGCGCCCGCTACGTCGTCACCGACGTCAACCGCGACGGCACCCTCACCGGCCCCAACCTCCAGCTGCTGAGCGACGTCTGCGCCGCCACCGACCGCCCGGTCGTCGCCTCCGGCGGCGTCTCCTCGCTGGACGACCTGCGCGCCATCGCCGGCCTCGTCGGCGAGGGTGTCGAGGGCGCCATCGTGGGCAAGGCACTGTACGAGCAGAAGTTCACCCTCGAAGAGGCCCTGGCGGCGGTTTCGGGCTGATGCCGCCGATGTCGGGCCGGCGTCGGGCCGAGGTGAGGCCGACGCCGCCGATGACGGAAGAGACGGTTACAGGATGACGGAACGTCGGATCGTACGCGGCCGGGTCGCCGGATTCTCCCCCTGGGAGGACGAGTTCGGCTACTCGCGCGCGGTCGTCGCGGGCGACCACGTGCACGTGGCCGGCTCCACCGCCTGGGTGGACGGCCGGATCGAGCACGAGGGCGACCCGTACGGGCAGACGCTCGCCGCGTTCGGCGTCGGGCTCACGGCCCTGGCCGCGTACGGTCTGACGGCGGACGACGTCGTCCGCACCCGGATGTACATCACCCACGTCCGCGACGCCGAGGAGGTGGGCCGCGCCCACCGTCAGCTCTTCGACGCCGCCCGCCCGGTGGCCACCATGGTGGTGGTCGAGGGCCTGATCGACTCCCGGATGATGGTCGAGGTCGAGATCGACGCGTACCGCACCGGGCTGGCAAAGACCCTGGAAGCCCCGGAAGGCAATCAGCCGTGACCCTTGCAGTACGTGTCATCCCCTGCCTGGACGTCGACGCCGGGCGGGTGGTCAAGGGCGTCAACTTCCAGAACCTGCGCGACGCCGGCGACCCGGTCGAGATGGCCAAGCTCTACGACGCCGAGGGCGCCGACGAGCTCACCTTCCTCGACATCACCGCCTCCTCCGGCGACCGCGAGACCACCTACGACGTGGTCCGCCGCACCGCCGAGCAGGTGTTCATCCCGCTCACCGTCGGCGGCGGCATCCGCGCCGTCGAGGACGTCGACAAGCTGCTGCGGGCCGGCGCGGACAAGGTGGGCGTCAACACCGCGGCCATCGCCAGGCCGGAGCTCGTGCGGGAGATCGCCCAGCGGTTCGGGCGACAGGTGCTGGTGCTGTCGGTCGACGCCCGGCGCTGCCCTCCCGGCACCGAGACCGAGTCCGGCTTCGAGGTCACCACGCACGGCGGGCGCCGCGGCACCGGCCTCGACGCGGTCGAATGGGCGGGCCGCGCGGCCGAGTTGGGCGCGGGCGAGATCCTACTCAACTCGATGGACGCCGACGGCACCAAGGACGGCTACGACCTGGACCTGATCCGGGCCGTGCGCAAGGCCGTCTCCGTGCCGGTGATCGCCTCCGGCGGCGCCGGCAAGCTCGCCGACTTCGCCCCGGCCGTCGAGGCGGGCGCGGACGCGGTGCTCGCGGCGAGCGTCTTCCACTTCGGGGACCTGCGGATCGGCGAGGTCAAGAACGCGCTGCGGGAGGCCGGGCACCCGGTGCGGTGAAACGCGTTCTCCGCGTCGAGCAGGGCCCGCCACCGTCCCTGGTGGCGGGCCCTGCTGGCTGGGCCGCTACTGCCGGGGCTCGCCCTTGATCAGCGCGAAGGGGGCGCCGTTCGGGTCCGCGAGCCAGGCGATCCGGCCGACGTTCTCCACATCCGCGGCGGGCATCAGCACCGTGCCGCCGGCCGCCGTCGCCTTGGCGATCAGCGCGTCCACGTCGTCGGCGGCGAAGTACGGCGTCCAGGCGGACGGCTGGGCCGCGTCCATCACCGGGGCGATGCCGCCGAAGCTCGTCTCCTGCTGGTCGCCCTCGGCGGTCGAGATCACCCGGTAGCTCATGCCCGGGGACGGCTCGAAGTTCTCCACCCGCCAGCCGAACAGGGTCTCGTAGAACGCGAAGCCGGCGTCCTGGTGGGAGGTGTGCAGTTCGGACCAGCACATGGTCCTGTCGGTCGAGACGGCGTCCAGGCCCTTGGTGTTGCCGGCCTCCCACAGCGCGAACCGGGCACCCTGCGGGTCGGTGACCTGGGCGAAGCGGCCCTCGCCCATGACGTCCATCGGCGGGACGAGCACCGTGCCGCCGGCCTGCTCGGCGGTCTTGACGGCGGCGTCCACGTCGGGGGTGCGGAAGTACGTCGTCCAGGTGGACTGGTCGCCCTCGTCGAGCGGGCCGACGGCGCCGACGGTCTTGCCGTCCAGCTGGAGGAAACCGTAGCCGCCCGTCTCCGGGCCGGCCGACTGGAACGTCCAGCCGAAGACCTTGTCGTAGAACTCGGCGGTGGCGGGGATGTCCGGGCTGCCCAGGTCGATCCAGCAGGGCGAACCGGCGGGGAAGTCGGTGGTGAGCATGAGGTGGTGCCCCTTCGACGGAGAACTGACCGGAGCGGTTTCCGACAGGCGCGCGCACGCCCCCTCCCCGGCCACCTGAGAGTCTGCACCGGGCCACTGACAATCGCAGCCGGGACGGGATGGGGCGGCTCGGGCCGGTCCCTCGAACGGGGCATCCCCGGCGATGCCGCGGCCCGTGCGCGGGAAGTCGGCGCGGTCGACTTCCCGCACGTGGTCGGCCGGTTCCGGACGGGCGGCCGGGTGTCGTCGTCGCGCGGGTGCGCTCGGGGTGTTGCCCGCCGGCATGTCGGCGGGCAACACCGTGGATCATCGGGCGCGCTACCGAGGGGGCAGGGGCAGGGCGTGGCGGAGGGCCTCGACGGCGTCCGAGGGGCCGTCGACGGTGAGGGTCGTGCGGGCGCCGCGGCCGTAGGTGAAGAGGATCAGGTCGGCCGGCTCGCCGGTGATGCGGACGACCGGGGCGCCGGTGGGGCCGGCGGTGACGGTGCGGCCGTCGGGGTGGTGGAGTTCGAGGCGGACGGGGGAGCGGCGGCCGGCTTCGAAGCGGGCGAGGAGGGGGAGGCGGCGCCACAGGGCCTCGGCGCGGCCGGGCGGGACGGGGTGGGGGGTCCAGTCGTCGGCCGCTCGCAGGACGTCCTCGGCGTGCACGAAGTACTCGACGGTGTTGGCCGCTTCGTCCGCGCCGGGGAGCGCGAAGAAGGAGAACACCGGCGGGCCGGAGCGGAAGAGGCCGACCAGCTCGTCGTACGGGCGCTCGGCGTAGGCCGACTGCACCCGGTGGGTCCAGCCCGCGAGGGCGCCGACGCGGATGCCGGGGGCCGCGTCCGCCCGGCGTTCGCGGATCACCAGGTGGGCGGCGAGGTCGCGGGTGGTCCACCCGGCGCAGAGGGTGGGGGCGTCCGGCCCGGCGGCGGCCAGGAGTTCGGCGAGGCGGTGACGCTCGGCGAGGGCGTGGTTCGACATGGCGTCACCTTAGAACGTGGTGGGCTCAGCGGAGGTGGCCGGTGAGCTTGGGGCCGCCCTGGCGGTTGCTGAGGGTCAGCGCGCACGTGTAGTCCCGCCAGCCCTGCTGGTAGTTGGCCATGGTCGGGCCGACCGGGCGGCCGTAGTAGGTGCGGGCGTCGCCCTGGCGGGCCTTGGCGGCGGTCTCGGCGGCCTTGCAGCCGTCGAGGATCGCGAGGTTGATCTTGAGGTCGCCGGTGAGGCCCTCGGGCAGCTTGAGGTCGGCGATCACCTCGCCGTCGTGTTCGCCGGTGCAGGGCCGTTCCTCGGACCGGACGATCGCCGGGCTGAGCTGCGGGTGGTCGAAGCAGGTGCCGACCGGGAAGAAGGCGTACGGCGGGGTGGGGGTCGGGGTGGGCGTGGGCGTCGGGGTGGGGGCCGGCGTCGCGGTGGCCGTGGTCGTGGGGGTGGGCGGGGGAGGTGCGGCGGCCGGCTTCTTGTCGTCGGGCCAGAGCATGACGGTCGCCACCACCGCGAGCAGGGCGACGAGGACCGCCGCGACGGTGAGGACCAGGCCGCGGGACGGGCGCGGGTCGGCGGCTGCGGACGGCGGCTGCTCGGAGGTCATGGCCATGAGGATGGCCCAAACCGGTGCTCCGCGGCAGGTGGTTGGCCGAACTCGTCCCCCCATTGGGTAGGCTCCCGGGCGGCACGACACGATCCCGGGAGTTGGGAATGCGCGTCGGAATCACCGGACACCAGGGCCTGTCGGGCGGCATCACGGAGATGCTGGTCCGCGGCGACCTCTGGCAGCTGGTCACCACCTTCGGCTCGTACGAGCTCGTCGGCGTCACCTGCGCCGACGAGGGGCCGGACACCTGGTTCGCCCGGTCCGTCCTGGAGCACGGCGGCAAGCTGGAGATCATCGTCCCCGCGAGCGCGCCGCTCGTCGGCCGCGCCGACGACCACCACCGGGCCACCCGGCTGGAGCTGATGAACGAGGCGAACGCCGTCCACCGGCTGGCCGCGGCCGAGCGCGGGGGCCTCGGCGACGACACCGGGCGGGCGCTGGTCGGCATGATCGACGAGCTGATCGCCGTCTGGGACGGAGAACCGTGGGACGGCGAGCCCGGCAACGGGCCGGCCCGGGTGGCCGCACTGGCTCAGGAGGCCGGGCTGTTCGTCCACCGGATCTGGCCCGCCGGCTGCGAGCGGCCCCGCTGACCTGCGCCGGCCGCGATGCGGACGGCGCACCGGGCGCCCCGGCCGGGCTGACACAATGTCCCCATGTCCACCACACCCGCCGCCCCCGGCACCACCGCCCTGGACCCCGCGATCGCGGCCCGCCTCAAGCGCACCGAGGACGGCCTGCTGCCGGCCATCGCGCAGCAGCACGACACCGGCGAGGTGCTGATGCTCGGCTGGATGGACGACGAGGCGCTGCACCGCACGCTCACCACCGGCCGCTGCACCTACTGGAGCCGCAGCCGCCGCGAGTACTGGGTCAAGGGCGACACCTCCGGGCACGTCCAGGCGGTCAAGTCGGTGGCGCTCGACTGCGACGGCGACACCCTGCTGGTCAAGGTCGACCAGACCGGTGCCGCCTGCCACACCGGCGACCGCACCTGCTTCGACGCCGACGTGCTCCCGCTCGCCTGACCACACCAAAGCCTCCGACCCTGAAGGTGCCGCCCGCCATGGACCTCGAAGCCTTCCGCAAGCTCGCCGTCGACACCCGGGTCATCCCGGTCACCCGCAGGCTCCTCGCGGACGGCCTCACCCCGATCGGCCTCTACCGCAGCCTGGCCGGCGAGCGGCCCGGCACCTTCCTGCTGGAGTCCGCCGAGCAGGGCCGCAGCTGGTCGCGCTACTCCTTCGTCGGCGTGCGCAGCGCCGCCACCCTCACCGTCGGCCCGGACGGCGACGCCCGCTGGCTCGGCGCCCCGCCGGTCGGCATCCCCACCGGCGGGGACCCGCTGGAGGTGCTGCGCGCGGCCCTGGAGGCCCTGCACACCCCCCGGCACTCCGACGACGGCCTGCCGCCGCTCACCGGCGGCCTGGTCGGCTACCTCGGCTACGACGTCGTGCGCCGCCTGGAGAAGCTGCCGGACCTCAACCCGGACGACCTCGGGCTCCCCGAGCTGACGATGCTGCTCGCCACCGACCTCGCCGTGCTGGACCACGTCGACGGCACGGTGCTGCTGATCGCCAACGCCGTCAACCACAACGACCTCGCCAGCGGCGTCGACGAGGCCCACGCGGACGCGGTGGCCCGGCTCGACGCGATGGAGGCGGACCTGCTCAGGCCCGTCGACCCCGGGCTCGCCACCTTCACCCCGGCCGGCCCCGGCGACGTCCGCTCGCCGTTCGGCGGCGCGCCCTACCGGGCCGCGGTGGACGTGATCAAGGAGCGGATCCGGGCCGGCGAGGCCTTCCAGGTCGTGCCCTCGCAGCGCTTCGAGGCACCCTGCCCGGCCTCCGCGCTGGACGTCTACCGGGTGCTGCGCACCACCAACCCGAGCCCGTACATGTACCTGTTCCGCTTCCCGGGCCCGGACGGCGGCGCGGAGGGCGGCTTCGACGTGGTCGGCTCCAGCCCGGAGGCGCTGGTCAAGGTCACCGACGGCGAGGCGATGCTGCACCCGATCGCCGGCACCCGCCACCGCGGCGCGAGCCCGCACGAGGACGCGGCGCTGGCCGCCGAGCTGCTCGCCGACCCCAAGGAGCGCGCCGAGCACCTGATGCTGGTCGACCTGGGCCGCAACGACCTCGGCCGGGTCTGCGAGCCGGGCAGCGTCGAGGTGGTCGACTTCATGCACATCGAGCGCTACAGCCACGTCATGCACATCGTCTCGACCGTCACCGGCAAGGTGGCGCCCGGGCGGACCGCCTTCGACGTGCTGACGGCGTGCTTCCCGGCCGGCACCCTCTCGGGCGCGCCCAAGCCCCGGGCGATGCGGATCATCGAGGAGCTGGAGCCCACCCGCCGGGGCCTGTACGGCGGCTGCGTCGGCTACCTGGACTTCGCCGGCGACTCCGACACCGCGATCGCGATCCGGACCGCGGTGCTGCGCGACGGCACCGCGTACGTGCAGGCCGGCGCCGGTGTGGTGGCCGACTCCGACCCGCACGGCGAGGACACCGAGTGCCGCAACAAGGCGGCCGCCGTGCTGCGGGCGATCGCCACCGCCAATACGCTGCGGACGCCGGAGCTTTCGTAGCCCCACAGGTACGCAAGGGAGGCGGCCGGGATGTCCGAGGTGCCGCAGGACGAGCGGCGGTGGGTGGCCGTGCTCGCCGCCGCCGTCCAGATCGGGGACCAACTGGCGGGCCACGGAAGGGTGTTGTCGCAGGTCCTGATCGACTTCCGGGCCGCGCCCGGCGGCCTCGCCCCCGACCTGGCGGTGATCGCCCCGGGTGCCGCGCGGGGCGCCGGGGGGCGCTACGACGGGACGTCCGTGGAGGCCGTCCTGGAGGTGGCCGCCCCGGGCGGCGGCCACGGCGCGGCGGCGCGCGCGTACGCGGAGTCCGGGCTGCCGCTGTACGTGGTGGTCGACCCGGTGGCCGGCGTCTGCACCGTGCACACCGCGCCGGCGCCGGGCGGGGTGTACCGGGAGGCCGAACGGGTGCCGATCGGCAACGACCTCTTCCTGCCGCTCGGCGAGCGGACGCTCGTGCTCCAGACCGACGGGTTCGTGGTGGAGCGCCCCACCCCGGGTACGGCCTGAGAACGCGGCCGGGGGATAGTGGACGGGTGAGCGCTGACCAGAACCCCGTACCCGACACCGCCCCGGCCGCGCGGCCGGGCCGGCGCACGCTCGGCGTGATGCTGCTGCTGACCGTGCTGAGCGCCGTCCTGGTGCTGACCGCGGTCGGCCGGGACTGGGCGCAGGGCCGGGCCGGCACCCTGGAGGTGTCCGTCAGCGGCGGCCGGATCTCCGAACTGCCCGGCGGGCTGGCCCTGGTGGGCCTGGCCGCCGCCATCGCGGTGTTCGCGGTGCGCGGCGCCGGACGGCTCGCGGTCGGCGCGCTGACCCTGCTCGCCGGGATCGGCGTGGCCGCCACGGCGGTGGCCGGCGCCGGCGACACCGCCGCGCTGGACGCCGAGGCGGCCCGCAAGCTCGCCCTGGCCGGCTCGACGGCCACGGAGGTCGGCCACAGCGGCTGGCCGTGGGTGGCGGTGGTCGGCGGGGTGCTGCTCGCCGTCGCCGGGCTGCTCACGCTGCGCTTCGGCCGCGGCTGGCCGGCCATGGGCAGCCGCTACGAGGCGCCCACCGGCAAGGCCCCGGTGAAGGGCCCGGCCAGGGGCCCGGCCAAGGGTGCCGTGAAGGGCGCGGACACCCCGGCCGACCTGTGGAAGGCGCTGGACCGCGGCGAGGACCCGACGGCCGTCTAGGGCCTGTCCTTCGGCGCAACCGGAAGACACTTCCCAGGCCCGTCCCCGGCCGTCCACTGTGACGCGATAGACCCGCCACCCGCTTTGGGCCGCCGACATGTGGCCCGGCACAATGGAACCCGTCAAACCCGCCGGCGGCCCCGCAGGCCCGGCCGGGCCCCGAGAGCCAAGGAGCACCATCGATGGCAGCAGCAGCACACGGCCACAACCCCGCCGCCTGGACCGGCGTCGTCATCTCCTTCGTCGGCTTCGGCATCGCGGGCGTCGCGATGATCCTGCCGTCGCCGCTGCTGGTCGTGGCCGGTCTCGCGGTCGTCCTCGTCGGCGGCATCGTCGGCAAGGCCATGGCGATGGCCGGCATGGGCAAGCAGCCGAGCACCAACGTCTACACGTCCGTCCAGGAGCAGACCGAGGCCCGCGCCGCGCGCGCTGCCGTCGCCGCCTGACGACGACACCCTTCGCACTGCAGAACGGCGGGCGCCACGCCCGCCGTTTTCGCATCCCCGGCCCCCGCGCCGGGCACAATCGGGGGCGTGAACGCCGCCCCCGCCGCCTCCGCCCCGCCGCCCGTGCTGCGGCGGATGGGCCCGCCGCTGGCCGCACTGGCCGCCGCGGCCGTGCCCGCCGTGTACGTCTCCGTGGTGGACCCGAACGCACCCGGGCACTACCCGACCTGCCCCTTCCTGGCCGCGACCGGCTGGTGGTGCCCCGGCTGCGGGGGACTGCGCTGCGTCCACGCGCTGGCCCACGGGGACTTCACCGCCGCGCTGCACGACAACGCCGTCGCGGTGCTCCTGTTCGCCGTCCTGGCGCTGATGTGGCTGCGCTGGGCCTGGGCCGCGCTGACCGGCGGCCCGGTGCCGCGGATGTCGGTCGGGGCGCGCCGCTGGGCGCTGATCGGACTGCTGGTGCTGGTGTTCACCGTCGTGCGCAACCTGCCGGTCGGGGCGGGGCTGGCTCCGCCGCTGGTCTGAGCCGGGGAGCCCGGTCCGGGCCGGGGGCGCCCGGCCCTGGGTGGAGAAGCGGTGAAGTCGCAGTTGAGAGCCGCCGCAAGGGGCGTCCGGTCCGCGAGACGCGCGCCGGGCTGATGCGGTTCGCGCCCCCGGGTGCCGATACCATCGAAGAGCCGACGGGCCTCTGTCCGACGGCTACCGGCTAGCTGAACTAGCAGAAACGATGGGGGCACTGCGCCGTGAGTGAGCGGAGCGACCGAACCATTGACAGGTGCGTGTTGCGCGATGCGCCTGCCGAGCGCAGCGAGGTGGACGCATGAGTGTGCTCGACACGATCATCGAAGGGGTCCGCGAGGACCTCGCCGAGCGGCAGGCCCGGGTCTCCCTGGACGAGCTCAAGGAGCTCGCCGCCAAGGCCCCGGAGGCCAAGGACGGCGTCGCCGCCCTCAAGGGCGACGGGATCCGGGTGATCTGCGAGGTGAAGCGCTCCAGCCCGTCCAAGGGCGCCCTGGCCGCGATCGCCGATCCGGCCGCCCTGGCGGTCGACTACGCGGCCGGCGGCGCCGCCGCGATCAGCGTGCTGACCGAGCAGCGCCGCTTCGGCGGGTCGCTGGCCGACCTCGACGCGGTCCGCGCGGCGGTGGACACCCCGCTGCTGCGCAAGGACTTCATCGTCACCGCCTACCAGCTGTGGGAGGCCCGCGCGCACGGCGCCGACCTCGCGCTGCTGATCGTCGCCGCCCTCGACCAGCCGGCCCTGGTGTCGCTGATCGAGCGCGCCGAGTCGATCGGCCTCACGCCGCTGGTGGAGGTGCACGACGAGGAGGAGATCAAGCGCGCGGTGGACGCCGGAGCGCGGATCATCGGCGTCAACGCCCGCAACCTCAAGACGCTGGAGGTCGACCGCGACACCTTCGGCAACGTCGTCCACGCGATCCCGGACGGCATCGTCAAGGTCGCCGAATCCGGCGTGCGCGGCCCGCTGGACGTCATCTCCTACGCCAACCTCGGCGCGGACGCGGTGCTGGTCGGCGAGTCCCTGGTGACCGGCAAGGACCCGCGGGCCGCGGTCGCCGACCTGGTCGCCGCCGGGGCCCACCCGGCCGTGCGGCACAAGGACTGAGCGCAGCAGATGAAGATCGCCACCCGTCTCGCCCCCGGCTGCCGCCCGCGCGGCTGCCGCGCGCCCGCGCGCCGGGTGCTGGGGCGGCGGGTGCGCTACGTCATCGGCTGCGAGCCCGGGCAGGTGCCCGGCCGGCGATGGCGCGGGACGCTCGGCTGATCACCGGCCACGAGACGTCACTGTCGTCATCTCCCCAAGGGAAACCACCATGTCCGACAAGGACCACCAGTCCGGCGCACACGTGCCGGACGCCCGCGGCTACTTCGGCGCGTACGGGGGCCGCTTCATCCCGGAGGCGCTGGTCGCCGCCGTCGAGCAGGTCGCCGAGGAGTACGAGAAGGCCAAGACCGACCCGGCCTTCACCGCCGAGCTCGACGCCCTGCTCAAGGACTACACGGGCCGTCCGAGCCCGCTGACCGACGTGCACCGCTTCTCCGCCGAGGCGGGCGGCGCGCGGATCCTGCTCAAGCGCGAGGACCTGAACCACACCGGCTCGCACAAGATCAACAACGTGCTGGGCCAGGCGCTGCTCACCCGCCGGATGGGCAAGACCCGGATCATCGCCGAGACCGGCGCCGGCCAGCACGGTGTGGCCACCGCCACCGCCTGCGCGCTGTTCGGCTTCGACTGCACGATCTACATGGGCGAGGTCGACACCCGGCGCCAGGCGCTGAACGTCGCCCGGATGCGGATGCTCGGCGCCGAGGTGGTGGCCGTCAAGTCCGGCAGCCGCACCCTCAAGGACGCCATCAACGAGGCGTTCCGCGACTGGGTCGCCAACGTCGACTCCACGCACTACCTGTTCGGGACCGTCGCCGGGCCGCACCCCTTCCCGATGATGGTCCGCGACTTCCACCGCGTCATCGGCGTCGAGGCGCGCGAGCAGGTCCTCGACCGCACCGGGCGGCTGCCCGACGCCGTCGTCGCGTGCGTCGGCGGCGGCTCCAACGCGATGGGCATCTTCCACGAGTTCATCCCGGACGCCGGCGTGCGCCTGATCGGTTGCGAGGCGGCCGGCGAGGGCGCCGAGACCCCCAGGCACGCGGCCACCCTCACCAAGGGCGACCCCGGCGTGCTGCACGGATCGCGCACCTACGTCCTCCAGGACGAGGACGGCCAGACCATCGAGTCGCACTCCATCTCGGCCGGCCTCGACTACCCGGGCGTCGGCCCGGAGCACGCCTGGCTCAAGGACACCGGACGGGCCGAGTACCGCCCGGTCACCGACGACGCCGCGATGCAGGCGCTGCGCCTGCTCTCCCGCACCGAGGGCATCATCCCGGCCATCGAGAGCGCCCACGCGCTGGCCGGCGCCCTGGAGCTCGGCCGCGAACTCGGGCCCGAGGCCACCATCCTGGTCTCGCTCTCCGGGCGCGGCGACAAGGACATGCACACGGCGGCCCAGTACTTCGGCCTGTACGACGAGGCGGCCGGCGACGCGGCCGACGGGGGTAAGTGACATGGCGAGCAAGCTCAGCGGCATCCTGGCCAAGGCCAAGGCCGACGACCGCGCCGCGCTGATCGGCTACCTGCCGGCCGGCTTCCCGACCGTCGACGGCGGCATCCGGGCGATCGGGGCGCTGGTCGAGGGCGGCTGCGACGTCGTCGAGGTCGGCCTGCCGCACTCCGACCCGGTGCTGGACGGCGCCGTCATCCAGACCGCCGACGACATCGCCCTGCGCGGCGGCGTGCGGATCAAGGACGTCCTGCGGACCGTCCAGGAGGTCGCCACCGCGCACCCGCGGGCGGCGGTGCTGGTGATGACCTACTGGAACCCGGTCGACCGCTACGGCGTGGCCCGCTTCGCCGCCGACCTGGCGGCCGCCGGCGGGGCCGGCTGCATCCTGCCGGACCTGCCGGTCGAGGAGTCCCGGGAGTGGCGCAAGGCGGCGGACGAGCACGGTCTGGACACCGTGTTCGTGGTCGCCCCCAGCAGCAAGGACGAGCGGCTGGCCGAGGTCACCGCGGCCGGCAGCGGGTTCGTGTACGCCGCCGCGGTGATGGGCGTGACGGGCACCCGCAGCGCGGTCGGCTCGCTCGCCGAGGACCTGGTCGCCCGCACCCGGGCCACCACGGACCTGCCGGTCTGCGTCGGGCTCGGCGTCTCCACGCCGGAGCAGGCGGCCGAGGTCGCGGCCTTCGCGGACGGCGTGATCGTCGGGTCCGCGTTCGTGAAGCGGATCCTGGAGGCGGACGGGGACGAGCCGGCCGCGCTCGACGCCGTCCGTGCCCTGGCCGGCGAACTGGCGCAGGGCGTGCGGCGACGCTGACGCGCTGACCGATAGGGACGGCTGACGGCCCGTCGCTCCTGGGGGAGCGACGGGCCGTCGGCTTTGGGGCGGGAGACGGGGGTCATCGGCCTTTCGGATGAGGGTGACGCGTCATCGGATGTCCGCTGGCAACCCGAACGGGTGAACACTGGCGGGCACACGCATCAGCCGCGATTGACGGGCGTTGAGTGGAGGGACGAGTGCACGAACGACGTGCACGGGGGCGAGCGAAGGGGTGAGCCGGTGAGGTGTTTCCACCGAGCCGTCCTGCTGCGGGCGGCGGCGGCCGCCCTGGCCCTCGGCGCCGCCGTCGGGGCGCACTCCGAGGTCGGGCACGCGCTGGCCAGGGCCGCCGTCGAGCGGGCCGAGCGGGACGCGTCCGTGTGCGCCGAGGCGGCCCGCTGGGAGGCCGCCGCGCGGGACTCCCACCGGCACCACGAGAGCCGGACGGACCTCGTCGACCCGGGGCGTCCGCTGATCTGCCGGTAGCGTGCCGGGCCCGCCCCATTCGCACGACGGTTCGGGCGTAATCGGACGAGCCGTCATCAGCCGTCACTCATACGGCTTAATTCCTGAATACGGAGAAACCGGGCTTCATCCCCTACGGTTCGTCAGGAAGTGAACGATTTTCCCGAGGGGGGTTCCCTGATGGCCGGCCCGGCAGCGCAGCCCGGCGAATCCGTGTCCGCGGACTCCGCGCCGCCCGGGCGCCGGCCCGCGCCGGTGTGGACGCAGTGGGCCGGCACCGCCGTCCGGCTCGGGCTCGCCGTGGTGTGGGGCTGGGCCGGGCTGGCCAAGATCGCCGACCCGGCGGAGGCCGCCCAGGCCGTCCGTGCCTACGAGATCCTGCCGGAGGGGCTGGTCAAGCCGATCGGCTACGGGCTGCCCTTCCTGGAGCTGGCGCTCGCCCTGCTGCTGGTGATCGGCCTCGGCGTCCGGCTGGTCGCCGCCGTCTCCGTGCTGCTGCTGCTCACCTTCATCGCCGGGATCGGCTCGGCCTGGGCGCGCGGCATCTCCATCGACTGCGGGTGCTTCGGCGGCGGGGGGCACGTGGACGCGTCGCAGACCGAGTACCTGCAGGAGATCCTGCGCGACACCGGGTTCCTGCTGCTGGCCGGGTGGCTGCTGTGGCGGCCCCGCACCAAGTTCTCGGCGGACGGCTGGCTGACCAGCTGACCGCCCGGCGCCCACCACACCCCAACCCCCGACCGAGGTCCTCCCCGATGGATGTCAAGGCAATGAGCGAGAAGAACCGAGAAGGCAAGCGCACCGCCCGCGAGCGGATGCAGGCGCAGCGGGCGGCCGACGAGGCCGCCGGGCGGCGCAGGAAGAAGCTCATCGTCGGCGGCTCGGTGCTCGCGGTGATCGCCGCCGCGGTCGTCGTCGGCGTCGTGGTGCAGAACCAGCGCTCCAAGCCGGAGACCCCGGCCGCCGCCCCGGCCGGGACGGTCGGCGACAAGAACCTCGTCATCCCGGTCGGCTCCGCCGACGCCCCGTCCGTCCTCACGGTGTACGAGGACCCGCGCTGCCCCGCCTGCGGCATGTTCGAGCGCGAGTTCTCCTCGACCATCGACCAGTTGGAGGACCAGGGCAAGATCTACACCAACGCCCACATCGTCTCGTTCATCGACCGCGCGCTGCCCGGCAAGGGCTCCAAGAACGGGGCCAACGCCCTGGCCTGCGCCCAGGACGCCGGGCACTTCCGGGACTTCCACGACGTCCTCTACCGCAACCAGCCGGACGAGACCAACGACGCCTTCGGCAACAAGGCCGTCCTGCTCAACCTCGCCAAGCAGGTCAACGGCCTGGACACGCCCGCCTTCGAGGCCTGCGTCAACGACAACAAGTTCGGCGGGTGGGTGTCCGCGGTGCAGCAGGACTTCGACAAGTCCAGCTTCAAGTCGACCCCGACCGTGCTGCTCAACGGCCAGCCGATCTACCCGAAGAACGGCACCGAGGAGATCACCCCGGCGAACCTGGCGAAGTGGGTGGACGCCGCCAACCAGGGCAAGCAGCCCGGCACCCCGGGCACCAACGGGCAGACGCCGGCCCCCACCAGCGCCGCCTCGGAGGCCAACAACCCGTCGCCGAACGCCGGCTGAGCCTCCCGCGCCGCCCGCCGCCGCCGTCCCCTCCCCGTCCGGAGGGGGCGGCGGCCGGCCGTCGTGGGCGGCCCCGCCCCCTGTTGTTCGGTTTCTGTGACCCCTGGGGTGTCCGGCGGGGGCCGCCGACCCTGTAGCGTCGGAGCTGTCATGGATATCGCCTTCATTCCCAGCCCGTCGCGGGGCGTCCTCCACCTCGGACCCGTCCCGCTGCGCGCCTACGCCTTCTGCATCATCCTCGGTGTCGTCGTCGCCGTCTGGCTCGGCAGCAAGCGCTGGGTCGCCCGGGGCGGTGCCAAGCACACGGTCGGTGACATCGCCGTGTGGGCCGTGCCGTTCGGCCTCGTCGGCGGCCGGCTGTACCACGTGATCACCGATCACCAGCTGTACTTCGGCGACGGCCGCAACCCCTGGAACGCCTTCAAGATCTGGGAGGGCGGCCTCGGCATCTGGGGCGCGGTCGCGCTGGGCGCGGTCGGCGCCTGGATCGGCTGCCGCCGCCGGGGCGTGCCGCTGCCCGCGTACGCCGACGCCATCGCGCCGGGCATCGCGCTCGCGCAGGCGATGGGGCGCTGGGGCAACTACTTCAACCAGGAGCTGTTCGGCCGGCCGACCACGCTCCCGTGGGGCCTGGAGATCGCGCCCGCCCACCGTCCGGCCGCCACGCCCGATGCCGCCACCTACCACCCCACCTTCCTGTACGAGTCGCTGTGGTGCATCGGGGTCGCGCTGCTGGTGATCTGGGCGGACCGGCGGTTCAAGCTGGGCCACGGCCGGGCGTTCGCGCTGTACGTGGCCGCGTACACGGTGGGCCGGTTCTGGACCGAGTGGCTGCGGGTCGACGAGGCGCACGTCTACTTCGGCCTGCGGCTGAACGACTGGACGTCCATCGTGGTGTTCATCGGCGCCGTGGCGTACTTCCTGATCGTCGGCAAGAAGCGGCCCGGCCGCGAGGACCCGGCGAGCATCGACCCGGCCGCGCACGAGGAGGAGGCCGCGATCGCGGACAAGGCCGAGACCGCCAGCAAGGCCGAGACCGTGGGCAAGGCCGATGGTTCGGGCAAGGCCAAGGGGTCGGGCAAGGCCGAGACCGCGGGCACGGCAGAGGCGGGCGAGAAGAAGGCCGCCCCGTCCGAGAAGGTCGCCGGAGCCGGTGAGACCGCCGAGTTGTCTCGGCATGCGGACGATGAGCCGGGCGCCGAGAAGGCCGCCGCGACCGCCGAGAAGGCCGGCAAGGACGTCGAGAACCCGATCTGACCTGGGGCGTTCCCCGCACTGAGGCCACCCTTCGCACCGCCTGCGAAGGGTGGCCTCAGTGCTGTTCGGACAGCCTTACTTTGCTGGAAATGCCCAGGTCAACCCGGCTACGTTCGAGTCAGACGAACGAAGACGGAGGGGCAGAACCGTGAGCGCGACCATCCTTGAGCCCGAGGCCGGGCAGCACCCCCGCATACCCGCGGCGGACCACCACCGGGACGTCAACGGCGGCTGGCTGCGGCCCGCGGTGTTCGGTGCGGTCGACGGCCTCGTCTCCAACTTCGCGCTGATGACCGGTGTGGTCGGCGGTGCGGCGTCCAACGGCACGGTGATCCTCACCGGCCTCGCCGGGCTGGCGGCCGGTGCCTGCTCGATGGCGGCGGGGGAGTACACCTCGGTGGCCTCGCAGCGCGAGCTCGTCCAGGCCGAGATCGAGGCCGAGCGGCTGGAGCTGAGCCGCAACCCGCACGGGGAGCTGGCCGAGCTCGCCCAGCTGTACGTCTCGCGCGGGGTGGACCCGGACCTCGCCCACGAGGTGGCCCGGCAGCTGTCCGCGAACCCGGACCAGGCGCTGGAGATCCACGCCCGCGAGGAACTGGGCATCGACCCCAACGACCTGCCCTCGCCGCTGGTCGCCGCCGCGTCCTCCTTCGTGTGCTTCGCGCTCGGCGCCCTGCTGCCGCTCCTGCCGTACCTGCTGGGCGCGACGACGCTGCTGCCCGCCATGCTGCTCGCGGCGGCCGGGCTGTTCGGCTGCGGCGCCGTGGTGGCCCGTGTGACGGCGCGCAGCTGGTGGTACAGCGGGCTGCGGCAGCTCGTGCTGGGCGGCGCGGCCGCGGGGGTGACGTACCTGCTGGGCTGGCTCATCGGCGGGCACGTGGGCTGACCCGGGGAGGCGGGCGGCGGGCTGTGGGATGACACAGACCCTTGCATGACTATGCCGGTGAATGCGTGACGTTCCGCACATGGCCGTCGCGCATGGCCTGGCCTAGTCTCACCATCCGAGCCCTGGAGCCGCAGATTCGCATCTGCGACGCGGCCCCGGGAAAGGATTCGCAGGCGACCTTGATCGCCTCGTGTGGCGGTCCGGTTTCGCCCCTGTTTCGGGCGGCCGACCGCCGGGCACAATCGTCGGGACGTGCACTGTGGCGCGTCCCTTCACCCACCCCGTGACCTGCGGATCCGTCCACCATGCGGACGAGGCATTCCGCTTCCCGGGATCTTGGGCATCATGTAACTTGCACGAAATCGTTTCACCGCATCAGGGCCAACGTCGTCCCTACGTGCACCAACTTGCCGAAAGACGACGACGGGAGAGCCGATGCTGTCTGCATCCATGCACTCCGCAAACGAGCCCCAGGCCGGCGCCGCCCGCCCGCCGTACGCGCTCGTTCCGGATGCGCGACCTGCTGCTCAGGGCCTGTACGACCCGCGAAACGAGCACGACGCCTGCGGCGTCGGTTTCGTCGCCACGCTGACCGGCATCGCCGACCACACCATCGTCGAGCAGGCGCTGACCGTCCTGCGCAACCTGGAGCACCGCGGCGCCACCGGCGCCGAGCCCGACTCCGGCGACGGCGCCGGCATCCTCACCCAGATCCCGGACGCCTTCCTGCGCGGCAAGGTCTCCTTCGAGCTCCCGGCCGCCGGCTCCTACGCCGTCGGCATCGCCTTCCTGCCGGACGAGGACGCGGCGGCCGCCGCCGCCGTCGCGCAGATCGAGGCCATCGCCGCCGAGGAGGACCTCACCGTCCTCGGCTGGCGCGACGTGCCCGTCACCCCCGACCTCCTCGGCGCCACCGCGCGCAGCGTGATGCCCCGCTTCCGCCAGGTCTTCCTGTCGCACGCCGACAAGGCCGGGATCGAGCTCGACCGGATCGCCTTCGTCGTCCGCAAGCGCGCCGAGCGCGAGGCCGGCGTCTACTTCCCGTCGCTGTCCGCCCGCACCATCGTCTACAAGGGCATGCTGACCACCGGCCAGCTGGAGCCCTTCTTCCCCGACCTGTCGGACCGCACCTACGCGTCCGCCATCGGCCTGGTGCACTCGCGGTTCTCCACCAACACCTTCCCGAGCTGGCCGCTCGCCCACCCGTACCGCTTCGTCGCGCACAACGGCGAGATCAACACGGTCAAGGGCAACCGCAACTGGATGCGCGCCCGCGAGTCCCAGCTCGCCACCGACGTCATCCCCGGCGACCTGAGCCGGATCTTCCCGGTCTGCACCCCGGACCACTCCGACTCGGCCTCCTTCGACGAGGTCCTGGAGCTGCTCCACCTCGGCGGCCGGTCGCTGCCGCACTCGGTGCTGATGATGATCCCGGAGGCGTGGGAGAACCACGCCACCATGGACCCGGCCCGCCGCGCGTTCTACCAGTACCACTCCAACCTCATGGAGCCCTGGGACGGCCCGGCCTGCGTCACCTTCACCGACGGCACCCGGATCGGCGCCGTGCTCGACCGCAACGGCCTGCGCCCGGCCCGCTACTGGGTCACCGAGGACGGCCTGGTCGTGCTCTCCTCCGAGGTCGGCGTCCTCGACCTCGACCAGCAGAAGGTGGTCCAGAAGGGCCGCCTCCAGCCCGGCAAGATGTTCCTGGTCTGCCTCAACGAGAACCGGATCGTCCCGGACGAGGAGATCAAGGCCGGCCTGGCCGCCGAGCACCCCTACGAGGAGTGGGTCACCGCCGGGCAGATCCAGCTCGCCAAGCTCCCCGAGCGCGAGCACATCGCCCACACCCACGCCTCCGTCACCCGCCGCCAGCAGACCTTCGGCTACACCGAGGAGGAGCTGCGGGTCATCCTCGCGCCGATGGCGAAGACCGGCGCCGAGGCGCTCGGCTCGATGGGCACCGACTCGCCGATCGCCGCGCTCAGCGAGAAGCCGCGCCTGCTCTTCGACTACTTCGTGCAGCTCTTCGCGCAGGTCACCAACCCGCCGCTGGACGCCATCCGCGAGGAGCTCGTCACCTCGCTGCTCAGCAACCTCGGCCCCGAGGGCAACCTGCTGGCCGCCGAGGCCGCCGCCTGCCGCTCGGTCGGCATCACCTTCCCGGTGATCGACAACGACGAGCTGGCCAAGCTCGTCCACATCAACGCCGACGGGGACCAGCCCGGCCTCAAGGCCGTCACGCTGTCCGGCCTCTACAAGGTCGCCAGCGGCGGCGAGGGCCTGGCCGCGCGCCTGGCCGGGATCGCCGCCGAGGCCGACGCCGCGATCGCCGACGGCGCCCGCATCATCGTGCTCTCCGACCGCCACTCGGACGCCGAGCACGCCCCGATCCCCTCGCTGCTGCTCACCTCCGCGATCCACCACCACCTCATCCGCACCAAGCAGCGCACCCAGGTGTCCCTGCTGGTCGAGGCCGGTGACGTCCGCGAGGTGCACCACGTCGCGCTGCTGGTCGGCTACGGCGCCGGCGCGGTCAACCCGTACCTGGCGATGGAGTCCGTCGAGGACCTCGTCGCCCAGGGCGTCTTCATCCAGGGCGTCGAGCCCGAGAAGGCCATCCGGAACCTGATCAAGGCGCTCGGCAAGGGCGTGCTCAAGGTCATGTCCAAGATGGGCATCTCGACCGTCGCCTCCTACCGCGGCGCCCAGGTCTTCGAGGCCATCGGCCTCTCGCACGAGCTGGTCGACGGCTACTTCGCCGGCACCACCACCAAGCTCGGCGGCATCGGCCTGGACGAGATCGCCAAGGAGACCGCCGCCCGCCACGCCAAGGCCTACCCGGCCTCCGGCATCCCCGCCGCGCACCGCGCGCTGGAGATCGGCGGCGAGTACCAGTGGCGCCGCGAGGGCGAGCCGCACCTGTTCGACCCGGACACCGTCTTCCGGCTCCAGCACTCCACCCGCAACCGCCGGTACGACATCTTCAAGCAGTACACGGACCGGGTGAACGAGCAGTCCGAGCGCCTCATGACGCTGCGCGGCCTGTTCCGGCTCGACGCGCTCGGCCGCGAGGCCGTCCCGGTCGAGGAGGTCGAGCCGGTCTCCGAGATCGTCAAGCGCTTCTCCACCGGCGCCATGTCCTACGGCTCGATCTCCCGCGAGGCGCACGAGACCCTCGCCATCGCGATGAACCGCCTCGGCGGCAAGTCCAACACCGGTGAGGGCGGCGAGGACCCGGACCGCCTGTACGACCCCGAGCGCCGCTCGGCGATCAAGCAGGTCGCCTCCGGCCGCTTCGGCGTCACCTCCGAGTACCTGGTCAACGCCGACGACATCCAGATCAAGATGGCCCAGGGCGCCAAGCCCGGCGAGGGCGGCCAGCTGCCCGGCCACAAGGTCTACCCGTGGGTCGCCAGCACCCGGCACTCCACCCCGGGCGTCGGCCTCATCTCGCCGCCGCCGCACCACGACATCTACTCCATCGAGGACCTCGCCCAGCTGATCCACGACCTCAAGAACGCCAACCCGGCCGCCCGCATCCACGTGAAGCTGGTGTCCGAGGTCGGCGTCGGGACGGTCGCGGCGGGCGTCTCCAAGGCGCACGCGGATGTCGTCCTCGTGTCGGGCCACGACGGCGGCACCGGCGCCTCGCCGCTCACCTCGCTCAAGCACGCCGGCGGCCCCTGGGAGCTCGGCCTCGCCGAGACCCAGCAGACCCTGCTGCTCAACGGGCTGCGCGACCGCATCGTCGTCCAGACCGACGGCCAGCTGAAGACCGGGCGCGACGTCGTCATCGCCGCGCTGCTCGGCGCCGAGGAGTTCGGCTTCGCGACCGCCCCGCTCGTCGTCTCCGGCTGCATCATGATGCGCGTCTGCCACCTGGACACCTGCCCGGTCGGCGTCGCCACCCAGAACCCGGTGCTGCGCGACCGGTTCTCCGGCAAGCCCGAATTCGTCGTCAACTTCTTCGAGTTCATCGCCGAGGAGGTCCGGGAGATCCTGGCCTCGCTGGGCTTCCGCTCGATCGAGGAGGCCGTCGGCCACGCCGAGCACATCAACTCCCAGGCCGCCGTCGACCACTGGAAGGCCGCCGGGCTGGACCTGGCGCCGCTCTTCCACGTCCCCGAGCTGCCCGAGGGTGCCGCGCGCCACTGCACCACCACGCAGGACCACGCGCTCGACAAGGCCCTCGACAACCAGCTGATCACCCTCGCCGAGGACGCCCTGGAGCGCGGCGAGACCGTCCGCATCCAGCTGCCGATCCGCAACGTCAACCGGACGGTCGGCACCATGCTCGGCCACGAGGTGACCAGGCGCTACCGCGGCGAGGGCCTGCCCGAGGGCACCATCGACGTCACCTTCACCGGTTCCGCCGGGCAGTCGTTCGGCGCCTTCGTGCCCCGCGGCGTCACCCTGCGCCTGGAGGGCGACGCCAACGACTACGTCGGCAAGGGCCTGTCCGGCGGCGTCGTCGTCGTCCGCCCGGCCCGCGAGGCCGCGGCCATCGGCAACGACGCGCAGAACCACGTCATCGCCGGCAACACCATCGGCTACGGCGCCACCTCGGGCCGGATCCACCTGCGCGGCAAGGCCGGTGAGCGCTTCGCCGTCCGCAACTCCGGCGCCACCCTCGTCGTCGAGGGCGTGGGCGACCACGGCCTGGAGTACATGACCGGCGGGCGGGTCGTCGTCCTCGGCGAGACCGGGCGCAACCTCGCGGCCGGCATGTCCGGCGGCATCGCCTACGTCCTCGACCTGCGCCCCGCGAACGTCAACGACGGCATGGTGGGCATCGAGGCCCCCACCGCCGACGACCGCGAGTGGCTGCGCGAGACCGTGCAGCAGCACTACGAGGAGACCGGCTCCACCGTCGCCGCCGAACTCCTGGCCGACTGGGGCAGCGGGGTCTCCCGCTTCTCCAAGATCATGCCGACCGACTACAAGGCAGTGCTCGCCGCCAAGGACGCCGCTGAGCGCGATGGCCTCTCCGAGGCCGAGACCACTCGCAAGATGATGGAGGCGGCACATGGCTGACCCCAAGGGCTTCCTGACCACGCCCAAGCAGCTGGCCGAGCGCCGTCCCGTGGACGTCCGTCTGCGGGACTGGAACGAGGTCTACGTCGAACGCAGCCTCCTGCCGATCATCACCAAGCAGGCCGGCCGCTGCATGGACTGCGGCATCCCGTTCTGCCACAACGGCTGCCCGCTCGGGAACCTCATCCCCGAGTGGAACGACCTCGCCTACCGGGACGACTTCGTCGGCGCGATCGAGCGGCTGCACGCGACCAACAACTTCCCGGAGTTCACGGGCCGCCTGTGCCCGGCCCCGTGCGAGTCCGCGTGCGTGCTCGGCATCAACCAGGACGCGGTGACCATCAAGAACGTCGAGGTCACCATCATCGACAAGGCGTGGGACCGCGGCGGCGTCACCCCGCAGATCCCCGAGCGCCTCTCCGGCAAGACCGTCGCCGTCGTCGGCTCCGGCCCGGCCGGCCTCGCCGCCGCCCAGCAGCTCACCCGGGCCGGGCACACCGTGGTGGTGTACGAGCGCGCCGACCGCATCGGCGGCCTGCTGCGCTACGGCATCCCCGAGTTCAAGATGGAGAAGCGCCACATCAACCGCCGCGTCGAGCAGATGCGCGCGGAGGGCACCCGCTTCCGCACCGGCGTCCACGTCGGCGAGGACATCACCGGGCAGCAGCTGCGCGAGCGCTTCGACGCCGTCGTCGTCGCCGCCGGCGCCACCACGGCCCGCGACCTGCCGGTGCCCGGGCGCGAGCTCAAGGGCGTCTACCAGGCCATGGAGTACCTGCCGCTGGCCAACAAGGTGCAGGAGGGCGACTTCGTCGAGTCGCCGGTCAGCGCCAACGGCAAGCACGTCGTCGTCATCGGCGGCGGCGACACCGGCGCCGACTGCGTCGGCACCGCGCACCGGCAGGGGGCGGCCTCCGTCACCCAGCTGGAGATCATGCCGCGCCCGGGCGAGGACCGGCCCGGGCACCAGCCCTGGCCGACCATGCCGATGACGTACAAGGTCACCTCCGCGCACGAGGAGGGCGGCGAGCGGATCTACTCCGTGAGCACCACCCACCTCAGCGGCGACGAGGAGGGCAACGTCCAGGAGCTGCACCTCGTCGAGGTGGAGTTCAAGGACGGGAAGTTCGAGCAGGTCCCCGGCACCGAGCGGGCCATCCCGGCGCAGCTGGTCACCCTGGCCATGGGCTTCACCGGGACGGACGTGAAGAACGGGCTCGTCGAGCAGCTGGGGGTGGACCTCGACGCGCGCGGTAACATTGGCCGCGACGGCCGGTTCGCCACCAATGTCGATGGCGTGTACGTCTGCGGAGACGCCGGCCGTGGCCAGTCCCTGATCGTCTGGGCCATCGCGGAGGGCCGTTCGGCCGCCGCGGCGGTGGACAAGTACCTCGGTGGCAAGACCCCGCTTCCGGCCCCGATCCGGCCCACCGACCGCCCGCTCGTGGTCTGACGGTCCGACCGGCCCCCTGAACCCCCGGCACCGCATTGCCGGGAGCTCAACCCGCTGCCCCCGCCAGCGTCGTCGGGCCAATGCGGTCTCCTGGCGCTCGCCCCCTTCCCCGACCAGTTGGGGGGCGAGCGCCGACGCGTTTTCTGCGTGAAGTCTCTTCTGCCGCACGGTGGTTGATGGGTTTCGGCCACGGGGTGGGGCGCGTTCCGCTTCGTCACGGGCGCAGCAGCAGGTCCGCCGCCTCGGTGCGGGTGTACAGGACGGTGCGGCCGGTGCGGTGGCGGGCCAGGAGGCCGGCGTCGTGCAGGGCGCCCAGGTGGTGGGAGACGTTCGGGGCGGACAGGCCGGTCCGGGCGGCGAGCTCGGTGGTCGAGGCGGGGGAGTCCAGCTCGGCGAGCAGCCGGGCGCGGGTGCGGCCGAGCACGCGGGCCAGGCCCTCGGGGACGGGGGTGGCCGCCGCCTCCCACAGCGTCGCGACCCCGCGCGGCGGGTAGACCAGGGCGGGCTGCCACGGCGGGTTCTGCTGGGAGAACACGCCCGGCCAGGCGAAGACCGTCGGCAGCAGGACCAGGCCGCGCTCACCGTCCAGCCGCCGGTGGACGTCGATCCGGTGCCCGATCCGCAGGGTGTCGTGCTCCCAGGACACCCGCGGGTGCAGGTCCGCGAAGAGCGCCGCCGGGCCGCCCGCCGACATCTGCCGGCCGCGGCGCAGGACCTCCCCGTCGACGAGCCGCTGCATCCGCGGCCAGTGCGGGGCGATCGCCGCATCCCAGTACGCCCGTACCTCGGCCGTCAGCCGCTCCAGGCCGGCCTCCGGGTCCCGCGCCAACTCGGCGACCAGCGGGTGGAGTTCGCCGTCGAGCCGGCCGAGGTCGCGGCGCACCACGGCCGGGTCGGTGGCCGCCAGCACGGCCGTCTGCCCCTCGAACGTCCCGTCCGCGTCCGGCGGCACCGGGGTCAGGAAGTCCGGCACGTACACCGTCGGCAGCCGCACCAGCGCCGACAACAGCTCCCAGCCAACCCCCTCCAGCCGCTGCCGGGCCCCGCGCACCCACGGCAGGTGCGCGGCCTGCCGGCCCGGGTCCTTGAGCACCTCGACGCTCGTCACGACCTCGGTCAGCGGGGAACGGGCGAAGCGCGTGCGGGCCAGGTCCTGCGCCGAGAACTCCCAGGTCAGCACGGGCACCTCCGGTGAGGATTCGATCCTGGTGGAATCAGTGGGCGGTGGCGATCATGCCAGGGACGCTCGGTCCATGACCACCGTCACCGCGCCCCCGCTGCGCGACCGCCTCGGCCTGCCCGCCACCGCCGGCCGCGCCCGCCTGATCGGCGCCCACGTCATCGACAGCCTCGGCACCGGACTGATCCTCGCCTTCACCCTCGTCTACTTCGCGGGCACCACCGGCCTGTCCGTCGCCGCCGTCGGCGCCGCCGTCTCCACCGCGCGCCTGCTCGCCCTGCCCACCGCCGTCGCCGTCGGCCCGCTGCTCGACCGGTACGGCGCCCGCGCGGTCGCCACCGCCGGCAACGCGCTCTCCGCCCTCGCCTACGGCGGCTTCCTGCTCGCCCACCAGGCCTGGCAGATCGTGCTGGTCTGCCTGCTCGCCCAGGCCGGCCACGCCGCCTACTGGACCTCCAGCACCGGCCTGGTCGTCCTCGCCGCCGACGAGGGGCAGCGCCCGCGCTGGTTCGCGCTCGTCCAGACCCTGCGCAACGCCGGACTCGGCCTCGGCGGCGCGCTCGGCGCCGTCCTGGTCGCCGACGGCGGCGCCCTGCGGCTCCTGGTCGGGCTCAACGCGGCCAGCTACGCCCTCGCCGCGGCCCTGCTGGCCACCTGGCGGCCCGCCGGGGCCGCCCTGCCCCCGCAGGCCCGCACGGCCGCCCCCGGCGGCTACGGCGCCGTCCTGCGCGACCGGCGCTACCTGCTGCTGATCGCCGTCAACCTGACCTTCGTCCTCGCCTCGATGGTCCTCAGCGTGCTGCTCGCCGCCTACCTCACCGCCGGCCTGCACCGCGACGCGTGGACGGCCGGCGCGCTGCTCGTCCTCAACGGCGTCCAGGTGGTGCTCACCCAGAACGCCGTCGCCCGCCGGCTCGAACGCTTCCGCCCCACCCGGGTCGTCGCCGCCGGTGCCCTGCTCAACGCGCTCGCCTTCGGCCTCTTCGCCCTCGTCGCCGCCGCCCCCGGCTGGGCCGTCCTCGCCGGACTCCTCGCCGCCATGGCCGTCTACAACCTCGCCGAGACCGTCGCCACCCCCTTCCGCGAGGACCTCAGCGTCTCCCTCGCCGACCCCGAGCGGCGCGGCCGGTACCTCGCCCTCTACCAACTCTCCTGGAACGTCGGCCAGGCCGTCGCCCCCGCCCTGCTCACCCTGCTCCTCGCCCGCGCCGCCGCCCTGCCCTGGCTCTTCCTGCTCGTCCTCAGCGCCGCCGCCGTGCCCGCGCTGCTACGGCTGGAACGCACCGCCTGACGGACTGTTGTTCGTCGGTGCCAGATGGCAGACTGCGGCCGACGGCCGGGGGGCTGCGCGAGTGCGGAGGTTGACGCGATGAGCACGACTCAGGCAGGCGGAGGCGCGACGGTGCGGCGCCTGCTGCTGGGATCACACCTGCGCAAACTCCGCGAGGCCAGGGGCGTCAGCCGCGAGGAGGCCGGCTACTCGATCCGCGCCTCCGAGTCCAAGATCAGCCGCATGGAGCTCGGCCGGGTCGGCTTCAAGGAACGCGACGTCGCCGACCTGCTCACCCTCTACGGCGTCGACGCCGAACACGAGCGCGCCGGCGTCCTCGGCCTCGTCCGCGACGCCAACGCCACCTCCTGGTGGCACGGCTACGGTGACGTGCTGCCCCCCTGGTTCCAGAACTACGTCGGCCTGGAGGAGGCCGCCACCGAGATCCGCAGCTACGAGGTCCAGTTCGTCCACGGGCTCCTCCAGACCCCCGACTACGCCCGCGCCGTCATCGCCGCCGGCGGCCACGTCACCGAACCCGACGAGATCGAACGCCGCGTCGAGGTCCGCCTCAAACGCCAGGCCGTCCTCACCGCCGACCGCGCCCCCCACCTGCTCGCCGTCCTCGACGAGGCCGCGCTGCGCCGCCCCTGGGGCGGACCGGAACTGATGCGGGCCCAGATCGACCGGATGCTCGACCTCACCGACCTGCCCAACGTCGACCTCCAGGTGATGCCGCTGGGCTTCGGCGGACTGCGCGCCGAGGGCGGCGCGTTCACCGTGCTCGGCTTCGCCGAACCCGAACTGCCCGACGTCGTCTACCTGGAGCAGTTCACCACCGCGCTCTACCTCGACAAGCCCGCCGAGGTCGCCGAGTACACCGGCGCCATGGAAGGCCTCCTCGCCGACAGCCTCGGCGCCGAACCGACCCGGGAACTTCTGCGCTCCGTACGCCAAGAGCTTTAGTCCATCAGTACGATGAGCACCGATCAGATCTGATCAAAGGCGTTCCACACCGAACCGTGCCAGGCGCGATCTCCTGGGCACGCGTCTCAGGCACGAGAGGGATCGGATGTCGTACTTCTCCGAGTTGGCGGCGCAGTACATCGACGGCGAATGGCTGGCCGGCGACGGCTCCTGGGACATCGTCGACGTCGACCCCTACACCGGCGACAAACTCGCCACCGTCACCGTCGCCACCGTCGAACAGGTCGACCGGGCCTACCGCGCCGCCGCCCGCGCCCAGAAGGAATGGGCCGCCACCAACCCCTACGCCCGCCGGCTCGTGTTCGAGCGCGCGCTGCGCCTCGTCGAGGAGCGCGAGGACGAGATCACCCGCGCCATCATGGCCGAACTCGGCGGCACCGCCCTCAAGGCCGGCTTCGAACTCTCCCTCACCAAGGACATGCTGCGCGAGTGCATGCAGCTCTCCCTGCTCGCCGAGGGCCGCCTGCTGCCCTCGCCCGTCGACGGCAAGGAGAACCGCCTCTACCGGCTGCCCGTCGGCGTCGTCGGCGTGATCAGCCCGTTCAACTTCCCGCTGTTCCTGTCCCTCAAGGCCGTCGGCCCCGCCCTCGCGCTCGGCAACGGCGTCGTGCTCAAGCCGCACCAGGAGACCCCGGTCGTCGGCGGCACCCTCCTCGCCAAGATCTTCGCCGACGCCGGACTGCCCGCCGGGCTGCTCAACGTCGTCGTCACCGACATCGCCGAGATCGGCGACGCCTTCATCGAGCACCCGGTGCCCAAGGTCATCTCCTTCACCGGCTCGGACAAGGTCGGCCGCCACGTCGCCACCGTCGCCGCCTCCCACTTCAAGCGCACCGTCCTCGAACTCGGCGGCAACAGCGCCCTCATCGTCCTCGACGACGCCGACCTCGACTACGCCGTCGACGCCGCCGTGTTCAGCCGCTTCGCCCACCAGGGCCAGGTCTGCATGGCCGCCAACCGGGTGCTCGTCGACCGCGGCGTCGTCGCCGAGTTCACCGAGAAGTTCGTCGCCAAGATCGCCTCGCTCACCGTCGGCGACCCCAGGGACCCGGCCACCCAGATCGGCCCGCTCATCAACCCCGTCCAGGCCGACTCCATCAACGCCCAGGTCGACCAGGCCGTCCAGGCCGGCGCCACCGTCCTCCTGCGCGGCGCCACCGTCGGCAGCCTCATGGACCCCGTCGTCCTCACCGACGTCCCCGCGGACTCGCCCATCCTCCAGCGCGAACTCTTCGGCCCCGTCGTCCTCGTGGTGCCCGTCGACGGCGAGGACGAGGCCGTCCGCATCGCCAACGACACCCCCTTCGGCCTCAGCGGCGCCGTGCACACCGGCGACGTCGAGCGCGGCGTGCGGGTGGCCAAGCGGATCGAGACCGGCATGATCCACGTCAACGACGGGACCATCGCCGACGAGCCGATCGTGCCCTTCGGCGGCGAGAAGAACTCCGGCGTCGGACGGCTCAACGGCGAGTACACGGTCGACGCGTTCACCACGGTGAAGTGGATCTCGATCCAGCACGGGCGCAGCCGCTTCCCGTTCTGATCCGCTGCTGCTGCTGCTGCTGCCGCCGCTGCTGCGGTCAAGCGGCCCGGGCCTCCCGGCGGTAACCGCCGGGAGCCCGCCCGTACTCCCGCTTGAACGCCTTCGCGAACGCGTACTCCGAGCCGTAGCCCGCCTGCGCCGCCACCGCCGTCAGCGGCGCGTCCGACTCCCGCAGCAGACGCGCCGCCGTCGTCATCCGCCACCGCGTCAGGTACGCCATCGGCGGCTCGCCCACCATCGAGCTGAACCGGCGGGCGAACGCCGCCCGGGACAGGCCCGAACGCCCCGCCAGCGCCTCCACCGTCCACGCCGTCGCCGGCGCGCCGTGGATCGCCGCCAGCGCCGGCGCCACCGCCGAATCGCCCAGCGCGGCCGCCCACCCGGCGGCCGTCGCGGGCGGCTGCGCCTCGAACCAGGCGCGCAGGATGTACAGCAGCAGCGCGTCGACCAGCGCCGGCACGATCCCGGCCGAGCCGATCCGCGGGCGCTCCAGCTCGGCGCCCAACAGCCGCACGGCGGCGTCCAGTTCGGGGTGCGAGCCGCGCCCGCTCGCCAGGTGGATCAGCTCCGGCAGCTGGCGCACCAGCGGGTGCGGGCGGCCCTGGTCCAGGTGGTAGCTGCCGCACAGCAGGCTGGTGCGGGCGCCGTCGCCGCCGCCCAGCGAGAGCGTGCCGATCGGCAGGCTCTCCTCCACCCGGTAGGCCGACGCGTCGAGCGCCGGGGTGTCCGGGTGGTCGGCCAGGACGTGGCCCCTGCCGTCCCGCATGAAGACGACGTCCCCCGTGTCGAGCATCAGCGGCTCCGCGCGGCCGTCCTGCGGCACCAGCCAGCACGTGCCGTGCAGCACCACGTGGAACCCGGCGCCCATCACCGGCGGCAGCCGCAGGCCCCAGGGGGCACGGCCCTCGGTGCGGACGGACGCGGGGTGCGCCGTGCGCATCGAGCCCAGCGCCTCGGTCAGGATGTCCAACTCCCGGCCCTTCTCCCCGTTCGTACCGTTCAGTCGACGGTCAGGACGACCTTGCCCTGGACGCTACCGGACGCCACCAGCTCGTGCGCCCGGCCGGCCTCCGCCAGCGGGAACGTCGCCGAGACGTGCGGACGGACCAGGCCCTCGTCCACCAGCGCGGCGATCGCCTCCAGGCCGGCGTAGTCCGGCTCCACCGACACCCCGGCGAAGCGGCGGCCGGCGGCCTCGATCTCGGCGGCGAGGTCCTTGTTCCAGTGCTCCATGATCGTGACCAGCGTGCCGCCGGGCTTCAGCACCTCCAACGCCTTGGTGCCCTCGGAGGACGAGTCGAAGACGACGTCGACGTCCGAGACCGCCTCGGTGTAGTCGGTGGTGCGGTAGTCGATCACCTCGTCCGCGCCGAGCCCCTTCACGAACGCGTGCTTGGGCTCGCTCGCCAGCGCGATCACGTACGCGCCGCGGGCCTTGGCGATCTGCACGGCGAGGTGGCCGACGCCGCCCGCGGCCCGGTGGACCAGCACCCGCTGTCCCTTCGTGACGCCGGCCAGGTCCACCAGGCCCTGCCAGGCCGTCAGCGCGGCCAGCGGCAGGGCCGCCGCCTGCACGTGGTCGAGCGTCGCGGGCTTGCGGGCCAGCTGGCGCGAGGGCGCGGCGACGTACTCGGCGTAGCCGGTGGCGGCGCGCGGGAAGAACGGCATCCCGTACACCTCCTCGCCCACCCGGTACCGGGCCCCGGGCGCGGCCTCCTCGACCACCCCGGACACGTCCCACCCGACCCCGAACGGCGGCTCCCCGAGCAGCGGGAACGCCCCCGACCGCACCGCGATGTCCGCCGGGTTCACCGCACTGGCCCGCACCCGCACCAGCACCTCCCCGCTCAACAGCTGCGGCCGCTCCACCTCGACCACCTCCAGCACCTCGGGCCCACCGAACGCCTTCTGGATCACTGCACGCATCGAACTCTCCCTGTCCGTGGCCGGCCCGTCCGCCGGGCCGTTTGGCGATGCCTCCACGGTAGGGAGATCGAACGAGCGGATGAATATCCTCAAGTCTTCGGAAGATGTCCCGTCGTCTCGTCGGGAGGCTCGATCGATCAGGCGGGATAGCGGAGGAGAGCGTCGGTGGCGAGCTCGAACCCGAAGGGGGCGGGGATCGGCACGCGGTCGCCGAACGTGCCGTTCCAGCGCTGGTGGTAGCCGGTGTCGGACGGCTCGGATTCTTCCAGCGCGGACGGCGAAAGGCCGCCGTCCCGGGACGTGGTGTCCGGGGCGGCGGCCTTCGTGGTGGGGCTTAGAAGACCGGCTGGCCGGCGCGGACCAGGCGCCAGGAGTTGGTGAAGAAGTCGGCCGGGTCGATGACGCCCTTGGCCTTCACCCAGGCGATCATCGTGTTGCGGATCTCGTCGGAGTTCGCCCAGACCGCCTTGGCGGTCGCGACGTGCGGGAAGTTGCCGCCGCCGTTGGCGCGGTAGTTGTTGACCGCGAGGACGAACTGGGCGGCCGGGTCGATCGGCTTGCCCTGGTAGGACAGGTTGACGATCCGGCTGCCCTTCGGCTGCGAGACGTCGATGTCGTAGCTCAGACCGTAGATCGAGTCGTAGTTGTAGTCCGGGGTGTCCTCGGCGTTGGTCAGGGTGTCCTTGTTGACCGGTGCGCCCGCGGCGAGCTGGTTGAAGTACTTGGCCGAGAACTCCAGGTAGTCCTTGAGCTGGGCGCCCGTCAGGATGCGGGCCTCCAGGGTGTTCTCGTAGATGTACAGGCCGGCCGCGTCGCGCAGCTTGACCTGGCCGGCCGGGATCATCGCGGTGCGGTTGAACGGCGCGGCCTGCGCGAGCACCGGCAGGTTGGCGTACTGCCCGCCCGCCAGCGCCGCCTTCACCGCGTCGGCCTGCACCTTGCCGATCAGGTCGACGATGGGGGTCGACTTGAACCGGGCGTCGGCGATCGACAGCTCGATCTTGCTGGTGCCGATGTTCTGGTTGACGTACGCCACGACCTTCTTGTGCTGGTCGGTGATGGCGTTCGAGATCTCCGGGTTCTCCGGCACGGTGTTGGAGTTCAGCACGCGCGAGGAGACCGACAGCACCTTCCAGGCGCCGTCGACGAGCTCGACCTCGAAGTCGAAGCAGCTCAGGCGCTGGCCCCAGCACAGCGGCTCGGACAGCACGACCGTCTTGCCGGTCTTCTTGTTGACGATGAGGCGCTGCGGCACCTCCTTGTGGGTGTGGCCGACGAGCACCGCGTCGATGTCCGGGACCTTCTCGGCCATCTCGCCGGAGGCGTCCTCGGGCCAGGGGAGCTGGTCGCCGTAGGTGGTGGCCTCGTCGATGCCGGAGTGGGCGGAGACGACGATGACGTCCGCGCCCGCGGCCTTCATCCGGGGCACGTACTTCGCGGCGGTCTCGACGATGCCCGGGAAGACCATCTGGCCGCTGACGTTGGCCTTGTCCCAGATCGCGATGCCCGGGTTGGTGAGGCCGAGGATGCCGACCTTGATCGGGGTGTCCTCGTCCAGCCACACCTCCTTGATCACGTACGGCTTGAAGGCGGGCTTCTCGTTCTTCGCGTGCAGGGCGTTGGCGCCGAGCAGCGGGAACTCCAGCTGGTCCTCGAAGGCCTTCACGGTCGGGATGCCGTAGTTGAACTCGTGGTTGCCGAGCGCGGCGGCGTCGTAGCCCATGAGGTTCATGGCGACGGCCATCGGGTGGTCCGGCACGTTGTCGCCGTCGGTGGCGATCGGCTCGACCCGGGCGTAGTAGTAGGTGAGCTGGGTGCCCTGGATGATGTCGCCGGAGTCGATCAGCAGGCAGCGGTCCCAGCCCTTCTCCTCGCGGACCTGGTTGGCCAGCGTGGAGATCCTGGCGAGGCCCACCGCGTTGTGCGCCTTGTCGACGTACTCGGCGTCGGTGAAGTAGTCCCAGTTGAGCACCCGGCCGTGCAGGTCGGTGGTGCCCATGACGGTGAAGGCCTGCTTGCGGTCTTCGCCGCGGTGCTTGGTGCCCTTGGCCTGCGCGGTGTCCGGCTCGGCGGCCGCGGCGGCGGGGGCGGCGGCGAGGGCGGTGCCGCCGGCCAGGGCGGCACCGGCGGCGGTGGCGGCGGACCGGGTGACGAAGTCACGGCGGTTCAGGGACATCGACGACTCTCCCGAGTGGGGGGACTTGCTGGCGAATGGACCGTCAACCGGGCCCGGTGTGGCGTGAAACCCCCGTGCAACTCCGTACAACCCCGTTTGACGCGCGTAGAAGGACGCGCGTAGAAGTGTGCCGTGCGCGCGGGCGGTTGGATAGCCCTCCGACGTTTCCAACAGGTGAGATCTTGGCGACTCGTTCGTGACGTGAGTGCACGGGGCCCGCGAGTGGTAAAGGCGGAAATCAGCCGAGTTGTGCGCTCAGCAGGCCCACCTCGCGCGCGAGTTCGGCGTCCGGATCCGGACCGTCCGCGCCCGCCCACGGCTGCCACGTGCGGGCCCGCAGGTAGCCGGCCACGGCCAGCGGCAGGCCGTCCCGCACGATCCGCCGCCCCGCCGCCGGGCCCGGCCCGGCGGCGCGCAGCGCCTCCAGCAGGCCGTCCACCCGGGCGGCGGGCGGCAGCGGGACGGTCCGCAGGTAGGCGACCAGGGCGTCCAGCTCGGGGTGCTCCGGCGGGTCGTCCTTCGGCCCGGGCGCGAGCAGCGCGCCCGCCGCGTACAGGCCCGCCACCACCCCCGGCCACCACGCCCCGCCCAGGCCCGCGAAGTGCAGCCCCAGCCCGATCGCGCCGCCCGCGCAGCCGACCAGGTTCCGGCCCGACTCCAGGTACTTCAGGGCCTGCCGGCCGGGCCCGTCACTGGTAGCCACGGATCTCCTCGAACACGCCGTCCAGCGAGCTCGTCCCGTCGAAGAGCTTGCCGCCGCTCTCGTCCGCGATCCCCTGCAGCTGGCTCACCGCCGCCTCGCCGAACTTGATCGGGAAGACCGGGATCGCCTTCGGCCCGGCCGCCAGCGCGTCGTGGAACTTCTTGAAGTCCCCGTCCGTGGCGCCCTCGTTGCTCTCCCCGTCCGTCATCAGCACGATCGAGGTGAACCGGTCGTCCCCGGCCGCCTTCTGCTGCCGGTCGATCACCCGGTACGCCTCCTCCAGTGCGTCGTACAGCGCCGTGCCGCCGTCGGCCGACAGGGACTGCACGTCCGCGTTGATCGACCCCAGCTCCGCCTCCGGCCCCGGCCGGCTGCCGGAGGCCGGCACCGCGTGCGTCTTCGTCCACTTCACCTTGGACGCGAAGGAGATCAGCGTGACCTCCTCGCGGTCCCGGAAGCGGCTCACCCCGCGGGTGTCGTCGGTGCCGGTCAGGCGGCCGAGCGCGGACTTCAGCGACGTGATCCGCGAGCCCTCCATCGAACCGGAGGTGTCCAGCACGTACACCGTCCGGGACGGGCGGCGCAGCTCGTTCTGGTACGAGGACAGCAGCCCGTCCGCGACGGCCCGGGTGCCCGGGAACGGCAGCTCCCGGCGGCGGTCGGACGGCAACGACGGCGCGGCCGCGGCCCCCGGGGTCACCGGGCGGCGCAGCGTCACCTCGGAGATGCGTTTCTGCACGTCCGGCGTCAGCAGGTACTGCGTGAGCCGCTGGAACGAGTCGCGCTCGCTCTGGGCGCTGGACGACAGCAGCGACAGCGGGTAGTCCGCCGACACCACGCCGTCCACCGGGCGCACGACCGTCAGCTGCCGGTCAGCCGGCAGCGTCTTGTTCATCGACAGCAGCACCGACTCGTAGTTGACCAGCGCCCCCACCTTGCCCGGCTCCGCCCGGGTGTACGCCTGCGCCAGCCAGCCCGACGAGCCCGAGGTCAGCTTCTGGCCGGTGAAGAACTTCTTCAGCGACGGCGTCGCCTTCTGCACGTCCTCCTCGGTCAGCGCCGCCCCCGCCCCCGAGAACGCGGACGCCACCGCGACCAGCGTCGAGAAGCCCGAGTTCGACCGGGACGGGTCGGACATCCCGTACGACAGCTTCCCGGCCGACGCCGCGTCCCCGATCTGCGCCCAGGTGACCTTCGAACCGTCCCCCCAGCCCAGGTCGCCCAGGACGGAGGAGCGCACGCCGACCGCCACCGGGGAGACCATGACCGGGGTCTCGGACAGGAGCTTCGACCGTCCGTTGCCGTCCAGGCGCAGGTACTGGTTCGACGGGAACCACACCGCGTCGTACTTGCCGTCCGCCTTGCCCGAGGACACGGCGTCGGCTCCGTCGAGCGAGCCCGTCCACGCGAACTGGACCGTCACCCCGGTGGCCTTCTTCGCGTCCTCCAGGATCGGCGCCATGTCCTGCAGCTCGCTGCCCGCCAGGATCCGCAGCACACCAGGGCGCGCGGTGGGCGCGGGAGCGTCCGTGGCGTTGGGGGACGGGTCGGGCTTCGGCGCCGAGGACGTACAGGCCGTCGCCACGAGCAGCGCCACGGCGGAGGCGGCCAGGCGCCACGTCGTACGGACGGTACGGCTGTTCACTGAGCGTTCCCCTTCGCCGCGGCGACCAGTTTCTGCAGGACGTCCTTGGTCGGCACCTGCCACTGCTTCAACTTCGCCGACGAGAGGTCCGGCGCGAACGTCGGCTTCCGGCCGTTCACCTCCTTGGCGAACACGTCCTTGTCGGCCTGCGGGCGGAAGCCGAACTTCGCCTCCAGGCGCCGGAGTTCGGGATCGTCCTGGAGCAGGCCGGCCAGCTTGGCGCCCTTGTCGTCGCGGGCGACCACCGTGTGGTCCGAGTAGATCGTCGAGTCCGGGTACATCACCACCATGTCGCCGGTCGGCACGCCGCTCAGCACGAGCTGCGCGGCCTGCGACTCGTAGGCGAACACCAGCGGGTTGCCGACGCCCGCCAGGAAGTCCTTGAACGGCTCGTCGCTGCTGCTCTTCTGGCCGCCCTGCACGGACGTCGCGGTGCGCAGGACGTCCTTCGAGGCGTCGATCCCCGCCTGGTCGGCCACCGGCTGGTGGCCGTTGAGGAGGTACGACAGCAGGGCGACGTACATCGCGCCCGACGACGAGCTCTGCGGGTCCGTCGTGGTCACGAAGATCCGGCCGGACAGCTCGGGGTGGGCGGTCGCGCCGTTCAGGTCCTGCCACTTCTTGCTGTTCCGCAACGCCTCCAGGTACGCGTCCATCCGGAACGTCACGATGCCCGCGTCCTCGGTCGCCAGGCCGTTCGCCTTCAGCACGGCCGCGACGGCCTCGTGCGTCACGATCACCAGCGGCGAGTAGAACGGCACCAGCGGCGAGTCCTGGAGGCCCCAGATCTTCTGGATGTCCTTCACCGGCGACGTGCTCGCCGGGAAGGCGAAGTCGATGTTCGCCTGGTTCGCCTGGTCGACCATCGTCCACGAACCGGTCGAGTCCGCGTGCACCTCCAGTCCCTGCTTCGCCAACTCGTCCTTGACCTCCTGGTTCTCGAAGAAGGCGCGCTTCTCCGAACCGATCAGGCCGTTCACCTTGACGAGCGGCCCGGGCCCCGGATGCGGATCCGGGTCCGGGATCAGCGCGTACGTCACTCCGCCGAGCAGCACCAAGGCCGCCAGCACCCCCAACGCGCGTCTCATGCCGAACGCTTCCCCCTCATGCTTCCCCCCTCGTCCGTTACGTCCGTTACGTCAACCGGGTGGTCCCCGGGTGACGAGCGTCCCGCCGGGCCGGGAGCGGCGGCCGAAGCGACGGTGAACCGGGGGTGAACTCCCCTTCACGGAATCGCATCGGCCGACCGGGCGGCGAGCACCGCGACCGGGCCCGTCGCACACCGGTCCGAGGATGTGTCAGATTGTTCAACTCGCCGTCCGGCAAAGGTCATCCCGAGGCCCGGACCCACGTCGGTGTTACGCGCCGGTAATGCCTACGCTCAGCAGTATGCGCCGAGCAAAAATCGTCTGTACCCTCGGGCCCGCCACCGACTCGTACGACCAGATCAAGGCCCTGGTCGACGCCGGGATGGACATCGCCCGCTTCAACCTCAGCCACGGCTCCCACATCGAACACGAGGAGCGCTACCGCCGCGTCCGCAAGGCCGCCGACGAGACCGGCCGCAGCGTCGGCGTCCTCGTCGACCTCCAAGGCCCGAAGATCCGCCTCGACACCTTCGCCCACGGGCCCGTACTCCTCGAACGCGGCGACGAGTTCACGATCTCCACCGACGACGGCGTCGTGGGGGACAAGGACATCTGCGGCACCACCTACAAGGGCCTCGCCGGCGACGTCTCGCGCGGCGAGCGCATCCTCGTCGACGACGGCCGCGTCACCCTGGAGGTCACCGAGGTCGACGGGCCGCACGTGCGGTGCATCGTCATCGAGGGCGGCCTCGTCTCCGACCACAAGGGCCTCAACCTCCCCGGCGTCGCCGTCTCCGTCCCCGCGCTCAGCGACAAGGACGTCGCCGACCTGCGGTGGGGCCTGCGGACCGGCGCCGACCTCGTCGCGCTCTCCTTCGTCCGCAGCGGGCGCGACATCCTCGACGTCCACCGGATCATGGCCGAGGAGGGGCGGTTCGTCCCGGTCATCGCCAAGATCGAGAAGCCGCAGGCGGTCGAGAACCTGGAAGCCATCGTCGACGCCTTCGACGGCGTCATGGTGGCCCGCGGCGACCTGGGCGTGGAGATGCCCCTCGAACAGGTCCCGCTCGTCCAGAAGCGCGCCGTCAAGCTCGCCAAGCGCAACGCCAAGCCGGTCATCGTCGCCACCCAGATGCTCGACTCGATGATCAACGCCTCCCGGCCCACCCGTGCCGAGGCCTCCGACGTCGCCAACGCCGTCCTGGACGGGACGGACGCGGTGATGCTCTCCGGCGAGACCTCGGTGGGCAAGTACCCCGTCGAGACCGTCAAGACCATGGGCCGCATCATCGAGGCCGCCGAGAACGACATCCTGGCGGCAGGCCTGCCGCCCTTGACCATCGGCAGCAAACCGCGCACCCAGGGCGGCGCCGTCGCCCGCGCGGCCGCCGAGATCGGCGACTTCCTGCACGCCAAGTACCTCATCGCCTTCACCCAGTCCGGCGACACCGCGCGTCGCTTGACCCGCTACCGCTCGCCCATCCCCGTCCTCGCCTTCACCTACGAACCCGCCGTCCGCAGCCAACTCGCCCTCACCTGGGGCGTCGAGACCTTCCTCGGGCCCTTCGCCCCGACCACCGACCAGATGGTCGAACAGGTCGACGCCGCCCTGCTGTCCCTGGGCCGCTGCCAGAAGGGCGACATCGTCATCATCACCGCCGGCTCCCCGCCCGGCCTCGCCGGCTCCACCAACCTCGTCCGCGTCCACCACGTGGGCACCCTGGACGTCTGAGTCCCCACTTCGGCGCGGCCCTTCGTGCGGAAGGGCCGCGCCGCCGTCAGTGCTTGGGGCCGATGTGGGCGTCCATGAGGGCGACGTCGTCCTTGCGGGCGACGGAGACGTTGACGGCCCCGGTGGGGCGGGTGACGGACTTCCAGCGGACGCCGACGGCGTCGAGTGTGGCGGTGAAGAGGCCGACGATGTCGGCGGAGGTGTTGGTGAAGAAGTACCGCGGGTACTCGTAGCGCTTCTGGACGCCGCTCACGGTTCGGGTGGTCCAGTTGGTGATGCGGCAGCCGTCGGAGTGGATGAGGCCGCGCAGGAACTCCCAGGGGTGCTCGTCGACGATCTCCTGCTGCCAGGGGGCGAGGGTGATCCGGCGCAGGTGCTTGGGGCCGGGCCCGTGCTGGGGAAAGAGGCAGGGCCAGTGCTTGCTGGTGCTGACGACGCTGGTGCAGCCGGGCGCGTGGACGCGCAGGACCTTGTTGTGCGGCATGACGGCGGAGACGGCGCGCTCGCATTCGTCGATGAGACCGGGCCAGGTGTCGCAGCAGGCGATTCGGAGGGCGTAGGCCTTGCGGCGGCCCTCGCTGATGCAGCCGTCGCCGAGGTAGAGGCCGAGCAGGTAGGCATAGCTGGAGTGAGGCCGCGAGGGGTCGAGTCGGCCGTCGAGGAGCGGACACTCGGCGGTCATGCGGGGGCTGGGTGCTGCACCGGAGGCCCACTCGCGGATCGCCGATCGGGATATGCCAGTGGTTCGGCTTACTTGGCTGAAGGTCAGGCCGGAGGCGTGGAGGGCGTGTTGCCGAGTGGCCAGGTCGTACATGGCGTCGTCAGTGCTTGGGGCCGATGTGGGCGTCCATGAGGGCGACGGAGTCCTTGCGGGCGATGGAGATGTTGACCTGGCCCGTGGGGCGGGGGATCGAGGCCTTCCACTCGACGCCGACGGCGTCGAGTGTGGCGGTGAAGAGCCTGATGATGTCGGTCGAGGTGTTGGTGAAGAAGTACCGCGGGTACTCGTAGCGGCGGACGACGCCGTTCTTTGTCCGGGTCGCCCAGTTGGTGATGCGGCAGCCGTCGGAGTGGATGAGGCCGCGCAGGAACTCCCAGGGGTGTTCGTCGACGATCTCCTGCTGCCAAGGCTCCAGGGCTATGGTGCGCTCGTGCTTCTTGCCAGGACCGTGCTGAGGGAAGTAGCAGGTCATGTGCATGGAGTAGAGCTTGACGTTGTGGCAGCCCGGGCGTTGCAGTCGGTAGGTGTTGTTCTTCGGGAACACCCTGCGCATGGCTTGCTCGATAGCATCCATGACCCCTGGCCACTTGTCGTCACACGTGACGAACAAGCTCTGTGTCCTGGACATGTTCGAGTGTGTGATGTGGCCGTCGCCCAGGTAGGCACCGAGAAGGTAGGCGTAGGCCTGGCGGTTGAGCTCGTCGGAGTAGCAGCGGAAGCACGTGGCGCGCTCAGGGGCCGGGAAGTCCCCGTGTTCGGCGCGATCCTGCAGCTTCCACCATGAGACGGTGCCGGTTGGAACTCCGAGTCGGCGGGAGACATCGCAGTTGCGGGCGCCCTGACGTAGCAGCAGGACGGCTTCTTCGCGGAGGGATCGAACTGCCATGCGGGCGATCCTGCGACCCTTGCGTCGAACGCGCGGGCGAACGGGATTGTTTCCACTCGAACGAATGAAGATCGCCAACCATTAGGTAGCCCTAAGTGGCTTTAGAATCGAAGGAAAAGTACCCCGGGTGGGATTCGAACCCACGCTGGCGGCGTTTTGAGTGCCGTGTCTCTTCCGCTGGACTACCGGGGCATCCACAGATTCGAAGGTTGCCCCCCGACCCTGTTGAACTCAAACATACCGTGTCTAGGTACCCTCGTGCATGCAGTACCCCGCCGGAACGAGGAGCCACGTGAGCGCCGCCGACGAGCAGGCACAGCCGCTTGAGACCGATATGCCCCAGATCACTCGGATTGTGATCGCCGAGGACGAGGCGTTGATCCGTCTTGATCTCAAGGAGATGCTCGAAGAGGAGGGTTACACCGTCGTCGGCGAGGCCGGGGACGGGGCCACGGCGGTGCGGCTGGTGGAGGAGCTGAAGCCGGATCTGGCGATCTTCGACGTGAAGATGCCGGTCCTGGACGGGCTCTCCGCAGCGGAGCAGATCCATGAGAAGCACCTGGCTCCGGTGCTGATGCTGACCGCGTTCTCGCAGCGGGAGCTGGTGGACCGGGCGCGGGACGCCGGGGCGATGGCGTACATCGTGAAGCCGTTCTCCAAGGCGGACCTGGTGCCGGCGATCGAGATGGCCGTTTCGCGGTACGCGGAGATGCGCACGCTGGAGCAGGAGATCGCGGACCTCTCGCAGCGCCTGGAGACCCGGAAGCTGGTGGACCGGGCGAAGAGCGTGCTGCAGACGAAGTTCGGGCTGAACGAGCCGGCTGCCTTCCGGTGGATCCAGAAGACGTCGATGGACCGCCGCATGACGATGGCCGCCGTCGCAGAGGCGGTCATCGAGGAGGGCGAGGCCCAGGACCGCAAGAAGGCGGACGAGGGCAAGCCCGCCGAGTAGGACGGCATGGCGAAGGGCCCGGCAGATCGTTTCTGCCGGGCCCTTCGCCGTGTGCGGGGATCAGTCCTCGCCGAGGTACGCCTTGCGCACGGACTCGTCGTGCAGGAGGTCGGCGCCGGTGCCGCTGAGGACGATGCGGCCGGTCTCCATGACGTAGCCGCGGTCGGACAGCGAGAGCGCCGCCTGGGCGTTCTGTTCGACGAGGAGGATGGTCGTGCCGCTCGACTTGAGTTCGACGATCGTCGCCATGATCTTCTGCATCATCAGCGGCGACAGGCCCATCGACGGCTCGTCGAGCATCAGCAGCTTGGGCTGGGACATCAGCGCCCGGCCCATCGCGAGCATCTGCTGTTCGCCGCCGGACAGGGTGCCGGCGGCCTGCTTGCGGCGCTCGCCGAGGATCGGGAACAGGGTGTAGGCCCGTTCCACGTCCGCGGTGATGCCGGCGGTGTCGCTGCGCAGGAAGGCGCCGAGGAGGAGGTTCTCCTCGATCGTCATGCGCGGGAAGATGTGCCGGCCCTCGGGGGAGTGGGCGAGGCCGAGGGCGACGATCTTGTGGGCGGGGACGGTCGCGAGGTCCCGGCCCTCGAAGGTGATCCGGCCGGCGGTGGGTCTGAGCAGGCCGGAGAGGGTGCGCAGGGTGGTGGTCTTGCCGGCGCCGTTGGTGCCGATGAGGGTGGTGACCTCGCCCTGGTTGACGGTGAAGCTGATGCCCTTGACGGCTTCGATCTTGCCGTAGGAGACGCGGAGGTCCTCGACCTCCAGGAGCGCGGTCACTTGGTGTCCTCCGGTGTTGCGGTGGTGCTGTCCTCCAGCGGGGCGCCGAGGTAGGCGGTGATGACGCGCTCGTCGTTCTGGACGGTCTCGCGGTCGCCCTCGACGATCTTCTGGCCCTGGACGAGCACGGCGGTGCGGTCGCAGAGGTTGAAGATGAACCGCATGTCGTGCTCGATGACGAGGATGGAGATGCCCTTGTCGCGGATGGCGAAGACGAGTTCCTCGGCGGCGCGGGTCTCCTGGGGGTTCATGCCGGCGGTGGGTTCGTCGAGCAGGAGGAGGCCGGGGTCGGAGGCGAGGGCGCGGGCGATCTCCAGCTTGCGCTGCTCGCCGTAGGGGAGGTTTCGCGCGAGGTGGTCGGCCTTCTCGGCGAGTCCGGTGAACGCGAGGAGTTCCATGGCCCGTTCGCGGCTCTCGGCTTCGGCGCGCTTGTACCCGGGGCCGCGGAGGATGGCGGAGAAGAGGCCTTCCTTGGTGCGGGTGTGGCGGCCGACGAGGACGTTCTCCAGGACGGTCATGTTGGCGAAGAGCCGGATGTTCTGGAAGGTGCGGGCGATGCCGGCCTGGGTGACGAGGTGGGGTTTGGGCGGCAGGACGGTGCCCCGGTAGCGGACCTGGCCCTCGGTGGGGACGTAGAGGCCGGTGAGGCAGTTGAAGAAGGTGGTCTTGCCGGCGCCGTTGGGGCCGATGAGGCCGATGATCTCGCCCTCGCCGACGGTGAGGGAGACGTCGTTGACGGCGGTGAGGCCGCCGAAGCGCATGGTGACGCCGGTGACGTCGAGGATCGGCTCGGTGGACTTCGGTGCGTCGGCGGGGGGCGTATCGGTGGTGGTCATCGGGTCGGTCACGCCCCTGCCTTGGTGAGTGCGGTCGGCTCGCCCGTGGGCTGGGCCGGGATGGCGGCCTCGTGGAACTCGAGCTGCTGCCGCCGGTTGGGGATGAGGCCTTCGGGGCGGACGCGCATGAGGACGATGAGGGCGGCGCCGAAGGCGAGGAGCTGGTAGTCGGAGAGGAATTCGAGCTTCTTCGGGATGAGGAAGAGGAGGGTGGCGCCGGCGAGGGGTCCGCTGATGGTGCCCATGCCGCCGAGGATGACGGCGGCGAGGAGGAAGGCGGAGTTGGGCGGGAGGGCCTCGGCGAAGGTGTACTGGTCGGGCGTCACGGTGTAGCTGACGTGGGCCTGGACGGTGCCAGCGAGGCCGGCGAGGCAGGCGCCGAGGGCGAAGGCGAGGAGCTTGAGGCGGAAGCCGTTGATGCCCATGGCCTCGGCGGCGGTCTCGTCCTCGCGGATGGCGACCCACGCGCGTCCGATGCGGGAGTTGCCGACGCGGGCGAAGACGAGCACGACGAGGGCCGTGACGAGCAGCATCAGCAGGTAGTAGTTGGAGAACCGGCCGAGTTCGAAGGCGCCGATGCTGTGGGACTCGCCGAGGTTGAAGCCGAAGATCTCCAGGTCGGGGATCCGCGGGATGCCGTTGGCACCGTTGGTGATCTTGGGGCCGGTGGTGCCGTTGAGGTTCTGCATGGTGATGCGGAAGATCTCGCCGAAGCCGAGCGTGACGATGGCGAGGTAGTCGCCGCGCAGCCGCAGGGTCGGGGCGCCGATGAGGACGCCGAAGATCATGGAGACGGCGGCGCCGGTGAGCATCGCGGCCCAGAACGGGAACTGGACGTGGATGGGCGAGGCGGGGGAGCCGGAGACGAGCGCGGCGGCGTAGGCGCCGACACCGAGGAAGGCGACGTAGCCGAGGTCGAGCAGGCCGGCGAGGCCGACGACGATGTTGAGGCCGAGCGCCACCGTCGCGAAGATCAGGATGTTGGTGGCGACGGAGGTGTACTGGTCGCTGCTCTGGGTGAACGGGAAGCTGGCGGCGGCGGCGAAGGCGGCGCCGGTGGTGACCGGGCGGTGCTTGACGGTCAGCGCGCGCAGCCGGGCGACGAGTCCGGACCGGGTGAGGGCGGAGGCGACGAAGACGGTGAGGAGCAGGTAGCCGGTGAAGAGCTCGCCGTAGTCGGTGTCGACGCCGAAGGTGATCACGAACAGGCCGGTGCCGAAGGCCAAGACGATGATCAGGACCTCGACCCAGGAGGGGAGTTGGCGCGGCGCGGGCAGCGGTCGGTCGATCTTCCCGAGGCGCAGCCAGGTGTTGGCGAAGTGGCCGAGCTGGACGAGGAGGACGGCGCCGGTGGCGATGGCGACGGCGCCGGCGAGGGCGGTCATGACGGGGGCGACGGGCTTGTCGCCGGGGATGGCGTGGGCGCCGATCCAGGCGAGGGGCGCGGCGGGGACGAGGAGGAAGAGCCGCCGGTCGAGGATCTTCAGCGGGACGGCGGTGCGGCGGTCGAGGGGGAGGCCGAGGGCGCCGGCGAGGCTGAGGATGCCGCCGGCGGCGAGGACCCAGCCGCCGGGTTCGAGGTTGGCGAGGCCGCCGAGGTCGACGGAGATGGCGGTGACGGAGAAGACGGCGACGGCGAGGGCGCCGGTGGCGGCGTACAGGACGGCGTTGTGGTTGCGGCCGGGGGCGGCCCAGCGCAGGCCGGGGGTGCCGTGGGTGGCGAGGAGGAGGACGAGGGTGAGGAGTCCGGCGACGAGGGCGAGCCACTGGAGGCCGGCGGGGGAGCCGTAGTAGGTGAGGTCGCCGGGGAAGTCGGAGGTCCAGGTCCAGGACATGGCGGCGGAGGCGGCGGTGGCGAGGGCGCCGAGGCCGGTGAGGGCTGCGGCGGCGCGGGCCGGGAGGGGGATGACCGGGCTGGTTTCGGTTCTGGTGGTCATGGTGGTCACGCCCTGTCCGCGACGCGCTCGCCGAGCAGGCCTTGGGGCCGGACGAGGAGCACGAGGATGAGGAGTACGAAGGCCCAGACGTCCTTCCAGGCGCCGCCTCCGAAGAGGCTCATGCCGGGCAGGTGCTGGATGTAACCGGTGGCGAGGCTTTCGGCGAGGCCGAGGGCGACGCCGCCGAGCATGGCGCCGTAGATGTTGCCGATGCCGCCGAGGACGGCGGCGGTGAAGGCCTTGAGGCCGAGGATGAAGCCCATGCGGAAGTCGACCTGGCCGCTGCGCAGTCCGTAGGCGACGGCGGCGACGGCGGCGAACGCGGCGCCGATGGCGAAGGCCATGACGATGATGCGGTCGGTGTCGATGCCCATGAGCTTGGCGGTGTCGGGGTCCTGGCTGGTGGCCTGCATGGCGCGGCCGGAGCGGGTGCGGGTGACGAACCAGCCGAGGGCGAGCATGCACAGCGGGGCCGCGGCGATGAGGAAGAGGTCGCTGGGCTGGATGGTGACGGAGCCGAGGCTCAGGGGGTCGCCGGGGATCTTGGGGAAGACGCGGGCCTTCTTGGCGTCGGGGTAGAAGGAGAAGACGAGCTGCTGGAGGAGGATGGACAGCCCGATGGCGGTGATGAGGGGCGCGAGGCGGGGGGCGCTCCGCAGGGGCCGGTAGGCGAAGCGTTCGGCGGCGACGGCGGTGAGGGTGGAGACCAGGATGCCGGCGATCAGCATCAGCGGTAGGGCCAGCCACATGGTGGTGCCGCCGGGGAGGGCGAGGTAGGCGGTCAGGGCGCCGAAGCCGCCGACCATGACGATCTCGCCGTGGGCGAAGTTGATGAGCTGGACGATGCCGTAGACCATCGTGTAGCCGATCGCGACGAGCCCGTAGAGGGCTCCGAGGATCAGGCCGTTGGCCAGCTGCTGCGGTAGGTCGTGCACCGCTGGGCCTCCGTTGTGCGTTCGGGTGTCCGCGTGGGGTGGGTGGATGTGGGCGCGCGCGGGGGCACTCGTGGCGCCCCCGCGCGGGTGGTGCTGGTGAGGAAGGTGCCTCGGCCGTCGGGCCGGTGGCTCAGCGGTTCAGTCGTCGGGCCGGTGGCTCGGCGGTTCGGTCGCCGGGCCGCCGGCTCAGCCGTTGAAGGTGCCGGACTTCGCCACGTCCCACTTGCCGTCCTTGACGGTGTAGACGGTGAGCTGCTTGTTGGTGGTGTCGCCGAACTCGTCGAAGGAGACCTTGCCGGTGACGCCGTCGAAGGAGATCTTCTGGACGGCGTCGACGACGGCGGCGCGGGCGTTCGAGGGGAGCTTGCCGTTGTTGGCGCTCACGACGTTCTTGACGGCCTCGATGATGGCCCAGGCGCTGTCGTAGGAGTAACCGCCGTAGGTCTCGAACGGGTCCTTGTAGCCGGCGGCCTTGTAGTCCGAGATGAACTTGGTGGCGGTGGGGAGCTTCTCGACGTCGCCGCCGACGGCGGTGGCGAAGTCGCCGGCGCTCTTGGGGTTGAGCTTGATGTAGTCGGCGCTCTGCATGCCGTCGCCGCCCATGAGCGGGATGTTGAGGCCGGCCTCCTTGAGCTGGAGGGAGAGCGGGCCGGCGGCGGGGTACTCGCCGCCGTAGTAGACGGCTTCGGCGCCGGAGCTCTTGACCTTGGTGACGATGGCGGAGAAGTCGCGGTCGTCGGGGTTGACGTGCTCCTCGCCGGCGACGGTGCCGCCGAGCTTGGTGAACTCGCCCTTGAAGGTGGCGGCGAGGCCGGCGCCGTAGGTCTTCTGGTCGTCGATGATGAAGACCTTGGTCTTCTTCGAGTCGGTGTAGAGGAACTGGGCGGCGAAGGGGCCCTGGACGGCGTCGGTGGTGGCGGTGCGGAAGTAGCTCTTGAAGGGGCGCTTCTTCTCGCCGGTGGCCCACTTCTCGCCCTGGGAGAGGGCGACGCCGGTGTTGGCGGGGGAGATCTCGACGAGGTTGGCGTCGTTGAAGATCTGCTGCATCGACTGCGCGACGCTGGAGTTGAGGGGGCCGACGACGCCGAGGACGGTGTTGTCGGCGACCAGCTGGGTGGCGTTCTGCTGGCCGGGGGCGGGCTTGGCGGTGTCGTCGAGGGGCTTGATCGCGAACTTGACCCCGGGGACCTCGTTCGTCTCGTTGGCCTTCTTGACCGCGAGGTCGACCGAGTTCTTGATGCCGATGCCGATGGCGGAGAGGTCGCCGGTGAGCGGGGCGTCGACGCCGATGGTGACGGTGGTGCCGGAGCCGCTGCCGCCGCCGTCGGCGGACTTCTTGTCGCCGCGGGAGCCGCACGCACTGAGGCTGAGGGCGGCGATCACGGAGATGCTCACGACAACTGCGGAACGATGACGCACGGGGGTCCCCTTCGGTACAGGAAGGCGCCGCGCCGTAGTGGCGGGAGCCGGGATGCGCGGTGGCCTGGCCCAATCAGGGTGGCGCGGTGACTGGCCGTGACTCTAGGCGCCGTGAGGCGGCTGGGGCAGTGGTGTAGCGAGGCTGTGATTCTCTTGTTATGAGCACACGTAGTATTTGTCTCAGCATGTGGTCGTTCTGATTCGACCGACCCGGCGGCGGCGGGCGTTTACTTGCTGGTAGAGCGATGTAAGGGCCAGAAATGGGGGTTGCTGCTGGCTGCACCGATAATCGAACAGCGCCGTCCGGTGTGCAGGTTCCGGGCGTACTCGTCCGGATTGCGGACAAACGATGGCATGTCAAGGCGCTCCGGCTGCCCTTCGGGCTTCGGAGTGGCCGAATGCTCGGATTTCCTGGCTGTTACGCAGCGTTACAGATGAGGGATATCCTGACGCGTGTCCGGATATGCCACCGCCCCCTTGCCTGGACCAACGCCTGCCCACGATGGCAGAAGGTCAAACAAGGGGGCGGACAAGAGATCTGACGGGGCATCTGCCCTGGCGGGACGCCGTCAACGGCGCCCTGCGGGCCGTCAGAGGTCGCGCAGCATGCAGGTCAGCCGGCAGCTGGTGACCCGGCGCCCGGTGTCGTCGGTGATCGCGATCTCGTACGTGGCGGCGGTGCGCCCCTTGAAGACGGCCGTCGCGACGCCGGTGACCAGCCCGGACGTCGCCGAGCGGTGGTGGGTGGCGTTGAGGTCCACGCCGACCGCGTACCGGCCCGGGCCCGCGTGCAGCATCGCGCCGATCGAGCCGAGCGTCTCCGCCAGCGCCGCCGACGCGCCGCCGTGCAGCAGCCCGTACGGCTGCTGGTTCCCCTCGACCGGCATCGTGCCGACCACCCGGTCGCCCGAGGCCTCGACGATCCGGATGCCGAGCTTCTCGCCGAGGTGGCCGCCGGAGAACGTCTCCGGGCTGACGCCGAGCTTGGCGAAGTGGTCCAGCACCTCCTGCGGGACCTTCAGGACGGGGGTGGCGTCGGGGGCCGCGTCGGTCATGGGGGAACTCCTGCCGCTCGGGGGGTCACGTCGTGCTGCTGGTGCTGGTGCTGGTGCTGGTGCTGGTGCTGGTGGTGCTGGTGCGGGCGATGCCGGTGGTGCCGGCTGTGCGGGCCGGGCCGGGCCGGCCGTCGTGGTGGTGCTCGTCGTGCCGGTCGCGCCGACTGTGATCGTACGACCGTCCTACTCGACGGTAGCCACGGCCCGCCGCCTCGCCCGGGCGCGTCGCACTCCCGTCCGGCGCGCCCCGTTTTGTCGGTGCCGGGCCATAGGATCGGGGGCCGGTAGTGGAATCGGCAGGAACGGACGTTGACGTGGCTACGCAGAGTACGGACAAGGGCGCGACGGGTGGCGGCGGGGCCGGCCGGCGGCCCCGGCTGATGCTGCTCGACGGGCACTCGATGGCCTACCGGGCCTTCTACGCCCTGCCCGTGGAGAACTTCAACACCTCCACCGGCCAGCCCACCAACGCGGTCTACGGCTTCGCCTCGATGCTCGCCAACACCGTCCGTGACGAACAGCCCACCCACCTCGCGGTCGCCTTCGACCTCTCCCGCCAGACGTTCCGCTCCGTCGAGTTCCCCGACTACAAGGCCAACCGCGCCAAGACGCCCGACGAGTTCCGCAGCCAGATCGGCCTGATCGGCGAACTGCTCGACGCGATGAACGTCCCGCGGCTGACCGTCGAGGGCTTCGAGGCCGACGACATCATCGCCACCCTGGCCACCGCCGCCGAGGCGGCCGGCTTCGACGTCGACATCGTCACCGGCGACCGGGACTCCCTCCAGCTGGTCACCGAGCACGTCACCGTCCTCTACCCGACCAAGGGCGTCTCCGAACTCACCCGCTACACCCCGGAGAAGGTCGCCGAGAAGTACGGCGTCACCCCGCGCCAGTACCCCGACCTCGCCGCCCTGCGCGGCGACCCGTCGGACAATCTGCCCGGCATCCCCGGCGTCGGCGAGAAGACCGCCGCCAAGTGGGTCAACCAGTTCGGCTCCTTCGACGAACTCGTCTCCCGCGCCGACGAGGTGAAGGGCAAGATCGGCGAGAAGCTGCGCGAGCACCTCGACTCCGTCAAGCGCAACCGCGTCCTCACCGAGCTCGTCCGTGACGTCGAACTCCCGCTCGGCGTGCCCGACCTGGCCCGCGCCTCCTTCGACAAGGCCGCCGTCGGCACCCTGATGGAGTCGCTGGAGTTCCGCAACGCCAACTTCCGCGACCGCGTCTTCGGCATCGACCCGGCCGGCGGGTCGGAGGCCACCGAAACCGAACTCGCCCCCGGCGTCGAGGTCGACGGCGAACTGCTCACCGACCCGGGCACGCTGGCCGCCTGGCTGCGCGAGCACGCCGCCGACGGCAAGACGCCGGTCGCGCTGGCCGCCGTCTACCAGTGGGCGCTCGGCACCGGCGAGGTCACCGAAGTCGCCCTCGCCGTCGGGGAGACGGCCGCCTGGTTCGACCCGGCCCTGCTCGCCGAGGAGGACGAGCGGGCCTTCGCCGTCTGGCTCGCCGACGCGGCCGCCCCCAAGGCCCTGCACATCGCCAAGCAGGTCATGCGCGCCTTCGCCGAGCGCGGCTGGACGATCGAGGGCGTCGTCGCCGACACCGCCCTCGCCGCCTACCTGGAGAAGCCCGGCCGCCGCACCTTCACCCTGGAGGTCCTCGCCGAGGAGTACCTGGCCCGCTCGCTCACCCCCGCCGCCCCGGCGGCCGAGAGCGGCCAGCTCGCCTTCGACGCCCCCGAGGAGGACCCGGCGGCGGGCGCCCAGGCCCTCATGCTCCAGGCCCGCGCCGTCCTCGACCTCGCCGCCCTCTTCGACACCCGCCTCGCCGAGGTCGGCGCCGTCGAGCTCATGCACGACATGGAACTGCCCATCGCCGCCCTGCTCGCCCGCATGGAGCGCTACGGCATCGCCGCCGACCGCGACTGGCTCACCACGCTGGAGACGCAGTTCGCCGCCGAGATCCAGCGCTGCGTCGAAGAGGCGCACGCCGCCGCCGGGCACGAGTTCAACCTCGGCTCGCCCAAGCAGCTCCAGGAGATCCTCTTCGGCGAGCTCGCCCTCCCCAAGACCAAGAAGATCAAGACCGGCTACACCACCGACGCCGACGCCCTCACCTGGCTCGCCACCCAGACCGACAACGAACTGCCGGTCATCCTGCTGCGCCACCGCGACCAGGCCAAGCTGCGCACCACCGTCGAGGGCCTGCTCAAGACCGTCTCGCCCAAGGGCCGCATCCACACCACCTTCAACCAGATGGTGGCCGCCACCGGCCGGCTCTCCTCGCAGGACCCCAACCTGCAGAACATCCCCGTCCGCACGGAGGAGGGGCGCGCCATCCGCCGCGCCTTCATCGTCGGCGAGGGCTACGAGTCGCTGCTCACGGCCGACTACTCCCAGATCGAACTGCGCATCATGGCCCACCTGTCGGAGGACGAGGCCCTGATCGAGGCCTTCGCCTCCGGCGAGGACCTCCACACCACCGTCGCCTCCCAGGTCTTCGAGGTCCCGGGCGGCTCGGTGGACGCCGAGATGCGCCGCAAGATCAAGGCGATGTCCTACGGCCTCGCCTACGGCCTCTCCGCCTACGGGCTCTCGCAGCAGCTCGGCATCAAGCCGGCCGAGGCGCAGGGCCTGATGGACACCTACTTCGAGCGCTTCGGCGGCGTGCGCGACTACCTGCGCCGCGTCGTCGACGAGGCCCGGGCCACCGGCTACACCGAGACCCTCCTCGGCCGCCGCCGCTACCTGCCCGACCTCAACAGCGACAACCGCCAGCGCCGCGAGATGGCCGAGCGGATGGCCCTCAACGCCCCGATCCAGGGCTCGGCCGCCGACATCGTCAAGATCGCCATGCTGCGCGTCGACGACGCCCTGCGCGAGGCCGGCCTCACCTCCCGGATGCTGCTCCAGGTCCACGACGAAATCGTGCTGGAGCTGGCCCCGGGCGAGCGCGAGCCGGTCGAGGCGATCGTCCGCGAGCAGATGGCCGGCGCCTACCCGCTGCGCGCCCCGCTCGACGTGTCGGTGGGCATCGGCGCCAACTGGGAGGCGGCGGCGCACTGACGCTATTTCGGTGGGCCCGGGCGCGTGCAGCGCCCGGGCCCACCGGTTTTGGGCTCGGAGGAGATCCCGCTTCAGACCTGCTCGAAGTGGAACGCCTTGATGAAGCAGTCGCGGGGCTGGGCGACCGCGAAGAGGACGCACTGCACGAGGGACTGTGCGGTGAGGGCGTCCTCGGCCCCGCGCGGTGTGGTCTCCCACTCCTCGGCGAGGGGGTCGGGGTTGGCGAAGTCGGGAGGGTAGAGGGAGATCACCCGAACCCCCTGGGGCCGCAGGCGCTTGGAGAGGATGTCGACGAACCCTGCCTGGGCGCTCTTGGCCGCGTAGAAGGCGTCGTGCGCGTCCGACCGGTGATGCCCAGCGGTGCCGCAGGCGGAGACCATGGTCACCACATCCGGCTTGTCCGAGTTGAGCAGGAGGGGGAGGAAGCTCTTCACGGTCAGGACGGTGCCGGTGGCGCCGGAGGCGATCGTGTCGACGACATCGCCATCGGAGGCGGACAGGAGGTCCGGGCCTTCGAGGTAGCGGGAGCCGTTGTTGATCAGCACGTCGACGTGGTCGGTGTGCCGGCCGACTCCGGCAGCGAAGCCGCGGATCGAGGCGGGGTCCGTCAGGTCGCAGGCGAAGGCGTGGACGCGCTGGTGCCCTCGGTCACGAATCTCGTCGCGGACCCGCTCGGCGGCGGCGAGAGTGCGCGCGGACAGGAACACCTCGGCGCCGAGGTCCGCGAGACGAACGGCCAAGGTGCGCCCGAAATCCCGGCCGGCAGCGGTGATGACCACTCGGTGGTCGTCGAATCTCATGTCAGTGCTCCTGGCTGGCGGATCGGGTGTTGCGGTGGCGGCAGTTCCTGCCGGCCATGCGTCCAGGCTTGCCGACGCACAGCGGTGTCACATCCTCCTGGACGGCCGGAGCCATCCCCTCGCCGGGGGAGACCGGGGGCGTCGATGACGGTCCTGGCCCGCCGCTACGATCTGCTCGGTTCGCTGCGCGAAGGGCGCGGCGCAGGGCGGGGGAGCGGGCGTTGGCCGAGGTGGACGAGGGCGCGGGGCAGAAGTGGTACCGGCGGCCCCGGTTGGTGATTCCGGCTGCCGCGGCGGTGGCGCTGCTGCTCGTCGGCGGGTCGGTGTGGGCGCTGTCCGGTGCGGACGGTGTGACGCCGACGGCCGTGGCGACCGCGAGTGCGAGCCCGACTGCCGTCCCGACTGCTGTCCCGACTGTGACGGCCACGGTGGCAGCCACGCCGACGCCGAGTCCGACCGAGGCGCCGCCGTCGCCGCAGCCGTCCGCCACGGAGACGGCGACCCCCACGGCGGAACCCACGAGCGACGCTCCGGCCCCCGCCGCGAAGAAGCCGACGAGCACCCCGGCAGCGCACCCCAGGACGGCCGACACCCCCGCACCGAAGCCGAAGCCCCAGGACCCGAAGCCCCCGGCCGCCCAGGACCCCCACACCATCCCGCCCGTGCCCTGCACCGTCTGCTCGACGACCCCGCAGCCCGGCTCGGGCGACTGCTACCCGCGCGGGGCCGCCCAGGTCATGGTCTGCGGCCCGGTCCAGACCGGCATCCCGATCCCGCGCCCCCCGGCCCCGGCCTTCACGCCGGGCTCCGTGCACTGAGGCAGGGGTCTCGACCACCGAGGACATGTCCGTCCCGGATGAGTCCGTGTGCCGTCTCCGGCGGATGTCCCGAGCAGGGTCCCGACGAACCGTCGGAAACCGGGCGTGTCCGTGACGGGTAGCATGCGGTCAACATCTCGTCAGATGTCGGGAGTTGGCGTATGAGCACACTGGTGGTGGGGTCGCGGGCCAGCCATCTGGCGCGGGCCCAGGTGAGGGAGTTCCTGGCGCCGCTGCGGGAGCGCTTCCCCGATGTGGTCTTCCGCCGGCGGGTGATCACGGAAGCCGGCGACCAGGACCGCAGGTCGGCTCTCCGGGAGGTGTCGGAGCGCGGCGGAGGCTCGGCCTTCTCCGTGAACCAGGTGAACGCGCTGGCGTCCGGTGAGGTCGATGTGATCGTGCACTCGCTCAAGGACCTGCCGACCGCGAACCCGCCCGGCCTGATCCTCCTGCCCCCGCCCACCCGTGCCGACGTGCACGACGCGCTGTGCGGCTCGACGCTGGCCGGTCTCCCGCGCGGCGGAAGGATCGGCACGTCGGCGTCGCGCCGGATCGCCCAGCTGCTGCACGTCCGTCCGGACCTGGTGCCGGTGGAGATCCGGGGGAACGTCCCGACCCGCCTCGGCAAGCTCCGGACACAGCGGCTGGACGCGGTGGTGCTGGCGGCGGCCGGGATCAAGCGGCTCGGCCGCGGCGAGGAGATCAGCGAGATCCTGCCGATCGGGCTGTTCCCGCCGTCGCCGGGGCAGGGCGCGCTGGGCATCCAGATCCGGGAGGACAACGAGCTGGCCCGCCGGATCCTGTCCGGTGCCGGCGACCCGGTGACGGATGCGGAGGTGCGGGCCGAGCGGGCGATGCTGGCCGAGCTCCACGGCGGGTGCTCGGTGCCGGTTGGCGCGTTCGGCAAGGCCGAGGGCGATGTGCTGACCCTGTACGGGCAGGTCACCTCCGTGGACGGCGGGCGGCAGCTGGAGGCCCACTACTCTGGTCCGTTGGGTGAGCCGGAGAAGCTGGGCATGCAGGTGGCGGGCCTCCTGCTGGACCAAGGCGCGGAGAAGATCCTGGTGGAGGCCCGGCCGGCGGCATAGGCGCGGAGGCGGGACACGTCCAGGGCCGCGTAGGTGATGGTCCGGTCCGCTTGAGCTGAGGGCTGTGAGGATGCCCACCGGTCGGCATGCCCGCTGTCCGGGGTGGTTCTGCTGCGCGGGAAGCCGGGTGGGTCGACTTCCTGTGCGTGGTTCGGTGGTTGGCTGGCGTTGCCGCAGCCGAACAGGCTCAGGGCGGGGCGGTCAGATGTGTCCGTCGGTGGTGGTGGCGTCGGTCCAGTGGGTGGCTTCGAGGACGGCGGAGGCGGTCTGGGCGGGTGTCAGGTCGGTGGTGTCGACGGTGATGTCGGAGATCCCGGCCGCTTCCAGGACGAGGTGGAGTTCCTCGGCCCGCCGCAGGTGCCAGGGCAGGGAGGCCGTGTCGTGATCGGTCTCGTGGCGCGTCCGGAGTCGGGTGTGGACGGTGGCGAGGTCTGCGGTCAGGCGGCACACCCTCAGCGGCATGCCCAGGGCCTCCTGGTAGGCGTTCCGTTCGGCGGTGTTCTCGGCGACGCCGGCCAGCACGAGGCGCTGGGCGCCCGCCGCGCGGTAGTTGCCGGCGACCGCCCGCAGGTTGGCGAGCAGGAGACGGTGCTGGAACGGGTCTCCGTAGGGGGCGGGCCACGCCTGGCAGAGCCGGTCGAGGTCGATGACCGCGTGCGGCACGCCCCTGTCGGCCAGTAGGTCACCGAGCAGATCGGCGGTGGCGGTCTTGCCCACACCGACCGTGCCCGTCAGGAGTAGTGCTTCCTGTCGGGCGGAGCGGCGGGTGGGGAGGTTGTGGTCGTGGGTCATGCGGTGTCCAAGCGGTGCGGGCCCGTTCGGGGGCGTGGTCAGTGGGCGGGCTCGGACATCGTTGAGCTGGGAGTCCGTGCACCACACCCTGCCAACGTTCGCCCGATTCGACCACGAATTATGTGCTCCGCCCGGTCATGCCGTGATCGGCTTCGGCCGGGACGGTGACGGCGGGGAGCACAGGAAGTTGGTGGGGTCGACTTCTTGTGGGTGGCGGCTTGGGTGCGGCAGTGGGTGAGGACGGGTTTGATGCGGGAGTCGGGGGTGGGGGTGATGGTGAGGGGTTCGCCGGTGTCGGCCTCGGTGGGCCGGGGCGTGGAACCGACGCGGGAGACGAGTGCGGCGAAAGTTCCCCAGGGGGCGGATGAGGGAGCGCGAGGGTAGTGCGCTATCACGCTGTGCATGTAAATGATTGCGTTCTGGTGTTAGTCAGAGGGGCCGCAGAGGTACGGTGACGCCAGATCGGCGTGCGGGCGTGCGGTGCACAACTGGGGGCAGTGATGACGCAGCGGAAGGCCCGGGGGACGACGGCGAGTTCCGCGATCATGTTCGGCGAGGAGATCCGCTTCGCCCGGGATGCGGCGGGCTACCGGCAGGAGGACGTGGGCAAGCTCCTGCACTGCGACCGGACGGTGATCTCGCGGACCGAGGGTGGGAAGCGCAAACCTTCGCCTGAGGAGGTCGAGGAGCTCGATCGGCTGTACGGCACGGGCGACTTGCTGAAGCGGCTGTACGGACGGGTCGACTGGACGGCTCAGGTCGAGCATCCGGACTGGTTCCAGGCCCATGCGGATACGGAGGCCGAGGCAGCGGGGCTCCAGGCGTTCCAGGCGAACTACGTTCATGGGCTGCTGCAATGCAGGGACTACGCGAGGGCGATGTTCGAGGCGGGTGGGACCGACGAACGCCCTGAAGTGATCGAGGATCGGGTCAACGCGAGGCTTGCGAGGCAGGAGCGGTTCCTCGCCGAGGGTGGGCCGCAGTTGGTCGTGCTTCTGGACGAAAGTGCCATCCGGTCGGTGGTTGGCGGGCCGAGGGTGATGGTGCGGCAGATGTATCACCTGCTGCGCGTTGCTGAGCACGGAAACATCGTCGTTCAGGTGGTGCCGTTCACGGCTCGGGCGACGATCATCAACATGTCAATGGTCCTTCTGGAGATGCCCGATGGACAACACTCGGTGTATTCGGAGAGTCTTGACATGGGGTGTCCCAGCGGCGATCCGGCCATCGTTTCCGGGCATCGGCGGCGCTATGATCGGCTGCGCGGCGATGCACTCACGGCGGCCGAATCGCTCGCGCTGATCGCCGAGGCGCTGGAGGGGTTCAGAGATGACGTGGAACGAGCTCAACGAAGCCAGTTGGTGCAAGAGCAGCTACAGCGGCACGAACGGCGGCGACTGCATCGAGGTGGCCCCCGGATTCCCCGGCCTCGTCCCCGTGCGTGACTCCAAGGATCCGCAGGGGCCGGTGCTTGTGTTTCCGGCCGCTGCGTGGGAAGCCTTTGTGACGGCCGTCCGTGAGGGCGACCTTCCCATGTAGGACTTTGGGGGGCGGGCTGTGTTGACGTGGCGGAAGAGCAGCTACAGCGGAGGCAACGGGGGCGACTGCATCGAGGTGGCCCCCGGGTTCCCCGGCCTCGTCCCCGTGCGTGACTCCAAGGATCCGCAGGGGCCGGTGCTTGTGTTTCCGGCCCCTGCTTGGGCTTCCTTCCTCTCCGGGCTTCAGGCTGGTGACTTTTCGGATCTGTAGCTCCGTCACTTCCTTGTGTTGGCGCGGCGGGTGGGCTCTGCCGTCGTCGGGTCCTCCGGCCAGGGGTGGCGGGGGTAGCGGCCCCTCAGGTCTGCGCGGACGGCGTGGTAGCCGGTTTGCCAGAAGGACGCCAGGTCTCCTGTGACTGCTGCGGGGCGGCCCGCTGGGGAGAGCAGGTGGATGGTCAGTGGGACGCGGCCTCCGGCCAGGGCGGGCGTGGCCGTCCAGCCGAAGAGTTCTTGCAACTTGACGGCCAGCACTGGGCGTTCGTCGCCGTAGTCGACTCGGATCTTGGAGCCGGACGGCACCGTGATCCGCTCGGGGGCGAGCTCGTCCAGGCGGCCTGCCTCCCCGGTGGCCCAGGGGAGTAGGCGCTGGAGGGCAGACGTCGTATCGATCCTCGCGAGGTCGGATCGGCGGCGGGCGCGGGAGAGTTCGGGTTCCAGCCACTCCTCGGCGCGTTCCAGGAGCGAGGCATCGGAGACGTCGGGCCAGGGCGCGCCGATTGCCGTGTGCAGGAAGGCCAGGCGTTCGCGTAGGCCGGGGGACGGAAAGGTCAGGAGCGCGCTGACGCCCTCTCGGGTCAGGCCTTCCAGGACGGCGGCGCGGACCAGCAGCGGGTCGGGGCGGTCCAAAGGGGACGCGGAAAGCTCGATCGCTCCCAGGGAATCGAGCCGGCGGGAGACTACCTCGCTTCGTCGGGTGTCCCAGTGGACTTCCTCAGCGGTCGTGAGCAGTGGCGCTCCCGCGAGGCGGGCGGTGTCCTCGTCCAGTGCTGCGGCGTGCAAGATGCGCGCCGAGTGTGAGCCCGCTGGGCGGTCGGCGACCGCCACGGCCAGCCAGGGCAGCGCGCCCAGCGTCGTGCCGGGGGCCAGCTCGGCGGCCGTTCCGGAGGCCATCAGATAGGGGCTGCGCTCGCCGGGTGCCGGCTTCTCCACCCGCGCGCGGGCGATCCGCTCGGGGAAGGCGAGAGCCACGACCAGGCCTACGGCGGTCGTGTCGGGAAGCCGAGTGGCGGGCTCGTCGCCCGCAGCGCGCTCCAAGCGGCGGACTTCGTCGCGCCAGCGGCCGGCGTAGGGGTCCTTGGAAGAGCGGACCGTCCGCCATACCGCCCCCAGGTCGTCGCCCAGTGCCCGCGGAGGCTCCTCGGAGAGCAGCGCGACCACCTCGGCCGCACGCTTCGCACCGACGGCGGGAGCCCCGTCGACCAGCGCGCGCCCCAACCGGGGGTGCAGCCCCGTCCGGGCCAGCCGGACGCCGCGCGCCGTCGCCCGGCCGTCCACGTCCACGGCGCCCAACGCCTGGAGCGTCTGCCGGGCGGCGGCCATCGCGCCCGCCGGGGGCCGGTCGGGCAGGGCGAGGCCCGTGGCGTCCGGGTCGCCCCAGCAGGCGGCCTGCAGAGCGAACGGGGTGAGGTCGGCGAGCGCGATCTCGGGTGTCGGGAAGCGCGCGGCCAGCGCGTCCTCGGCCTCCGCCCAGCACCGGTAGACGGTGCCCGGGGCCTCGCGCCCGGCGCGGCCCGCGCGCTGGCGGGCGGCGGCGAGCGAGGCGCGGACGGTGACGAGGGCGGCCAGGCCGCGGGCGTGGTCGGTGCGCGGTTCGCGGGCGAGTCCGGCGTCAACGACAACGCGGACGCCGGGCACGGTGAGCGAGGACTCGGCGACGGCGGTGGCCAGGACGACACGGCGGCGTTCCCCAACCGAGAGCGCGGCGTCCTGCACGGCCTGCGGCGCGCGGCCGTGCAGTTGCAGGACGTCCACGGACAAGCCGCCCAACTGCCCCGCCACCCGCGCGATCTCGCCGACGCCGGGCAGGAAGCAGAGCACGTCCCCCTCCTGCTCGGTCAGCGCCCGCCGCACCACCGCCGCGACGTGGTCGAGCAGCGCCGGGTCGACCCGCGTGCCGTGCGCGGGCCTGACGGCGCGCGGCGGCGGTGCCCACACGACGTCGACCGGGTGCGAGACGCCGTGCGCCTCCACCACCGGTGCGCCGCCGAGGAGTTCGGCCCAGGCCTCGGTGTCCGAGGTGGCCGAGGCGCAGACCAGCCGCAGCTCCGGCCGCAGCGCGGCCCGGACGTCGAGCAGGAACGCGAGCGCGGTGTCGGCGTCCAGGTGCCGCTCGTGGCACTCGTCCAGGACGACCACGTCCACCCCGGGCAGCTCCTGGTCGCGCTGAAGCCGTTGCAGCAGCACGCCGGTGGTGACGACCTCCACGACCGTCGAGGGCCCGACGCGACGCTCCCCGCGTACGGTGTAGCCGACTTCGCGGCCCACGGACGAGCCGAGCAGCCAGGCCATCCGCCGCGCGGCGGCCCGCACCGCGAGCCGCCGCGGCTCGGCGACGAGCACGCGTCGAGAAGGACCGGAACCGAGCAGCCCCGCCAGCGCCAGCGGCACCAGCGTCGTCTTGCCGGTGCCGGGCGGCGCCGCGAGGACGGCGGTGCCGTGCCCGTCCAGCGCGCGGTGGAGGGCGGGCAGGGCGGTGCGGACCGGGAGTTCCCGCCACGAAGGATGCAAGGTCAGCCCCGCTCGGCCACGAAGATCGCGGTGCCGGGGATCAGCCGCCCGCGCAGCGGGGACCAGCCGCCCCACTCCTGCTCCAGGCCGGCCGGCCACTCCGGCTCGACCAGGTCGAGCAACCGGAAGCCGGCGCCGACGAGTTCGCGGACCCGGTCGCCGGTCGTGCGGTGGTGCTCGACGTAGCTGGCGCGCCCCTGCTCGTCCTCCTCGACGTACGGGGTGCGGTCGAAGTAGGAGGCGGTCGCGGTGAGGCCCTCGACGCCCGGCTCGTCGGGGAAGGCCCAGCGGATCGGGTGGGTCACCGAGAACACCCAGCGCCCGCCGGGCCGCAGCACCCGGTGCACCTCGCGCATCAGGCGCGCGGTGTCGGCGCTGAACGGCACGGCGCCGTAGGCGGAGCAGACGATGTCGAAGGAGCCGTCGGCGAAGGGCAGCACGGCGGCGTCGGCCTGGACGACCGGGACGGGCGCGTCGCCGCGGCCGAGGTCGATCCGGCGGGAGTGCTGGAGCTGGCGGAAGGAGATGTCCAGGGCGACCGGCCGCGCGCCCCGGCCGGCGAGCCAGCGCGAGCACTGGGCGGCGCCGGCGCCGAGCTCCAGGACGTCCTTTCCGGCCACCTCGCCGAGCAGCCGGGCGTCGGCCTCGTCCAGGCCTTCCGGGCACCAGGTGAAGCGGTCGTCGCCGAGGAACTCGCCGTGCTCGTCCTGGTACTCGTCCGCGTTGCGGTCCCACCAGTGCCGGCTGGCGCGGCTGCTCTCACCGGCTCCGGCCTGGCGCCTTACCGCGTCGTCGCCGTCGTCGTCAAGATCGTTGAGCTCGGACTGGGGGGTGGTGGCCACGGTGATAATGCCCATCGCGTAGGGTGTGGTGTGCGGAAGCGCCGCTGCCGCGAGCCGGCCCGAGAGGGCTCGGATCCAGGCGGTGGCATCCGGGGAGTAGGGCCCCTGCGGGCGCCGCCGTCAGGCGCGCAATCGGAGGATATGGCCTGATCCGTACCAGGCTCCACCGTCTTGCCGCTCTTGGCGTTGACCGTGCCTGGCCGTCCCCGTATGCTACAAGTTGCGCTGCGGGCCTGCGCGCCTCGGACGGAGCAGGTCGCGCTCGCATCTGTCGAAGACCCCACGGTCGCAAGACGGACGCCGGTTCTCGTTGTCTACGGGAAGGCCGGTGCGCCGTGTTCTTGGCTGTCCGGCTTTCGGTGGGAGCGATACGGGCCCTCCGCGTGGCATTACCTACGACTTTCATGTCCGTACCGGAGCCCTTTTCCTAATGACGAGCCCCACCGACTCCTCCCTCAGCACCACCCCGCAGGTCGCGGTCAACGACATCGGCGACGCGGAGGCCTTCCTCGCCGCCATCGACGAGACCATCAAGTACTTCAACGATGGCGACATCGTCGAGGGCGTCATCGTGAAGGTCGACCGTGACGAGGTCCTCCTCGACATCGGTTACAAGACCGAGGGCGTCATCCCGTCCCGCGAGCTCTCGATCAAGCACGACGTTGACCCGCACGAGGTCGTCGCCGTCGGTGACAACATCGAGGCCCTGGTTCTCCAGAAGGAGGACAAGGAGGGTCGTCTCATCCTGTCCAAGAAGCGCGCTCAGTACGAGCGTGCCTGGGGCACGATCGAGAAGATCAAGGAAGAGGACGGCATCGTCACCGGTACCGTCATCGAGGTCGTCAAGGGTGGTCTCATCCTCGACATCGGCCTCCGCGGCTTCCTCCCGGCCTCGCTCGTCGAGATGCGCCGCGTCCGCGACCTCCAGCCCTACGTGGGCAAGGAGCTCGAGGCCAAGATCATCGAGCTGGACAAGAACCGCAACAACGTGGTCCTGTCCCGCCGTGCCTGGCTGGAGCAGACCCAGAGCGAGGTCCGCCAGACCTTCCTCACCACCCTCCAGAAGGGTCAGGTGCGCTCCGGCGTCGTCTCCTCGATCGTCAACTTCGGTGCCTTCGTGGACCTGGGTGGCGTCGACGGCCTCGTGCACGTCTCCGAGCTGTCCTGGAAGCACATCGACCACCCGTCCGAGGTCGTCGAGGTCGGCCAGGAGGTCACCGTCGAGGTTCTCGACGTTGACATGGACCGCGAGCGCGTCTCCCTGTCGCTGAAGGCGACCCAGGAGGACCCGTGGCAGCAGTTCGCCCGCACGCACCAGATCGGCCAGGTCGTCCCCGGCAAGGTCACCAAGCTGGTTCCGTTCGGTGCGTTCGTCCGCGTGGACGAGGGCATCGAGGGTCTGGTCCACATCTCCGAGCTGGCCGAGCGCCACGTCGAGATCCCGGAGCAGGTCGTCCAGGTCGGCGACGAGATCTTCGTCAAGGTCATCGACATCGACCTCGAGCGTCGTCGCATCAGCCTGTCGCTCAAGCAGGCCAACGAGGCCCTGGGTGCCAACCCGGCCGAGGTCGAGTTCGACCCGACCCTGTACGGCATGGCCGCCTCGTACGACGACCAGGGCAACTACATCTACCCGGAGGGCTTCGACCCCGAGGCGAACGACTGGCTGCCCGGCTTCGAGAAGCAGCGTGAGGAGTGGGAGCGCCAGTACGCCGAGGCGCAGGCCCGCTTCGAGCAGCACCAGGCCCAGGTCATCAAGAGCCGCGAGGCCGACGCCGAGGCCGCTGCCGAGGGTGGCGACGCGGTTGCCGCCGCCGCCGGTGGCTCCTACTCGTCCAGCAGCGACGAGGGCTCGGGCGCCCTGGCCTCCGACGAGGCCCTGGCCGCCCTGCGCGAGAAGCTGGCCGGCGGCCAGAGCTGAGGCTCTCGCTTCCCGCTAGCGACTAGCTAGGGGAGGGGCCCCACCCGGATTCCGATCCGGGTGGGGCCCCTTTCGTTTTCCGATTTGACTTATGTGGTGTTTATGTGCAGGAAAGTGTGAGATGAGGCTCATCGCCCTTCTCTAGGCCGGAGTTCGGGTTCCACCTACATTGAGTGGAACTGCCCGAAAGGCTCCTTCATGCACAAGCCTTCCGCCGCTGCCGCCGACCTCCGGGTCCGCGGGCGGCTCGCCGCCCTCGGGCGGTTCTGCTTCCGGCACCGGCGCTGGGTCCTCGGCTTCTGGGCCGTCGTCCTGGTCGTCGGTGTCGTGATCGGGGGCCGGGTCTTCGAGGGGTCGGTGGCCGGGGCCTCCTCGGCCAGCTCCGAGGCCGACCGGGGCAGTGCGGTCGCCACCGCGGCCGATCCGGCCCGGGGAGTCGTCACCGCCGTCGTCGACGGGAGGCCGGTGGACGACGGGGCGGTACGGGCGGCCGTCGCCAAGGCCACCCAGGAGATCGCCGCCCTGCCCGGCGTCGCGTCCGCGAACGACGCGTACGGGCCGGGGCCGGCCGCCGCCGCGCTGCGGTCCGCCGACGGGAACGCGAGTCTGGTGACCGTCCGGATGGCCGACACGAGCACGGCCGCCCAGGCCGACGCCGTCACCCAGCGGCTGGCCGCGCTGAACGGCACCGGCGGCGCGCACGTCACGGTGGGTGGTGACCTCGTGCTCCAGCAGGAGGTCAAGAAGCAGACCGAGCAGGACACCCGCTTCGGCGAGATCGTGACCCTGCCGCTCACCCTGGTCGTCATGGTGCTGGTCTTCGGCGGCCTCGCCGCGGCCAGCCTGCCGGTGATCGGCGCGGTCGCCTCGGTGGGCGGGGCACTGCTGGCGATGTTCGGCTTCAGCCGGATCATGGACATCGACACCAGCGTGCTGCCGATCGCCACCGTGCTCGGGCTCGGGCTCTCGATCGACTACGCGCTGCTCATGGTGAACCGTTTCCGCGAGGAACGCGGGCACGGCGCCGGCATCGCCGCCGCCGTCGAGCGCACCGCCGCGACCGCCGGGCGCACCGTCGCGTTCTCCGGACTGACCGTCGCCGTCGCGCTCTCCGGCCTCTTCGTCTTCACCAGCCCGGTGCTCGGGGCCGTCGCCGCCGCCGGCGTGAGCGTGGTCGTGATCGCCGTCGCCGCGGCGCTCACCCTGATCCCCGCGCTGCTCGGCTTCGCCGGCTCGCGGATCAAGGCGCCCGCCGCGCCGGTGCCCGACGAGGGCTTCTTCAGCCGGACCGTCCGCCGGGTCCGCAAACGGGCGGTGCCCGTCGCACTCGCCTGCACCGCGCTGCTGATGGCGGCCGGGGCGCCGTTCCTGCACGCGGAGATGCGCAACTCCGGGGCGGCCGTGCTGCCCGCCTCCTCCGCCGGGCGGCAGGTCGCGGACGCGATCGACCAGCGCTTCCCGCAGGTCGCCGCCGCGCCGATCACGGTGGTGGTCGAGGGCGGGGCGCCGGTCGCGCAGGCGTACGCGGACAAGGTCGTCGCCAAGCTGCCCGGGGTGAGCGGGGTGCGGGCGGTCACGCCGGTGAGCGACTCCGTCTCGACGATCGACGTGCTCGTCCACGGGGACCCGCAGGGCGGGACGGCCAAGCAGGTCGTCGACGAGCTGCGGGCCGACCGCGGCGGGCTGAAGACCTACGTGACCGGCGGCGCCGCCTCGGTGGTCGACTTCTCGAACGAGCTGACCTCGCGCGGGCCCTGGGCGCTCGGGCTGGTCGCGCTCGGGACGCTGGTGCTGCTGTTCCTGATGACCGGCTCGGTGGTGATGCCGGTCAAGGCGCTGCTGATGAACCTGCTGTCGCTGGGCGCCTCGCTCGGCGCGCTCACGCTGATCTTCCAGGACGGGTACTTCAGCGGGCTGCTCGGGTTCAGTCCGACCGGCGGGCTGGAGACCTTCATCCCGGTGCTGGTCTTCGCGTTCGCGTTCGGGCTGTCCATGGACTACGAGGTGTTCCTGCTCGCCCGCATCAAGGAACTGCACTCGCGCGGCTACAGCTGTGCGAAGGCCGTGGAGCTGGGCGTGCAGCGCAGCGGGCGGATCATCACCTCGGCGGCGCTGCTGATGGTGATCGTCTTCGCCGGGTTCGCGCTCGGGGACATGCTCATGGTCAAGCAGATGGGCATCGCCCTGGCGGTCGCCGTCGCGGTGGACGCCACGCTGGTGCGCTGTCTGCTGGTGCCGGCCGCGATGAGCCTGTTCGGCGAGTTCAACTGGTGGGCGCCGGCGCCGCTGCGGCGGCTGCACCGGCGCTTCGGGCTGAGCGAGCACGTCGAGCTGCCGCCGATCGCACCGGCGGTGATCCCGGCGCAGCGTCCCGAGCTCGTGGGCACGGGGACGGGCTCGGCGCCGGCGGCTCAGTGAAGGGCTCGGCACAGCCGGCCCGGTGACCGGATGAGGACCGGAGGCCTGGTGACGGGCCCAGGGTCGGCGACTCGGTGACGGGCTCAGCGCAGTCGGCTCAGCAGGGCGACGCTCGCGCGCAGGGTCTGCCGCTCCTCGGGGGTGAGGCGGGTCTCGATGGCGGCGGCGATCTGCGCCTCGCGGCGGGCGCGCTGTTCGAGGAGGGCGTCGTGGCCGGCCCCGGTGGCGGTGACGAGCAGCTTGCGGCCGTCGGTGGGGTGCGGGCCCTGGGTGACCAGGCCGGCCTCGGTGAGCAGGGCGACGGTGCGGGCCATCGACTGGTGGCGCACGCGCTGGCGCTCGGCGAGCTCGGCGACGGTGTAGGCGCGTTCGTCGCGGACGAGGAGGCCGAGGACGGCGGCCTGGTTCTGGGGCAGCTCGTCGTTGTCGCGCAGGGAGCGGACCAGGCCGCCGAGGGCGGCGCGCAGGTCGGCGGCGAGTTCGAGGGTCTCGGGGGCCGGACTGTTCATGGCAGAAGCCTACCGGGAATCTGTGCAGCAAAACTGTGTAGGTATGCTGCGCAGTTTCGCTGTATTGTTTTTCCCATGCGAATCACCAAGTTCGGACACGCCTGCGTACGCCTGGAGCACGACGGCACCACCGTCGTCATCGACCCCGGGATGTTCACCGACCCCGCCGCCCTCGCCGGGGCCGATGCCGTCCTGATCACCCACGAGCACATGGACCACTTCGAGGAGTCCCGGCTGCGCGCCGCGCTGGAGGCCCACCCGGCCCTGCGGGTGTGGACCAACGACGCGGTGGCCGCCCAGCTCGACGGCGTGGCGCAGCGCGTGAGCGCCGTCGGCGAGGGCGACGCGTTCGAGCTCGGCGGGCTGGAGGTGTCGGTGCACGGCGAGTGGCACGCGGAGATCCACCGGGACGTCCCGCTCGTGAAGAACATCGGCTTCCTGTTCGGCGGCCGCCTCTTCCACCCCGGCGACGCGCTCACCGTGCCGCCGCACGCCGTCGAGACGCTGCTGCTGCCGATCGGCGCGCCCTGGAGCAAGGCGGGCGAACTGGTCGACTACGTCCGCGAGGCCGCCCCGCGCGTGGCGGTGCCCGTGCACGACGCGGTGCTCAGCCCGATCGGGCTCGCCGTGCACTCCCGCCTGGTCGGCGAGGACGGGCCGGGCGGTGCCCGGCTGCGGGCGCTGGGCGAGGGCGAGAGCCTCGACCTCGGCTGACCGCCGGGAGGGTGGCGCCGGTAGCCTGGCGCCATGCTGAAGATCGGACTGACGGGTGGCATCGGCGCCGGCAAGAGCGAGGTGTCCCGGCTGCTCGCCGCCCACGGCGCGGTGATCGTGGACTCCGACGTGCTCGCCCGCGAGGTGGTCGCGCCCGGGACGGCCGGACTCGCCGCCGTGGTGGCCGAGTTCGGGCCCGCCGTGCTGCGGCCGGACGGTTCGCTGGACCGTCCGGCCCTCGGTGCGATCGTGTTCGCCGCCCCGGACCGGCTCCAGGCGCTGAACGCGATCGTCCACCCGCTGGTGCGGGCCCGCTCGGCCGAGCTGGAGGCCGCCGCCGCGCCGGACGCCGTCGTCGTGCACGACGTGCCGCTGCTCGCCGAGAACGGGCTCGGCCCGCTGTACGACCTGATCGTCGTGGTCGACGCGGCGGACGACGTGCGGGTCGCGCGGCTGGTGGAGCTGCGCGGCATGACCGAGGACGAGGCCCGGGCCCGGATGGCCGCGCAGGCCACCCGCGAGGAGCGGCTCGCGATCGCGGACGTCGTGATCGACAACAGCGGTCCGCTGGAGGAGCTGCCGGCCCGCGTCGCCGAGGTGTGGGCGCGGCTGCGGCCCCGCTCCTGATCAGGCCGCGTCGGCCGGCACGTCGGCGGTGAGCGGCAGGCGGGCCCGGACGGCGAAGCCGCCCTCCGGGGTGGGGCCCGCCTCCAGGGTGCCGCCGAGGTCGTCCGCGCGGGTGCGCATGCCCTCCAGGCCGTGTCCGCCGGAGGGCAGGTGCGGGTCCTCGCCGCCGTCGCCGGGGGAGTTGACGACGGACAGGCGCAGCCCGTCCGCGCGGATCTCGACCGTGACGGCGACGGTGGCCGAGGGGGCGTGCTTGTGCACGTTGGTGAGCGCCTCCTGGACAATCCGGTAGGCGGCGTACTGGACGGCGGGGCTCGGCTCGGGCCCGCCGTCGGCCGGGCCGTCGATGCTCAGTCGTACGGACAGGCCGGCCCGGCGGGACTCCCCGACGAGTGCGGGCAGTCCGCCCAGGGACGGGCCCTCGTCGGAGGCGGGCGTCAGCACGCCCAGCAGTCCTCGTAGTTCGGTGAGGGCCTGCAGGCCGAGGGTACGGATCAGCCCGAGGGTCTCCTTGACGACGGCCGGGTCGTTCGGCGCGGCGACCTGGCAGGCGCCGGCGTGCAGGGTGATCAGCGAGACCCGGTTGGACACGACGTCGTGCATCTCCCGGGCGAGCCTGGCCCGTTCGGCGGCGGCGGCGCGTTCCTCGGCGTGCTGCCGGGCGGCCTCCAGCAGGCGGTTGCGGTCTTCGAGCAGGTCGACGGCGCGGGCGCGCTGGTGGGCGGTGAGGCCGAGGGCGAGCGGCACGGCGCCGTACACGAGGGGGTCCTCGATGATGTTGGCGATGTTGTTCAGCGTGCTGAGGTCGCCGAGGTCGAACGGGATGAGCAGGCGGATCTCGGCGAGGACGGCGATCACGACGAGCGCCCGGGTCCGGCCGCGCCGCGCGGCGAACCCGTAGAGCGCGACGGCGAGGGGGAGCTGGCCGCTCAGCAGGGTGAGCGCGGTGACCGTCGCCGGGGCCCGCCAGCGGAAGGCCAGGGCGAGCGCGCCGATCGCCATCAGGGTGGCGTTGACCCCGCGGGAGGACGTCGGCCCGACGTCCGGGTCGCCCGCGGCGAGCGGGACCAGGATCAGCAGGGCGAGGACGGTCGGGGCGAGCGCGACGACCGGGGCGGGCAGCCGGACCGGCAGGCTCACCAGCATGGTGGAGCGGTGGGCGGCCCGCAGGCCGGGGACCGGGCGGTGCCCGGGCTGCTGGTCGGTGGGCTGGCGCATGGGGGCATGCTTCCACACCGGGGTTCCGGCCGGCCTTGGATCACGGTCGGCCCTGGATCCCGGGCGGGCCCTGGATTCCGTGAGCCCCGGAAGCGACCATGGCGGGATGACCGATCATCTTCCCCCCGGGAGCCCCGCCGCGCCGGTCGAGGTCGTGCGGCTGCCGCAGTACACCCGTGCCGACCAGGACGAGATCCTCGGGCCCGGCGACGACCCCTACGGCGTGGCGCACACCGGGCTGACGTTCCTGCCCAAGGAGATCCACTTCGGCGTCCGGTCCGCCGGGGGCCGGCTCGTCGCGCACACCGGCCTGCTGCCGCTGCCCCTCACGATCGGGAGCGCGGAGGTGCCGGCCGTCGGCGTCGGGGGCGTCGCCGTCGCCGCCGACCGGCGCGGCGGCGGCCTCGCACGCGCCGTGGTCGGGGCCGCCCTCGACCACGCCCGCACGCTCGGCCCCGCCTACGCCCTGCTGTTCTGCCGTCCGCCGCTCGTCGGCCTCTACGAGCGGCTGGGCTTCCGGAAGGTGCCCGGCGAGGTGACGGTCGAGCAGCCCGGCGGGCTGCTCGCCGTGATGCCGCTGCGCACGATGTGGGCGCCGCTGCGGGCCGGCGCCGCCTGGCCGGAGGGGGCGGTGCGGCTGCGGTCGCTGCCGATGTGACGGGCCGGCACCAGGGCGGGCGGGCCGGGCGGGGCCGTCAGGCGGAGGCGGCGCGCTCGACGGAGGCGGCCCGCTCGACCGCGGCGGCGGCCAGGGCGCGGATCATCGCGTGCGGGCGGGTGCCGTCGCCGGACAGCTCCGGCTGGAACAGCGAGGCCAGGAAGAACGGGTGGTCCGTCAGCTCCAGGATGCGCACCGAGCCCGCCTCGTCCGCGCCGCTGAACCGCAGCCCGTGCTCGCGCAGCCGGTCCAGGTAGGCGGAGTTGAGCCCGTACGCGCAGTGGTAGCGCTCCAGCGTGCGAGTGGTGCCGAGGACGCGCTCGGCGAGCGTGCCGGGCGTGACGTTCACCGCGCCCTCGTGGCCGACCAGCGAGCACGCGAGCGGCTCGATGACCTGCTCGTCCCGGTCCGGGTCCTGCTCGGCGTGGACGGCGTCGCCGATGCCGCAGACGTCGCGGGCGAACTCCAGCACCGCGTGCTGGAAGCCGGCGCAGGTGCCGAGGAACGGGATGCCGAGCTCGCGGGCGGTCCGGACGGCGGCCAGGGCGCCGTCCTCGCTGCGGTAGGGGCTGCCGGGGAGCAGCCAGATCGCGTCGAAGCCGTCGAGTGCGCCGGGTGCCCCGGCGTCCTCGGTGGGGATCCAGTAGGCGTCCAGGTCGAGCTGGTCGCGGGTGGCGAGGGCGTCGAGCAGGCCGGGGATGCGGGCGTGCGAGCGGACGGCGGGGGAGCGGTCGCCGACCAGGGCGATGCGCGGGGTCTGGTAGGTCATGCGGCTATCCTGGCCCGGCACCCGAGATCACCGCCAACGATGATTTCTTACCCATCGATCAGATCGGCTGATGAGACTGTGGATCCGCAGCAGCTGCGCACCTTCGTCACCGTCGTCCGCCTCGGCTCGTTCTCCGAGGCGGCGCGCGAGCTCGGGTACACGCAGTCCGCCGTCTCGCAGCAGATCGCCGCGCTGGAGGCGGACCTCGGGGCGCCGCTGCTCGTCCGCCGCCCGGTCGGCCCGACCGAGGCGGGCGTGCGGCTGCTGGAGCACGCCGAGCCGCTGCTCGTGCGGCTGGAGGCGGCGCGCGCCGACGTCGCGCGCCTGGTCGGTGCCGCGAGTGCCCGGCTGGTGCTCGGCGCCACCCCCCTGGCGCTCGGCACCGCGGTCGGGCGCGCACTCGGCGAGGTGCGCCGGATGTATCCGCGCGCGGAGGTGGACGTCCGGGTGCTCGCCCAGGACGTGCTGCCCGCGCTGGTCGCCACCGGGGACGTCGACCTCGCCCTCGTCGACGGGCTCGCCGCGCCCAGCGACCCGCTGCCGCTGCCCGACGTCGGCCCGCTCGGCACCGTCGCCGTCGCCGAGCAGCCGGTCGTCGTGGCGCTCCCCGTCGGGCACCCGCTGGCCGGCCGGCCCGGGGTCGCCCTCGCCGACCTGTCCGCCGCCCGCTGGCTCGACGCCCCCGACCTCACCCCGCCGCCCGCCCGGCTGCGCGCGGCCACCGGCACCGACGGCTTCCGCCCCGCCACCCGCTACCGCGGCACGGACGTGCACGCCCTGCTCGCGCTCGTGGCCACCGGCCACGGCCTGGCCCTGCTGCCGCCGTCCGCCCTGGCCGCCGCCCCCGGCGTCGTCGGGGTGCCGGTCACGCTGCCGCGCCTGGTGCACCGCACCGAACTCGTGCACGGCAGCCTCCCGGAGGGCCCGGCGGCCCTGCTGGCCCGGGAGTTGACGCACCGGCAAACTCTTACCAAGTAGTTCACGTCCCGGGGCTGACGGTGTTCGTGGTGGCGCTGCTGTCATGGGGCACAGTCGCCCGGCATTCGGCCGGGCCGGCCCAGGAGAGAGCCTCCATGATGCTTCGTCAGCGCCTGACCGTGGTCGCCGCGGCCACCGCCCTCGCCGCCGCCGGGATCGCCGCCGGAACCGGGACCGCGCAGGCCGCTTCGCACCCGTCCGCCCACAAGTCCGGTGCCCGTGCGGCCGGTTGTTCGCGCGCGTACCTGCCGCTGCCCGACCCGTCCTGCACGCCGGGCGCCTACAACCCGGCCGTCACCCAGGCGACCATCCAGAAGACGATCTGCGTCTCCGGCTGGACCGCCACCGTGCGCCCGCCGGCGAGCTACACCAACGCCCTGAAGGTGCAGCAGATCGCGCAGTACGGCTACTCGGACACCAACCCGGCCGACTACGAGGAGGACCACTTCGTCCCCCTGGAGCTCGGCGGCGCCCCGCGCGACCCGCGGAACCTGTGGCCCGAGCCGCGGTACGGCAACGAGCCCGCGCAGAGCAAGGACACCGTCGAGAACCGGCTGAAGAAGGCGGTGTGCGGCGGGCAGGTCACGCTCGACGCCGCGCGCAGAGCGATCGCCTCCGACTGGACGACCGCGCTGAGCCGCCTCGGCCTCTGACGGCCGGCGGCGCGTGGTGACGGGCCGGCCCGTCCGGTCCCCTGTGCCGGACGGGCCGACCCGTCGTGCCCCGGTATCGCGACCGGGGCGGTCTGTGCGGGCTGCTCAGCAGCCCGGGAGGGCCTCGCAGGGCGGGGCCGCACCGGTGACGCCGGCCGGGCGGGTGGTGCGCAACCGACGGCTCCTCACGTGTCCGGTGTGCCGGATCGGGGTCGGGTGCCCGGTGGCTCCCGGCGCCTGGTGGGCACGCGGCACGGCTGGTCCTTCCCCCGTACGTCCGGGGGCACGACACCGTTTCCGACCTGGGCTTGAGGGGTACTCAGCCCTGCGCGGCATCGACAGCGGTCGAAACTTAGTGCTATCCGGCCATCCCTTGCAAAGTGGAAAACCGGCTGGTAGCCCGGGGTGCCGGACAGTTGCAGCCGCCCGGTGGCGAAGGTGTGCGCGCCCGCGGAAGAAGCGATGGCGGGCCGGAGGTGGGAGCCGCCCTCCGGCGGCCCCGCACGGCCGGTCGGCCCTTCTGCCGCCTGGTGAACGGCCGTTGCGGGGAGGCGGGGCGGGGTCGGGGACGTCAAGGGTTTCCCCGGCGAGGTTCGTGTGGGGACCAGCTGCCCCTACGCCCGGGTGCCCGGGACGCCGAGCTGGGCGGCGAGCCAGGGCAGGGCCTGGACGAAGGTCGCGGCGCCGGTCTGCCAGGTGTGCTTGCCGGAGCCGACGGCCGTCGTCGTGCGGATGCCGTCCTTCTTCGCCGCGTCGTTCAGCACCTTGGCCGACTCGATCTGGCCGTGCTCCTCGTCGCCCTGGCCGAAGTAGCCGGACACGCCCTGGTACTTGGGGTGGTGGGCGAGGACGGTCACCGGGTCGTGCGCGGACCACGCGGCGGCGTCACCGCCGTAGAGCTCCTGGACGGTGTGGTCCTTGTCGCCGATGTACGGGCCCTTGTCGCCCGAGAAGTCGCCGAAGTGGGTGAAGACCGTGGGGTGTTCGACGGTGAGGTCGAAGGCGCAGGTGCCGCCCATCGACCAGCCGGCCACGCCCCACTTGTGCGGGTCGGTGGCGGCGTTGAAGGTCTTCTGGACGAACGGCGGGACGTCCTTGACCAGGTGGCTCTCGGAGTTGCCGTGCGGGCCGTCCACGCACTCGGTGTCCACCCGGAAGCCGCCGGTCGCGTCGACGAAGACGAGGATCGGCGCGAAGCCGTTGTGCTTGGCGGCGAACGCGTCCGCCGTCTTCACCGCGTCGCCGGAGCGGATCCAGTTGTCCGGCGCCGAGAACTCGCCGCCGATCATCTCCAGGACCGGCAGCTTGGGCCGGCTCTGGCTGCGGAACCACGCGGGCGGCAGGTAGACCAGCTCCTGGCGGTGCGCGAAGCCGCTGGCGGTGTCCGGGGTGTCGACCTGGACGATGCGGCCGGTCTTCGTCTTCCCGTGCATCGAGCCGAGCTGGGCGAGCGTGATCTGGTCCGGCAGCGGGTCGCCGCTCAGCTCGCCGACCGCGTCGCCGATGGTCGGGTAGTAGCCGGTGGCCACGTTGAGGCTGTTGGCCGCCGCGAACAGCGCGAGGACGGCGGCGAGCGGCGCCAGCGCCCGCCGCCACCAGCGGGCGCCGCGCCAGCCGAACCCGAGCACGCTGAACGCCCCCACCGCCACGCCGCTCCACAGCCAGACGCCGAACGGGATCGGGTCGGTGATGCCGGACAGGGTCAGCACCCCGACCGCCGCGAGCGCGGTCAGGCCCGCCGCCGCCCCGAGGGCGATCGGACCCCACTTGACGCGCCAGGTCCGGTCCCGCCAGCCGACGGCGGTGACGAACAGGGCGACGGCGACGGCCTGTACGGTCCACGGGAACCAGCCGCCGAGCAGCGAGACGTTCATGCGGCGGAGGCTAGGACGGGGACATGAGAGGGCGCTTAAAGGCTGGTGATCGTCTGATGGTCCGCTGGGAGGCTCCTGGGAGCCCGTCGGTGCGGGGCGTCGGGCCTCAGGGCCGCCGGAACAGCGCGGTGAGCAGGAACGGCACGCCGAAGAGCGGCGAGTCCGGGGACTGCTCGGCCATCGGACGGATCTCGACCGGCTCGAAGTCCGCGAAGAGGGCGCGCAGTTCCGCGGGCGCGTAGGCGAGGCCGCCCTCCAGGCCGCCGACGCGGTACAGGTCCTCGTCGGGCCGCTCCGAGCCCATCGCCCCGGCGGCGAAGGTGCTGAGCACGAAGTGGCCGCCGGGCGCGAGGACCCGGTCGAGCAGGGCGAGGTAGCCGACCCTGCGGTGCGGCGGCAGGTGGTGGAGGCAGCCGGAGTCGAGGACGAGGTCGTACCGGGCGTGCGGGAGCTCGACGTCGAAGATGTTCCCGCAGTGGAAGCGCGGGCCGAGCCCGGAGGCCGCCGCCCGCTCCTCGGCCCACGCGACGGCGGCGGGCGAGAGGTCGACGGCGTCGACGTCGAAGCCGAGCGCGGCCAGGTGCAGGGCGTTGCGCCCCGGACCGCAGCCGAGGTCGAGCGCCCGGCCGCCGGGGGCGACGAGGCCGCGGTCGAGGTAGGAGACGAGGTGCTCGTCCGGCTTCGGCACGAAGAACGGGCGCCCGGCGCTCCGGTCGGCGTAGAAGCCGTCCCACCAGGCGGAGGCGTCGGAGGTCCAGCGGTCGGCGGCCGGGGGGAAGAGGCGGTCGAGGAGGGCGAGGACGTCTTCGGTCGTGCGGATCGTGCGGTTCATGGGGTCGAGCCTAGGCGGCCGCGAGAGTCTTTCCCAGGGCCAACTCCCCTGGTGGGAAGGGGTGTAGCGGCTCCTGGCGGTGGGCTGCGAAGGGGGGCCTCCGGCCGCACCGGCTCCGGGGTGTGCAGGTGGCGGCGCGGGCGCCAGGGGGCGGGAAGGGCCGTTCCCGGGCGGGGCTGGGAGGTGCCTGGGAACGGCCCCGGATAACGCTTTCGCGACGGTCTCGACGGGCCCGCCGCGGCCTGCCGTCAGCCCGCGAAGCGCTCGCGCAGGGCGCGCAGGCCGGCCGTGAACACGCCGTGCACCAGGGCCGTCGACGCCTCGCGGTGCTCGCGCTCGACGTCGTACGTCGCGCTCCACTCGACGAACGCCGCGTCGGACTCGGTGACCGGCACCACCCGCAGGGTCGCCCGGTAGGCGCTCAGCTCGAAGGTGCCGTCGGCGAAGCCGTACGTGTAGCTCCGGGCCCCGTCGTCGTAGCCGAGCAGCGTCTCGCTCAGCTCCGTGTCGCCGAGCTCGAAGAGGCGGACGGCGCCGACGGCCGTGCCGCCCAGGTCGTTGCCGCGCCGGCTCGGGGGCAGGTCCGGGTGCCACGCGCCGAGGGCGTGGAAGTCCCCGATCAGCTCCCACACCTTGCCGGCCGGAGCCTCCACCACCGTGCTGACCGTCGTCCCCGCCATGGCCGTTCCCCTTCGTCGCCGGATCCCGTGCGTCCCCGACCATCTTGGCCTGCGGCGAGACGATATGAGGAACGGTCAGGGAAACTCGCGCGTTCGGGCGGACATGAACGAAGAACCGGTGACCCTGCGCCCGATCGCCGAGGCGGACCTTCCGGTCCTCCACACGATGATGAACGACCCCGACGCGCTCGGCGAGTTCCAGTGGTACGGCTGGCGGGACTTCGGGCCGATCCGCCGGCAGTTCGCCGAGGACGGGCTCCTCGCGGACCACCGCTCGGTGCTCGCGGTGGAGAGCGGCGGCGCGTTCGCGGGCTTCGTCTCCTGGCGGCAGGCGAGCCCGCGGGCGGCGTCGGCGTACTGGAACATCGGCGTGCAGCTGCGCCCGGAGGCGCGCGGCCGGGGCATCGGCACGGAGGCCCAACGGCAGCTCGTGGCCTACCTGTTCGCGCACACCCCGGTGATGCGGCTGGAGGCGGACACCGAGGACACCAACCTCGCCGAGCAGCGCGCCCTGGAGAAGTGCGGCTTCACCCGGGAGGGCGTCCAACGGGCCCTGGCCTTCCGCGACGGCGCCTGGCGCGATGTTGTGCGCTACAGCATCCTGCGGACGGACCCAAGGCCCTGAGGCCATGAGGTCCTGGGGCCCTGAGGCCCTGGGGCCCTACGGCGCTACGGCCGGCTCCGGGCCGGTGCCGGGGTCGCGGGTGAGGAGGTAGCGGGCGCCGGGGCCGGAGGCGGCGGCGCGGTCGGCCGCGTTGTAGAGCGCGCAGCGGGAGAGCGAGAGGCAGCCGCACCCGATGCAGCCGGTGAGCTTGGCCTTGAGGCGCTCCAGTTCGGCGATCTGCTCGTCGATCCGGCTCTGCCAGGACGTGGCGACCGCGTCCCACTCGGTGCCGGTGGGGACGCGGTGCTCGGGGAGGCGGTCGAGGGCGACGCGGGCCTCGTCGAGGGAGAGGCCGACGCGCTGCGCGGCGCGGACGAAGGCGACGCGGCGCAGCGTGGCGCGGTTGTACCGGCGCTGGCCGCCGGCGGTGCGGGTGGCGTGGATGAGGCCGAGGCTCTCGTAGTAGCGCAGGGCGGAGGTGGCGAGGCCGCTGCGTTCGGCGAGCTGGCCGATGGTGAGGAGGTCGTGGCGGGTGGGGCCGTGGCCGGGCGCTGCGGTCATGCGGCCCACTCTATCCATGGACTTCAAGCGGACTTCAGGCGGACTGCAAGGGGCTCCAGGGGGCTTCGGGTGGGCCGCGGGCGGGTTCGGAGGCCCGGTCAGTCGGTGCCGAACCACTCCTCCGCGAGGTCGTCGAGCGGGAGGCCGCCGACGCCGAGCCGGTCACAGAGCGCAGCGGCGCCCGGCCGCATCACCGATTCGTCGGGCACGACCGCGTCCCACTGCTCTTCCGTCTCCACCACAGGCAGCACGGCAGGACGCTAGGCGTGCGAACGGCCTTGCGGCAACCGGTTTTCCGGCCGGGCCGCGGACACCGTCGGTGATCGCTTGACTTCAAGCTGGCTTTAAGTTGCACCATCATCGTCATGACGAAGCAGATGACGCAGACGACGCACACGACGCAGACGGCGAGCGGGACCCGGGCCGGCGCCCGCTTCGAGGACCTCCCGGCCCTCATGGCGCTGATGACCGGCGACGAGAAGCACGGCCCCGCCGCCACCTCCACGCTGGACGCGCTCTGGGTGCTCTACGACCGGATCCTGCGGGTGACCCCGGGGACGGCCGAGCACCAGGACCGCGACCGCTTCCTGCTCTCCAAGGGCCACGGTCCGATGGCGTACTACGCCGTGCTCGCCGCCAAGGGGTTCATCGACCCCGAGGTGCTGCCGAGCTTCGGCGCCTACGACTCCCCGCTCGGCCACCACCCCGACCGGATGCTGGTCCCGGGCGTCGAGATCGCCTCCGGATCGCTCGGCCACGGCCTGCCGCTGGCCGTCGGCACGGCGCTCGGGCTGCGCGCCCAGGGCCTGGCCGATCCGGCGGTGTGGGTGCTGCTCGGGGACGCGGAGTTCGACGAGGGCTCCAACCACGAGGCGGTGGCCTTCGCCGGCGCCTACGGGCTGGACCGGCTGCACGCCGTGGTCATCGACAACTCCTCGGCCACGCACGGCTGGCAGGGCGGCATCGCGGCCCGGTTCGCGGCCGAGGGCTGGTCGGCGCAGACCGTCGACGGCCGCGACCACGAGGCGCTGCACGCGGCCTACACCGCCGCGCACCCGGGCCGCCCGCGGGTCGTGGTGGCCCGCGTCGAGCCCAAGGACTCCTGAGCACTGCCGAGCACTCCCAGGCACTACCGAGCACCGCCGGGCACTCCCGGCCGAGCACCACCGCCGTCACGCACAACCCGCCGATACACAAGGGGACTTCACCGATGGAAACCATGCGCGAGCGCTTCTTCGACGTCACGACCGACCTCCTCGACCAGGACCCGCGCGTCGCCCTCGTCCTCGCCGACATCAGCGCGGCCTCCTTCGCCCCGGCGGCCGGGCGCCACCCCGACCGCGTGATCAACGTCGGCATCCGCGAACAGCTGCTGATCGGCGCGGCCGGCGGCCTGGCGCTGACCGGGATGCGCCCGATCGCCCACACCTTCGCCAGCTTCCTCGTCGAGCGGCCCTTCGAGCAGGTCAAGCTGGACCTGGTCCACCAGGGCGTCGGCGCGGTCCTGGTGAGCGCGGCCGGCTCGTACGACTGGCCGGCCGGCGGCCGCACCCACATGTCGCCCGGTGACGTCGCGCTGCTGGACACCCTGCCGGACTGGACCGTCCACGTGCCGGGCCACCCGGACGAGGCCGAGACGCTGCTGCGCCACGCCGTCGCGGACGGCGACCGCAACGTGTACGTCCGCCTGTCCGCGCACCAGAACGAGGCGCCGGTGGCCGTCGAGCCGGGCCGGTTCACCGCCGTGCGCGAGGGCTCGGGCGGGGTGGTCGTCGCCGTCGGCCCGATGCTGGACGCGGTGCTGGCGGCGACCGAGGGCCTGGACGTGACCGTGCTGTACGCCGCCACCGTCCGCCCGTTCGACGCGGCCGGGCTGCGCGCGGCCCTGGGCGACCGGCCGGACGTCGTGCTGGTCGAGCCGTACCTGGCCGGGACGTCGGCGAACGAGGCGCACGCGGCGCTGGCCGACCGCCCGCACCGGGTGCTGGGTCTCGGCGTGCCGCGCGAGGAGCACCGGCACTACGGCTCGATCCCCGAGCACCTGGCGGCCTACGGCCTGGACGCGGCCTCGCTGCGGGAGCGGATCGCCACCTTCCTGTGGTAGCCGCGGCCGGTCACGGCAGGACGACGGCCACCGCGTCCGCCCCCAGCCGCACCGTCGGACCGTCCAGTGCGGCCGGCCCGAACGCGGCCACCACCTCCCGCCCTTCGCCGCCCAGCGGCAGCGCGGCCTCGCCGGACCCGAGGTTGACCGCCACCCGGTACGGCCCCCGGTGGACGACCAACCACCGTGCGGCCTCGTCGAATTCGACCCGCACCGCGCCCAGGTCCGGATCGGACAGCTCGGGCCGCTCCCGCCGCAGCCGGATCAACCGCCGGTGCCAGTCGAGCAGTTCGGCGTGCGGCCGGCGCCGCGGCTCGGTCCAGTCGAGCACCGAGCGCAACACGGTGGCCGGCTCCTGCGGGTCCGGGACGGCCTCCGCGCGCCAGCCGTGCTCGGCGAACTCCCGGCGCCGGCCGCGCCGGACGGCCTCGGCGAGGTCGGGGTCGGTGTGGTCGGTGAAGTACTGCCAGGGCGTGGCGGCGCCCCACTCCTCGCCCATGAACAGCATCGGCGTGAACGGCGAGGTGAGCACCAGCGCGGCGCCGGCGGCGAGCCGCCCGGGGGTGAGCGTGGTGGAGATCCGGTCGCCGAGCGCCCGGTTGCCGATCTGGTCGTGGGTCTGCAGGTAGCCGAGCAGCCGGTGCCCGGCGCCGGCCGGCGCGAACGGGCGCCCGTGGCGGCGCCCGCGGAAGGCGGACCAGGTGCCGTCGTGGAAGTACCCGCGGGTGAGCGTCCTGGCGACGGCGGCGAGCGGCGCCCGCGCGAAGTCGCCGTAGTAGCCCTGGGATTCGCCGGTCAGGGCGGCGTGCAGGGCGTGGTGGAAGTCGTCGCTCCACTGGGCGTCGAGACCCTGGCCGCCGGCCTCGCGCGGCGTGGTGGTGTGCGGGGTGTTGAGGTCGGACTCGGCGATCAGGAACAGCGGGCGGTTGGTGGCCGCCGCCAACTTCTCGACCTCGCCGGACAGTTCCTCCAGGAAGTGCACCGCCCGGTCGTCCGCGAGGGCGTGCACGGCGTCCAGGCGCAGCCCGTCGATGCGGTAGTCGCGCAGCCAGGAGAGCGCGCTGCCGATGAGGTACGTCCGCACGTCGTCGGAGCCGGGGCCGTCCAGATTGATCGCGGAGCCCCACGGGGTGTGGTGCCGGTCGGTGAAGTACGGGCCGAACGCCGGAAGGTGGTTGCCGGACGGGCCGAGGTGGTTGTGGACGACGTCGAGGATCACCCCGAGGCCCGCGCGGTGCGCCGCGTCGACGAAGCGCTTCAGGCCCTCGGGCCCGCCGTAGGGCTCGTGGACGGCCCACAGGGAGACGCCGTCGTAGCCCCAGCCGTGCTTGCCGGGGAACGGGCAGACGGGCATCAGCTCGACGAAGTCGACGCCCAGGCCGACGAGGTGGTCGAGGTGTTCGGCGGCGCCGTCGAAGGTGCCGCGGGCGGTGAAGGTGCCGACGTGCAGCTCGTAGACCACCGCCCCGGGCAGCGGGCGGCCGCGCCAGCCGGTGTGCGACCAGCGGAACGCGGCGTGGTCGACGGCCCGGCTCGGGCCGTCCGGGCCGTGCGGCTGCCGGGCCGAGCGCGGGTCGGGCAGGGGGCGGCCGCCGTCGAGGCGGAACGCGTAGTCGCCCTCCGGCGCCTCGCCGCCCCACCAGCCGTCCCGGTCCGGGCGGCGGTCCAACGGGTGGGGGATGCCGTCGACTTCGACCTCGACCCGGTGGGCGGCGAACGGCGCCCACACCTCGTACGGCCTCACGCCGGGCTCCTCCTCGTCAGCAGTGCCACGGGGTACGTCGCCAGCAGGTCGGCGGCCGGCACCGGTCCCGCCGGGTGCGTGCGGTGGGTCAGTTCGTCCGTCCACGGCCCGCCCGCGGGCAGGTCGAGGAAGGTGTCCCGCCAGCCGCCGGCGCGCTCCAGGCCGTACGGGAGGCGGGTGACGGCGGTGACGACGTCGTCGCCGCGGGCGAAGGCCAGCAGGTGGTCGGAGGCGAGGTCGGTGGCGGGCAGCGGCCGGTAGGGGCCGAGCGGGCGGGCGCGCCGCAGGTGCAGGGCGGTCGCGGTGAGGTGGAGCTTCTCGCGGGCGAGGTCGCCGGGGCGCGGGGTGGCGGCGTCGGTGAGCCGGACGGCGAGGGCGCCGAGGTCGACGACGCCCCGGTTGTCGGGGTCGACGAGGGTGTACAGCGGTTCCTCGCTGCCCTGGTAGAGGTCGGGGACGCCGGGCACGGTGAGGTGCAGCAGCGCGGCGGAGAGCGTGTTGGAGCGGGCGTACGGCGCGAGCGCGTGCACCCGGCCCTCGATGCGGGGGAGCAGCCCGGGGTCGTCGTACACGGCGCGGGCGCGCTCCTCCAGGGCGCGTTCGAAGGGGGCGTCGGGGGCCGTCCACGAGGTGTGCAGCTTGGCCTCGCGGGCGGCCTTGAGGAGGGCGGCGACGAGGCGGTCCGGGCCGATCGGCCAGGCGGCGACGAGGGTGTGCCACAGCAGCCAGTCGCCGTCCCGGTCGCCGCCGGGCCCGGCCGCGGCGGACCACGCGGCGGCCTCGGCGGCCCACGCCTCGGGCTGCTCGGCGAGGACGGCGAGGCGGGCGCGCGCGTCGGCGCTGCGCTTGGTGTCGTGGGTGGAGAGCGCGGTCATGCTGAGCGGCCAGGCGCCTTCCAGGTACCGGCACCAGTCGTGGAAGCCGGCGGGCTCCAGTCCGGGGCGGGCGGGTTCGCCGCCGACCTCGTTGAGGCCGGGCAGGGCGTTCCACCGGTAGAAGGCGGTGTCCTCGACGCCCTTGGCGGCGACGGCGGCGGCGGTCTGGGCGAAGCGGGCGCAGAACTCGTCCTTCTCGGGCCCGCGCCCGAGCTCGCCGAGGGCGAGGGCGGCGACGAGGGAGTCGGTGGGGTCCGCCGTGCCGTCGAGCAGCGCGCGCAGGTACCCGTCGTCGCCGGCCTCGCCGGGCCGCACGTAGGGCCGGTAGACCGGGTAGCCGGTGAGGAGCCGCTCCAGCGAGGCGCGCAGCTGCCAGGGCGCGTGGTCGGCGTGCTCGGGCTCGGCGGCCCCGACCCGCACCGCGAGCCGGACCAGCCGGTCGACCTCGGCCGCGAGCTCGCCGCGCGGTGCGGTCATCTCGGCCCGGCCGCGCAGGGCCGCGGCGACCGCCGGGTGGGGGTCCGGGCGGAGCTCGGCGGGGGCGGCGGTCCCGTGCAGGAACGCCTCGTAGGCCGCGGCCAGCCGGCCCGCGCCGGCCCGGTCGGTGAGCACCCCGTCGATGCGGCGCAGCGCGTCGTACCCGGTGGTGCCGGCGCACGGCCAGTCGGCGGGCAGCCGCTCGTCCCCGGTGAGGATCTTCTCGACGACGGTGTAGGCGCCGCGGGTGGCCGCGGCGAGGCGGGCCAGGTAGCCGCGCGGGTCGGCGAGGCCGTCGGGGTGGTCGATCCGGAAGCCGTCGAGGACGCCGTCGGCGTGCAGCCGCAGCAGCACGGCGTGGGTGGCGTCGAAGACCTCGGGCTCCTCGACCCGCACGGCGATCAGCTCGTTGACGGTGAAGAAGCGCCGGTAGTTGAGCTCGGTGCGGGCCAGGCGCCACCAGGCGAGGCGGTACCACTGGCGGGCGAGGAGTTCGCCGAGCGGCAGGTGCCCGGTGCCGGGGCGCAGCGGCAGGACGTGGTCGTGGTAGCGCAGCACGTCGCCGTCGACGGTGATCCGGCCGAGTTCGTCGCCGAGCCGCCCGCCGAGCAGCGGCAGCAGCACCCGGCCGCGTCCGGGGGCGTCGGCGGGGCCGGGCTGGGCCGCCCAGTCGATGTCGAACCAGCGCGCGTACGGGGAGTCGGGCCCGTCGCGCAGGACGTCCCACAGCTGCCGGTTGAGCCGTTCGGGGACGGGCACGGCCATGTGGTTGGGCACGACGTCGGCGAGCAGCCGCAGGCCGTGCCGGTGCGCGGCGGCGGCCAGCTCGCGCAGGGCGGGCTCGCCGCCGAGCTGTTCGCTGACGCGGCCGTGGTCGACGGTGTCGTAGCCGTGGGTCGAGCCGGGGGCGGCCTCCAGCAGCGGGGACAGGTGGAGGTGGGAGACGCCGAGGGCGGCGAGGTAGGGGACGGCGGCGGTGGCGTCGCGGAGGGTGAAGCCGGGCTGGAGCTGGAGTCGGTAGCCGGCGGTCGGCGTCCAGGACGGGGGGACACTGGCGGCCGGGCGGGTCCGTGCGGGCTCGGCGGCGGAGGTCATAGCTCCATGAGTACCCGGGGGAGCCCGCCGCCAAGACCCGCTGCTGATCCGAACAGGTGACCGTCCGCGGGTTCACGCCGGGCGCTGGAGCACCATGAGCGACCGGTCGGTGAGCCAGAGCGTGTCGCCGGCCTTGACCCGGGCGCCGGTACCGGGGGCGGGCAGCCGGGGCTGCGCGGTGTCCACCACGACCTGCCACTCCTGGCCGTGGTCGGCGGGGACGGTGAACTCCAGCGGCTCGAAGTGCGCGTTGAACATGAGGAGGAAGGAGTCGTCGACGATCCGCCCGCCGCGCCGGTCGGGCTCGGAGATCGCGTAGCCGTTGAGGAAGACGGTGAGCGACTTGGCGTAGCTGGCGCCCCAGTTGCGCTTGGTCATCTCCTCCCCGCTCGGGGTGAACCAGGCGATGTCGGTGAGGTCGTCGTAGCCGCCCGCCTCCGCCGCCGCGCGGCCGGCGGCCGGCTGCCCGGAGACCACCCGCCCGGAGACCGGCCGCCCGTGGAAGAAGCGGCGGCGGCGGAACACCGGGTGGTCGCGGCGCAGCCAGATCATCCCCTGGGTGAACTCCAGCAGCCGCGCCTGCGGCCCGTCCTCCTGGGGCCAGTGCACCCAGGTGAGCTCGTTGTCCTGGCAGTAGGCGTTGTTGTTGCCGTGCTGGGTGCGGCCGAGCTCGTCGCCGTGGGAGAGCATCGGCACGCCCTGGGAGAGCATCAGGGTGGCGATGAGGTTGCGCTGCTGGCGCGCTCTCAGCTCCTCGACGGCCGGGTCGTTGCTCGGGCCCTCGACGCCGCAGTTCCAGGAGCGGTTGAAGGACTCGCCGTCCCGGTTGTCCTCGCCGTTGGCCGCGTTGTGCTTCTCGTTGAAGGAGACGAGGTCGCGCAGGGTGAAACCGTCGTGGCAGGTCACGAAGTTGATGGAGGCGATGGGCCGGCGGCCGTCGTCCTGGTAGAGGTCGGAGGAGCCGGTGAGCCGGGAGCCGAACTCGGCGAGCGCGGCGGTCTCGCCGCGCCACAGGTCGCGCACGGTGTCCCGGTACATGCCGTTCCACTCCGTCCACAGCGGCGGGAAGTTGCCGACCTGGTAGCCGCCCTCGCCGAGGTCCCAGGGCTCGGCGATCAGCTTGGCCTGGGAGACGACCGGGTCCTGCTGGACGAGGTCGAAGAAGGAGGAGAGCCGGTCGACCTCGTGGAACTGCCGGGCCAGGGTGGCGGCCAGGTCGAAGCGGAAGCCGTCGACGTGCATCTCGGTGACCCAGTAGCGCAGCGAGTCCATGATCAGCTGGAGCACGTGCGGGCTGCGCATCAGCAGGCTGTTGCCGGTGCCGGTGGTGTCCTCGTAGAACCGCTGGTCCTGGGCGAGCCGGTAGTAGGAGACGTTGTCCAGGCCGCGCAGGGAGAGCGTCGGCCCGAGGTGGTTGCCCTCGGCGGTGTGGTTGTAGACGACGTCCAGGATCACCTCGATCCCGGCCGCGTGCAGCGCCTTGACCATCGACTTGAACTCCTGCACCTGCTGGCCGCGGTCGCCGTCGGAGGAGTAGGAGGAGTGCGGGGCGAAGAAGCCGATCGTGTTGTAGCCCCAGTAGTTGGCGAGGCCGAGGTCGCGCAGCCGGTGGTCGCGGACGAACTGGTGCACCGGCATCAGCTCGATCGCGGTGACGCCGAGCTTGGCGAGGTGCTCGATCACCGCCGGGTGGGCGAGGCCCGCGTAGGTGCCGCGGATCTCCTCGGGGATGCCGGGGTGCAGCCGGGTGAGGCCCTTGACGTGCGCCTCGTAGATGACGGTCCGGTGGTAGTCGGTGCGCGGCGGGTGGTCGGTGCCCCAGTCGAAGTAGGGGTTGATGACCACCGAGTGCATCGTGTGCGGGGCGGAGTCGAGGTCGTTGCGGCGCTCGGGGGCGCCGAAGTGGTAGCCGTAGACGGACTCGTCCCAGTCGACGTTCCCGCTCATCGCCTTGGCGTACGGGTCCAGGAGCAGCTTGGCGCTGTTGTGCCGCTGGCCGAGCCCCGGGTTGTACGGCCCGTGGACGCGGAAGCCGTAGCGCTGGCCGGGCTGGACGCCCGGGAGGTAGGCGTGGCGCACGAAGGCGTCCGTCTCGCGCAGCTCGACGGCGCTCTCCGAGCCGTCCCCGTCGATCAGGCACAGCTCGATCCGGTCGGCGCTCTCGGAGAACACCGCGAAGTTGGTACCGGCCCCGTCGTAGGTGGCGCCGAGGGGGTAGGGCTTGCCGGGCCAGACCTGCATGAGTCCTCAACTTCCTTGTCAAAAAAGAAAACTGACGTCCAGTCCAAGAATCAGCGGCTGTCTTCCCGGCCGTGCGGCCGGGCATGTGCGGCGTTCGCGCGCCGTGACGCACGGCACAGTCCGCATACTCCACGACCCTTCCCCCGGTCGCCGGGACCCGTGCCCTGCGTTAGCCCGAACGGGCGTCCGGGCGGTATTCCTCCGATTAAGCGCGGCGCTGTGACGGGTGGGTCCCCTGGTGCGTCCGCGCCCCCTCGGGCAACCGGCTGCGGACGGCTCTCGGCGGGCAGTACCCTTGATCGTCCGGCCGCCCCGGCCGACCGGTGCTAGTCAACGGCCCGTCAACGGTCCCCGCACCCGCGGGGGTCAGCCGCAGATGAGGTGGCGCATGGTGTTCCCTGCTGGCGGCCGTGGCGCCGGGCCCGACGGCCCCGAGCGGGGCGGCGCCCGCAGCGAGGCGCCCACGGTGGTCATGCGCCCCACCATGACCGGCCGCTCCCTGGTGCCCGCCCAGGGCGGCCCGGTGGAGATCCCCGCCCTCGCCTGGTCCGGCGCCGAGTGGGAGGACGCCTACCAGCGCGTGCGCCTGTCCGGGCGCGCCTACGTCTGGCTCAACCTGGTCGAGCAGCGGCTGCGCTCCCTCGTCGACGAGGTCCTGCACCCCATCTACGCCCCCGCCCACGGCGAGGACTGGGTCACCGCCGCCGCCGGCCCGGCGGGCGAGGAGTGGGCGCACCGCGCCGGCGCCGTCCGGGAGGTCAGCCGCCGCAAGGGCTACCTGCTCGACCCCGCCGACGACGACCCGCTGGTCTTCCTCACCCTGCCCCAGCTGCGCGAGCTCATGGTCCAGCACTGGCCGTGCTTCGAGCCCTACCTCGCCGACCGGCGCGAGATCGAACTCGCCCTGGACGAGCTGGAGGTGGCCCGGCACGTGGTCTCCCGCAACCGCGTCCTCACCCAGACCGTCCTCGCCCAGACCGAGCGCGCCGCCGCCCGCCTGCTCGCCCTGCTCGACGGCGGCGCCGGCGGGGTGCCCGCCGACGTCGTCGAGTCGCTGGTCGCCGGCCGGTACGCGGACGTCGTCGCGGTGCACGCCGACCGGGTCCGCCTCCAGCGCGACCTGCCCGTCGAGGACCTCCTGGACGGCGCCCGGCGGCTGGACGCGCTCGGCATCGGCCTCGGCATGCTCTGCCAGAACTACACCGGCAAGCGCCTGGTGCGCCTGGCCGGCGAAGGCTGCCGGATGCGGCTGCTGTTCCTCAACCCGGCGAGCAGCGCCGTGCGCCGCCGTGAGCGCGAACTCGGCCTCGGCCGCGGCGAGTTGTCCCGCTCGATCGAGATGAACATCATGCACGTCCGCCGGGTTCGGGCCCGGCTGCGCGACCCGGGCGGCTTCGAGATCCGGGTCTTCGACGAGACCCCGCGCTTCACCGCCTACCTCGTCGAGGGCCCGCGCCCCGAGGGCCGCGGCGGCCGCCGGGCCGGCCGCGACCTCGGCGTCGTCCAGCCCTACCTGCGCCGCGCCCGCGGCATGGAGTCCCCCGCGCTCGTCCTGCGCGGCGGCGCCGGCCAGCAGCCCGGCGGCACGGAGGCGGGCCTGCTGGAGGTCTACCGCGAGGAGTTCGAGGGGGTCTGGGCGGACTCCCGGCCCGTGTCCTGAGCCGCGTCCACCTCTCGGGCGGTGCTGGTGGGGCGGGTGCGGACGCTGCCAGACTGCGCGCCGTGAACAGCCTCCCGCACTGGACCCTGGAGCCCGCCCGGCCCGAGGACGTCGACCGCGTCTGCGACCTCAAGGACCAGGTCATGCGCGCCGACCTGGAACGCCTCGGCCGCTGGGATCCGCAGCGCTCCCGCCGGCGCGTGCGGGACGCCTTCTCCACCGCGCACACGTCCGTCCTGCTGGTCGAGGGGGCCTTCGCCGGCTCCCTCAGCGTCCGGCCCGACGAGCGGGGCGGGCGCCACCTGGAGCTGTTCTACCTCGCCCCGCACCTCCAGGGCCGGGGCCTCGGCACGGCCGTGCTGCGCCACGTCCTCGCCGAGGCCGACGCGGCCGGGGAGCCGGTGCGCCTCGTCGTCCTGCGGGGCAGCGCCGCCCAGCGCCTGTACGAGCGCCACGGCTTCGTCCTGGAACGCGAGGACCGGGTCGACGTCCTCCTCGTTCGTGAACCCCGGACGCGGCAGAATCGTTTCGCCACTTGAGATGGCCTCAGCAGGCCCGCTCGTGGTAGGCATAGCCCCCGTGATGATCACGGGGGATGAGGCCGTCCTGCGCCTCGAACAACTGCACCGCACCTACGGAACCGGCCCGGAGGCCGTCCACGCGCTCAGGGGGGTGGACGTCGAGTTCGCGCGCGGCACCTTCACCGCCGTCATGGGCCCCTCCGGCTCCGGCAAGAGCACCCTGCTCCAGTGCGCCGCCGGCCTCGACCGGCCCGACACCGGCCGCGTCACCCTCGACGGCACCGACCTCGCCACGCTGACCGAGACCCGGCTCACCGTGCTGCGCCGCGAGAAGCTCGGCTTCGTCTTCCAGGCCTTCAACCTCGTCGGCTCGCTCACCGCCGAACAGAACGTCGGCCTGCCGCTGCGCCTCGCCGGGCGCCGCCCCGACCGCGCGCAGGTCCACCGCGCCCTCGACCAGGTCGGCCTCGGTCAGCGCACCGGCCACCTGCCCTCCCAGCTCTCCGGCGGCCAGCAGCAGCGCGTCGCGATCGCCCGCGCCCTCATCGCCCGCCCGCAGGTCCTGTTCGCCGACGAGCCCACCGGCGCCCTCGACAGCTCCAGCAGCCGCGACGTCCTCGCCCTCCTGCGCGACCTCGTCGACCGCGAGGGCCAGAGCACCGTCATGGTCACCCACGACCCGGTCGCCGCCTCCTACGCCGACCGCGTGCTCTTCCTCGCCGACGGCCGCCTCGCCGACGACCTCGCCCGCCCCAGCGCCCAGCAGGTCGCCGAGCGGATGACGGCCCTGGAGACGGCGGCATGACCATGGCCACGCTCCTGCCCGTCGCCACCGCGAGCCTGCGCCGCCGCAAGGCCGCCTTCGCCGGCTCCTACGTCGCGCTCACCCTCGGCGTCACCCTCGTCGCCACCACCGGCACCCTCCTCGACGACACCGCCGGCGACGACTCCCCGCTCGGTGCGCCCTCCCTGCACAAGGTGCTCACCTTCACCGCCGGCATGGCCGCCTTCGTCGCCGTCTTCGTCGTCGCCGGCACCTTCGCCTTCGCCGTCGCCCAGCGCCGCCAGGAGATCGCGATGCTGCGCGCCGTCGGCGCGACGCCCCGCCAGGTCGTGCTGCTGATCACCGGCGAGGCCGCCGCCGTCGCCCTCGCCGCCGCCGTCTCCGGCTGCCTCCTCTCCCTGCCCGCCGCACCCGCGCTCGCCGCCTGGCTCGTCGCCCGCGGCGCCGCCCAGGCGGGCTTCACCTCCCACCCCGCGCTCACCCCGATGCTCGTCGCGGCCGCCGTGGGCCTGCTCGTCGCCCTGCTCGGCGCCCTCGGCGCCGCCCTGCGGGCCGGGAGCGTCCGCGCCGTCGAGGCCCTCGGCGACGCCGCCGTCGACCGCAAGGTCATGACGCCGCTGCGCTGGGCCTGCGCCGCCGCCCAACTCCTCGCCCTGGCAGGCGCGGTGGGCTACTACCTCGCCGCCCCGAGCATGCCCCCCGCCCCCGGCGACCAGCCCGACGACCCGCAACTCGCCTCCCAGTGGGTCATGGCCGCCGACCTCATGACGATCGCCGCGCTCGCCCTCTTCGCGCCGCTGCTCGTCCCGCTGCTCGTCCGCGCCTTCAGCACCCCACTGCGCTGGACCGTCGCCGCCGCACCCCTGCTCGCCCGGCAGAACGCGCTCACCGCCGTCCGCCGCACCGTCTCCACCGCCACCCCCGCCTTCCTCACCATCGCGCTCACCGGCACCGCCATCGGCGCCACCGCCGCCTTCGCCGACGCCATGACCGCCCAGGGCCGGGCCACCGCCGCCGCCCGCTACGTGCTGCGGCCCGGCGCCGTCCCGCTGCCCGTCGACACCCTCGCCCGGCTCACCGCCGACCGGCCCGGCCTGCGCGCCACCGCCACCACCCCCACCGTGATCACCGGCCTCGGCGCCGACACCGCGTCCTTCGCCGACCACAGCGAGGACTCGGCCGCCTCCGCACCGTCCGCCGCCACCGTCGTCACCGGCGACCTCGCCACCGCGTGGACCCTGCCCGCCGTCGAGGGCAGCCCCGCCGACCTGCACGGCGCCACCCTCGCCGCCTCCGTCCACCAGGTGCGCGGCCACGGCTGGAAGCTCGGCGACCAAGTCAACCTGCGGCTCGCCGACGGCACCGTCACCAGCCTGCGGCTCGCCCTGGTCTACCGCACCCAGCTCGGCCTCGACGAGGTGCTGCTCAGCGGCGACGCCGTCACCGCGCACCTGGACGGCGCCCGCCCCGGCGCCGTCCACCTCTCCGACGCCCCGGCCGCGACCTACGGCGGCACGCTCACCGACGCCCGCACGCCCGGCCCCGACCCCGGCGCCCACTACGCGTGGATCGCCACCAGCACGATCCTCGGCCCGGCCCTGCTCTACGCGCTCATCGCCATCGTCAACACCATGGTGATGTCGGCCGCGGACCGCCGCCGCGACTTCGCCGTCCTGCGCCTCGCCGGGACGGTGCGCCGGCAGGTGCTGTCGATGGTCGCCCTGGAGGCCGTCCTGGTCGTCGCCACCGCGGCCGTCCTCGCCCTCGCCGTCACCGCGCTCACCCAGTGGGGCGCGACGGCACTGATCGACCACCGCATCCTGGCCGGCCAGACCGCGATCGCCTTCCGCCTCCCCTGGACCCCGCTCGCCGGAGCGGCCGCCGTCTGCCTGGTCCTCGCCGTCCTGTCCAGCGTCATCCCCAGCCGCCTCGCCCTCACCCACGGGGCCCGGTAACCGCCCCGCCCGGCCCGGAGACCCGGCGGACCCTCAGTACTCCGCCGGGTTGACCGCCTTCGGCCGGGCGGTGGGTTCGGCGACGACACCGGTGCCCGGGCCGGCCTCGTCGTCGTAGGACCGGGATCCGAATTCCAGCCCTTCGAGGGGCGCCGACAGCAGGAAGTCGACGAAGCCGTCGGTGCCCAGGGTGGCCCAGCGGTGCAGTATCGCCGGCAGCTCGTCGATGTCGGTGTCGGCGAGCTCGGCGTCGAAGTGCTCCACCTGGTCCCCGGGCAAGGACGCGCGGATCTCTCTGATCGTCCGCAGCGGGTGGGCCTCGTCGGGCCGGTTCGGGGGCACGGGCAGGTTCGGGGCGGTGCTCATCGTCGGCTCCTCCGATCGGGTCCGGGGACCAGCCTAGGGCCCGGCGGACCGCCGGAGCGGACCCCTGGGCGGCCGGGTTGTCGGTGGGGCGGGTCATGATAGGGGCTGTTTCGCACAGCAGGACGGAAGGACGCACCCCATGAGCGAGCGGAGCGAGCGAATCGTTGAGAGGCGCGCGTGGGCGAGTGCCCCTGTCGAGCGAAGCGAGGCGGGCGCATGAGCTGGTGGCAGCAGCCACTGGTCGGCTTCGACCTGGAGACCACGGGCACCGACCCGGCCGTGGACCGCATCGTCACGGCCGCGCTCGTGGACACCGTCGGGGCCCACCGGGTGGGGGTCGCCGGCTGGCTGCTCGATCCCGGGGTGCCGATCCCCGCCGAGGCGGAGGCGATCCACGGGATCGGGGACGACGTCGCCCGGCGCAAGGGGCGGCCGGCCAAGGAGGCGGTGGAGGAGATAGCCGCGGCGCTCTGCGAGCGGCTCGCGGCGGGGCGGCCGGTGGTCGGGTTCAACGCGCCCTTCGACCTCTCCCTCCTCGACGCCGAGCTGCGCCGGCACGGGCTGGCGACGCTCGCCGAGCGCCTCGGCCGTCCGGTCGGGCCGGTGCTGGACGCGCTGGTGATCGACCGGGCGGTGGACAAGTACCGCAAGGGCTCCCGCACCCTGCAGCGCGTCTGCGAGGTGTACGGCGTCGAGCTGACCGACGCCCACGAGGCCGGCAGCGACGCCCTGGCCGCCGTCCGCGTCGCCGTCGCCCTCGCCGAGCGCTACCGTTCCGAGGTCGGCGACGTGGCCCCGGCCGACCTGCACGGGCGTCAGGTCCACTGGTACCGGGAGTGGGCCGAGGGCCTCCAGGCCTGGCTGCGCCGCGGCAAGGACCCGCAGGCGGTGGTGGACCCCCGCTGGCCGCTGCGGTAGCGGGCGGCGCGCCTGCCGGACTCTCCGGGTGATCACACGCCTCGCGCGGCCCGCCGACCTGCCCGGTTTCCTCGCCCTCGCCGCCGGGGTCGAGCACTGGTTCGGGCCGATGGTGGACGACCCCGGGTTCCGCCGGGCCGTCGTCCGGAACATCGACCGCGGGCGCGCCACGGTGGTCGACGGCCCGGACGGCGGCCTGCTCGGCGCCCTGCTGTTCGGTGGTGAGCCGCCGGTGCACCACCTGCACTGGCTGGTGGTCGCCGAGCGGGCCCGGGGGACGGGCGTGGGCCGGGCGCTGGTCGAGGACGTGCTGCGCCGGCGGGTCCGGGTCCGCCCGGCGACCGTCGAGGTGGTGACGTTCGGCGCGGACCACCCCGGGGCGGTCGTGAGCGGGGCCCGGGTGTTCTACGAACGGCTGGGCTTCACGCCGGCCGAGCCGGCGGAGCCGGGGCCGGAGGGCGGCTCCCGGCAGGTGTACCGGCTCCACCTGCTCTGACGGCCGGGGGCCTACTGGAGGTCGAGCCCGACGGGGTGGCCGAGGTCCTGCGGGCAGACGAAGACGTGCAGTTCGCCGTGGCGGCCGACGCTGACGTCCGGGTCGTCGCCGCTCTCGACGGTGAGCAGGTGCCGCATCCGGGCGCCGCACGCGCCGCAGTCGACGGGGATCAGGTCGGTGGAGCGCCAGGACGGCCAGCCGCCGAGCTTCCAGCCCCCGGCGCAGGCGAGGTCACGGTGGTACTCGGTGCCGTTCCGTTCGGCGAACTCCTCGGCGGCGGAACGGAGTTCGCCGGGCAGTTCGTCGCGGTCGGGGAGGTCGCGGATCTGCTCGGGGCGCAGCACGCACGGCGTGGGCAGGTATTCGTCGTCGGAGCGCCGGGGCCGCGGGGGAGTGCGGGGTGCGAGGCCGTCGGCGCGCTGCCAATGGAGTTCGACGGCGGGGCCGTAGTAGTAGCGCTCGCCCTGGATGTCGTCGTGGTCGTTGGGGCACCAGAGCACCTGGAGCACGTCGGCGCCGTCGGGCCAGGGCAGGTGGGGTGCGTCGGCGGCGCGGACGCGCAGGACCGGGACGAGGGCGACCGCCGTCGTGGTCTCCCGGTCGCGCGGGGCCGCGTCCTCGTAGGCATCGTCGGGGTGCCCGGCGGTGCAGTGCGGCCAGGGTGCGCCGTCGGGCCAGAGCGCGGGTCCGCCGAGCGAACTCCCGTGTGCGGTGGGTGCCTTGGCCTCGGGGTGCAGCAGGGTGGCCGGCCGTAGGTAGGAGGCGAGGGCGGGCACGGCGTCGACGAGGCCGGCGGGGGTGGGGTCCGTCACGCGGCTCACCGTAGCGGACGGCGTCCCGGTCACCCGGAGCGCCGTCCGCCGGTGCGCCAACGTCCCTAGGCCGCCGGGAAGTCGAAGGTGTAGCCCTGGGCGACCAGCCACGGGAGCAGCTGCTTGAGCGCGGCCACGGTCTGGCTGCGGTCGCCGCCGCCGTCGTGCATGAGGATCACGCCGCCGGGCCTGAGCTGGCTCTGCACGGTGGAGACGATCGCCGGCACGCCCGGGCGGGACCAGTCGCGCGGGTCGACCGACCAGCCGAGGGACTTCATGCCGAGGCCCGCGGCGATGTGCTCGTTGTCGGCGTTGAAGCCGCCGCCGGGCGCGCGGAACCAGGTGACCTGGGTGCCGGGGCCGGCGGCCTTGACGATCATGTCCTTCGCGCCGGAGATCTCGGCCACGGCCTTGTCGTGCGGCAGCTTCTGGAACGGCTGCGGGTGGTGGACGCTGTGGTCGCACAGCCGGTGCCCGGCCGCGAGGACCTTCTTGACCAGGCCCGGGTTGGCGGCGGCGTTCTGGCCGATCTCGCAGAAGGTGGCCTTGACGTTGTACTGGGCGAGCAGGTCGAGGATCTGCTGGGTGGCCGGGCCGGGGCCGTCGTCGAAGGTGAGGGCGACGGTCCGGCCGCCGGAGGCGGTCGAGCCGATCACGCTGGTGGCCGAGAGCGGTGTGGCGGGCACGGCCGGGGCGGCAGCGGCGGTGGACGGGCTCGCGGTCGACGGACTCGCGCTGGACGGGCTCGTGCTGGCAGTGGTGTCCGGTGTCCTCGGCGTGCGCGGGGTGCGCGGGGTGACCGGCGGTGCGGCCTGGCCGCCCGCGCCCGCGGTGACGGGCACGCCGTCCGAACCGGGCGTGCCCGGGGCGCCGGGCGCCGGGTCGGTGCTCGGCGAGATCGTGATCGCGCCCTTCGCGGACGGCGAGGCGCTCGGCTGGAGGGCCCCGCTGGCCGTCCCGCACGCGGCGACGCCCAGCGCGGCGGCGACGGCGGCACTGCCCATGATCAGCCGGCGGCGGAGGCGGGCCGAGCGGTTCGGGGAAGCGGGCCGGCGGGCGGCGGACTGGGGCATGGCGGCGGCTCCTGGGGAACTGGCGGCGGGTGCCGATCCTCTCGGTCAGGATGACTGTCCGATAGGACGCCGATCGTAGTTGCCCCGGTTGCGTGCCGGACCGCTCCGTCGTAGGAGTCTTCTCACAGCCGCCCGGGTTGGCGTCCGCCCGCCGCCACGGCTACCCCATCCGTCCCGCCGAGTCCCGCCGGGTCACTCCCAGACCCTCAGAACGGGTACCAGCGCACGTCCGTCGCCCCGTCGCGCAGCGAGTCGACCCGCCGCCGGAACTCCGCCAGCGCCGCCGGGCTGCCCGCGGCCTGCTGCGCGACCCACGAGGCGCTGGCCGTCTCGCGGGCGCCGCGCAGCACCGCGAACCCCGGCCAGTCGCGCACGTCCCACCCGTACGCGGCGGTGAACGCGAGGTACTCCTCGCCCGGCACGCCGTACCGGTCGTGGCTGAGCGCGAGCACCACGAGGTCGTGCTCGCGCAGGTCCCGCGAGACGTTCTCCAGGTCGAGCAGGACGGGCCCCTGCGGGCCCACGTGGACGTTGCGCGGCAGCGCGTCGCCGTGGATCAGCCCGGGTTCCAGGTGCGGGGCGAGGTCGGGCAGGGCGGCGGCGAAGGCGTCCCGGCGGCGGCGCAGGAACGCGACGTCGGCCGGGTCGACGTGGCCCTCGGCGGAGGCCAGCCAGCGCTCGACCGGGGCGAGCAGGTCGCGCCGGGCCAGCGGGAAGGGCGGCAGCGGCAGCCGGTGCAGGTCGCGCAGCAGCGGGGCGAGGTCGGCGGGCCGGGCGGGGCGGACGGCGGGGGCGAGCCGGTGCCAGAAGGTGACGGGGTGCCCGTCGGCGAGCTGCGGTCCGGGCGCGACGGCGTCGTACGGGCGGACCACCGGGATGCCCTGCCCCGCCAGCCAGTTCGCGACGGCGAGTTCGTGCCGTGCCCGCTCCCGCAGCCCGGGGCCGCGGCCGACCTTGGCGACGACGGCGGGCTCGCCGAGGTCGAAGACGGCGTTCTCGCCGAGCGCGAGCAGCCGCGCGTCGCCGGGGTCCGGGAGGCCGGCCGAGGCGCAGGCGTCGGCGAGCAGGACCCGGGCGCGGCCCTCGTCGAAGGCGGTCATGACCTGGCTCCGTTCCGCCGGCGTTCGTCCGGAGGCCTCCGGACGGTGATCATCATGACGCACGGGGGCCGGGCCCCGCGCGATGCGGAGCCCGGCGCCGGTGAGCGGGTGGCTCAGACCTCGATCCGGTGGCTCAGACCTCGATCCGGTGGCGCGGTGCGGCCGGGCCGTGGAGGGCGCCGCCGGTGCCGACCGGCGCGGCGGGCTCGCCGTGCGAGAGGTCGGGCAGCCAGTGGAGCAGGCGCGGCAGGTACCAGTTGCGCTCGCCGAGCAGGGTCATCACGGCGGGCAGCAGGACCGCGCGGATCACGGTGGCGTCGATCAGGACGGCGACGGCGAGGCCGACGCCCATCTGCTTCATCGCCTGCATCGAGAGGGTGCCGAAGACCGCGAACACCGCCACCATGATCACCGCGGCGCTGGTGACCACCCCGGCCGTGGAGCGGATGCCGTGGGCGATCGCGGCGCGGGTCGGCAGGCCGCGGTCGCGGCCCTCCTTGATCCGGGAGACCACGAAGACGTGGTAGTCCATCGAGAGGCCGAAGAGGATCACGAAGAGGAACAGCGGCACCCAGGACTCCACCGCGCCGACCCCGGTGGTGCCGAGCAGCGAGGCGCCGACGCCGTGCTGGAAGACCAGCGTCAGCACCCCGTAGGCGGCGCCCACCGAGAGCAGGTTGAGCACGACGGCGGTCGCGGCGACGGCCAGCGAGCGGAAGGAGGTGAGCATCAGGAGGAAGGCGAAGGCGACGACGAAGCCGAACACGGCGGGCAGCGAGCCGGTCATCTTCGCGTTGAAGTCGTGCGAGCCGGCGGTCTGCCCGGTGACGGGGGCCTCGGTGCCGGGCACCTTGAGGACGGTGGCGGGCACGATGTCGTCGCGCAGGGCCTTGAGCGCGGCGTTGCTGGTGGCGTCGTTGCCGCTGCCGTCGAGGGGGATGTCGACGGTGGCGACGTTCTGCTCCCGGTGCACGGTGACGTCCACCGGGCCGTGCATCCGGCCGCTGGCGAGGGCGCGGGCCTTGAGGTCGGCGATCGCGGCGGTCATCGCGGGGGAGGAGATGTCGGTGGCCCTGATGACGACGGTCGCGGGGGCCGGGCTGCCGGGGAAGGCGGCCTCGATCTTCTGCGAGGCGGTCACGAGGGCGTTGCCGCGCGGCAGTTGCTGCTGGAAGGTCAGGTTGGCGGTGTGCATGGTGAGCAGCGGCGCGGCCAGCCCGAGCAGGAACGCCCCGGCGAGCAGGGTGGCCGCCAGCGGCCGGCGCAGCACCGGCGTGAGCACGGCGTTCCAGAAGCGCCCACCCGTGGTGGCCGCCTCCGGCCGGCGCACCCTGCCGAGGAACGGCACCCGGCCCTTCGCGACGCGGTCGCCGAGCATCGACAGCAGCGCGGGCAGCACGGTGAGCGAGCCGAGGACGGCGGTGACCACGACGACGATGGTGCCGAAGGCCATCGCCCGGAAGTCGGCGATGCCGGTGAGGAACATGCCGGCCATGGCGACGACCACGGTGACGCCCGAGACCAGCACGGCCCGGCCGCTGGTGGCGGCGGCGACGGCGAGCGCGTCCGCGAGGTCGCGCCCGGCGGCCCGCTCCTCGCGCTCGCGGCGCAGGTAGAAGAGGCAGTAGTCGACGCCGACGGCGAGGCCGACCAGCAGCATCACCGAGCTCGCGTCGTCGCTGGTGTGCAGCAGCCCGCTGGCGAGGGCGACCAGGCCGCCGGCGGCGACGAACGCGGTGAGCGCGAGCACGACCGGCAGCACGGCGGCGACCAGCGCGCCGAAGGCGACCAGCAGGATGCCGAGCGCGAGCGGGACGGCCGTCCACTCGGCGCGGGTGAAGTCGTCGGCGAACTGGTCCTGGATCCACTTGCCCGAGCTCGCGTCGCCGAGTTCGACGACGGTCAGTTCGGGGTGCTGCTTCTGCACGCCGGCCACCGCGTCCATGACGGCGGGGACGTCGGCGACGGCCTCGTCGCGGTCGCCCTTGAGCGTCAGCTGGACGAGCGCGGAGTGGCCGTCCGCGGAAACGGCCTTGGTGTCGTAGGGGGAGCGGACGGCGGCGGCCTTGCCGGTGCCGTCGACCGCGGCGACCACCTGGGCGACGGCGGCCCGGAATGCCGGTGCGTCGGCGGTCAGTTCCGGGCTCTGGACGAGGACGGTCTCGCCGGCCGGGGCCTTGATCCCCGCGTCGTCGAGGATCCGCGCGGCCCGGGACACCTCGCCGGGCACCGATTCGTCGCGGCCCACCTTCGTGCCGCCGTGCATCCCGCCGAGCACGGCGGCGAGGACGACGAACAGCAGCCAGCCGAAGACGGCGGTCTTTTTGTGCCGGGCGCTCCAGGCGCCCATCGCGGCGGCCGTGCCGAGCCTGGTCTTCACGGACTTCCCCCTGGGAGAACGGCGGTCGTGCGCCGGGTGGTCGGCGGCCCCCGGCCGCCGGGCGCCGGGGTCGCGTTCCGGCGTCGTGAAAGACGGTAGGGAAAGGCGAGTCGGGCCGTAATCCGGCTGGCGGGGTACCCGGCCCTGGTGCCCGCCTCGGGGCCGGGGTGGGGTTTTCCCTACCTTCCGACCCTGATCCCTCATCCCCGGGGGTGGGGGCAAGCTCCACCCTGAGGGGGAGCGGTCTCCACCCGGAGCACGAGGTCAAGGGGTATGCGGACGGGCGAGACTGGTGCGGGGCCGCGGACACGGGGGGCCTCACGGGGGCGGCCTGCGAAAACAACTTGCCGGGCGGCAAGCAAGTACTCGTAGGATGAGTCTCCAGACCAACTTACCTGCCGACCGGTAAGGGGGCGCCCGCGCGCGTCCTCGGCCGGTCCTGCCGTCGCCCGGCGTCCCGTCCCCAAGGGCTGCGGTGAACCATGCCCAGGAGGCATCACGAGCATGTTCCACCGACTAGGACACTTCGTCGTCCGCCGCGCCTGGTGGGTGATCGCGGCGTGGGTCGTCGCGATGATCGCCATCGTCGCGAGCGCGCCCGCCGTCACCTCGCAGACGGACGAGTCCGCGTTCCTGCCCAAGCACTACGAGTCGATCCAGGCGGCGCAGCTCCAGGAGCAGGCGTTCCCGTCGAGCTTCACCCCCGCCGCCCTGCTGCTCTTCGAGCGCAACGACGGCCAGAAGCTCACCGCCGAGGACCAGACCTCGATGGAGAAGGTCGTCAAGGGCCTGACCGACGAGAACATCCCGGCCGTCCAGCAGATCCTGCCGGTCTCCGAGAAGGCGAAGTCCGCGGACGGCAAGTACGCGCTGTCCATGGTCGCCATCGACAAGTCCAAGATGCAGGACAAGGAGTACACCGACGCGGCCAAGAAGCTGCGCGAGGACGGCTCCAAGCTCGCCGACGGCACCGGCCTGAAGTTCCAGGTCGGCGGCCAGGCCGCCAGCAGCCTCGACCAGCAGGACGCCTCCGGCGCCACCGACATGATCGTCATGCTCGGCAGCCTGCTGCTCGTCATCCTGATCGTCGGCATCATCTTCCGCAGCATCCTCGCGGGCATCCTGCCGGTGCTGCTCTCGCTGGTCATCGCGATGCCGGTGGCCAACGGCCTGATCGCCGACGCGATCAAGATGTTCGACCTCAAGTCCTCCCCGATGACCTCGGCGATCCTGATCATCGTCGTGCTCGGCGTCGGCACGGACTACTTCCTGTTCCTCGCCTTCCGCTACCGCGAGCGGCTGCGCACCGGCGAGGACCGCAAGACCGCCGTGGCCAACGCCGTCGGCCGGGTCGGCGAGGCGATCGCCTCCGCCGCCGGCGCGGTCGCCGTGGCCTTCGCGGTGCTGATCCTCTCCAGCCTCGGCATGTTCACCGCGCTCGGCCCGGCGCTCGCCATCGCCGTCGTCGCGACCGCCCTGGTCTCGCTGACCCTGGCCCCGGCCGTGCTCACCGTCATCCCGTCCAAGGCCGTGTTCTGGCCGGGCAAGAAGTGGATGCAGGAGCCCAAGAACGCCCGCTTCGCCGCGCTCGGCCGGATGACCGGCAAGAGGCCCGGCCTGGTCGCCCTGGTCTCCGGCGGCGTCCTCGTGGTGCTGGCCCTGGCCGGCCTCAACTACAACGGCACCTACGACCTCGCCGGCAGCTCCATGCCGAAGAACAAGGAGTCGATGGTCGTCCAGGACAAGCTGATGACGGCCTTCTCGGCCGGCGCGGCCGACCCGAGCCACGTCTACCTGACCTCCACCAACGGCGCCAAGCTGAGCGACGCCGCCCTGAAGGACTTCGCCGGCAAGCTCGGCGCGGTCGACGGCGTGGCCGGCGTCGTGACGCCGAGCGCGGAGAACAAGGCGATCAGCGCCGACGGCACCACCGGTGACTTCACCGTGCTGCTCAAGGACGCCCCGGCCTCCAACAAGGCGATCGACACCATCGGGAAGGTCCGCGACGCCGCCCACGCGGCCGCCCCGGCCGACTCGAAGTCGCTGGTCGGCGGCATCACCTCGGTGTACAAGGACATCAACACCGCGATGGTGCACGACTACACGCTGGTCTTCCCGATCGCGGCCCTGCTCATCATGCTCATCCTGGGCCTGCAGCTGCGCAGCGTCGTGGCCCCCTGGTACCTGATGGCCTCGGTCGGCCTCGGCTTCGGCGGCACCCTCGGCGCCACCACCCTGCTGTTCCAGAACATCAAGGGCGAGCCGGGTCTGATGTTCATGCTGCCGATCTTCATCTACCTGTTCGTGGTGGCGATCGGCACCGACTACAACATCCTGATCATCGCCCGCCTCCGCGAGGAGGCCCGCGAGGGCCGCAGCCCGCGCGAGGCGGCCAGCGAGGCCATCAAGCACGGCGGCCCGACGGTCGCAGCGGCGGGCTTCATCCTGGCGGCCTCGTTCGCGACCTTCATGCTCGCGGGCAACGTCCTGTTCATGGAGCTCGGCTTCTCGCTGGCCTTCGGCATCGTGCTGGCGGCCTTCGTGATGGCGATGTTCTTCACCCCGTCGCTCACCGCGCTGCTGGGCCACCGCGCCTGGTGGCCCGGCCACGGGGACGGCGGCGGCCACGGCGGCGGCTCCGTGCCGCTCCAGGACGCGCACGGCGTGCCGGAGCCGGCCGGGCGGCGCTGAGCCTCCGGCCGACCCGTCCGGCCGGCTCGTCCGGCCGGGTGACCCGGCCCACTGGTCCGACCCGGTGATCCGACTCACCGGGCCGGACCACGGGTGCGGCCCACCGGACCGACCCGGTGGTCCACAGGCGGCGTCCCGCTTCGGCGGGGCGCCGCCTGCCCGCTTCCCGGGGCCCGCAAACGTGATCTCCAGAGCACAAAATCCCCCGGTCAATCGGGGTGTCCCCGTGCTACAGTCGAACCAGTTGCAGTTTTGGTTCCCATGAACGCTTGTGTGCGCCTGCTGGTCCCAACCAACAGGCGCATTTGTTTTGTCCGGTGTTTCAGTCTCCGGATGGGGATCGCGGCTACTTAGGGGTTCACGCGGTGTGGATCCCTGATGCCCCAGTTTTAGAGGAGACGGTTATGGCTACCGGCACCGTGAAGTGGTTCAACAGCGAAAAGGGCTTCGGCTTCATCGAGCAGGCCGAGGGCGGCCCGGACGTGTTCGCGCACTACTCGAACATCGTTGCTCAGGGCTTCCGTGAGCTCGTCGAGGGCCAGCAGGTCGAGTTCGACGTGACCCAGGGCCAGAAGGGCCCGCAGGCCGAGAACATCCGCGTCATCTGAGTCCAGCCCCCGAGCTGACTCGCGATCTCGCGTAGCGGGGGCCCGCACCGCTCGGTGCGGGCCCTCGCGCATGCCGCCACACGGCGGCAGAAGCCGCCATACGGCCGGGGCGGCGTATCTCCCACCGACGGCCGACCAGCCCGTACCCCGGGCTGCCGCCGACCGACCGACGGAGAACCCGTGACCACCCCTGCCCGCACGCCGCGCGACCGCGGCGCCCGTACCGACGGCGCCCGCACCGAAGGCGCCCCGCGCACCCGCAAGCCGCGCGGCCGCACCGGCGCCGGCCCCGCCGCCGGATCCCGCACCGCCGGATCCCGCGCCCCCAAGACCTCCCGCGCCACCGCCGCCGCGCCCGCCGACTTCACCGTCGTCCAGGGCACCCCGTCGCGGCCCCCGGCGGCCACCTTCGCCGAGCTCGACCTGCCGAAGGCGATCCTGTCCGCGCTCGGCCGCGAGGGCGTCACCGAGCCGTTCCCGATCCAGGGCGCCACGCTGCCCGACTCGATCGCCGGGCGCGACGTGCTCGGCCGCGGCCGCACCGGCTCCGGCAAGACCCTCGCCTTCGGCCTGCCGCTGCTCGCCCGCACCGCCGGGCGCCGCGCCGACGCCCGGCACCCGCTCGCGCTCGTGCTGGTGCCCACCCGCGAGCTCGCCCAGCAGGTCACCGAGGCGCTCACCCCCTACGCCACCGCCGTCAACCTGCGGATCACCACCGTCGTCGGCGGCATGTCGATCGGGCGCCAGGCCAATGCCGTCCGACGTGGCACCGAGGTCCTCGTCGCCACCCCCGGCCGGCTCGACGACCTGATCGGCCGCGGCGACGTCATCCTGTCCGACGTCGCGATCACCGTCCTCGACGAGGCCGACCAGATGGCCGACATGGGCTTCCTGCCGCAGGTCACCAAGCTGCTGGAGCAGGTCGCCGAGGGCGGGCAGCGGATGCTGTTCTCCGCCACCCTGGACCGCAACGTCGACCGCCTGGTCAAGCGCTTCCTCTCCGACCCGGTCACCCACTCGGTCGACCCCTCGGCCGGCGCGGTCAGCACCATGGACCACCACGTCCTGCAGCTCGACCCGGCCGACAAGGCGTCCACCACCGCGCACATCGCCTCCCGCGACGGCCGCCTGATCATGTTCGTGCACACCAAGCACGGCGCCGACCGGCTCGCCAAGCAGTTGCTCGCCAACGGCGTCAAGGCCGCCGCGCTGCACGGCGGCAAGTCCCAGCCGCAGCGCAACCGCGTCCTCGACCAGTTCCGCGACGGCCACGTCACCGCGCTGATCGCCACCAACGTCGCCGCCCGCGGCATCCACATCGACGGCCTCGACCTCGTCGTCAACGTCGACCCGCCGGTGGACCACAAGGACTACCTGCACCGCGGCGGGCGCACCGCCCGGGCCGGCGAGTCCGGCACGGTCGTCACCCTCGTCCTGCCCGAGCAGCGCCGCGAGGTCAACCGGCTGATGACGGTCGCCGGCATCCGCCCGACCGTCACCAAGGTCCGCCCCGGCGACGCCGACCTCGCCAAGATCACCGGCGCCCGCACCCCGAGCGGCGTCGCCGTCACCGTCGCCGTCCCGGTGCCCGCCGCCGAGGCCGACGCCAAGCCCAAGGCCGAGGGCAAGGGCGCCCCGCGCCGCCGCCCCGGCAAGCGCTCCGGGCTGCCCGCCGACGTCGACATGAACGGCAACCCGCGCCGCCCCCGCCCCAAGCAGCGCATGGGCGCCGCCGCCCAGGCCCAGGGCGAGCGCCCGCAGGCGGCCGGCTTCATCGGCCGCTCCTCCGGCCGTGCCAAGCCCGGAAGCGGCGCCAAGTCCGGCTCCAACTACGGGACGGGCCGCCAGCGCCGCACGTTCGACTGACGCACACACACGCGCGGAAGGGCGCTCTCCGGGACTCCGGAGGGCGCCCTTCGCCGTACCCGCCGCTCTGAGCGGATCGGTCGAGGGCGCGTTCGGCAGGGGCCGGGTGCGCTCTCGACGCTTCCGTACGCCGTAACCCACTCGTGTGATCGCAACTGGCCACGCGCAATGCGTTTGCAACACGCTGCGTCTCGTGCATAGTGAGATCTACTGGACCGAGCGGTCCGAGGAGCACATCGCCAGGCACGGCGTGGAGCCGGAAGAGGTGGAGGACGTCGTGTTCTCCCGCCCTCACTGGTTCGCGCGTGGCCGGGAGAGCACGACGCTCTGCCACGGCGTGACGCAATCCGGGCGCTACCTGTTGGTGGTGCTGGTAACGAGTGCGGCGGTTCCATCCGCGTGGTACTGCGCTACTGCGCGCGACATGACGGCTGCCGAGAAGCGCTTGTTCCTCAAGCGGACGAGTTGAGGGTGACGATGATGGACAACGGTGCGGACCTTGAAGCGATCGCCGAGTACTACGAGACGCACGAGCTGACCGAGGAGGAGATCATGAGTGCCGAGCCGGCCGAGCCGGTGCCGGCCGAGGCGGTCATGATCACCACATCGCTGCGGCTGCCCAAGCCGGTCATGGACGAGGTGCGGCGCCGGGCCCGCGAACGCGGGCTGAAGCCGACGGCCATCATGCGGGAGTGGATCGAGGCCGCGATCGCCGACCTGGACGAGCCGGTGCCGTTCAGCGTGATCACTGCGGCAGTGGCCGAGTACCAGCACCGCAAGGCGTCGTGACGGCTCAGGCCGTGAGGGCGGGGATTGCTCGCGACGTCCGCAGGGCCTCGTCGTAGCGCTCCAGGAGGAGGGTGGCCAGTTCGGGGGCCGCGCCCAGGACGTCGGCGCAAAGGTCGGCCTCGGTGGCCGCCTCGGCGATGCGGTCCGGGAGGCGGCCGGGCGCCAGGAGGTAGGGGGACACGGCGGTGCGCGCGGCGCCAGCGGCGTGCAGGGCGGCCAGGGCCTCGGGGACGCGGGGGCCGGTGCCGGCCGCGTAGGCGACCTCGACCGCGGCCCAGCCGCGGGTGCGGCGCCACTCGGCGGCCACCGCGCGGGTGGCGGCGTCCGCCGCCGGGTCGGAGGAACCCGCCGCCGCGAGCACCACGCCCGTGCGGGCCCGCACCCCCGCCGACGCGACGTCCAGGCCCGCCCCCGCCAGCCGCCGGTCGAGCGCGGCGAGCAGCAGCGGCGACGGACCGAGGACGTCCGCCACCGGCAGCCCCGCGCCCGCCGCGCGCAGCGCCGCCGGGATGTCGTGCTTGGCGTGGAACGCCCGGTTCAGCAGGAGCGGCACCGCCACCGCCGCCCCGAGCCGCCCGACCACCTGCGGGATCCGCGGCGCGCAGTGGTCCAGGTACGCCGTCGCGACGTCGAGCCCGGGCCGCTGCGCCCGCACCCGGTCGACGAGCGCGGCCACCGTCGCGGCGTGCCGCGGGTCGCGGCTGCCGTGGGCGATGAGGAGGAGGGCGGTCATGCGGTGCGTCCCTACTTCGCGGCGGCCAGCAGGCCGCGGTTGCGCAGCACCCGGCGCTCGACCGGGGTGAACACGAGCAGCTCGATGGCGATCCCGACGAACAGGATCAGGAGGATGCCGAGCAGCACCCCCGGCATGTCGGAGAACTCGCGCTGGTTCTCCAGGTACCGGCCGAGGCCGAGCCCGAGGTCGGGGGAGGAGGCGACGAGTTCGGCGGCCATCAGCGAGCGCCAGGAGAACGCCCAGCCCTGCTTGAGCCCGGCCAGGTAGCCGGGCAGCGCGGCGGGCAGCAGCACGTGCCGGGCACCGGTGAGGCCGGTGGCGCCGATGGTGCGCCCGGCGCGCAGGAACAGCGGCGGCACCTGGTCGATCCCGGCGACGAGGCCGTTGGCGATGGAGGGCACGGCGCCGAGCAGGATCACCGCGTACATCATCGAGTCGTTGATGCCGAGCCAGATCACCGCGGCCGGCACCCACGCGACCGACGGCAGCGACTGCAGGCCCTGCAGGACCGGGCCGATCGCGGTGCGCACCGGCTTCACGCGGGCGACGACCAGGCCGATCGGGGTGCCGATGACGACGGCCAGCAGGAAGCCGGACAGGCCGCGCCACACGCTCGTCCAGATGATCGAGAACAGCGTGCCCTGGTACCAGAGGTCCTGCGCGGAGTGCCACACGGCCGCCGGGCTGGGCAGCTTGTCGGACGTGGTGAGGTGCAGGCTGTACGCGCCCTGCCACAGCGCGAGCACGACGAGGACGCCGAGCAGCGGCGGCAGCGCCTTCTGCCGCAGCACCTCGCCGAGCGAGCTGCGCCGGGCGGAGACGGCGTCCAGGGCGTCCAGGCCGGCGCCGACGTCGGCGGTGTCGGCGGCTCCGCGCTTGTCCAGGACGGGGGTGGTGTCAGTGCTGGACATGGCGACGGATCTCCCCACGCAGTTCTTCGGTGATCTCGATGGACAGGTCGGCGACGCCGGCGGACTCGATGCGCCGCGGCTGCGGCAGGTCGATGTGCCACTCGCGGGCGATGCGACCGGGGCGGGAGGAGAGCAGCACCACGCGCTGGGCGAGGCGCACGGCCTCGCGCACGTTGTGGGTGACGAACAGGACGGACAGCTGCCGCTCGGCCCAGATCCGGGTGATCTCGTCGTGCAGGACGTCGCGGGTGATGGCGTCGAGCGCGGCGAACGGCTCGTCCATCAGCAGCACCTTGCTGCCCTGGGCGAGGGCGCGGGCCATCGCGACGCGCTGGCGCATGCCGCCGGACAGCTCGTGCACGCGCTTGCCGTAGGAGCCGCTCAGGCGCACGAGTTCGAGGAGCCGCTCGGCCTCGGCGCGCCGCTCGGGGCGGGGGACGCCGGCGAGCTTGAGGGCGAGTTCGATGTTGCGTCCGGCGGTGAGCCAGGGGAACAGCGCGTGCTCCTGGAACATCAGGGCGGGCCGGGCTCCGGGCACCTCGATGCTGCCGCGGGTGGGGCGGTCGAGGCCGGCGACGAGGTTCAGCAGGGTGGACTTGCCGCAGCCCGAGGCGCCGAGCAGCGTGACGAACTCACCGGGCGCCACGTCGAGGGTGATGTCGTCCAGGACGTGGGTCTGCGCGCCGGGGCGGCCGAAGGACTTGTGCACGTGCGAGATCCGGACGGCGGGCGCGGGCGCGGCGCCGGCGGTGCCGGGGGCGTCCGCCGAGGTGGTCAGTGCCGAGGTCATCCGGGCACCTCCTGCGTGAGTGGTCATGGGCCCCTCCTGCCCGTCGGCGGGCAAGGAGGGAGGGGCGGGGAGCTTGGGAGCCGGGGTCCGGCCCCGCCCGTCCGGTGGGCATCGATCGGGGATCGACCGGGCGGGCGGGGGTCCGGACCGCGGAACTGGAGGGGAGGCGGCGCTACTTGGCGCCGAGTCCGGCGTCCGCCACGGGGGCCTGGCCCTTGGCCGCGAGCACCTTGTTCAGCGGGCCGAGGTCGTAGATCCCGTTCAGGTTGGGCTTCTTGAGCAGCCCCGCGGTCACGGCGTGGTCGGCCTCGGCCTGCAGGGTGCCGGCCAGCGGGTCGTCCAGGAAGTCGATGTCCGCCCAGGCCGGGTCGAGGATGGCCGGCTCCAGCGCGCTGCCGGACTCCTTCTTGATGGCCTCGTTGGCGTCGGCCTTGGCCTTGTCCGGGTTGGCCTTGATGAAGGCGTTGGCGTTCACCGAGCCGCGCAGCACGGCCTCCACCACGTCCGGGTGCTCCTTGAGGAACTTCTGCGAGACGATGATGTTGGTGATCACGAACTTCTTGTCCGGCCAGAGGTCCTTCTCGTTGAGCAGGACCTTCGCGCCGAGGGTGACCAGCTTGGAGGCGGTGGGCTCGGGCACCCAGGCGCCGTCGATGGAGCCCTGCTTGTAGGCGTCGGGGGTGACCTTGTTGTCGGTGCGCACCACCGAGACGTCCCCGGCGCCGGTGCTCGGGTCGACCTTGTAGCCCTTGCCCGCCAGGTAGTTGAGCAGCGCCACGTCCTGGGTGTTGCCCAGCTGCGGGGTGGCGATCTTCTTGCCCTTGAGGTCGTCGAGGGAGGAGACCTTGTCCGGGTTGACGACCAGCTTGACCCCGCCGGAGGCCGAACCGCCGATGATCCTCAGCGACTTGCCGTCGGACTTGGTGTAGCCGTTGATCGCGGGGGAGGGGCCGATCCAGCCGATGTCGATGGAGCCGGCGTTGAGCGCCTCGATCTCGGCCGGGCCCGCGTTGAAGACCTGGGTCTTGATCTTGGTGGCGCCGAGCTCCTTCTGGAAGAGGCCCTCCTGGAGGCCGACCAGGGCGGTGCCGTGGGTCAGGTTGGCGAAGTAGCCGATCTTGACCGTGTCGGCGGAGAGCTTGTCGCCGGCGGCCGAAGCCCCGGCGGCGGAGGAGCCGGCGTCGCCGGAGGACTTCCCCTCGGCCTTGGAGCCGTAGCTGCACGCGGACAGCAGGGCGACGGTCGCCAGGCCGGCGACGGCGGCCGCGGCGGCGCGTCTGATCCGCCCGGCGTTGGGGCGGATGCGGGTATGCAGGAGGGCCTGGATCGGTGCCATGGTGATGTCCCGTTCGCGGACGGACCGTCAGGAGGCGGTCTCGGGGCTGGAGTTCGGAAGGTGGTGCTTGCGGCATCGCGGATGCCGGGCAAGCCGGGCGGCTGCGGGGGAGGCGGCCCGGTGACAGGGCGTTCTCAGCCCTGTCGGCCCACACATCGGGTCAGTCCGCCCTGGCCACTGCCGAGGACGCCGCTGCCGATGCGGCCGCCTTCCTTGTCCATGCCCGAGAACGCCTCGCTGGGCATCAGACCCAGTCCTCCTCTTCGGTGGCGTCGTTGACGTCGGTGCTGCGTACGGTGTCGAAGGCCTCGCCCGCCATGCCGGCGGTGAGGGTGGTGCCGTCGGCCGGGTCGATCAGCAGGAACGATCCGGTGCGGCGGTTGGCGGAGTAGGTGTCGAGCGCCAGCGGCTCGGCGGTGCGCAGCACCACGTGGCCGATGTCGTTGACGTTCAGCCCGTCGGCGCCGGAACGGCGCTCCAGGGTGTCGATGTCGATCCGGTAGGAGATCTCCTTGACGAGCGCGCGGACGGTGCGGGTGGTGTGCTTGAGCAGCACCTTGTCCCCGGCGCGCAGCGGGCGCTCGTTGAGATGGCTGACGGTCGCCTCGATGTCCTTGGTGGGGACGGGGGCGGGGCCGGCCGCGATGAGGTCGCCGCGGGAGACGTCGATGTCGTCGGCGAGGCGCACGGTGATCGACTGGGGGGCCCAGGCGATGTCGGTCTCCTCGCCGAGCGCGTCGATGCCGGCGACGGTGGTGGTGTGGCCGGAGGGCAGGACGGTGACGGCGTCGCCGACGCGCAGCACGCCGGAGGCCAGCTGGCCGGCGTAGCCGCGGTAGTCGGGGTGCGCCTCGGTCTGCGGGCGGATGACGTACTGGACGGGGAAGCGGGCGGGCTCTGCGCTCGGGTCGCTGCCGACCGGGACGGTCTCCAGGTGCTCCAGCAGGGTCGGGCCGCCGTACCAGTCCATGTGGGCGGAGGGCTCGACGACGTTGTCGCCGGCGAGGGCCGAGATCGGCACGGCGAGGACGTCCTTGACGCCGAGGGAGGCGGCGTAGGCGGTGAACTCGGCGGCGATGGCGGCGAAGACGGGCTCGGCGTAGTCGACGAGGTCCATCTTGTTGACGGCGAGGACGACGTGCGGCACGCGCAGCAGCGCGGCGACGGCGGCGTGCCGGCGGGTCTGCTCGACGACGCCGTTGCGGGCGTCGACGAGGACGACGGCGAGCTCGGCGGTGGAGGCGCCGGTGACCATGTTCCGCGTGTACTGCACGTGGCCCGGGGTGTCGGCGAGGATGAACCGGCGCCGGGGGGTGGCGAAGTAGCGGTAGGCGACGTCGATGGTGATGCCCTGCTCGCGCTCGGCGCGCAGGCCGTCGGTGAGCAGCGCGAGGTCGGGCGCGGCCTGTCCGCGGTTGCGGGAGGCGTGGGCGACGGCCTCCAGCTGGTCGGCGAGCACGGACTTGGAGTCGTGCAGGAGGCGGCCGACGAGGGTGGACTTGCCGTCGTCGACGGAGCCGGCGGTGGCGAAGCGCAGCAGCGACGTGGCGGTGCCGGTCTGGGTCATGCCGGCCTGGGTGGTGCTGGTCATGGCTAGAAGTACCCCTCGCGCTTGCGGTCTTCCATCGCGGCCTCGGACAGCTTGTCGTCGGCCCGCGTCGCGCCGCGCTCGGTGAGGCGGCTGGCGGCGATCTCGGCGATCACGGCCTCGATCGTGGTGGCGTCGGAGTCGACGGCGCCGGTGCAGGACATGTCGCCGACGGTGCGGTAGCGGATCAGGCGCCGCTGGACGGGCTCGTCCTCGCGGGGCCCGCCCCACTCGCCGGCGGTGAGCCACATGCCGCTGCGGGAGAAGACGTCGCGCTCGTGGGCGTAGTAGATCTCCGGCAGGTCGATGCCCTCGCGCTCGATGTACTGCCACACGTCGAGCTCGGTCCAGTTGGAGAGCGGGAAGACGCGCACGTGCTCGCCGACGGCGTGCCGGCCGTTGTAGAGCGACCACAGTTCGGGGCGCTGGCGGCGCGGGTCCCAGGCGCCGAACTCGTCGCGCAGGGAGAAGACGCGCTCCTTGGCGCGGGCCTTCTCCTCGTCGCGGCGCCCGCCGCCGAAGACGGCGTCGAAGCGGTTGGTCTCGATCGCGTCGAGCAGCGGGACGGTCTGCAGCGGGTTGCGGGTGCCGTCGGGGCGCTCGCGCAGGACGCCGCGGTCGATGAAGTCCTGGACGTGGGCGACGTGCAGGCGCAGGCCGTGCTCGGCGACGACGCGGTCGCGGTAGGCGATGACCTCGGGGAAGTTGTGCCCGGTGTCGACGTGCAGCAGCGAGAAGGGCACCGCGGCGGGCCGGAAGGCCTTGAGCGCCAGGTGCAGCATGACGATGGAGTCCTTGCCGCCGGAGAAGAGGATCACCGGGCGTTCGAACTCCCCCGCGACCTCGCGGAAGATGTGCACCGACTCGGCCTCCAGCGCGTCCAGGTGGGACAGCGCGAACGGGGTGTCGTCGGCCTGCACCGTGTGCTGGGTCGCGGTGGTCATGCGAGGCCCCTTTCGGTCAGGAAGGCGTGCAGCTCGGCGGCGGACTCGGTGACCGCGCGGCCCTGCGTCTGGAGGCGCAGCTCCGGGTGCTCCGGCGCCTCGTACGGGTCGTCGACGCCGGTGAGGCCGGAGATCTCCCCGGCGGCCTGCTTGGCGTACAGGCCCTTGACGTCGCGTTCGGCGCACAGCTCGACCGGGGTGGCGACGTGGATCTCCAGGAACTCGGTGCCGGCGGCGGCGTGGCGCTCGCGGACGGCGGCGCGGGAGTCGGCGAAGGGGGCGATCACCGGGGCGAGCACCTTGACGCCGTTGGCGGCCAGCTTCTCGGCGACGAAGCCGATCCGGGTGACGTTGGTGTGCCGGTCCTCGCGGGAGAAGCCGAGGCCCTTGGAGAGGAACTCGCGGATCTCGTCGCCGTCCAGGACCTCGACCCGGTGGCCCTCGGCGCGCAGCCGCTCGGCGAGGGCGAAGGCGAGCGTGGTCTTGCCCGCGCTCGGCAGCCCGGTCAGCCACACGGTGGCGCCGCGCTCGCAGGGGGCGGCCGCGCGGGCCGCCTCTGCGGCTCCGTTGGCGGCCAGTGTGTCGGCTGTCGTCACGGTGGGGTTCCTTCTGGTCGGTTGACGGTGGTTCGGAGGTTCAGAGGTGGATGCCGCACTCGGTCTTGCCGGAGCCGGACCAGCGGCCGGCCCGTGCGTCCTCGCCCTCGGCGGGCTTGCGGGTGCAGGACAGCGGCGAGCAGCCGATCGAGGTGTAGCCCTCCCACAGCAGCGGGTTGAGCAGCACCCCGTTCGCGGCGACGTAGGCGTCCACGTCGTCCTGCGTCCAGCGGGCGATCGGGGCGAGCTTGACCTTGCGGCGCTTGGGGTCCCACGACACCACCGGGGTGTTCGCCCGGGTCGGCGACTCGTCGCGGCGCAGGCCCGTCGCCCACGCGTCGTAGGCGCCGAGGCCGCGGTTGAGCGGCTCGACCTTGCGCAGCGAGCAGCACAGGTCCGGGTCGCGGTCGTGCAGGTGCGGCCCGTGCTCGGCGTCCTGCTCGGCCACGGTCCTCAGCGGCGTGAGCGTGATGACGTTGACCGGCATCGTCGCGGCGACCGCGTCCCGGGTGCCGATGGTCTCCGCGAAGTGGTAGCCGGTGTCCAGGAACACCACGTCCACGCCGGGGAACACCGAGGAGGCGAGGTGGGCGACGACCGCGTCCTCCATGGAGGAGGTGACGCAGAACCGCTTGCCGAAGGTGTCGGCGGCCCAGCGCAGGATCTCCTGCGGGGTCGCCTCCTCCAGGTCGCGGCCCGCGGCGGTCGCGATCGCCTCGTAGTCAGTCGTCGTGCCGGTCAACTGCGCTTCCCCCTTCGCTCGGTCCCCCCGCGGCAGCGGGCGACAGCAGGCCGAGGAACTTCAACTGGAAGGCCCTGCGGCAGCCGTGGCATTCCCAGGAGCCGTGCCCGGCCTCGGAGGGGCGCAGGTCCTCGTCCCCGCAGTACGGGCAGAAGAACGGTGCGGCTCGCTCACTCATGAGAGCTGCTCCTCGGTGGCCCGGGCCGTCCACTGGGCGAAGCGCTCGCCCTCGGTGCGGTCGGCCTGGTAGCGGGTCAGGAGCCGCTCGACGTAGTCGGGCAGGCCCGCGCTGGTGACCTTCAGGCCGCGGACCTTGCGGCCGAACCCGGCCTCCAGGCCCAGTGCGCCGCCCAGGTGCACCTGGTAGCCCTCGACCTGGTCGCCGTGCTCGTCGGTGACCAGCTGGCCCTTGAGGCCGATGTCGGCGACCTGGATGCGGGCGCAGGCGTTCGGGCAGCCGTTGATGTTGATGGTCAGCGGCTCGGCGAACTCCGGCAGGCGCTCCTCCAGTTCGTCGATCAGGGTGCGCCCGCGCTCCTTGGTCTCGACGATGGCGAGCTTGCAGTACTCGATGCCGGTGCAGGCCATCGTGCCGCGGCGGAACGGCGACGGCGTGACGCGCAGGTCGAGCGCCTCCAGGCCGGCCACCAGCGACTCGACCCGGTCCTCGGCGATGTCGAGGACCAGCATCTTCTGCTCGGCGGTGGTGCGCACCCGGTCGCTGCCGTGGGCCTCGGCGAGGTCGGCGATCTGGCCGAGCAGCTTGCCGTCCACCCGGCCGACGCGCGGGGCGAAGCCGACGTAGAAGCGGCCGTCCTTCTGCTTGTGGACGCCGACGTGGTCGCGCCAGCGGCCGGCCGGCTCGGCGGGCGCGGGGCCGTCGGTCAGCGCGCGCCCGAGGTACTCGTCCTCCAGCACCCGGCGGAACTTCTCCGGGCCCCAGTCGGCGACGAGGAACTTCAGGCGGGCGCGGTTGCGCAGGCGGCGGTAGCCGTAGTCGCGGAAGATGCCGATGACGCCGCCGTAGACGTCGGCCACGTCCTCCAGCGGGACCCAGGCGCCCAGGCGCACGCCGAGCTTCGGGTTGGTGGACAGGCCGCCGCCTACCCACAGGTCGAAGCCGGGACCGTGCTCGGGGTGCACGACGCCGACGAAGGCGACGTCGTTGATCTCGTGCGCGACGTCGAGCAGCGGGGAGCCGGAGACCGCGGACTTGAACTTGCGCGGCAGGTTGGAGAAGTCCGGGTTGCCGATGAAGCGGCGCTGGATCTCCTCGATGGCGGGGGTGCCGTCGATGATCTCGTCCTCGGCGACGCCGGCCACCGGCGAGCCCAGGATGACGCGCGGGGTGTCGCCGCAGGCCTCGGTGGTCGACAGGCCGACGGCCTCCAGCTTCTGCCAGATCGCCGGGACGTCCTCGATCCGGATCCAGTGGTACTGGACGTTCTGGCGGTCGGTCAGGTCGGCGGTGTTGCGGCCGTACTGCTCGGACACCTCGGCGATCGCCCGCAGCTGGGCGACGGTCAGCCGGCCGCCGTCGACGCGCACGCGGAGCATGAAGTACTCGGCGTCGAGCTCGTGCGGATCCAGGATCGCGGTCTTGCCGCCGTCGATGCCCTCCTTGCGCTGGGTGTACAGCCCCCACCAGCGCATCCGGCCGCGCAGGTCGGCCGGGTCGATCGAGTCGAAGCCGCGGTGCGCGTAGATCGTCTCAATGCGTGTCCGCACATTGAGACCGTCGTCGTCTTTCTTGAACTGCTCGTTGGCGTTCAGCGGGGTGTGGTGCCCCATGCCCCACTGGCCCTCACCGCGGTGGCGGGTCACCTTGCGGACCCCGGCGGGGTGGCGCTCGGCGGCACTGTCGGCCGTGGGCTCGACGGTCTCGGGGGAGGTGGCCATGGTGAAGTCCTTCGGGGCAGGTGGCTCTGACGCCGGGTGGGTCGCTGGGCGTGCTCGACCGGGCGGTGCTCCTGTGACCTGCTGTTTCTCAGGACCGTGAGGGCAGTGACCGGGCCGGGCGGGCGCCGTGCGCATCCACGTCGGCGGGGATGGCGAGGTGGTGGCGCCGGGGTGCGGTGGTGGCGGCGGGGTGGGGCTCAGGTCACCGGACAGATGGCGCTGGACACGCGAAGGAGATCGACGTGGAGTCGACCTACCAGGGTGGTTCCGGCGCTAGGCATGGCAAGAGATTCGCACGGCGCACGACTCGCGGTCCACTAACGTCCGCATCATGGACGCTGTGGTTTCGGAATGCGGGACGCCGCCGCGTTCCCGCCGCTCCCCCCGCCGCCCGCCCGGAAACCGGCGGACGCACGCCCGGGGCCCCGCTGAGATCAACCGGCCGGGCCCGGCCCGATACCGTTAGCCCTGTGCAAGCAGCAGGCGATACGAGCAGACCGCACCCCGAGCGGCCCTCCCGACGCCGGGGCAAGGGCTCCCGGCGCGCGGCCAAGCAGGCCACCTGGCGCCGCACGGCGTGGGAACTGGTCCGGGACACCACCAACACCTGCGTCGAGTACCGGGTCACCGGCCTCGCCGCCGAGGCGGCCTTCTTCACCCTGCTGTCGATCCCGCCGCTGCTCCTCGGCCTCGCCGCGACCCTCGGCTACCTCGACCAGGTCCTCGGCGCCGGCACCATCGAGCGCCTCAAGCACGACATCGTCTCGGCCTCCGGGACGGTCCTCTCCGACTCCTCCATCAACGACGTCGTCGTGCCGCTGCTCAACCAGGTGTTCGACACCACCCGGCCCGACCTCATCTCGATCGGCTTCCTGCTCTCGCTGTGGTCCGGCTCCAGGGCCCTCTACATCTTCATCGACACCATCACCGTCATGTACGGCCTCGACGGCAAGCGCGGCATCGTCAAGACCCGCCTCATGTCCCTCGGCCTCTACCTCGGCGCCCTCCTCATCGGCTCCCTCGTGCTGCCGCTGCTCATGGCCGGGCCCGGCCTCGTCGAGAACGCCGTACCGGGCATCGCCGGGCTCGTCGGCGCCGCCTACTGGCCCGTCGCCATCGCCCTGCTGATCGTCTCCCTCACGACGCTCTACCACCTCGCCGTGCCCGTCTCCACGCCCTGGCGCGAGGACATCCCCGGCGCCCTCGTCGCCCTCGTCGTCCTCGTCTTCTGCAGCGTCGCGCTGCGCCTGTACCTCGTCAGCTCCGTCGAGGGCCCCTCCGTCTACGGCTCGCTGGCCGCGCCCGTCGCCGTCCTGCTGTGGATCTTCGTCGTGGCGCTCGCCGTGCTCATCGGCGCCGCCATGAACGCCGCCATAGACCGGCGCTGGCCCACCCTGGAGACCGCCGACGCCCGCGCCGAGAACGAGCGCGCCCACGAGGCCGCCGCCGCGGCCACGGTCCGCGAGGTCGCCGCCCGGCGCGCCGCCGAACGCGCCCGCCGGGCCCGCGAACTCGGCCTCGCCGAAGGCGCCGAGGAGGAGTGGGGCGAGGACGAGGGCGACGACGTCGACGTGCCCTCCGAGTACCCCGAGCGCTGGGCCGACGTCCTCGCCGCCGACAACGTGCGCGGCCGCCTCACCGCCCGCGGCGGCCCCCACCACCGGCCCACCCCGCCGCCGCCCGACAGCGACCGGCCCACCGCCCCGCCCCCGGAGTACCCGCCGCCCGGCTACCCGCCGCGGCCGCCCTGGGACCAGCAGCGGTAGGACGTGCGACAGGGCCTCCCCCGCGGGTGCGGGGGAGGCCCTGTGGCGTTCGCTGCTTCGCTAAGGCCGGTGTGCCCGGTGTGCCCGGTGTTTCCGGGGCGCCCTTGCGGCCCGTCAGGCGGTCGCCGGGTTCTGGTTCGGCGGGTACGGGCCGGGCGGGTACGGAGTCGACGGCTGCGGAGTCGACGAGTGCGGTCCGGACGGCTGCGCCGGCGTGTGGAAGCCGCCCCCCAGCGTGCCGCCCGGCCGGGACGGATCCGGGGCGGTGCCGTAGCCGGGCGCCGTCGGGAAGTCCGCCACCGCGCCCGGCCGGCCGGCCTGCTGCCCACTCGCCTCGGGCGCGGGCTCGGACCCCGGGCCCGACGGCGTGCCGTGCGCGGGCGTCCGGCCCGGGGCCTGACCGGCCTGGCCGTCCCCCTGACCGGCCTGGCCGGAGCCCTGGCCGGTGGCCTGACCGGCCCTCTGGTCGGCCTGGGCCGGGCGCTTCGAGGCTACCTGCGCCGGGAAGTCCGTGCTCGGCAGCGCCGGCTCCAGCGCCGTCCGCCCCGCCGAGTCGCTCAGTTTGATCAGCAGTGCCACCGTCAGCCAGTTCGCCAGCAGCGACGAACCGCCCGCCGCCAGGAACGGCAACGCCTTGCCGGTCAGCGGCACCAGGCCGCTCACCCCGCCGACCACCACGAACACCTGCAGCGCCAGCGCCGTCGACAGACCCGTCGCCAGCAGCTTCCCGAACGGGTCGGTCAGCCCGACCGCCGTGCGCAGACCCCGCTGCACCAGCAGCAGGTACACCAGCAGCACGGCCGTCACCCCGGCCAGGCCCAGCTCCTCGCCGATCGTCGTGAAGACGAAGTCGCTGCGCCCGGCGAAGCCGATCAGCCACGGCCGGCCCGAGCCCAGGCCCGTCCCGGTCAGGTGCCCGGTGCCCAGGCTGAACAGTGCCTCGGCCGGCTGGTCGGAGATGATCGCCTTGTCGTGCACCGGCTTGTAGATGTCGAGCGGGTGCAGCCACGCCTCGACGCGGCCGTGCACGTGCGGCTCCAGGGTGCCGACCACCGCCGCGCCGCCGACCGCCATCAGCAGGCCGAGCACCACCCAGCTGGTGCGCTCGGTCGCCACGTACAGCATCACGACGAAGATGCCGAAGAAGATCAGCGAGGTGCCGAGGTCGCGCTCGAAGATCAGCACCAGCAGGCTCATCACCCAGATCGCCAGCACCGGCCCGGCGTGCCGCCCGCGCGGCAGGGTCATGCCCCAGATCTTGCGGCCGGCCAGCGCGAGCGCGTCCCGCGAGGCCATCAGGTAGCCGGCGAAGAAGATCGTGATCGCGACCTTGACGAACTCGTCCGGTTCGAAGGAGAGCCCGAACAGGCGGATCCAGCGCTTGGCGCCGAAGTCCTCCGGACGCCCGGGGAAGAACGCGGGCGCGGCCAGCAGGACGAGCGCCCCCGCCATCAGGATGTAGACGTAGCGCTGGAAGAACCGGTGGTGCTTGATGAACACCACCAGCGCGAGGGACACCACGACCGCGATGAACACCCACATGAACTGCTGCGGCGCGGCCGGGAGCTTCTGGAAGTCGCCCTTCTTCGCGTGCGCCGCCGCGTAGGAGATGTCCAGCCGGTCCAGCAGCATCAGCCCGAAACCGGTCAGGAACACGCCCAGCGGCAGGATCAGCGGGTCCGCGTACGGGGCGAACCGGCGCACCGCCATGTGCGCCGCGCCCACCAGCCCGACCAGGGGCAGGAGCCGCATCAGCAGGTTCGGCGGCATCTTGCCGGTCAGCGCCAGATCGGCGTCGATGTGTCCCGCCACACAGACGGCCACCGCGAGGGCCAGCAGGCCCAGCTCGATGTTGCGGTGGCGCGCCGCCAGCCGGCGGCCCTCGCCGCGTGCAGTGCTTTGCACCCTTGTCGTCCCCTTGTTGTCACCCACGTGGCCGGTATGCCGACGGTGCATCCTGCCAGACGAACGTGCCCCTCCGCCGGTTGCGCATGGGGACGGAACGGGGCGAAAACTTTGCCTCGGCAAAGCTTCGGCAAGGTTTGGCAAAGCCTTGTTCAGGGTGGGGTATAGAGAGGCCCCCTGGCCGCGGTGATCCACTGCCCACCGGCCATCATGGCGGGGCGCCGGACACCGCGAACGGACCCCGGCGCGCCCCGAGCCCGCCCGGGCACGGGGCCGGCGGCAGCACGGCGTGGACGAGGTGGCGGACGGATGGACGGCTCGGTGCAGGCGCTCGGCTACAGCGGGCCGCCGGCCTGGCAGTGGTCCGACCTCGCCACCTCGTGGACCGCCGAACCCCTCGTCCTCGGCCTCTCCGTCCTCCTCGGCGCCTGGTACCTCCTCGCCGTCCGGGCCGTCCACCGCACCGGCGGCGAACGCTGGCAGCCCACCCGCACCGCGGCCTTCCTCGGCGGGCTGCTCCTGTGGATCTGGGCCACCTGCTCCGGCCTCGGCGTCTACGACCGCGTCCTCTTCACCGACCGGGCCGTCCAGGTCGTCCTGCTGCTCATGGTCGTCCCGCTGCTGCTCGCGCTCGGCGCGCCGGTCTCGCTGCTCGTCGGGTCCGCGTCCGAGCGGCGGCGCGAGCGGATCCTGCGGGCGCTGCGCAGCAAGCCGTCCAAGGTGCTGATGTTCCCGGCCGTCTCGACCGCGCTGCTGATGGCGCCGCCGTGGCTCCTCTACTTCACGCCCTGGTACGAGTGGTCGGTCTCCAGCGGCGCCGGGAACCTCGTGCTGCACTTGGTGCTCGTGCTGCTCGGGCTCGCCTACTTCTGGCCGCGGCTCCAGATCGACCCCGTCGGGCACGAGTACCCGCACCTGGTCGGGCTGTTCATCACCTTCGCCGAGGTGATCTTCGACGCCGGGCTCGGGATCGTCCTCATCTACGGCGGCCACCTCGTCGCCGAGCACCACTACGTCGCCCTCGGGCGGCCCTGGGGGCCGAGCCTCGCGCAGGACCAGACCTGGGGCGGCAACGCCTTCTGGGTGCTGGGGGACCTCGTCGGGCTGCCGTTCCTGGCCGCGCTCGTGCGGCGCATGGTGGTGCAGGGGCGCGAGGAGATCAAGGCCGTGGACGCCGAGCTGGACGCCCGCTTCGAGGAGGCGGCGGCCCAGGCGCGCGCGGAGGGCCGCGAGGAGGAAGAGGAGACCGGGATGCGGCCCTGGTGGCTGGACGACCCCAACCTCAAGCACCGCTACGGCGGCTGATCCCGCCCTCACCCGCGCATTTCCGCAGGTCAAAAACCTGTTGGCGCGGGAACCGTTCTTCGCTAGCGTTTCTCCCGTCCGGTTCGGGCGCCCTCTTCGGGCCGCCCGAGGAGTAGAGAGCAGGAGGTGAGCCCCATGGCCGTCGTTGCCCCGATAGCTGCCCTGGGCAGCACGCGCGATCACCTCCTTTTCCCGGCCGCCGGCTGACGTTCCGAGCCAGCCGCAGCCCGCCGGGATCATCTCCTCCCGAAGGGCCCACTGCGTTGTTCAACGCTGCCTCCGTTCCGTCGTACCCCTCTTCTTTCTCCTCGTCCTCCCCGGCCGCTGAGCACTTCGAGCTGCCTGAGCACGCCGAGAGCTCTGAGCTCTCCGCCGCGCTGTCCGGCTACGGCTGGACGGCCGAGCTCGACGAGCTGTTCAACCCGCTCGCCGAGGCCGGTCTCGTCCCGGCCCGCATCGTCCGCGTCGACCGCGGCCAGTGCGACGCCGTCCTGGCCGACCCCGAAACCGGCGAAGCGCGCACCGTCCGGCTCGACACCCGGCCGGTCGGCGACGCCGACATGATCAACTGCCCGTGCACCGGCGACTGGGCCGCCGTCGACCTCGACGCCCAGCCCATGGCCGCGGTCACGGCGCTGCTGCCGCGCAGCACCGCGATCATCCGCAAGGTCGCCGGCAAGCGCTCCGACGGCCAGGTGCTCGCGGCCAACGTCGACACCGTCCTGATCGCCGCCTCCCTCGCCGCCGACCCCGACCTCGGCCGGATCGAACGCTTCCTCGCCCTCGCCTGGGAGTCCGGCGCCGAACCCGTCGTGGTCCTCACCAAGGCCGACCTCGTCGACGACGCCGAGTTCATCCGTGCCGACGTCGAAGGCGTCGCCCCCGGCGTCACCGTGCTCGTCGTCAGCGCCGAGACCGGGGAGGGCATGGACGTCCTGCGCGCCTGCACCCCCGGCACCACCGCCCTCATCGGGCAGTCCGGCGTCGGCAAGTCCACCCTCACCAACGCGCTCGCGGGCGCGGCCGTCATGACCGTCCAGGCCGCCCGCGACGTCGACCAGAAGGGACGCCACACCACGACCACCCGCGAACTCATAGCGCTGCCCGGGGGCGGCGTGCTCATCGACACCCCCGGACTGCGCGAAGTCGGCCTCTACGGCGGTGAGGGCGTGGACCTGGCCTTCGCCGACATCGCCGAGCTGGCCGAGGAGTGCCGCTTCCACGACTGCGGCCACCACACCGAGCCCGGCTGCGCCGTCCAGGCCGCGCTGGAGGAGGGCACGCTGCCGCAGCGGAGGTGGGAGAGCTACCGCAAGCTCCAGCGCGAGAACGAGTGGATCGCGTCCCGGTCGGACGCCCGGCTCGCCTCGGCGCGGCTGAAGAAGTGGAAGACGATCACCAAGTCGATGCGGAAGGAGAACGGCCCGGTCCGGCGCTGACACCGCACACCCCGCAAGGCTGGGCACCGGGCCCGGTGCCCAGCCGGCGGAGGGTGGCGAGGGTTGGAGGGCTGTGGCAGAGGGGTGCACTTGAGGGCTGTACCTGAGGGCTGTACCTGAGGGGCTGTACCTGATGGCTGTGCCAGAGGGCCGCGCCGGGTGGCGGGCGGGTGGGTGGGTGAGGTGGCCGAGGCGGCCGAGGTGGGTGGTGGGCGCGCGCGGGTGGGTGGGTGGCGGAGGGGGGGAGGGGAGGGGGGAGGGGAGGGGGCCCGGCCGGTCAGGTCCGTAACTCTCAAGCAGCGGTCCCGTCGGGGGGGCGGGGGGGGGCGGGGGGGCCGACGGGCCATACCACCCGGGCAGAAGGGGGTGGGTGGGGGGGTGGTGGGCGCCCCCCCCCGAGGTGAACGTATA
>NZ_JBHVOL010000008.1:204554-407466 GCF_042887925.1 Kitasatospora sp. NPDC057904
GCCGGGTTTGTGCCTCTAATCCCCCCCGGGGGGCGCGGGGGGGGCCGCGGCCGGGGCGCGCCCCCCGACGGGCGAGACAGCCGAGGACGAGAGGGAGGGGAAGCGGGAGGAGGAAGCCCCCCGACGGTCATGTCCGATTCCCGCCAGTCGACACCCCTCCGGTGCCGCAGACTGGACAGCGTGATCGACGACGACATCCGGTATCGAGCCGTGGACAGCCGGGACTCCCGCTTCGACGGCGTCTTTTTCACCGCCGTCACGACGACCGGCATCTACTGCCGGCCGAGCTGCCCCGCGGTGACGCCCAAGCGCACCAACTGCGTCTTCTACCCGAGCGCCGCCGCTGCCCAGGGCGCCGGCTTCCGCGCCTGCCGCCGCTGCCGCCCCGACTCGGTGCCCGGCTCGCCGGAGTGGAACCACCGGGCCGACCTGGTCGGCCGGGCGATGCGCCTGATCGGCGACGGCCTCGTCGACCGCGAGGGCGTCGCCGGCCTCGCCCACCGCCTCGGCTACAGCGCCCGCCAGCTCCAGCGCCAGCTCATCGCCGAACTCGGCGCCGGCCCGATCGCGCTCGCCCGCGCCCGCCGCGCCCAGACCGCCCGGCTGCTCCTGCAGACCACCGAACTCCCGGTCACCGACGTCGCGTTCGCGGCCGGCTTCGCCTCCGTCCGGCAGTTCAACGACACCGTCCGCGAGGTCTACGACCGCACCCCGAGCGGCCTGCGGGCCGAGGTCGCGGCCGGCCGCCGCATCGCGACCCCGGCCGGCGGCCTCACCCTGCGCCTCGCCTACCGCGGCGCGATCGACAGCGACCACCTGATCGACTTCCTCGCCCTGCGCGCGGTCCCCGGCGTGGAGGAGGTCGTCCCCGGCGCGCGCCCCGGCGTCCGCACCTACCGCCGTACCCTCGCGCTCCCCTACGGTCATGGCATCGCCGAGGTCGACGGCCTCGCGCCCGGCGACGAGCGCACCCGCGGCTGGCTCGACTGCCGCCTCCTCCTCGCCGACCTGCGCGACCTGCCGACGGCCGTCCAGCGCCTGCGCGTCCTCTTCGACCTCGACGCCGACCCCGACGCCGTCGACGAGCAGCTCGGCGCCGACCCGCTCCTCGGCCCGCTGGTCCGCGAGCGTCCCGGCCTGCGCTCGCCCGGCCACGTCGACCCGCACGAGCTCGCCGTCCGCGCCGTGCTGGGCCAGCAGATCACCGTCGGCGCGGCCCGCACCCTGGCGGGCCGGCTCGCCGAGAAGTACGGCACCGCCCTGCCCGAGCCCAACGGCGGCCTGCGCCTGCTCTTCCCGACGGCGGCCGCCCTGGCCACCGCCGACCCCGAGGACTTCGCGATGCCCGCCGCCCGCCGCCGGGCGCTCACCGGCCTCTGCGCCGCGCTCGCCGAGGGCGTGGTCCGGCTGGACGGCGGCGTCGACCGGGAGCAGTCGGCCGAGCAGCTGATGGGCCTGCCCGGCATCGGCCCCTGGACGGTCGGCTACCTGAGGATGCGGGCGCTCGCCGACCCCGACGTCTTCCTCCCGAGCGACATCGGCGTCAAGCACGGCCTCGTCCGCCTCGGCGCCCCCGGCGACCCCAAGTCCGCCGCCCGTGCCGCCGAGGCGTGGGCCCCCTGGCGCTCCTACGCGGTCCACCGGCTGTGGGCCGGGTCCGCGAGCGCCACCAGTACCGGAACGGAGAACGCACGAGCATGACCACGACCGTGTTCACGACCATGGAGAGCCCGTTCGGCCGGCTGCTGCTGAGCGGCGTCCGGCCCGACGGGGACGGTCCGGCCGCGCTGGCCACCGTCACCGCCCCCGGCCAGAAGTACGCCCTCGCCGAGCCCGCCGACGACTGGGTCCTCGACCCGGAGTCCCTCGCCGAGCCGGTGGCCCAGCTGACCGCCTACTTCGCCGGTGAGCGCACCGGGTTCGACCTGCCGCTCGCCCCGGAGGGCACCGACTTCCGGCGGCGGATCTGGGCGGCCCTGGACGAGATCCCGTACGGCGAGACCGTCACGTACGGCCGGCTCGCCGCGATGGCGGGCGAGTCGCCGCGGGCCGTGCGCGCCGTCGGCGGCGCCGTGGGTGCGAACCCGCTCCTCATCGTCCGCCCCTGCCACCGCGTCCTCGGGGCCGGCGGGGCCCTCACCGGCTTCGCGGCCGGGGTCGACCGCAAGCGCTGGCTCCTGGAGCTGGAGAGCGGCACCCTGTTCTGAGTGCCGGCCGGCCCGGCCCCGATTCCTAATGCCGCCCTGCCCGGCCCCGATTCCGAGTGCCGTCCCGCCCCGTCCCGTCCCACCCCGCCCCGCCCCGTGCCGAGCCGGGTCTACGCCCGAAGGTCGACGCGCCAGTTGTGGCTCCGCATGAGGCGGCCGGGCGGGAACTCGAAGTCCGTCTCCCCGAGCAGCGTGAAGCCGGCCTTCTCGCAGACGGCGTTCGACGCGGGATTGTCGACCGACGGGAAGGCGTGCAGGTACCGGTGCCGGGCCTCGCGGCGGGCGGCGGCGACGGCCGCGCGGGTCGCGGCCACGGCGATGCCCCGGCCCTGGAAGGGCGGGAGGACGTTCCACCCCATCTCGTGGACCGTCCCGCCCTCCCACGTCCGGGTGCCGTAGCCGACGGTGCCGACGGGTTCGCCGCCGGGGAGCAGCTCGATCCGGTACATGCAGCCGAGGCCGGAGGGGACGAAGTCGAGGTAGCGGGCGTGCCGGACGAGCAGCTGCTCCTCGCTCTCCGGGCCGCCGACGTGCGTCTTCATCTCCGGCGTGTTGACCCGGCGCAGCAGCGCGAGGTCGGCGTCCGTCCAGGGTTCGAGGTGTACCAGTGCCGTGTTCACGGCACGCACGGTAGTGCTCGTGGGGTGGGCGTGACCAGCGGTTATTCGGCGGTCGGGGTGGGGCCGGCGAGGGCGCGGGCGAGCTGGTCGAGGGCGGGCAGGGCCTGGAAGACGGCGTCGCGGTCGGCGGGGTCGAGGGTGCCGAGGGCGTCGGCGATGCGGCGTTCGTGGGCGTGCTGCCAGTCGTCGAGCTGGCGCTGGCCGGCGGGGGTGAGGGCGATGCGGGCGGTGCGGCGGTCGCCGGGGTCGGCCTGGCGGTCGACGAAGCCGGCGTCGAGGAGTTTGCCGACGAGGCCGCTGACGGTGTTGGGTGCGAGTCGCTGGCGGGCGGCGAGTTCGCCGACGCGCAGGGGTGCGGCGGCGAGGGTCTGGAGGAGTTCGACCTGGGCCATGGGGAGGGATTCCCACGGGTAGTCGGTGCGGATGCTGCTGCGCAGGGCGCGGCGCAGGCGGGTGACGACGTCGGTCAGCCGGCGGGCGTGTTCGACCGACGTTTCGGGGGTTCCGGTGGCGGAGTCGGGAACGTGCGGTGACGACGGCATGGCGGACAGCGTATCGCCTGGTACGGACGCTTCGGCCGGCCCGGTGGGGGTGCCGGGGAGCGGGTTCGGGCGCTGCCCCCGGCCGCTGCGCCGGCCCATGCGAACCGCCGGCCGAACCGCTGGCCGAACCGCTGGCCGAACCGCTGGCCGAACCGCTGGCCGAACCGCCGGCCACACGCCGTGCGCATCTGATTCCGATCAGGTCGTAGAAAGAACATGTCTGCATCCGATATATTGAGTGACATGAACGCCACCGTCCTCGCCGCGCGGCTGCTCACCGAGCGCCCCAGGCCCCGCGGCATAGCCGGCTGGCGCCACGCCCACTGGCTGGCCGTCGGCACCGTGTGTCTCGGCGCCTTCCTCGGTCAGCTCGACGCCAGTGTGATCGCCCTGGTCTTCCCGGCCCTCGGCCGTCACTTCGGCGCGGGTTTCGCCGCCGTCGAGTGGGTCGCCCTCGCCTACCTGCTCGTCCTGGTCGCCCTGCTGGCCCCCATCGGCTGGCTGTCCGACCTGGTGGGCCGCAAGACGATGTACATCGGCGGTTTCGCCGTCTTCGGTCTGTCCTCGCTCTGCGCCGGGTTCGCCGGCGGCCTCTGGATCCTGGTCGGCTGCCGGGCTGTGCAGGCCGTCGGCGCCGCGATGATGCAGGCCAACAGCGTCGCGCTGGTGGCGCGCGGCGTGCCCGAGCACGCGATGCGGCGCGCGCTCGGCATCCAGGCGGCCGCCCAGGGCCTAGGGCTGGCGCTCGGGCCGACCCTCGGCGGGCTGCTGGTCGAGCACGCGTCGTGGCAGTGGGTGTTCTGGGTCAACGTGCCGATCGGCGTGCTCGGCATCGTCGCCGGCTGGTACCTGCTGCCGCGCACCAGGGCGGAGCGCGCGGCGGTCGTGCCCGGGCCGCGCCGGCCCCTTGGGAAGGCGCACCGCTTCGACTTCCCCGGCATGCTGCTGATCACCGGCGCCACCACGGCGCTGCTGCTCGCCCTGTCCACGGCCTCGGGCCTGCCGCTGCCCGGTTGGCTCGTCGCCGTCCTCCTCGTGGCCTCGGCCGTCCAGACGCTCGCGCTGGTGCGCCAGGAGCAGCGGGCCGCCCGGCCGATCCTGGCGCCCGGGCTGGTCAACACGCCGGGCGTGCGGTCCGGGCTGGTGGTCGCGCTGATCGGGTACCTGCTGCTGTTCTGCCCGCTCGTGCTGGGCCCGGTGCTGCTGACCGGAGCGGGCGTGTCGACGGCCGGCGCGGGCCTGGTGATCACGCTGCTGCCGGCCGCGTTCGCGGTCGCGGCGACGGTCGGCGGCGGGCTGCTGCCGCGCGGCTGGTCGGACGTGACGAGGTGTCGCTCCGGCGCGGTGACGGCGGGTGCCGGACTGCTGCTGTTCGCCCTGCTGCCGGTCTCGGCCGGGGTGTCGGCGGTCCCGCTGCTGGTCGCCGGGTACGGTCTGGGCCTGCTGCTGCCGGCGAACAACGCGTTGGTGATGCGGGCGATCCCGGCGGCCTGCTCGGCGGTCGGCGGCGGCATGGTGAACATGGCGCGCAGCCTGGGCACGGCGCTCGGCATGGCGCTGTCCGTCCTGGGTGTCCACCTGGCGGGCGCGGCGTCCGGTGGGCGGACGGTGCTGCTGGTCCTCGCGGGGGTCGCGGCGGCGGCCGTGCTCCTCACCCGGCCGGTCCGCCCTGCTCGCCCTGCCCGCCCTGCCGGCCCCGCCCGCTCCTGACGCGCGACTAGGACACGGCGTTCAGCGCGTCCTGGGCCCGGTTGAGGCCGAGCCGCACGAGCGTCTCCACCGCGTCCGCGCAGCGGTCCAGCACGCCCGGCAGGGCGGCGAGCTCGTCCTCCGAGAACTTCTTCAGGACGAAGTCGCCGACGCTCTGCCCTTTCGGCGGGCGGCCGAGGCCGAAGCGCAGCCGGACGAAGTCGCGGGTGCCGAGGACGTCGCCGACCGAGCGCACGCCGTTGTGCCCGCCGGGGCCGCCGCCGCGCTTGAGCTTGCAGGAGCCGAACGCGAAGTCGAGGTCGTCCTGGACCACCACCAGCTGCTCGACGGGCACGCCGTGGCGCCGCATCAGGCCGGCCACCGGGCGGCCGGACAGGTTGATGAACCACTGCGGCTTGACGAGCAGCACCCGCCGGCCGTCCACCTCGATCTCGGCGACCCGGCTGCCGATCGCGCGCCGCCGGAACCGCGCGCCGTGCCGCTCGGCGAGCCGGTCGACGGCGAGGAAGCCCGCGTTGTGCCGGGTGAGCCGGAACCAGGGGCCGGGGTTGCCGAGGCCGGCGACGAGCCAGGGGGCGGCGGGGGTCATGTTCGGTGCTCCAGAGCGCAAGGGGGAACGAACCGGGGGCCGGTTCGAGAAATCAGGGTCGAAAGAGAGCGGGGTGCGGTGGGGACGACGGAACATTCCGTCGTCCCCACCGCACCCCTTGGCCGGTCAGGCCGTGCGGACGCGGCTCAGGAGGCGGGCACGCCGGGGGCGGCGCCGCGCTCCTTGAGCATGTCGGTCATCAGCTCCAGCTCGGAGGTCTGGGCGACCACCATCGACTGGGCGAGCCGCTTCTCGCTGTCGTTCTTCGCCAGGTCCACGTAGCCCTGGGCCATCTCGACGCCGCCCTTGTGGTGCTCGATCATCAGCTGCAGGTAGTACACCTCGGCGTCCTTGCCGCCGAGCGTGCGCAGCTTCGCCAGCTGGGCGTTGGTCGCCATGCCGGGCATCAGAGAGCCGTCGTGGGCCTGGTAGTCGTGGCCCATGTCCATCCACGCCATCGGCTTGGCCGGCGAGTGCTGCGACAGCCCCCACTGGTCGAGCCAGCCCATCATCATGCCGCGCTGGTTGGCCTGGGTGTTGATGATGTCGAACGCCAGGGTGCGGGTCGGCTCGTCGGAGGTGCGGTCCCGGACGATGAACGACAGGTCCACCGCCTGCTGGTGGTGGGTCGCCATGTCGCGGGCGAACCCGGCCTCGGGCGAGCCGTCCGCCGGGACGGTCAGCGAGGACGAGCCGGAGGCCGACGTCCCGCTCGCCACCAGGGCCGGTATGCCGAGCGCCAGCGCGACGGCGGCGGCCAGCGCGGCCGGCCACCAGAGCCGGCGCCGGGGCCGGGCGGCGACGGCCTGCGGTTCGTCGGCGTCCTGCGGATCCCCGGGGGTCACGGGCTTCCCGGCGGTCACATCTGCCCCATGGTGCAGGAGGCGCCGGGCTCCTGCGTCTGCTTGCCCTGGACGTACTTGGTGAAGAACTGGTTGACCCGGGGGTCGGAGGCGCTGTCGACGACGAGCTGGGTGCTCCAGGCGTTCAGGGTGATGGTGCCCTGCTCGTCCGGGTAGGGGCTCATGAGCGAGTACGGGGTGGCCTTGACCTTGTCGGAGAGGGTCTTGACGTCCTCCGGGGTGGCCTTGCCGTTGTAGGTCACCCAGACCGCGCCGTGCTCCAGCGAGTGGACGGCGCGCTCGTTCTCGACCGGCTGGTCGTAGACGTGGCCCATGCAGTCCAGCCAGACCGCGTTGTGGTCGCCGCCGACCGGCGGGGTCATCGGGTAGGTGACCTTGTCCTTGACGTGGTTGCGGCTCAGGTCGCCGAAGGTCTTCACGCCCGGGATGTCCGCGTTGGCGGCGACCTCCTGGGCGTGCTTCTTGTCGCTCTGGTCTTTGAGGACCCAGGCGATGGCACCGCCGGTGCCGGCGACCAGGACGCACGCGGCGACGATGGCGATGATCTTGTTGCGGCGGTCGCGGCGCTGCTCGGCGGCGCGCAGCTCGGCGATCCGGGCGCGGCGGTCGGTGGCGCCCTGCTGCTTGTTCTTGCTGGACTGCTTGGAGGCGGAACCCATGATGGTTGTCCTTTGTCCCCGCGCGCCCGGCTGGGGCGGCGGTCGGATGAAGTGGGGAGGGCGGATCCGTCCGGTGGCGGACGGCGGGTTCCGCTCAGGAGCGGTGCACCTGGAGTTCGTGCAGATCGGGTGCGGGGTGCGGGCCGACGAGCAGTCCGGCGGGGGCGACCCGGGGCAGCGCCTCGGGGGCCGGTGCGTGCGGTGAGACCACCGGCTGCGGGTGCGGCGGCGGGTTGGGCAGCTGGGCGTCCTGGCCGCAGTACGGGTGGCTGGAGCAGCCGTTGTCCCGCTGCGGGGGACGGCCGTCGGCCGAGCACCAGGTCCAGTGGCGCGGTCCGTCGACGTGCGGGTGGTGGTCGGCGGGCTTGGCGGTGCGGCCGGTGGCCGTGCCCGCGGTGGCCTCCGTGGCGCCGGAGGCGGCGGAGACGGTGGTGACCGCCGTCACGGTGGACGGCGCCGGGGAGCCCTGGTCGGCGGCCATCGCCCGGCCCGAGCAGGGCAGTGCCGTCAGCAGCCCGACCAGCAGCAGGATCCACAGCACACCCGCCGGGCGGCCCGCCGGTGCGGCCCTCCCCGGTCGGGGCGAGCTGGGGGCCGACGCGGTCATGGGCACATTTAATCAGCCGAACGAGTGATGCGATGCCCCTCCTCCGGCCCCATTTTCGGCCCCCAACGGCACCGAACGGCACGGAAACACCCGCTCCGGACACTTCCGGCAACCAGGGACGGAACGGTGCTGAACGCGGGGGCGGACGGGGTGGCCGGGAACGTTCCGGACGGTGTCCGGTTGTCGCCGAAACCCGGACAGCGTCGTTGCACTTGGAGACAATGACGTCGAGTCCGGCCCCGCCGGGGGCGGCGCGACCACGGACCGACCAGGAGCCGCCAGATGAGCAAACAGGGTGCACCCGCACAGCCCCACCGGCCCGACGACGGGTGGTGGGACGCCGTCTACGACGGCCCGGCGGGCACCCTCCCGGACACCCCCGGGGCGGACCCGGGCGCGGGCAGCGTCGACGACTGGTTCGACACGGCGGCGGGCCTGATCGCGCCGCAGCGCACCGGCGAGCAGGCGGAGGCGGCGGCCGGGGCCGCGGCGGAGGCGCCCGTGGGCGCGCGGGACAGCATCGACGACTGGTTCGACACCGCGCTCGACGTGATCGGCCAGCCGGACCCGGCCCCGGCCCCGGTGTCGGCCCCGGTGTCGGACCCGGCCCCGGTGTCGGCGCCGGTCGAGTGGCCCCCGCCGTCGCCGTCGGCGGAGACGCACAAGTTCCCGGCACCGGACTTCCGGACGGGCCCCGTCGCGCTCGACAAGCCGGACGCACCCGAGGCGGCGGCAGCGGCACCGGAGGACGTGCGGCCGGAGCCCGCCGTGGAGCCCGAAGCCGGGCCCGAGCCCGAAGCCGGGCCCGCCGTCGACGCGGCACCGGCACCGGCACCCGCGCCGGACCCGCAACCGGAAGCGGAACCGGAACGAGAGCCCGAGCCCGAGGCCGTCCACGTCTCTCCGCCCGAGCCGGAACCGGCCCGCACGCCCGCGCCGGAACCGGAAGCCGTCCGCGCCCCCGAACCGGACCCCGCCCCCGAGCCCGAGGTCGTCCGCGCGCCCGAGCCGGAGCCGGAGGTCGTCCACGCCGCGGAACCCGAACCCGAACTCGCCCCCGAACTCGCCGCCGAACCCGAACCCGAACCCGCTCCCTCCCCCCGCCCCGTCACCCGCTCGCCGCTGGCCGCCGCCGCGGACGCCGTGCCGCACGTGGGGGAGCGCCCGCCGACGTACGGGCCGGAGCCGACGGCCGTGCCGGAGGCGGACCCGGGCTCGCTGGGGTCCGTCGTGGCGGACACCGTCCTGGAGGGCGCCCAGTACGGTCCGGCCGTCCTGCGGGCCGTGTCCGTGCGCGGCGACTTCGCCCGGTACCGGGGCGAGCCGCGGCGCGACGCGCTGCTGGTGACGCGGTTCGGCGACGGCCCGGACGGGCTGCTGCTCGCCGTGCTCGGCGGCTTCGACCGCAACGGGTTCGACGACGGCGGTTCGACGGCCGACGAGGACGTGCCGCCCGAGGCGGTCGGCACCGCGGCCGGCGAGGCCTGCCGTCAGCTGGCCGCCGCGATCGGCCGCAGCCGGGCCGGTCTCGCCGCCGACCTGCGCGCCGGCGCCCGCGACCGGCTGCGCTACGGCCTCCAGCGGCTGGTCACCGGCGCGGCGGCCCCGCTGCGGGCGCTGGCGCCGGGCGGGGAGGACGGCCCGTCCCCGGCGTCGCTGCACTGCCTGATGGTGTCGCTGGACCCGGCGGCCGGCTACCGGGCGGCGTTCGGGGTCGGCCCCGGCGGGCTGTACCTGCTGCGTTCCGGTCACTGGATCGACGCCTACGCGGCCCGGCTGCTGCACCACCCGGACGGCGTGCCGGCGCCGGCGGACGGTCCGGTGCCGGAGCCGCGGCCGTTCCGCTTCCGGCTGGTGCCGGCGACCCCGGGCGACATCCTGCTGCTCTGCACGCCGGGCCTGGCGGACCCGATCGCCGACGAGCCGGCCGTCGCCCACTTCCTGTCCTCGCACTGGGCCCACCCGCACCCGCCGGGCACGGTCGACTTCCTGCGCCAGGTGCAGGTCCGGGCGAAGGGCTACGCGGACGACCGGACGGCCGCCGCCGTCTGGACGGAGTAGGAAGCGGTCCCCCGCCTCACGTCACGCCCGCAGCAGGATCCGCGCCACCGCCGTGGCGTGGGCGAGGGCCTCGTCGGTGCGGCTGCCGGGGAGGCCGAGGGCGACGGGGACGGCGAGCCCGTCGAGCAGCGCGCGGAGCCGGGTGGCGCGGTCGGCGGTCGGGCCGGGGGTGAAGTGGCCGGCGGCGGTGCCCTCGTCGATGAGGCCCGCCAGGTCGGACTGCCACGGCGCCTCGATGTCCTGCTGGCCCTGGCGGAGTTCGGCGCTGGCGGGGGAGCGGCCCCACACCTCGATCCACAGGATCCAGCGCGGGTCGCCGGGCCCCTCGGGGAGGTAGAGCCGCAGGTAGGCGTCGAGGCGCTGCCACGGGTCGCGGGCGTGGTCGGCGAGGGCCTCGCGGCGGCGGGCACCGAGCTGGTCCTCGCTCCAGCGGAGGGTCTCCAGCAGCAGCTGGTCCTTGCTGCCGAAGTAGTAGAGCAGGTGCCCGGCGCTCATCTGGAGCTGCTTGCCGAGCCCGGCCATGGTGAGTTTGGCGAGCCCGTGTTCGGCGATCGCGGCGCGGGCGGTGGCGAAGACCTCCTCGCGGGGGCGCGCCGGCCGGCGCGGGCGGGCGTCCGCCATGTGTCGTGCTCTCCCTCGGTGCGCAGCGGAGGTCGTGGTTCGCAGCGGGACCGAACGCTACCGGAGCGGGGCGTGCGCACCCCGCTCCGGTGGCGTCCCGTCAGGCCTGGGGCTGCTGCTGGGTGATGCAGTGGATGCCGCCGCCGTTGGCGAAGATCCCGCGGGCGTCGACGAGTTCGACGGTGCGGCCGGGGTAGGCCTCGCCGAGGATGTCGGCGGCCTCCTGGTCGCGCGGGTCGTCGAAGCCGCACAGGATGACGGCGCCGTTGGCCACGTAGTGGTTGATGTAGGAGTAGTCGACCGGCTCGCCGTCCTCGTCGAACAGGACGGTGGGGGCGGGCAGTTCGACGACCTCCAGCTGGCGGCCCTGCGCGTCGGTGGAGGCGCGCAGGATGGCGACGAGCTCCTGGCAGACGGCGTGGTCGGGGTGGGCCGGGTCCGGCTGGACGTGGGCGACGACGACGCCGGGGCGCACGAAGGACGCGACGATGTCGATGTGGCCGCGGGTGCCGAACTCGTCGTAGTCGCGGGTGAGTCCGCGCGGCAGCCAGACGGCCTTGGTGGTGCCGAGGAAGGCGTGCAGCTCGGCCTCGACCTGCTCCTTGGTCCAGTCGCTGTTGCGGCCCTCGCCGAGCTGGACGGTCTCGGTGACGAGCACGGTGCCCTCGCCGTCGACGTGGATGCCGCCGCCCTCGTTGATCAGGCGGGAGACGAAGCGCCGGACGCCGGTCAGCTCGCCGATGTGCTCGGCGATGTGCTGGTCCTTGTCCCAGCGGGCCCAGGACTGGGCGCCCCAGCCGTTGAAGATCCAGTCGGCGGCGGCGAGCGAGCCCTTGCCGTCGATCAGGAAGGACGGGCCGATGTCGCGCATCCAGGCGTCGTCCAGGGGGCGTTCGACGATCTCGACCTGCTCGGAGACGTACTTCCTGGCCTCGGCGCTCTCCCCGGTGTTGACGATGAGGGTCACCGGCTCGTACCGGACGATGGTGTTGGCGACCGCGGCCCAGGCCTCGCGTCCGGCGTGCAGGTTCTCCGGGGTGTCGAAGGTGGGGTTGGTGGTGGGGAAGGCCATCCAGGTGCGGTCGTGCGGGTGCCATTCGGCGGGCATCCGGTAGCCGAGGGAGGCGGGCGTGGGGGTGGTCATCAGGGGGTCCTTGGGGGAGGAGGTCAGAGGAAGTAGAGGCGGCTGAGCGAGACGCTGTCGGCCGGTTCGGAGCGCAGCGGCGAGCCGTCGAGCGAGACCAGTCCGGTCTCGGTGACCTCGACGTGGCCGAGGCGGGCGTTGCGCACCATGTCGCGGGGCCCGATGCCGCGGGTGCCGCGGACGCCGACGCGGCGGCGGCGGGTGGGCAGGCCGTCGGCGGGGCGGTCGAGGTAGGCGCCGTCGGCGGCGGCCTGGGCGACGAAGGCGACCGAGATGTCGGCGGCGGTGGCGCCGTGGGCGCCGAACTGCGGTCCGAGGACCAGGGGTTCGCAGCGGTCGGTGGAGGCGTTGGGGTCGCCGACGACGCCGTAGGCGGGGAATCCGGCCTTGAGGACGAGCTGCGGTTTGGCACCGAAGTGGTCGGGGCGCCACAGGACGATGTCGGCGAGTTTGCCGACCTCGATCGAGCCCACCTCGTGGGAGAGCCCGTGGGCGATGGCGGGGTTGATGGTGAGCTTGGCGATGTAGCGCAGGACGCGCTCGTTGTCGTCGCCGCCCTCGGTGGTCCCGTACCCACCGTCGAGGGGGCCGAGTTCGGCCTTCATCTTGCCGGCCATGGCGAAGGTGCGCCGGACGGTCTCGCCGGCGCGGCCCATGCCCTGGGCGTCGGAGGAGGTGATCCCGATGACGCCGAGGTCGTGCAGGACGTCCTCGGCGCCCATGGTGCCGGCGCGGATGCGGTCGCGGGCCATGGCGGCGTCGCCGGGCAGGTCGACCTTGAGGTCGTGCGCGGAGACGATCATGCCGAAGTGCTCGCCGAGGGCGTCGCGGCCGAACGGCAGGGTGGGGTTGGTGGAGGAGCCGATGACGTTGGGGACGCCGGCCATCTTGAGGACGTTGGGGACGTGTCCGCCGCCGCAGCCCTCGATGTGGAAGGCGTGGATCGTGCGGCCCTCCAGCACCTTGATGGTGTCCTCGACGGACAGGCACTCGTTCAACCCGTCCGTGTGCAGGGCCACTTGGACGTCGTACTCGTCGGCGACGCGCAGCGCGGTGTCGAGGGCGCGGGTGTGGGCGCCCATGTCCTCGTGCACCTTGAAACCGGAGGCGCCGCCCTCGGCGAGGGCCTCGATCAGCGGGGCCGGGTCGGAGGACGAACCGCGGCCGAGGAAGCCGATGTTGACCGGCCAGGCGTCGAAGGCGTTGAAGGCGTGGCGCAGCGCCCAGGGGGAGTTGACGCCGACGCCCCAGACCGGGCCGAACTCCTGGCCGATGATGGTGGTGACGCCGGAGGCGAGCGAGGCCTCCATGATCCGCGGCGAGAGCAGGTGGACGTGGGTGTCGATGGCGCCCGCGGTGGCGATGAGGCCCTCGCCGGAGACGATCGTCGTGCCGGTGCCGACGACGACGTCCACGCCGTCGAGGGTGTCGGGGTTGCCGGCGCGGCCGATGGCGGCGATCCGGCCGTCGACGAGGCCGATGGACGTCTTGCGCACGCCCTGGATCGCGTCGATGACGAGGACGTTGCTGATGACGACGTCGCAGGTGTCGCGGACGGCGGCGGCCTTGAGGTGCAGGCCGTCGCGGGCGGTCTTGCCGAAGCCGGCCAGGAACTCCTCGCCGGGGGCCTGGGAGTCGGACTCGACGCGGACGATGAGGCCGCTGTCGCCGAGCCGGACGCGGTCCCCGGCGCGGGGGCCGTGGACGGAGATGTAGTCGTGCGGGGTGATCGAGCTCACGAGGGCACCTCCGAGTCGTCGAAGCCGGTCAGGTAGCCGGTGGCGCGGGCCTTGGCCAGGGCGGCCTCCTTGGCGCCGGGGGCGTCCAGGGGGCCGTCGACGAGGCCCGCGAACCCGATGGCGACGCGTTCGCCGCCGATCGGCACCAGGCCGACCTCGACGGTGACGCCGGGGTCGAAGCGCACGGAGGAGCCGGCCGGGACGGCGAGGTGGGTGCCGTAGGCGGCGGCGCGGTCGAAGGCCAGGCGCGGGTTGGCCTCGAAGAAGTGGAAGTGGGAGGTGACCGAGATCGGCACCTCGGAGGTGTTGTGGACGGGGAGCAGGAGCGTCTCCTCGACCGGGTCGTAGCCGGCGCCGTCGCCGGCGAGCGCGCCGCCGGGGGCCTCGTCGCCGAGCGAGCCGGCGCCCTTGAAGGGGTCGTTGACGACGGCCAGGCGGGTGCCGTCGTCGAACACGGCCTCGACCTGGACGACGGTGACGACGTCGGGGACGCCGGGCAGGACGTCGTCGGCGGTCAGGACGCTGCGTCCGGCCTCGATGGCCTCGGCCAGGCGCCGGCCGTCGCGGGCGGCCTCGCAGACGGTGTCCGCGATCAGGGCGGTGGCCTCGGGAATGTTGAGACGCACGCCCCGGGCGCGGCGGGCGCGGGCCAGCTCGGCTGCTGTGAAGATCAGCAGCCGGTCCCGCTCGGTGGGGGTCAGTCGCACGGTTCCTCGCTCGCGGCTCGTCGGGCCCCTCGGGCAGGTGGGGGGGCGGCTCGGGGGGTGCTCGGACGTTCGGGGCGCTCAGGGGTGTTTAGAACGTCGTTCAAACTTCTCGGGCCATTGAACCCGGCCCGGGCCGCTCTGTCCAGCGTTGCGGCTCCGCGCCGGTTCGGCGCGCCGGGGCGGCGGGCGGGGTGAGCGGGGCGCGCGGGGGAGGGGGCTCGACGGCGGGACGGGCCGGCGCACGGCGCGGGGAGGGCACGGTTCCGCGCGCCGGGTGTGCGCGGGATCGGCGAGGGGAGGGCTCGAATGCGGGCTCTGCGCTTCGCAAACCCGTCCGGCGCGGGCAGTTGGATCACGCGAACCTCCCCGTGCCCCTTTCACCCCACGTGATCGGACGCACACTGTTGCAAACGCCGTCAGCTGGGCATGAGGATGGTGGTCGGAACGAGGAGGGCCACCCGGCGGGCGGGGGATCCTGCCCGGGGGCCCGGATGCGAGGGCGGGGGCAAGTGGTGATGGACGGTCAGTCGCGATTCCCGCGGCAGCGGACGAGTTCGGGCGACGCCTACCGGTCCGGGCCGGTCCAGGCTCAGGGCGGCACGACGGGGACCGCCCTGCCGGGTGCCACCGCCCCCGGCTGCGCGCTGCACCGCCGGCTCCATCTGACGCTCGACCCGGCCGACCTGGTCGCCGTCGGCTCGGTCCGGCACCGGCTGCGCACCGCACTGAGCCACTGGGGGGTGCCGGAGCTCTCCGACACCGCCGAGCTGCTCTCCTCCGAGCTGGTGACCAACGCGCTGCTGCACACCGGCAAGGGCGCGGTGTTCGACGCGGTGCTCGGCACCGACCACCGGCTGCGGATCGAGGTGCAGGACGGCGCGACCCGGCTGCCCGGCCGCCGGCGCGACCCGGACGCCGAGTACGCGACCTCGGGCCGCGGGCTCATGCTGGTCGAGGCGCTCGCGGACGCGTGGGGCGTCCAGCTGCGCGGCGACGGCAAGGTCACCTGGTTCGAGCTCGCGACGCCCTGACCGGACCCGCGGCCGGGCCTACGGTCGGATCCGAAGCCGGTGCCGCGGCCGGTGCCGCGCCGGTGCGCCGCGGAAATCGCCGGAGCGCGCGACCCGCCCGCAGAATAGTTCGGATGCGGTTCATTCGTCGTCGAAGGACGCCCTGAACAGAAGGCGGAACAGAAGATTTCCGGCCCGTTGCCATTGCCGCTGGGCCGAACATTGGCCAGGATGGTGGGAATGTGTGACCACGTGCGGAGAGCAGCGGGGAGACGGTACCTCGACTGACCGCCGCAGGCCGGCACCGTCCGATCCAGCACCACCCACCACATCGCCACGCGGTCCGGCCGGACGGTCGGCGGGTCCGTCACGGCAGCGGCAGGAGCAGCATGCCCACTGAGCCCGAGTCGCCGGGGCCGGCGCTTCCTCCCGGCGCGTCCACGGCCGACCCGCCGGTCGGCTCACCCGGTCCCACGACCACGGGCACCGGCCGGGCGAAGCCGCCCGCCCAGGCCGTGCGCCGGCGCCCGCTGCGCACCGCCCCCGGGGCCGTCGGCCGCCTGGCGCCGATGCTCCCCGGCGGGCTGCCGTCGGCCGCCGGCGACGCCATGCCGGACTGGCTGGAGCCCGCGATGGCCGCCAACGGCATCGGCTCCTTCGACTGGGACATCCGCCGCGACGTGCTGGAGGGCGACCCGCGGGCCTGCGCGATCATCGGCCTGGACGAGGTCGGCCAGGGTGCGTTCGACCGCACCGCCGCCTCCTTCCTCGCCCTGCTGCACCCCGAGGACGCGCCCGTGGTGCGCCGCCGGGTCGAGCGCGCGGTCGCCGAGCTCGGCCAGTGCGGCGCCTACTACCGCACGGTCGGGCCGAACGGCACCATGCGCGCCGTGCGCTTCCGCGGCCGGGTGCTCGCCGACGCCTTCGGGCGCGCCTCCCGGATGGTCGGCTTCGTCTGGGACGCCACCGTCGAACTGCACAAGCGCGACCGCGCCGACCGGCTCGCGCTGCTGCGCGAGGAGCGCTCCCGCTTCATCAAGGAGGCCGCCCGCGCGCTGTCCGAGGCGGTCACCGTCCGGGACGTCGCCCGGGTCTTCACCGAGCTGCCGTTGCCCGGGCTGCCGCCGGACGGCCTGGTGCTGGCCGCCTTCGAGGCCGGGCGGGCCCGGATCCTCGGCGCCTCCGGCTACCGGCCCGGCGCGCTCGCCATCTGGGACCGCACGCTGCTGCCCGCCGGCCACCCCGCCGCCGAGGCGCTGCGCCACCGCGCGCCGGTGTTCGTCTCCTCCCGCGACGAGTACCGCGACTCCTACCCCGACGTGTGGGAGCCGACCAGCCGCAACGGCCGCGGCTCCTGGGCCTACCTGCCGCTGGTGGCCAGCGGCCGGGCGATCGGCGTGTGCGTGGTCAGCTTCGACGACGAGCGCGAGCTGGACGCCGACGAGCGGACCCTGCTGACGACGCTGGGCGGCCTGGTGGCCCAGTCGCTGGCCCGGGCCCGGCTGCACGACGCCGAGCACGAGCTGGCGGCCGGCCTCCAGAGGGTGATGCTGCCGCGCACCGTGCCGTCCGTACCGGGCGTCACCACGGCCGTGCGCTACCTGGCGGCCGGCTCCGGGCTGCAGATCGGCGGCGACTGGTACGACGTGGTGCCGCTGCCCGGCGGGCACGTGGGCCTGGTGATCGGCGATGTCCAGGGCCACGACGTGCACGCCGCCGGGATCATGGGCCAGCTGCGGATCGCGCTGCGCGCCTACGCGGCCGAGGGGCACCCGCCGGCCGCCGTGATGGCCCGCGCCTCCCGCTTCCTCGCCGACCTGGACACCGACCACTTCGCGACCTGCACCTACGCCGAGGTCAACGTGGACTACGGCGTCGTCTACGCGGTGCGGGCCGGCCACCTCGACCCGGTGGTGCGCCGCTCGGACGGCACCGCGGCCACCGTGCCGGTGGCCGGCGGCCTGCCGCTGGGCATCGACCCCGACCAGGAGTACCGGGTCACCCGCTTCAGCCTCGACCCGGGCGAGACGGTGCTGCTGTGCACCGACGGCCTGGTGGAGTCCCGCGGCATGGACCTGGACGAGGGCGTCGCCCGGCTCACCAGGGCGCTCGCCGAGCCGCTCCCGCCCGCCGAGGAGGCCGCCCGCGACCCGCTGGAGGACCTGGCCGACCGGATCGCCTCCCAGGCCGCCGACTCCAGCGAGCGCGAGGACGACATAGCGCTGCTCCTCCTGCGCTGGGACGGGCCGGCCGGCGGCCTGGCCGCCCAGCAGCTGCGCCGCCGGATCGGCCAGGCCGACCTCGCCCGCATCGCCGAGGTGCGGGCGGAACTGCGCGACGCGCTGCGCCGCTGGGGCGTCGCCGAGTTCATCGACACCGCCGAACTGCTCTCCTCCGAGCTGGTCACCAACGCCATCCGGCACACCGACCGAGACGCCATGTTCACCGCCCGCCTCTACCGGGAGGCGGCCTCCGACGGCGGCCGGGCCCGGCTGCGGGTCGAGGTGGAGGACGAGTCGGACCTGTGGCCGACCCGCCGGACACCGGGCGAACAGGCCTCCTCCGGACGCGGCCTGATGCTCGTGGAGGCGCTCGCGGACGCCTGGGGCGTCGAGCCGCGCGGCTCCGGCAAGCGCATGTGGTTCGAACTCAGCGGCGGCGCCGCGGCCGCGTAGGAGCGCGCCCGTGCCGCGGCACTAGCCGAACTGCTGCTCCAGGTCCTTGAGCTTCTGCTCCAGCGAGTCCAGCCGGGGCAGCGTCACGGTGTCCTCGTCGGCGGTGAGGTCGATGGTGCGCAGCTCGGGGCGGGCCGGGAGGCCGGGCGGCACCACGGTGCCCCCGGCCGCGGCCTCGACCCCGCGGGGGCCGGCGGAGCGCTCCGCCCCGGGCCCGCCGGCTATGGCGGGCTCCGAGCCGGCGGACTCCAACTGCCGGGCGCCGCCGCGTCCGCCGCGCCAGGCGCCGTTGCTGCGGCTGATGGCCCGGATCTCGGCGCGCTCCCGGCGCCCGGCGAGCTTGCGGCGCTCCTTCTCCGCCACCCGCTCCCGCTTCTCCTCGCGGACCTCGTCCACCGCCTCGTCGAGGCTGCGCACGCCCTCCAGGAGCATCAGCGACCAGGCCGCGTACGTCTCGCGCGGCGCGCGCAGCCAGCGCACGATGCGGATCTGCGGCAGCGGCCGCGGGACGAGCCCCTGCTCGCGCAGGGCGGCCCGGCGGGTCTGCTTGAGCGCCCGGTCGAACAGGATGGCCGCCGAGAGCGACATCCCGGAGAAGAACTGCGGGGCGCCGGCGTGGCCGAAGCCGCGCGGGGCGTGCACCCAGTTGAACCAGGCGGAGGCGCCGGCGAACAGCCACACCAGCAGGCGCGAGCCGAGGGCGGCGTCGCCGTGGCTGGCCTCGCGGACGGCGAGCACCGAGCAGAACATCGCCGCGCCGTCGAGCCCGAACGGCACCAGGTACTCCCAGCCGCCGGAGAGGTTCAGGTTCTGCACCCCGAAGCCGACCAGGCCGTGGAAGGAGAGCGCGGCGGCGACGGCGGCGCAGCAGAACAGCAGCGTGTAGGAGGCACCCCCGTACAGGGATTCCTTGCGGCGGCGCCGTTCCTCGGTTCGCTCCCAGGTGTCCGCGCCCGCGGCGGCGGATCCCCGGCTCCGGGCCAGGGCCAGGAGGAGTGCGCTGACCAGCAGCCCTACGCCTCCGGTGACGGCCCAGCCGAGCGGTATGTCGGACAATTTCATCGCCGGGACCAGCCTCGCTTTCCTGCGTCGCGTTCCTGCGTCGTGATGGCGGGGACCATCATGACGGATGCGTGCCGAAGGAATGGCCGATTCGCCGTCAATGCGCTGAGTAGAGGGATTTCTGACCCCGACTCAATCGCATTTTCGTATCAATGTGCGGCGGACGATTGCCGGAATTCCGGGCTTTCCGGATTCCCGCTCGCACGTCCTTTCGTCAATTCCGCGTGACGCGCGGGCAGCCGCCGCACATCGCCGCGGGCTCGGCGGTGTAGACGAGGCAGCAGCTGGCGCGCGCCCGGTCGGTACCCGAAGGACCGCCGGGGCCGCCGCCCCGCGGGCCGAAACCGGCGCCCGGGGTGAAGGGGGACGGGCCCGGGGCGGAGGTGGTGGCCGCGCCGGGCGTGCACGCCGGGGCGGCCGGGTCCAGCAGGGCGGTCAGCTCGGTCCGCGCCCGCTCCTCCTCGCCGAGCAGTCCGGCGACGTGCCAGAGCCCCTCGACCGCAGCGTCGGTGGCCATCGCCCACAGCACGCGCGGCCCGCGCCGCACCTCGGGGCGGAACGCGGCCAGCACCGGCGCGAGGAACCCGCCCACCGCCCGCCGGAGTTCGGCGGCCAGCGCGGCCCCGCCCGGCACCGGACGGGCCTGCGGCAGCTCGGCGGCCGGGTCCTCGGGCAGGCAGGCGAAGGCGCCCGGGCGGACCGTCACCTCGCCGGTGCGGCGGCGCAGCGAGACGTCGGCGGGGGTGAGCAGCGGGACGCGCCGCTCCAGGAACCACGGCGCGGTGAACAGCAGGGAGGCGGGCCAGACGAAGCGGTGCAGGGCGAAGCCGGCGGCGACGTCCGGGCGCAGCGGCTGCCCGTAGCGGGCGAGGCCCTGGCGGGCGTCGTGGGCGATCAGGTCGCGGACGGCCCCGGGGCGGTCGGCGAGGTCGGCGGCGGGGATCCAGCCGCGGCCGCGCCGGGGCGGGGCGCAGTGCACGCGCAGGACGGGGGAGAGGACGGCGAGCCGGCGGTAGGCGGCGGCGCAGGGGTCGGCGGGGTCGGGGTCGGCGGGATCGGAGGCGTCGGGGTGGGGGCCGGCCGTGGTGGTGTGCGGGGCGCGCGGCGCGGGGCCGGGCCGGGTGCTGCTCGCGGTGGCGCTGGTCGCGGTCATGGGCGGGCCCCATCGGGTCGTCCGGGCCCGCCGGCGGGTGGCACGGCGGGGCCCGCCGGACCGCTGGGCGGAGCCCCGGCGCGCGCCCGCGCCGGGCCGGGGCATGGCGGTGCCCGGGAGCGGCAAGGCGAACCTGGCCGGGGCGCTGCTCTCCCCAGCCAGGTTAGGCTCACCTTAGCTGATGCTGCCCCTGGTCTCCCGTCCGATGCGTCCGTCCGGGGGAGGCGCCGGAGCGCGGCCCGCGCCCAGCTGGCGCGCGAGCCACACGGGCACGCCTCCCAGGGCGTGGACGAGCCGGGTGGCCTCGGCGCGCAGCCGCGCCGCCTCGGCCGGTTCGGACACCTCGGCGAGCGCCGCGAGCGCCGGTGCGACGCCCACGGTGAAGCCGAGTTGCTCGCGCAGGCGCAGCGAGGCGTCGAAGCCCTCGCGGGCGTGGCCGTGGTCCCCGCGCGCGAGCGCCAGTGCGGCGAGGTGGCGCCAGGTGTAGGAGCGCAGCAGCTCGTCGCCGCGCTCGCCGGCGCCGTCGTGCGCCCTGCGGTAGGCGATCCAGGCGGCACCGCGGTCCCGCAGGAGGTTCTCCGCGACCAGGCCGCGGCGGAAGTCCAGCAGCGGGCGCCCGGGGGCGTCCGGCGGGAGCAGTGCCGAGGTGCGGCCGAACGCGGCCTGCGCCTCGTCGAGCCGGTCGCGGGGGCCGAGCACGCTGGCGAGGTACGCCAGGAAGCCGCGGGCGCAGGCGGCGGCCGCGCGCTGCTCGGTGGTGGTGACGCCGGCCTCGGCCAGGCGCAGCGCCTGCTCCGCCTGCGTCCAGTGCGCCGCGGTGAACAGGCAGCGCTCGATGAGGAGTTCGGCGCGCCCGAGGGCGACCGCCGGATCGTGTTCGGCGGCCGGTCGCAGCACGTCGGCGGCCTCCTGCCAGCACCCCCGGGACCGCAGCCGCCACACGGCGTCCCCCGGCTCCTCCGGTGCCGCCCGCCCCCGCCCGTCCGGGCCGCTCGGGCCCCATCCGTGCTCCGACAACGCCACCTCCTTGTGTGCGCCATCCAGCATCGGCACGGCACCCCGCAGGTCCTGGCGCCGGGCTCCTGCTCACCTTGCGGGCGAGGGGAGTTCGGCGACAGGACGGGGTCCGCGCTGTGGCGGCAATTCAACACGCGGGTGAGCTTGTGCACCAGATCACGAGCGCAGGTTGTTGCGTCCGCGGAGGAATCGATCCAGTGGGGCGGGCGGGGTCAGGAGGTCCAGCCGGTCTCCATCAGCGCCTCGGCGGCGCCGTTGGCGGGCTGCGGGACGCCGGCGAGGTCCAGGCTGAACAGGGCGACCAGCAGTTGTTCGCCGCGGACGGTGGCCTGGTGGGAGTAGCCCGCGAGGGTGAACATCGCGGCGGCCATCTCCTCGGCGTGCAGGGTCTGCAGCCACAGGCACTCCACCGACTTGACGTCGGCGGGCTCGGTCCAGGTGTCGACCTGGGCGACCATCCGGCTGCCCAGCAGGGTGACGCCGTCGCGCTCCTGGGCCTCCGTCAGCTCCAGGTCGTCGAAGCCGAGCCACTCCAGGTAGCGGGCGGCGGTGAACACGGCGTCCTGGGAGGTGCGCACCGGGTGCGGGCGGAAGGGCGCGCGGTGGCGGAAGGGCTTGGCCTGGCCGCCGCTGCCGCCGGGCGGGGCGGGCACCGGGGCGTTCATCGGGTGCGCCGGGTACGGGCGGGCGGGCTGCGGCCCGGTGCCGCCGAGCGGGGCGGCGGTGCCGCCGCCGCCCAGGCGGGTGGTGCGGTCCACCGGCAGGCGGACGGTGGCGCCGCAGTTGCAGGTGAACTCGGGCTGCGGCCACTGGTCGGAGCGCCCGCAGTGCGGACAGCGCATGCTCAGCCAGGAGTCCTCCCAGGAGCGGAAGCGCACCTGCACGGGCACACCGCCGCGCAGCAGCGGCACCTTCAGGGAGGCGCCGCAGGGACAGGGCAGCGAGGGCGGTTCGTAGAGGTGTTCGCGGCGGCAGGCCGGGCAGCGGATCGCCCGGCCGCCACCGCCCGCCCCCGGCCCGTGGCGAGCGGGGTCGTGTCCGGTGAAGTCGTCGGGCAGTCCGGCCATCTCGGGCTCCGTCCGTTCGAGTCGGGTGGGAGGACGCCTCCCATGCTCCCTGAAACCGGGGCCGATGGACGCGGAATGGGGCAATCCTCAGGGAGAGATCAGGGGTGTGCGGCCGGTCGGTGTGCGGAGCGTGCGGTGGGGCGGCGCGGGCCGGTGGTGTGCGCCGGGCGGATGGTCACCCGGCGGACCAGCGGGCCAGGTCGGCCGGGGTGTCGAGGTCGTCCGGGACGGCGATGTCGGCGCACTCGACGAGCGTGATCGCGTCCGCGTGCGCCGTCAGGAGCGCGCGGGCTCCCGCGTCGCCCGTCGCGCCCCGGGCGGCCTCCGCGAAGTGCCGGGCGCCGATCAGCACCGGGTGCCCGCGCCGCCCGCCGTAGGCCGCCGCGGCGAGGTCGGCGCCCGCCCGGTGCGCGGCCAGCAGGCGGGCCACCGCGGCCGGGGTGACGCCCGGGGTGTCGACGAGCATCACCAGCACCGCGGACGCGCCCGGGGCGAGCGCGGCCAGGCCGGCCCGCAGCGAGGAGCCCATGCCGCCCGCCCAGTCCGGGTTGGCGACCAGGCGGCAGCCCGGCAGGTGGGCGGTGGCGCGGACCTTCTCGCGCTCGGCGCCCAGCACCACCGTCACGTCCGTGCAGCCGCCGGCCCGTACGACGGCCACCGCGTGTTCGACCAGCGGCCGGCCGTCGTAGCGGATCAGCGCCTTGGGCCGCCCGCCGAGCCGGCGCCCGCCGCCGGCGGCGAGCACGAGCGCGGCGACCGGCGCGGGGGGCCCGGGAGTGGTCTGCATGGGCCCAGCCTGCCCGCCCGGGGCGTCGCCGTGCATCGTGGGAACCCACAGTTGTACGAATCCACAAGGCGAAGCCGCAGGTCGTGGCCGGTCCCCGGCGGTTCGGCCGCTGGCGGTGCGCCCCCGCGGCCCCTGTACTTGGCAGATGAACACCGCACCGCGCCCGCTGCTGGACCGCTTCGGCCGGGTCCACACCGACCTGCGGGTCTCGCTCACCGACCGCTGCAACCTGCGCTGCACGTACTGCATGCCGGCCGAGGGTCTGAACTGGCTGCCCAAGGCCGAGGTGCTCGGCGACGACGAGGTGCTGCGGCTGGTGCGGATCGCCGTCCGGCGGCTCGGGATCACGTCGGTCCGGCTCACCGGCGGCGAGCCGCTGCTGCGCCGCGGCCTGCCGGACCTGGTCGGGCGGATCACCGCGCTCGGCCCCGAGGTGTCGCTGACGACCAACGGCATCGGGCTCGCCCGCACCGCCGCCGCGCTGCGCGAGGCCGGGCTGCACCGGGTGAACGTCAGCCTGGACACGCTGCGGCCCGAGCGCTACGCGGCGATCACCCGCCGGGACCGGATCGCCGACGTGTTCGCCGGCCTGGCCGCGGCGCAGGCCGCGGGCCTCGCGCCGGTGAAGGTCAACGCCGTGCCGGTGCGCGGCGTCAACGACGACGAGATCGTGCCGCTCGCCGAGTTCGCGGCCGAGCACGGCTACCGGATGCGGTTCATCGAGTCGATGCCGCTGGACGCGCAGGGCGCCTGGGACCGTTCGACGATGGTCACCGCCGACGAGATCCTCGCCGTCCTCGGCGCCCGCTGGGACCTCGTCCCGGTCGGCCGGCACGGCAACGCCCCCGCCGAGGAGTGGCGCATCGCCGGCACCGACACCGTGATCGGCGTGATCGCCTCCGTCACCCGCCCGTTCTGCGGCGGCTGCGACCGGGTCCGCCTCACCGCGGACGGGCAGCTGCGCAACTGCCTGTTCGCGACCGAGGAGTCCGACCTGCGCGCCCTCCTGCGCGGCGGCGCCGACGACGACGCGGTGGAGGCGGCCTGGCGCGCCACCATCGGCCGCAAGGGCCCCGGACACGCCATCAACTCCGAGGGCTTCGTCCGGCCGGAGCGCCCGATGTCCGCGATCGGCGGATAGGGCGCGCCTTTCGGCAATTGTGATCTTCGACATGCTCCTTGGGGTTCGCGTGGCGTCGCCTTGACCCGCTCTTGGGGCGGCTGATCTGCTGGTGCGCCGTCAGACCGCCCCTCACCCCGGGAGTCCTCCGTGCCCGCCCGCCGCACCGCGCTGTCCGCCGCCACCGTGTTCCTCATATGCGTGCTCGCGCTGGCCGGGTGGCTCGTCGGCGGGCGCGACGGCACTCCGCACGTCCGGGCCGGGGGCGCGGGCACCAGTCCGCTGGAGAACCCCGACGGCACCAAGCCCGGTCTCGCGCCGCTGAGTTCGCCGCAGGACCGCAAGGCCGGCCGCGACCTCATCGCGAAGGTCGCCACCGCCGCCCCCGGCCCGCGGGACGGCTACGACCGGAGCGAGTTCGGGCCCGCCTGGACCGACAACGTCGAGGGCGTCCCGCTCGGGCGCAACAACTGCGACACCCGCAACGACCTGCTCGCCCGCGACGGCACCGCCGTCGAGCGCAAGGACGGCTCGGACTGCGTCGTCACCGCGATGACCATCCTCGACCCGTACACCGGCACGACCGTCCGGTGGACCAAGCAGCAGGCCACGAAGATCCAGATCGACCACGTGATGCCGCTCTCCTACGACTGGCAGATGGGCGCCGCCACGTGGGACAAGGCCAAGCGCGTCCGGATCGCCAACGACCCGCTCAACCTGATCCCCGCCGACGGCTCCCAGAACGCCTCCAAGGGCGACTCCGGCCCGGCCGCGTGGCTTCCGGCCGACACCGAGATCCGCTGCGCGTACGCGGTGCGCTTCGCCCAGGTGTCGCTCAAGTACCAACTCCCGGTCACCGAAGCCGACAAGAAGACCATGCTCGAACAGTGCTCCGCCCGGTGAACGCCCGATCCCGCCGTCCCCGCAGGTCCCCGGCGTGACCGGAGCACCGGCCAGGTGGTATTCGTGGGCGGTGGACTCGATGATCCCCCGGTACCCGCGGCGCGCCCTGCCGGCCCTCGCCGCCGCCCTCGCCGTCGCGCTGCCCGCGGGCTGCACCGGCTCCGTCGCCCCGGGCGGCGCAGCGGGCACCGCCCCCCGCGCGCCGATCGCCGAACGGGTCTCCGACACCGCCTCCCCGGCCCTGCGCGCCCTCTACGACCAGCGGATCGCGTGGGCGCCCTGCAGCGACGACGGCAACGGCGATCCCGAGGAGACGGTCGTGCAGTGCGCCGTCCTCAAGGTGCCGCTCGACTACGCCGACCCCGGGGGCGAGACCATCGACGTCGCCCTCGCCCGCGTGCCCGCCGCCGACCCGGCCCACCGCCTCGGTTCGCTCGTGCTCAACCCCGGCGGCCCCGGCAACTCCGGCGTCTCCCAGGTCCAGTGGGGCTGGCGGAGCTTCGACACCCCGCTGCACGACCACTTCGACCTGGTCGGCTTCGACCCGCGCGGCGCCGGGCGCACGATCCCCGTCACCTGCCTCGACGACCGCACCCGCGACGAGTGGACCAGCACCGACGACCCGTCCTACGACCACGGCCAGGTGCTCGCCGACGCCTGCGGGGCCAAGTACGCCAAGGTGCTCCCGTTCGTCGGCACCCGCAACAGCGCCCGCGACATGGACGTGCTGCGCAGCGCCCTCGGCGACCGCAAGCTCGACTTCCTCGGCCTCTCCTACGGCACCTACCTCGGCGCCCTGTACGCCGAGGAGTTCCCCGAGCGCACCGGCCGGCTCGTCCTCGACGGCGCCGTCGAGCGCAGCACCGACCTCCTGCACATGAACGGCGAGCAGGCCGCCGCCACCGAGACCGAGTTCACCGCGTTCGCCGCCGACTGCGCCTCGGCCGAGGACTTCTGCCCGCTCGGCACCGACCCGGACACCGCCCCCAAGCGGCTCGCCACGTTCCTCGACGGCCTCAAGAAGCACCCGCTGAGCACCTCCGGCGGGCGGCCGGTCACCGCGACCCTCGGCTGGAACGGCGTCCTCAACGTCCTCTACGACGGGCACCGTTCCTGGGAGCGGCTGCGCGCGGCCATCGAACCCGCGATCACCCGCGCCGACGGCGACGAACTGCTCAAGCTCGCCGACGCCAACACCGGCCGCGACGAGGACGGCCACTTCGAGACGCCCGCCGACGCGTACGCCGCGATTCACTGCGCCGACGCCCCGCTGGCGCCCACCGACGCGGACCTGCGCGAGGCGCTCGCCGACCTCTCCGCCCGGGCCCCGCTGACCGGCTCGCACGACACCCGGGCCACCCTGCTCGACCCCGACTGCCGCCCCTGGCCCTACCGTTCGACCGAGCAGCCGCACACGGTGCGGGCGCCGGGCAGCGCCCCGGTCCTCGTCGTCGGCTCCACCGGCGACCCGGTCACGCCCTACCCGTGGGCGCAGCGGATGGCGGCCGGCTTCGAGCACGGCGTGCTGCTGACGCGCGAGGGCGACGGGCACACCGCGTACGACAAGAGCGGCTGCGTGCGCGGCGCGGTCACCTCGTACTTGGTGGACGGGCGGCTGCCGGAGGCGGGCACGCACTGCGCGACGGACTGACGGCCGGCCGTCGATGCGCCGAGGGGCGCACCGCGTGGTTCGCGGTGCGCCCCTCGGGGTTCGTCCGGCTCAGGAGGACGGGGCCGCCGTGAGGTCGTAGAACGTGGCGCCGCCGACCGTCTTCGCGGTGAAGTGGCCGGTCACCCACGCCTCGATCTGGGCGCTCTCGTTCTGCTGCCCGCTGTCGTCGCCGGCACCGCCGCCGCCGAAGCCGCGGTGCGAGCCGCCGCCGATGAACCAGTGGATCCTGCCCTCCTGGACGTACTTCTGGAAGTCGGCCAGGCTCAGCGACGGGTCGGTGCCGTTGAAGCCGCCGAGGGCCATCACCGGCTTGCCGGTGGCGAGCTGGTAGCTCGCGGCGTTCTGGGAGCCGGTGGTCGCGGCGGCCCAGGTGTAGTGGTCGGCGTCCTGCTTGAGGAGGGCCGCGGCCTCGTCGCCGACCTTGGTGCCGCCGAGCAGGCCGCCCATGCCGCCGCCCGTGCCGCCGGGGCCGCCGAAGCCGCCCGCGCCCTCGGGGTCCGCCGCGCCGGGCATGCCCGGGGTGCCGGTGCCGGTGCCGGTGCCGTTGCCGCGCTCGTGGCGACCGCCGTCGGCGCTGCCGCTGCCGGAGCCGTTGCCGGAGCCGTTGCCGGCACCGGGGAAGCCGCCCTGGCCGCCGCCGAAGCCGCCCGGGAAGCCGCCGCCGTTCTGGCCGTGCGGGGCCCGGCCGCCGGGGAAGCCGCCCTGACCGCCCTGACCGCCCTGACCGCCGGGGAAGCCCTGCCCGCCGGGGAACTGGCCGCCGAAGCCCCGGCCGTTGCCCGTGGCGCCCTTGCCGCCCCGGCCGCCCTTGCCGAACGCTCCCGGCCCGAACGCGCCCTTGACGGACGGCCCGGCCGTGATGATCGAGCCGTTGTGCGCCGTGCCGACGGTGTCCACCGCGTACGCCGCCGGGCCGCCGAGCGCCGCCGCGAGGCCCACGAGGCCGGCCACCGAGGCGATCCGCGCCCCGGTCCGCCCGGAGGTCCGCCCCGCGAACTGCCCGGCCACCAGCGCGGCCGCCGCCGCGAGCCCGGCGGCCAGGACCGCCCAGCGCAGCCACGGCAGGAAGCCCGAGCTGCGGCCGAGCAGGACGAACGCCCACACCGCCGTCGTCGCGAGGGTGCCCGCGAGGACCAGCGCGTACGGCAGGCGGTGGCGCGCCCGCCACAGCCCGTCCACGCCCATGCCGACCAGTGCGGCGACGGCCGGGGCGAGCGCCACGGTGTAGTACTGGTGGAAGATCCCGGACATGAAGCTGAAGATCAGCGCGGTGGAGACCAGCCACCCGCCCCAGACCAGGAACGCCGCGCGGGCGGTGTCGGTGCGGGCGTAGCGGCGGGTCGCCCAGAGCGCGACCAGCAGCAGGATCAGCGCGGCCGGCAGGAGCCAGGCGATCTGGCCGCCGATGTCGCTGCCGAACAGGCGGGTGATGCCGGTCTGGCCCCAGCCGCGGTTCTTCATCCCCTGCGCGGCGCCGGCCGGCAGGTCGAGCCCGGCCGGGAGGCGGCCGCCGCCGCCCACGCTGCCGCGCTCGTTGCCGTCGACCCGGCCGAGGCCGTTGTAGCCGAAGGTGAGCGACAGGAAGCTGTTGTCCTGCGAGCCGCCGACGTACGGGCGGGCGGAGGCGGGCAGCAGTTCGACGACCGCGACCCACCAGCCGCCGGCGACGGCCAGCGCGACGCCCGCGAGCAGCGTCTGGCGCACCCGCCGCCACAGGCCGGTGGGCGCCACGACGAGGTAGATCACCGCGAAGGCGGGCAGGATCAGGAACGCCGCCAGGGTCTTGGTGAGGAACGCGAAGCCGAACACGGCGCCGGTGAACAGCAGCCACCGGGTGCTCGCCGTCTCGATCGCGCGGATAAGCCCGTACGCGCCGACGGTGAGCAGCAGGACGAGCAGCGCGTCCGGGTTGTTGAAGCGGAACATCAGCGCCGCCACCGGGGTGAGGGCGAACGCGGCGCCGGCGAGCAGGCCGCCGAGCGGGGAGAAGCGGCGGCGCACCGCCGCGTACAGGACGCCGACGGTGGCGGCGCCCATGAGCGCCTGCGGGGCGAGGAGCGACCACGACGAGAGGCCGAAGATCCGCGCGGACAGCGCCATCGGCCACAGCGATGCCGGGGGCTTGTCGACCGTGATGAAGTTCGAGGCGTCGGAGGAGCCGAAGAAGAACGCCTTCCAGCTCTGGCTGCCCGCCTGGACGGCCGCGGAGTAGAAGGCGTTGGCCCAGCCGGAGGCGCTGAGGTCCCACAGGTAGAGGACGGCGGTGGCGGCCATCAGGCCGAGCAGGGCCGGGCGCACCCAGCGGGGGTCGTCGGCGCGGCCGCGCCAGGCGCGGGCGGGGAGCGTACGCAGTCGGCCCGACCAGGAGGCCGGGCCCTTGGGTCCGGCCGGCGGCAGGGACTGCTCGGGGAAGAGCGGTGCCGGGACCGGTGCGGGGGCCGGCTGGGGCACCTCCGGCGGCGGGAAGTCCGCGGCCTCGGGCCACGGTTCACCGGCCGGCTGGGTGTAGCTGGTCGTGGTCATGCGCCATACCGTGCGTGGCGCGCCTGAGAGAAGCGTGAGACGGGACTGTGAGCCGGGTGTGATCTAGGGTTTCACGCCCGGTTCGGCCGTTCTTGGCGGCCCGACGGGACGGCTCGCAGCACGCTCAGGCGGGCTGGGGCATGACCAGGTGCTTGCCGAGCCACTCCAGGGCCGGGGGGATCTCGCGGGTCCAGGTGTGGAAGTTGTGGCCGGCGGTGTCCAGGGTGATCGTGGACATCTTGGTCGGGGCCTTGAAGGCGCCGACCATGGCCTGGGTCTCGCCGTAGTTGTTCTCGTCGTTGGCGGTCGTCAGCAGCAGCGAGACCGGGGCGGGCGGCTGGTTCTTCAGCCGCCACAGGAGGTCGTTCTCCTGCTTCAGCTTGTCGCTGCCGCCGAACAGGTCGCCGGTGGTCTCGTCGTGGGCCGCGCTGTAGTAGCCGGAGAGCGCGATCGCCGCGGGGTAGGAGTCGGGCTTGCGCAGGGCGAACTTGAGCGCGCAGTAGCCGCCGGTGGAGTTGCCGATCACGGCCCGGTTGTCCGGGGCGGTGCCGATCCGGTAGGTGGTGGCGAGGGCCTTGGGCAGGTCGGTGGTGAAGAAGGTCTCCACCTGGGGGCCGTTCGGCACGTCGACGCACTCGGTGTCCCGGTTGCCGACGAGCGTGGGCCTGGTCATCACGAGGATGGTCGGCGGCAGCTTCTTCTGGGTGATCGCGTCGAGGGTGGACGCCGGGTACTGCATGAGCGAGATCAGCTTCTCCGGGGTGCCCGGGTAGCCGGTGAGCACCAGGGCCATCGGGAAGCGCTGCTTGGCGTAGTCCGGCTGGAAGTACTGCGGCGGCAGGTAGACGTAGGCCTCGCTGGTCAGGCCGCTGCCCGCTCCTTTGACGTCGACCTTCTGGATCAGGCCGGAGCGCTCGGGGTCCGAGCCCTGGGCCGAGTAGAACTTCTGCTCGCCGGTCACGGCCACGCCGGAGGCGTTGGGCGTGTGGTCGACCACGGTGCCGTTCTTGCCGCTGGTGCCGAGCAGGTCGGTCCACGAGCTGTAGAAGCCGAAGTAGCTGTTGGCGACCAGGCCCATGGCGATCAGCACCGAGACTTGGGTCGCGAGGAAGGCGCCGATCCGGCCGAGCCAGGACCTCCAGGTCCGTCCGCCGAATCTCGGCCACAGCCACATGGTGGCGGCGAAGACGGCGATCGCGATCACGGACGCGACGATCTGGAGGGGGAGGCCGGTGAGACTGAGCACGGGCCCGATGGTAGTTGACCGCCGCAGGCTCCCCACGCGCCCCTCGTGCGCGCCCGTACGCTCCTTGTGCGCCCTGTTGACCTTGCTGTGCACGCTCCGGGACGATGTCCCGCGGGATACGTGCACGTAGTGTGCGCGGCGCGTGCGGGGGACGACACGTGGGGGCGGGGTTCATGAGGTCCATCACCAAGGCCGGTCTGGCCGTCGGATCGGTGCTGCTGCTGGCGGCCTGTTCCAGCGGGGGAGGGCAGTCGGCCGCGGATCCGAAGCCGTCCGGTGGTTCCGCCGCGCCGCCGGCGCCGACCGCCACGCCCCGGCCGACGCCCACCCGGCCCGCGTACGGGCCCGTGCTCACCGGAGCCGTCGACCCGGTCACCACCGCGCTCGGCAAGGTGACCTCGGCCACGACCCTCGCCGACCTCGACACCGACCTCGCCGGGATCGCCACCAGCGCCAAGGCCGCGAGCCTCACGCTGCGCACGGCCGACCAGCCGCCCGAGGTCGGGATCACGCAGAGCGACCTCGCCTCCGCCCTCACCCAGCTCGGCACCGAGATGGCGAAGATCCAGGGCGACATCAAGCACAAGACCGTGTGCGGGCTCGGCGCCGGCCTCGCGGAGGTGGGCCAGGCGGCGAGCCTGAAGGCCGTCACCGCCTCCCTCGCGAAGATGGCGACGGCCGGCTACCCGACCACCTTCGCCGTCCCGCAGCTCCCGGCGGCGCAGAACCGCACGCTGGACAACGGCACGCTGGTCCGCAAGGGGCGGCTGAACGGCGAGGGCGTGTTCAAGGTCGACAACGGCGGCTCGTCGGACGCCGTCGTCACGCTCGCCCTGGACGGCAAGGCGGTCAACTCGGTGTACGTGGCCAAGGGCTCGAACGCGAGCATCGAGGGCGTCCGGGACGGGACGTACGAGGTGTACTTCTCGGGCGGCGTGGACTGGGACAACGACGCGAAGGCGTTCACCCGGAGCTGCCGGTTCACCAAGTTCCAGGACACGCTGGCCTTCGAGACCGGGCGCACCGCCACGTCGTGGTCGGTCACCCTCAAGCCGGTGGTCGGCGGCAACGCCAAGACCGAGGACGTGGACCAGAACAACTTCCCGCAACCGTAGCGTCCTTGACGTTCGACGGCGTTCCCCGGCCTTTTTCGGTCAGGACTGTTGACCCCTTGAAGTGGCCATGGCACTTTCGTGCGGCGCGGGCCTCGGCGACCAGTCGGGCACCCCGCGATCCCCCACAAGGAGAGCCATGTTCAAGAGACTTGTCGCCGTCGCCGGCGCGAGCGCGGTCATCGCCGGCGGGCTGACACTCGCCGCAGCCCCCGCACAGGCCGTCCAGGCGGCCGACCTCACGGCGACCATCGCGCTCGACGACTGCTCGGCCTCGCTGGTCCGCTACCCCGCCTCCGTCGACGGCGACCGGGCGCTCATGCTCACCAACGGCCACTGCCTGCCCACCATGCCGAGCGCCGGCCAGGTCATCCAGAACGTCCCCGCCAGTCGCAGCGGCACCCTGCTCGACGGCGCCGGGAACAGCCTCGGCACCGTCCAGGCCGACAAGGTCCTGTACGCGACGATGACCGGCACCGACGTCACGCTCTACGAACTCACCGACACCTACGGCGCGATCAAGAGCCGCTACGGCGTCACCGCGCTGACCGTCAACGACGGCCACCCGGTCAACGGCGCGGCGATGTACATACCCTCGTCGTACTGGAAGCAGGTCTGGAACTGCTCGGTCAACGGGTTCGTGCCCACCCTGCGCGAGGACCAGTGGACCTGGCACGACTCGCTGCGCTACAGCTCCGGCTGCAACACCACCCACGGCACGTCGGGCTCGCCCATCATCGACTCCGCGAGCGGGCGGATCGTCGGCATCAACAACACCGGCAACGACGACGGCCAGATGTGCACCCTCAACAACCCGTGCGAGGTCGCCGCCGACGGCAGCACCACCGCCACCAAGGGTCAGAGCTACGGCGAGGAGACCTACTGGTTCACCACCTGCCTCGGCGCGGGCCGGGCCATCGACCTGAGCGTCGCCGGCTGCCTGCTCACCAAGCCGGGCGGCGGCAGCTCCGTGTCGGTGAGCAGCCCCGGTGACCAGTCGACCACCGTCAACGGCTCGGTGAGTCTCCAGCTCCAGGCCTCCGGCGGCACCGCGCCGCTGTCGTACTCCGCCACGGGCCTGCCCACCGGCCTGTCGGTCGACTCCTCGACCGGCCTGATCTCCGGCGCGGTGAACACGATCGGGCAGTTCCCCGTGACGGTCACGGTCACCGACGCGACCGGGGCGACCGCGACCACGAGCTTCAACTGGTCGGTCCTGGGCGCGGGTGGCTCCTGCACGCCGGCGCAGCTGCTGGGCAACCCGGGCTTCGAGACGGGTACGGCGGCGCCGTGGACGGCGTCGAGCGGTGTGATCGACAACAGCGCGTCGCAGGCGGCGCACGGCGGCAGCTGGAAGGCGTGGTTGGACGGCTACGGCTCGGCGCACACGGACACGCTGTCGCAGACGGTGACGATCCCGGCGGGCTGCAAGGCGACGCTGAGCTTCTGGCTGCACATCGACACCGCGGAGACGGGCACGACGGCGTACGACAAGCTGACGGTGTCGGTCAACGGGACCACGCTGAAGACGTACAGCAACGTGGACGCGGCGGCCGGCTACCAGCAGCGGACCTTCGACCTGTCGGCGTACGCGGGCAAGAGCGTCACGCTGAAGTTCACCGGCACCGAGGACGCCTCGCTGCAGACGAGCTTCGTGATCGACGACACCTCCATCCAGACGAGCTGACGGACCGCTGACCGGCGGTGGCTCCTGCCGCGCGGTCCGGCCGGCCCGGCTGGCTAGACTGCGCGGCATGCCTCCCGTCCTCCGCCTGAAAGGCCCCCACGACCACCACTCCCGCGAGAGCCACGCGCAGGCCTGCACGGCCGCCGTCGCCGGCCTCGCGCTCGACGCCGGGGTGACCCGGCTGACGCTCGACAACCCGGCGCTGACCGGGTTCTTCTCGTTCTCCCAGCGCCGCGTGGGCATCAACGGTGACGGGCTGCACGGCCTCTTCGACTACCGACAGCGGGGCTACCACGACGGCGCCGAGGTGCCGTTGGCCACCGGACTGGCGCTGGTGCGCGCGATGGTGCTGCGGCACGGCGTGTGGTGCCGCCTCGACGGCGACGACGGGTTCTTCGTCCACGTCGACGACGAGGGCGAGTTGTACGTCGGCGGGGCCTTCCCGGGCGCCGCCGTGGAACGGGTGCGGGCGCTGGGACTTGACGTCGACGAGGTCCAACAGTCGCCGTACGTACGGGAGTTGGACGATGTGGCCGACGCACGCCCGGCCGACGACGCGTTCTGGGCGGAGGTCGGCGCGCTGGCCGAGGCCCGCGGCGCGGTGCTGCTTGAGGAGCAGTACGTCCGCAACGGCCGCCGGTGGTACGAGATCTCCTCCGTCGAGGAGGTCGCGACCGTGCGGGCGAAGCTGACGCCCCGCGCCCGGCTCGCCGTCTGGCCGGCCCTCTCGCCCGACACCGACGCCGTCCTGGCCGCGATCGAGCGGCGCGGGCCGGTCGCGCTGCTCGTCGAGGAACCGCAGCTCGGCGACTCCTTCCCGGCGTGTGTCGCCGAGCGGCACACGTCCGTGCGCAAGGGCCGGGCCGCGCTGATCCCCGTCGATGCGGCCGATCGCCACCCGCTTCTGTCCGCCGAACTCCCGGATCGGGATGGCGTGTTGCGCACCCGGTGGCGCCTCCAGCCGACCCGCGCCGAGCGGCTGCGGACCTACCTCGGGACGCTGTGGGCCGGCGACCGGGTGCGCGGGGTGGTGTCGACGGGCCTGGACGACATCGGTGTGCACGTGAACCTCGGCGACGGTGTCGGGCGGTACGCCGGATTCCTGCGCGTCCCCGACATGTCCTGGAGCCGCTTCGACTCGGTGGAGGACGTCGCGCCGGTGGGCCGGGAGATCGAGGCGCTCGTGTTGAACGTCGAATTCTCCTGGGAGCAGGTCAACTTGTCGGTGAAGGGCCTCCTGCCGGACCCGTGGCAGCTCTTCGCCGACACCGAGCCGGTCGGGCGGATGTTCACCGGAGTGGTCCGCAAGCTCCTCGTGCCGGGGGCGCTCGTCGACCTGCGCAACGACGCCGGCCTGGAACTGGGCGGCCTGCTGCCCGCCGAGGACGTCCCGTCCTGGGTCGAGGAGGGCTCCGAAATCGCCGTCGTCCTGGAGGAATTGGACCTCGACCGGCGCCGCATCCTGCTCCGGCCTAAGCTGAGCGGATGATCAAGCCGATTGAGTTGGTGATATTCGACTGCGACGGTGTCCTCGTGGACAGCGAGGTCATCGCCGCCCGCGTCCAGATGCGCCTCGGCGCGGAGCTGGGCTGGCCGCTGACCCTGCCCGACGTGGTCGAGCACTTCATCGGCCGCTCCGAGGCCGCCAACCACGCGGTGGTCGCCGAGCGGCTCGGCGCGGCGACCGCCGACCGCTGGCGCGCGCGGTTCGTCGAGCTCCATGCCGAGGCCGTGGACGCCGAGTTGGAACCGGTGGCCGGGATCCGCGAGGCGCTCGCCGGGATCGCCGAGCTCGCCCTGCCGACCTGCGTCGCGTCCAGCGGCTCGCACGACAAGATGCGCCACACCCTCGGCCGCACCGGCCTGTACGAGCACTTCGCCGGGCGGATCCACAGCGCCACCGAGGTCGGGCGCGGGAAGCCCGCGCCCGACCTCTTCCTGCACGCCGCCCGCTCGATGGGCGTCGACCCGGCCGCGTGCGTCGTCGTCGAGGACAGCCTGCCCGGCGTCCAGGCCGCCCGGGCGGCCGGGATGCGCGCCCTCGGCTACGCGGGCGGTCTCACCCCGGCGGAGCGCCTGGCAGGGCCGGACACGGTCGTCTTCGACGACATGCGGAAGCTGCCCGAGCTGATCCGACCCTAGGGCGGGTCTTTCGGGTCAGGCGACTACCAGGGCAGGGTGGTGCCGTACTCGCTCAGGAAGCGGCCGGTCGGGCCGTCGGCCGCCGCCGTCACCTGCGCGGCGATCCGTCGGCCGCCCTCCTCGGCGGTGAGCGAGCCGGTGTGGTCGTTCAGGTCCGTCGCGCAGAAACCGGGTTCGACGGAGCTGAACTTCACCCCGGCCTCCCGCAGGGCGCGGGCGTAGACGAGCGTGACGGCGTTGAGCGCGGCCTTGGACGTGTTGTACGCGAGCAGGGTCGCGTGCTCCCACACCGGGGAGTCCGGGTCGGCGAGGAACGACGTGCTGGCGAGGCCGCTGGAGACGTTGCACACGCAGCCGGCGGACGACTTCCGCAGCAGCGGGAGCAGCGCGTTGGTGACGGCGACGACGCCGAACACGTTCGTCTCGTACACCTCCCGCATCGCGGCGACGGGCAGCCGGTCGGGCGTGTGCTGCCGGTCCCGGGTGATGCCGGCGTTGTTGACGAGGGTGTCGAGCCGGCCGTGCTCGGCCTCGACCTGCTCGACGGCGGCGCCGATCGACGCCTCGTCGGTCACGTCGAGCCGCACGAAGTGGGCGTCGAGCCCCTCGGCGGTGAGTCGGGCGGCGGCCGCGGTGCCGCGCCGGTGGTCACGGGCACCGATCAGCACGGTGTGGCCGGCCCGGCCCAGTTCGCGGGCGGCGGCGAATCCGACACCCTTGTTGGCGCCGGTGATGAGGATGATGCGCTCGGTCATGGCATCGAGCCTGGCCCGCCGCGGGCGGCGCCGGGAGGGCACTGCCGAGGGTGGTATCGCCAATGCCATGGTCGCCGGGCGAGCGGACGGGCCACACTGAAGGCGTGGAACACGTCGACCGGGCGGAGCTCGCCGCCTTCCTGCGCCGCTGGCGGGCGCGCGTGCAGCCGTCGGACGTCGGCCTGCCGGCCGGCGGGCGCCGCCGCACCCCGGGCCTGCGCCGCCAGGAGGTCGCCCAGCTCGCGGGCATGTCGGTGGAGTACTACATCCGCCTCGAACAGGGCCGCGGCCCGCGGCCGTCCCGCCAGATGCTCGGGGCGATCGGCCGGGCCCTGCGCCTGTCCGACGACGAGCGCGCCCACCTCCACCACCTCGTCGGCGAGCAGCCCGGCCCGCCGCCGGGCCTCGACCGGGAGGTCAGGGCGGGCGTCCTGCACCTGCTCGACCGGCTCGACGACACCCCGGCGGTGGTGTGCAGCGCGGTCCGCGACCTGCTCGCCTGGAACGCCATGGCCGCCGCCCTGCTCGGCGACTACTCCGCCCTGCCGCCCGCCGAGCGCAACCTGATCTGGCGCTTCTTCACCGATCCGGAGAGCCGCTCCCGCCACGACCCGGCGGGCGTCGAGCAGTTCAGCCGCGGCGCGGTCGCCGACCTGCGGGCGGCGACGGCCCGCTACCCCACCGACGCGGGCGTGCGCGGCCTGGTCGACCGCCTGCTGTCGGCCAGCGCCGAGTTCCGGGAACTGTGGGCGCGGCAGGACGTCTCCGCCAGCCGCTCGAACCACAAGCGGATCCTGCACCCGGTCGTGGGCCCGCTCGACCTCGACTGCGAGGCGCTGCACGACCCGAAGCGCGACCAGTGGATCATCCTGTACACGGCGGCGCCCGGCACGCCCTCGCACGAGGCGCTGCGGCTGCTCAAGGTGGTCGGGAACCAGGACCTGGCGGTGCGGTAACCGCTTGCGGGGCTCCGGGGCTCCGGCCCGCTGGTGCGTCGTGTTCAGGTTCCCGGCCGGCCGTCCTGGGCTCGACGGCGTTCCGGTGGTCCGCGAGGTCGGTGACCGGACTCGGTCCGGGCCTCAGCTGTCGCCGGCCGGGAGCCGCCACACGAACGGGAAGAAGTCCCGCTTCCACTGCTCGGACCTCGCCAGGGCGTCGGCGGCCGCCGGGGCGCGCAGGAAGGTGCGGTGGCGCAGCAGTTCGCGGCGCTCGGCGGGGGTGAGCAGGCGGTCGTCCTCGTCGAGGTTCTCCGGGTGGTCGGCGGGCAGGTCCGGGTGGCCGTCGATCGGCACGCACTCGGTGACGTTGAGGTGGTCGCCGTCGGCCGTCCGGTAGTCGAGGCGCAGCTCGGTGCGCCACTGGGAGTTGCTGCCCCAGCCCTGCGAGAGGTCGACGGTCGGGCGGTGGCGCCGGCGGAAGGTCCAGTAGATCGGCCAGGCGTCGGCGACCCCGCGCTCCGCGTGCGCGGCGCCGGCCCGGACCCGTACGCCGGCGCGGCTGAACAGCAGCTCGCCGAGCATCAGTCCGGGCCAGCGCAGGCCGAGCACCTCGACGGGCGCGTCCCGGTCGTCGGCCTGGTCGACCTCGGCGATCTCGTGGTGGAAGGGGTCGAAGGCGCCGTCGTCGACGATCGGGGTCATGCCGAGCGAGGCGAAGAAGCCGAGGTACTCCTGCCACGTCCGGGTGTCGTCCAGCAGGAGGTAGTCGCTCACGCGGCTCAACGCGTAGAGCTCCCAGTTGAGTTCGCGCCCGTCCGGATCCTCCCACCACGGCTGGTGCCGGGCCGCGGTGGCGAGCTCCTCGCGGTAGCCGGCGTGCAGGGCCCGGTCGAGCCAAGGGGTGACGATCTCCTCGTACCGGTGCGCGCCCTCGTAGTCCAGCAGTGCCTCGTAGAGCGCCCGCGCGCCGACCTCGTCCGTCATGCCGGGAGCCTACTCGCAGGTTTTACCGAACGGTCGACCAATTGTCCGCGCAGGTCGCGTAGCGTCCGGGGCATCCACCGAACGCGAACGACGCGGACGCCTGCCGCCACGGCCGGGCGTGCCGCCGGGAGGCATGCCGTGAACCTTGTCCACACCGCTTCGTCCCTGCCCGGGGCCTGGGAGTCGGCGCTCCTCGCCGAGGTCGGGACGGCGGTGGTGAAGGTCCTGCGGATGGACGGCCGCCCGCTGCCGCCCGAGGTCCACGCGACGGCGGAGGCGCTGGTCGTCGTGGAGGGGCGGCTGGAACTGCTGGTGGACGACGCGGAGTTCACCGTTGCGGAGGGCGAGCTGTACCGGGTGCCGGCCGGTGCGGTCCATGCGGTGCGCCCGGGCAGTCGCGGGACGCTTCTCATCGTCGAGGTACCGGAGCGGCCCTCGTCTGGGACGATCGATTCATGATCTCGGACGAACGTTTGGACCAAGCCGCGCGGCTCTACGATCGTGCCGTATTCGGCGCCGACGCCGACGCCATCCCCGCCGCCGACCGCTGCCTCGACGCGGTGGAGGCGGACCTCGCGATGGCCCGCGGCCGGAACCTCCATGCCCGGTTCCTCGCGGAAGGGGTGGCGGAGGAAGGGGAGTTGACGCTCTTCTCGCGGGCGGATGAGCTCTACGAGGCGCTGGGGGACATGAGGGGCCGTGCCGACGCCCAGTTCTGGATCGGCACGTACCAGCAGTTAATGCGCGGGGACGCCGAGGCCGCGCGCCCGTTCTTCGAGCGGGCACTTGAGCTGGCGGAGCAAGCCGACGACGACCTCATCCGGTCCTACGCCCTGCGCCACCTCGGCATCCTGGCCCACATGGCCGGCCGGTTGGCGGAGGCCCGCGCATGGTTGGAGGAGTCCACCGCGCTGCGGAGGAAGCTGAACTTCCGTGCGGGCGTGGCGGCGAACCTGGTGGGCCTGGCGTACATAGCCGCCCAGGAGGGCCGGGAGGACGATGCCGTCGCGACCCTGGCCGAGGCGGAGCGCCTGGCGACCGAGACGGAGTCGCACGGCGTCCTGCGCTGGGTTGCGGACGCGATGCTCAAGCTTCGCTCAACTTCCGTGTAGGAAAGGGGAGTTTGGCTAATCTCAGAGGTGGGGGGAGAGAGCCCCGGCAGGCCCGGCCTGCCGGGCGCTCCCATGGGTTCAGAGCAGCCCGAAGTGGAACTCCCCAGCGGCGACCGGCGCCGGTGAACGCGGAGTGCGCCTCACGGTCGACGGCCAGACGAGTGGTTCAGGCGAGCGCTGCCGTGATCGCCGCCTCGGCGTGGAGGCGGGCGGTGGGGAAGACGGGGACGGGGCTGTCCTCGGCGTGGACGAGGAGTTCGATCTCGGTGCAGCCGAGGATGATGCCCTCGGCGCCAGCGGCGACCAGCTCGGCGATCACCCGGCGGTACGCGGCGCGCGACTCCTCGCGGACGACGCCGACGCACAGCTCCTCGTAGATGACCCGGTGCACGAGTGCGCGGCCCTCCGGGTCCGGGACGAGGACGTCCAGGCCGCCGCTCGATGCGAGCCGGCCGCGGTAGAAGTCCTGTTCCATCGTGAACGCCGTGCCCAGCAGCCCGACCCGGCGCAGGCCGGCGGTGCGGACGGCGGCCGCGGTGGCGTCGGCGAGGTGGAGGAGGGGGATGGTGACGGCGGAGGAGACCTGGTCGGCGACCTTGTGCATGGTGTTGGTGCAGATCAGCAGCAGGTCGGCCCCGGCCGCCTCCAGGGAGCGTGCGGCGTCGGCGAGGAGTTCGGCGGCCTCGGTCCAGCGGCCTTCGGCCTGGAGGCGTTCGACGGTGGCGAAGTCGACCGAGTAGAGCACGAGTCGGGCGGAGTGCAGTCCGCCGAGCCGCTCCCGGGCGAGTTCGTTGAGGAGGCGGTAGTACTCGGCGGTGGATTCCCAGCTCATGCCGCCGATCAGGCCGAGGGTCTTCATGGGGCCAAATATAAAGACAGAGGCGAATTTCATGCAAATATATAAGGCTAGCTTTGAGGGGTGTCCCGCGGTACGCGGTGCTGCCATTCCCTCGTGAAGACGACCGAGCCGGCCTCCAGGGCGCGGAGCTGGACGATGCTGATGAAGTGGGTGGCGTCGCACCGGAGTTGGGCGCGGGTCTGGAGGGTGACGTCCCAGCCGAGGTCGGGGCGTTCCAGGCGGGTGGTGTGGTCGGTGCGGGCCTGGGCGCTGAGGGGGGCGTCGGTGAGGACGCGGTAGGCGGTCACGGTGTGCTCGTCGCGGACGAGGCCGTCGGGCTGGGTGCGGGTGCCGTCGGCGGCGGGGGAGAGTTCGGTGCGCCACTCGTGGCGGCCGAGGTCGTGGACGGTGACGCGTTCGGGGCGGGCGGTGAGCGGCTCGGTGAGGTGGACGGCGAGCGGGTCGGGCAGCACCGGGGACTCCAGGACGACGGCTGTCGCGCCCACGTCGGCGGCGAGGTGGCGGACGGGCAGGGCGAGGGTGCTGTGCGACGGGTCGACGGCGTACCCGGAGCCATCGGGGGCGGGCCACACCCACGGCCAGTACACGGACGAGAGCGCGAGCCGCAGCCGGTGCCCGGCCGGGAGGGAGAACGCGCAGGCGGCCAGTTCGACGGTGACGTCGGCCGTGCCCGACGTCACCAGTACGCCCCGGGTGATCAGTTCCGACGTCCCGTCCGGCCGGACCGCGCACAGCCGCGCGACGATCAGAGCCGGCCGCTCGTCCTCGCGCAGCCGCAGCCGGACGGACGGGATGCCGAGGACCTCGACGGGCTCGGGCTGCGGCCGGGAGTCGAAGCAGACCGAGCGCCCGTCCTCCTCGCGCTGGTCCGGCGCCCGGTCGGCGGGCCGGCCGAGCGGGACGTAGGCGCCCGCGTTGAGGCCGGTGTGCTGGGGCGAGCGGACGTGGACGTAGCGGTCGTCGGAGGTGGTGCCGGCGGTCTGCAGCTGGCCGTCGAGGGCGTAGTGGATCTCGCGGACGTCGGGGGAGGGCCAGACCTCGTCGCCGACCCACCGGGTGCCGAGCAGGCTGCGCAGGGCCGGTTCCCTGCGGACGCCGGTGTCGATGTCGCGCAGCCAGTGGTCCCACCAGCGGAGGGTCTCGGGGAGGGTGTCCTCGGGCAGGCCGTGCGGCCAGGGGCCGACCAGGGCGCGGGCCTCGGGTGAGGTGGCGAGCAGGCGCAGGACGAACGAGCAGGACGGGTCGCCCCACCCGGCGATCGCGAGTGCGGGGACGGAGACCGGGACGGACGTCTCCCCGGCGGCGAGCCAGCGTTCGGCCGGCGGTTCCAGGGATTCGAGCCGGGCCAGCCACTGCGGGCGCCAGGCGTCGCCGACGTGGCGGGGGTCCGGCGGCCGGGCGGCGGAGGCGACCAGGGCGGTGAGCCGGGTGTGGAGGTCGGCGGCGAGGACGGCGCCGCCGAGCCGGTGGCCGCCCTCGGGGCAGGCGGCGACGACGGCGCGGACGGTCTCGGGGGAGCGCGCGGCGAGCTGCAGGGCCGTGGTGCCGGCCGCGCCGACGCCGAGCAGCCCCACCCGGCCGCTGCACCAGGGGCGGGCGGCGAACCAGGCGATCACGGCGGTGCCGTCGGCGAGCTCCCGGTCGTCGCCGGGGGTGACCGGCAGGCCGCCGGAGTTGCCGTGACCGCGGGTGTCGACCCGGACGGCGGCGTAGCCGTGGCCGGCGTACCAGGGGTGGCGGCGGGCGTCGTCGGCGGCGGACCAGTCGGTGAGCCGTCCGGCGGAGTACTCCAGGAGGGCGGGGACGGGTTCGTCGCTGACCGGCCGCCACACCCGGGCGGACAGCTCGGTGCCGTCGGGCAGGGGGATGCGGACGTCCTCGCGGGTGGTGTGGAAGGGGTACGACGGCATTGCCGCTCCCATCGGGTCCCGGGCCGGTGAACGCCGACGGGGGTGTGCGTGCCGGCATTCCGACCCTAGGGGAGGAGTCGGCCGATTTCCTGATGAATCGGGCGCGGTGGTGAAGGCCCGGATTTGCACCGCCTTCACCCGGCGTGTTCGGGGCTCGCCAGCGCGTGTTTGTGTCCGCAGTGCTTCAGTATTTGCGAACGGCTTGCAACTGCCTCCCGGTCGAGGGAAGGATGTCCCCGCACTCCGCTCCCCCGAAAGGACCACAGCAATGGCCAGCCCCGCCGCAGGTGCCCCGTCCGTCAGATGGTGGCACCGGCTCACCCGCGAGGAGTGGATCCGCCTGGCCGGCATGGGCGGCTTCATCCTCGCGCTGCACGTGATCGGCTGGTTCACGCTGCTGGCGCTCGTCGCGCCCGAGCACTACGACGTCGGCGGCCAGGTCTTCGGGGCCGGCATGGGCCTCACCGCCTACACCCTCGGCATGCGGCACGCCTTCGACGCGGACCACATCGCGGCGATCGACAACACCACCCGCAAGCTGATGGGCCAGGGCAAGCGGCCGCTGTCGGTCGGCTTCTGGTTCTCGCTCGGCCACTCCTCGATCGTCTTCGGCCTCTGCGCCCTGCTGGCCTTCGGCATCCGCTCGCTCGCGGACCAGGTCGAGGCGGACGACTCGACGCTGCACCGGATGACGGGCCTGATCGGCACCACCGTCTCGGGGACGTTCCTGCTGCTGCTCGGCCTGATCAACCTGGGCGCCTTCAACGGCATCCTCAAGGTCTTCCGCAAGATGCGCGTCGGCGAGTACGACGAGGAGGAGCTGGAGCGCCAGCTGGAGAAGCGCGGGCTGATGAACCGCATCCTCGGCAAGGTCACCCGGGCGGTCACCAAGCCCTGGCACATGTACCCGGTGGGCCTGCTGTTCGGGCTCGGCTTCGACACCGCGACCGAGGTCTCGCTGCTGGTGCTGGCGGGCGGCGCGGCGGCCTTCTCGCTGCCCTGGTACGCGCTGCTGACGCTGCCGATCCTGTTCGCGGCCGGGATGAGCCTGCTGGACACGATCGACGGTTCGTTCATGAACTTCGCCTACGAGTGGGCGTTCTCCCGCCCGGTCCGCAAGATCTACTACAACCTGACCGTCACCGGCCTGTCGGTCCTGGTCGCGCTGGTGATCGGCCTGATCGAGCTGATCGGCCTGCTCGGCGAGAAGCTGGACATCACCAGCGGCCCGATCGGCTGGATCGGCTCCCTGGACCTCAACTTCGTCGGCTACGCGATCGTCGGCCTGTTCGTGGTCACCTGGGCCGGGGCGATCCTGTTCTGGAAGTTCGGCAAGGTCGAGGAGAAGTGGTCGGCGGGCCTGGTCTCGGCCGGCAGCGAGGCGGAGTAGTCCCCGGAGCGGTACGAAGGGGCGGCGGACCGGAGTGCGGTCCGCCGCCCCTTCGGCGTTCCGGGGTCAGCGCAGCGCGGCCAGCACCGCGTCGGCCATCACCTTCTCGCCCGTCGCGTTCGGGTGGAACGGCACGGCGGGCGAGCCGGGCAGCGCGCCCTCGACCCAGCGGTCGTCCGAGCAGGCGTCGTGCCCGGCGGTCGGCGTCTGCGTGTCGACGTAGACCGCGCCGCTGCTCGCGGCGGTGGCCTTGAGCATGGCGTTGAGGCTGCTCAGCGTCCGGTACAGGTACGGGATGTCGCGCGGCGCGATGGGCTGGCGCAGCACGCAGGACGAGCCGTCGGCGGGCAGCACGGACGGGTATCCGACCAGCAGGAGCTTGGCCTTGGGGGCCTTGGCGCGGATCGTGGCGATCGCGGCGGCGAGCCGGGGCTGCGCCGCGTCGATGCGGTCGGCGAGGTCGTCCTCGCCGTACTGCCAGCTCCAGCTGCTCCAGTCCCAGTGGCCGTGGTTGTAGACGTCCTGGCAGGGCGTGCCGAGCGGGTTGACGACGGCGCCGGCGATGCAGGTGGCGATGACGTCGCCGATGCCGATGTCGCTGGTGCCGAGGTCGTTGCCGCCGATGCCGAGGGTGATGAGGTCGGCGTCCGGGGTCACGGCGTCCAGCTGCGGGTCGTTGACCTTCAGGAACAGGTCGTACTGGGACTCGGTGACGTTCTTGACCTTGGCCGCGGCGCAGGTGACGTCGGTGTAGGCGCCCGCGTGGAGGGCGGCGGCGACGAGGTGGCCGTAGTTGTGGTCGGAGCGCAGGCACAGGCCGGCGGACTGGCCGGGCACGCCCGCGCCGGCGGCGTAGGAGTCGCCGAGCGCCACGTAGTGCTTCGGGGCGGGGGTGGCCGCCTGGGCGGTCGTCGTGGTGAGCGCGAGCGCGGCGCCGAGGGCGACGGCGGCGAGCGCGGAATTGCGGGCGCGGCGGACGCGCGAGCGGTGGGGCTGATTCCGGGCAGGGCGGAACACGGTTCCTCCTGGGGGAGAGAAACGACGAGGTGGGGGTCGTGCCAGCCGGGCGCCACAGCTACTCACAGGTAAGTTACTGCCAGGTTTCGTGCCCGTCCATCCTCGGCGGGGAATTTCTCGAAAATGCGTCAGATGGGGCCGCAGGTTATTTCGAATTACGCTCCGGTGTGTATCGAAGGTATTTCCGAAACGCCCCGGAGCGGAATTGGTGCCATTGCTTGTCACCTGCGGCCGCCGCCGGTTGACCGGACGTCACCGCAGGCCGCAGTATCGGGCGCACAGCGACGGCGCCCGTCCCCCCGCGCCGTCCGCACCCCCGCGACGGAGGACTGCGCAATGGCCCTGGACGCCGACGTCATCGTCATCGGAGCGGGACTCGCCGGTCTCACCGCCACCGCCGAACTCGCCGACGCCGGACGGAAGGTGATCCTGCTCGACCAGGAGCCCGCGGCCTCCTTCGGCGGCCAGGCGCACTGGTCCTTCGGCGGCCTCTTCCTCGTCGACTCCCCCGAGCAGCGCCGGATGCGGATCCGCGACTCGCACGCCCTCGCCGTGCAGGACTGGTTCGGCACGGCGGGCTTCGACCGGCCCGAGGACGCCTGGCCGCGCCGCTGGGCCGAGGCCTACGTCGACTTCGCGGCCGGCGAGAAGCGGGCCTGGCTGCACGGGATGGGCGTGCGGTTCTTCCCCGTGGTGGGCTGGGCCGAGCGCGGCGGCTTCCTCGCCGACGGGCCGGGCAACTCGGTGCCCCGTTTCCACATCACCTGGGGCACGGGGCCGGGGCTGCTCGAACCCTTCGTCCGCCGGGTGCGCGCCGCGGCCGCCCGCGGGCTCGTCGATCTCCGGTTCCGCCACCGCGTCACCGGGCTCGCGGCCACCGCGGGCGTCACCGACACCGTCACCGGGGAGGTGCTGGAGCCCAGCGCGGCCGCCCGCGGCGAGGCCAGCTCACGGGACGTCGCCGGACGGTTCGAACTGCGCGCCCAGGCCGTGATCGTGACCTCCGGCGGCATCGGCGGCAACCACGAACTCGTCCGCAGGGCCTGGCCCGCCCGGCTCGGCACCCCGCCCGCGCGGCTGCTCTCCGGCGTGCCCGCGCACGTCGACGGCCTGATGCTCGGCATCGCCGGCGCGGCCGGCGGGAACCTGATCAACGGCGACCGGATGTGGCACTACACCGAGGGCATCGAGAACTGGGACCCGGTCTGGGCCCGGCACGGCATCCGCATCCTGCCCGGCCCGTCCTCGCTCTGGCTCGATGCGACCGGCCGCCGGCTGCCCGTGCCGCTGTTCCCCGGCTTCGACACCCTCGGGACGCTCGAACACATCATGGCCACCGGGTACGAGCACACCTGGTTCGTGCTCAACCAGCGCATCATCGAGAAGGAGTTCACCCTCTCCGGCTCCGAGCAGAACCCGGACCTGACCGGGCGGTCGGTGCGCGGCGTGCTCGGCCGCGCCCTGCCCGGCGCCCCCGGCCCGGTCAAGGGCCACCTGCGGCACGGGCCCGACTTCGTCGTCGCGGGCAACCTCCCCGACCTCGCCCGCGGCATGAACGCCAGGACCCGCCGGCCGCTGATCGACCCGGACGAGCTGCGCCGCACCGTCGAGGACCGCGACCGGCAGCTGGCCAACCCCTTCGCCAAGGACCTCCAGGTCACCGCGATCCACGGCGCCCGCCGCTACCTCGGCGACCGCCTGGTGCGCACCGCCGCCCCGCACCGCATCCTCGACCCGGCCGCGGCGCCGCTGATCGCCGTCCGCCTCAGCATCCTGACCCGCAAGTCCCTGGGCGGCCTGGAGACCGACCTCGCCTCACGCGTCCTGCGCCCGGACGGCGAGGTGCTCCCGGGCCTGTACGCGGCGGGCGAGGCGGCGGGCTTCGGCGGCGGAGGCGTGCACGGCTACCGCTCGCTGGAGGGGACGTTCCTCGGGGGCTGCCTGTTCTCGGGCCGCGCCGCAGGCCGCGCGGCGGCGGAGGCGACGGCCTGACGATCCGTCAGTTCGCGCCGATCGGAGCCTTCCCGGCCCGGCCGGAGCCGGCGGCGGCGACGAGGGCGGCGATCCCGTCGGCGAAGAACAGGAGCGGGCCGAGGACGAGCAGGACGATCGCGCCGGTCAACTTGCCCGGCAGGGGAGGCGTTTCGACATCGGTGCCGGTGTGCCAGACCACCCGCTCGCCGAGCTGCGCCAGGTCCACCGTCGCCGTGCCCTGCCGGTCCTCGACGAAGGCCTGGCCCGGCAGGACGGTGACGTCGACGTCGCGCGGGCACGAGCCGTCCACCGGCTTCCCGTTGAGCGTGAACCGCCCGGCCCGGCAGGTGATCCGGTCGCCGGCGAGGGCCATGACCCGTTCGAGGAAGGCGTGGTCCGTGGCCGGCGGGGTGCCGAGGTAGTGGATCTCGCCGCGCTGCACGTCTTCGGCCCGGACCCGGTCGGTGAGCAGCAGGTCGTCGTCCAGGGTCTTCGTCGCGTAGCCGGTGAGGAGCACGGCGAAGCCGAGGCCCACCGCGACCAGTCCCGCCGCCCGGAGCGCGATCCTCCGCAGCCGCTTCCCGTTCACCGGTCGGCCAGGCCCAGGCGCAGGTGGTCGACGTGGTAGACGGCCTGGTCGAGCAGCGCGGCGACGTGGTCGTCGTGCAGCGAGTAGACGACCGAGCGGCCGCGGCGCTCGCCGACGACCAGGCCGAGGTTGCGCAGCAGCCGCAGCTGGTGCGAGCACGCGGACTGTTCCAGGCCGACGGCCTCGGCGAGTTCGGTGGCGGCCATCGGGCCCTCCCGCAGCCGGCCGAGGATCAGCAGGCGGGACGGGGTGGCCAGGGCCTGGAGGGTGGTGGCCACCTTGGCCGCGTTGGACGCGTCCAGGCGCATCCGCGGTACGGCGCTGTCGGCGGTCGCATGTCCCATGGGGGCATCCTACGGACCGCCCGCGGGCGGACGGCACCCGCCGGTGGGCCGGAACCGTGCGGGTACGCTGCGGAGGCCGAACGGGCCGCCGACCAGAGGAGAAGCCGAACCCATGAGCCGCCGAGACCGCGACCGCCCGCGTGCCGCCGCCTCCCCGGTGACCGTCACGGTCTGCCGCGGGTGCTGCTGCGGCACCGAGCAGAAGCACCCGGGTGTGGACCACGCCGGGCAGTACGAGCGGCTGCGGACGGCGGTCGGGTCGGCGGGCCGGGTGCGGGCGGTCAAGTGCCTGGACGCGTGCACGCATTCGAACGTGGTCGTGGTGGGCCCCTCCGGCGAGGGGCGGGCGGCCGGGGGCCGGCCGGTCTGGCTGGGCTGGGTGCTGGCCGACGACATGATCGACGAGATCGCCGCGTGGGTGCACGCGGGCGGCCCCGGCCTGGCCGATCCGCCGGGCCTGCTCGACCTGCAGGAGGTCGCGGTCTCGCGCCGGATCCGCGAGGGCCTGCCGGAGTGAGGCCCCCGTCGTGACGGGGTCGCCCCGGTCATGCGTACACAAGTCTCACGCGGGGTCAACTGGCCCGACTAGCATGACCGGTGGCTCCGAGCGGATCCGCCCAGGGAGGAAGACGATGACCACGGTCTGCCGCATCTGCGCGGGCACCGGCCGCACCGCCGGCCTCAACTGCCGCACCTGCCAGGGCACCGGGACGACGGAGGTCGGCGGCGGGGGCGGCAACTGCTTCCTGTGCGACGGCACCGGGGTGTACGTCCGCTACCGGGTGGACGCGACCGGCGCCAAGCACGCCTACCGCGACGAGATCTGCCGCACCTGCGACGGCACGGGCAACCGCGCCACCACGAGCTGGGACGAGCCGTCCGGCTGAGGCCTGACGTCCGACGGCCGGTCATGTCCGCCACCACCGGGAGGCCATGATCCGGTGTCGGAATGGTCGTGGACATGATCTTTACCTGGACTTGACCGGGTATTGGCGTCCGGGTGGTGTTCGCGCACCTGTCCGTTCACCGCGCGTCCGTGCACGGGCCACGCGCCGCTGGAAGAGTCCCGCGCATGGATATCCCTCACATGGGCGTACCGGCCAAGCTCGCCGACCGCATGAGCATGGCCGAGCAGCACGAGTACCTGCGGGCCCACTTCTCCCGTCGCCGGATGCTCCGCGCCGGTGCCGTCACGGTCGGTGCGGTCGCGGTGGGCGGTGCCCTGGGCAGCGGCACCGCCTTCGCGGCGCCGGCCACCCCGCAGCTGCTGACGGGCGGCACGGCGGACGGGATCGACGGTGCGGTGGTCGCGCCGACCGGCCGTCACCTCCAGTTCGGCGCCGAGCCGGACACCCAGTTCCGCATCTCGTGGCAGGTGCCGGTGCCGGTCAAGAAGCCTTTCCTGCGCTTCGGCAAGCACCCGTGGGACCTCGGCCACAAGGTCGAGGCCGAGGTCCGTGCCCTGCACACCCCGGCGCTGACCCCGACCGGCCAGCCGGTGGACCAGTACTACCTGCACGTGGCGCTGGAGGACCTGGAGCCGGACACCACGTACTACTACGGCGTCGGCCACCAGGGCTTCGACCCGGCCTCGCAGCAGCAGATCTCCACGCTGCACACCTTCCGCACCGCGCCCTCCCGCGACCACCGCTGGGGCAGGGTGTACGAGCCGTTCACCTTCACCGCGTTCGGCGACCAGGGCGTCAGCGCGCACGCGGCGGGCAACGACAACATCATCAAGGCCCAGAAGCCGGCCTTCCACCTGCACGCCGGCGACATCTGCTACGCCGACCCGGCCGGCTCCGGCACCGACCCGGACAAGGCCGTCTACAACGCGAAGACCTGGGACGCCTTCCTGGTCCAGACCGAGACGGTCGCCGCCGACATCCCGTGGATGGTCGCCTACGGCAACCACGACATCGAGGCCTGGTACTCGCCCAACGGCTACGGCGGCGAGAACACCCGCTTCTTCCTGCCGGACAACGGGCCGGACCCGCGCAACGTCCCCGGCGTCTACACCTTCCGCTACAAGAACGTCGGCGTCATCTCCCTGGACGCCAACGACGTCTCCTACGAGATCCCGGCCAACCTCGGCCTCTCCGCGGGCAAGCAGACCCGGTGGCTGGAGCGCACCCTCAAGGACCTGCGCGGCGACGAGACCGTCGACTTCATCGTGGTCTTCTTCCACCACTGCGCCTTCTCCACCACGGTCGCGCACGCCTCCGAGGGCGGCGTCCGCGAGGCCTGGGTGCCGCTGTTCGAGAAGTACCGGGTGGACCTGGTCATCAATGGCCACAACCACATCTACGAGCGCACCGACGCCATCCTGGGCAACAAGGTCTCCAAGCAGGTGCCGAGCGGCGCCACCATCGAGCCCGAGAAGGACGGCGTGGTCTACGTGACCGCCGGTGCCGCCGGGCGCAGCCTGTACAACTTCGCGACCCCGGACACCTACGAGGGCCACGAGAACCACCAGGACGAGGTCCAGAGCTACTACTGGAGCAAGGGGCGGGTGAAGACCCCCGAGACCATCCAGTGGTCGCGGGTGCGCTACACCGGCTACTCCTTCATCAAGGTCGACGTGACCCCGGCCCAGCTGGGCCAGAAGTCGGTCATGAAGGTCACCGCGCTGGCCGAGAACGGCACGCAGATCGACAACTACACGATCCTGCGCAAGGTCGGCGAGGGCTGGGACTCCGGCCGCGACGACGACGGCGAGGGCGGCGGCTGGGGCTGGTAGTCCCGCGCGGTCGTGACGGTACCCCGGTGTCGAGGACCGACGCCGGGGCACCGGTGCGTCAGCGCCGGGGCCCGTACATGATCACGCCGACCCCGGCGAGGCAGACCAGAGCGCCGATCACGTCGTAGCGGGTCGGCCGGAAGCCGTCCACGGCCACGCCCCACAGCAGGGAGCCGGCCACGAACACCCCGCCGTACGCGGCCAGGACGCGGCCGAAGGTGCCGTCCGGCTGGAGCGCGGCGACGAACCCGTACGCGCCGAGCGCCACGACGCCCACGCCGGCCAGCCACCACGGCCGTTGCTCCCGGACGCTCTGCCACACGAGCCAGCAGCCGCCGATCTCGGCGAGCGCGGCGAGGGCGAACAGGGCGACGGAGCGCAGGACGGTCATGACGTGCCAGGGTATGCGTTCCGACGTGCCGGGGTGTGTGCTCAGACCTGCCGGTACGTCGCCAGGAAGCGCCCGATGCGGTTGATCGCCGTCTCCAGGTCGTCGGCCCGGGGGAGGGTGACGAAGCGGAAGTGGTCCGGGCGGGGCCAGTTGAAGCCGGTGCCCTGGACGACGTGGATCTTCTCGCGGAGCAGCAGGTCCAGCACGAACTGCTCGTCGTCGACGATCTTGTGCACCGCCGGGTCCAGCCGGGCGAACGCGTACAGCGCGCCCTTGGGCTTGACGCAGCTGACGCCCGGGATCTCGTTGAGCGCCTTGAACGCGACGTCCCGCTGCTCGGTGAGCCGGCCGCCGGGCAGCACGAGGTCGTTGATGGACTGGTGGCCGCCGAGCGCGGCCTGGACGGCGAACTGCGCGGGCACGTTGGGGCACAGCCGCATGCCGGAGAGCATCGTCAGGCCCTCCAGGTAGTCCGTGGCGTGCTGCTTGGGCCCGGAGACGACCAGCCAGCCGCTGCGGAAGCCGGCCACCCGGTAGGCCTTGGACAGGCCGTTGAACGTCAGGGTGAGGACGTCGTCGGCGAGCGCGGCCAGGCAGTGGTGCTCGGTGTCGTCGTAGAGGATCTTGTCGTAGATCTCGTCGGCCAGGACCATCAGCTGGTGGCGCCGGGCGAGGTCGAGGATGCCCTCCAGGAGCTCCTTCGGGTACACCGCGCCGGTCGGGTTGTTGGGGTTGATGACCACGATCGCCTTGGTGCGGGCGGTGATCTTGGCGGCGATGTCCTCCAGGCTCGGGTACCAGTCGGCCCCCTCGTCGCACAGGTAGTGGACGGCCTTGCCGCCGGCCAGCCGCACCACGGCCGTCCACAGCGGGTAGTCCGGCATCGGGACGAGCACCTCGTCGCCGTCGTCGACGAGCGCCGTGACGGCCATCTGGATCAGCTCGGAGACGCCGTTGCCGAGGTAGACGTCGTTGACGTCGACGCCCTGCACCCCGCGCTGCTGGTAGTACTGCACCACCGCGCGGCGGGCGGGCAGGATGCCGCGCGAGTCGCTGTACCCGTGCGCCTTCGGGAGGTTGCGGATGATGTCCTGGATGATCTCCTCGGGCGCCTCGAAGCCGAACGGCGCCGGGTTGCCGGTGTTCAGCCGCAGGACGCTGTGTCCGGCTTCTTCCAGCGCGTTGGCCTGGTCGACCACCGGACCGCGGATCTCGTAGCACACGTCATTCAGCTTGCTGGACTGCCGAAACTCCACTGCGGCCTCCCGACCGTTACGGTCACACCCCGTTCGCGCTCTGCAGCTTTGTTCTACCAAGTAAGCACTTGGAAAGTCCAACCTTTTGGCTATGCTGATCCACATGTCACGCCGAAGCTACGACCAGTACTGCGCCGTCGCCCGCGCCCTGGACGCGGTGGGGGAGCGCTGGAGTCTCCTGATCGTCCGTGAACTCCTCCGCGGCCCGCGCCGCTACACCGACCTGCACGCCGACCTGCCCGGCGTCTCCACCGACATCCTCGCCGCCCGGCTCAAGCAGCTGGAGGGCGAGGACCTCGTGCTGCGCCGCCGGCTCGAACCGCCCGCCAGCGCCACGGTCTACGAGCTCACCGGGCGCGGCCGCGAACTGCGGCGCGTCATCGAGGCGTTGGGCGAGTGGGGCCTGCCGGCCCTCGGCGAGCAGCGGCCGACGGACGCGGTGCGGGAGCACTGGGTCACGGGGGCGCCGGAGGCCGTCGACGTGGTCGCGGCCGCCACCGGCTGACGGGGGGCGGCGGACGGCGCCGGCTGACGGGGGGTGGCGGACGGCGCCGCTCCGGTCCATGCGTACGATCGTCGGACCACGGAGCAGTCGGAGGAGAGCGGAGAGCGCCCGTGCCCACCACGTACCGCAGTTACGTCGCCGTCGGGGACTCCTTCACCGAAGGCATGTGCGACGACCTCATGCCCGACGGCCACTACCGCGGCTGGGCCGACCGGGTCGCCGCCGCGCTCGCGGACGAACCGGCCGAAGCGCCCGGCGCCGACGCCTTCCGCTACGCCAACCTCGCCGTCCGCGGCAAGCTCATCGGCCAGATCCACGACGAACAGCTCGCCGTCGCGGCCGGGATGGGCGCCGACCTCGTCACCCTCGCCGGCGGCCTCAACGACGTGCTGCGCCCCGGCTGCGACATCGCCGAGGTCGAGCGGCTGCTCGGCCGCTGCGCCGCCGGGCTGCGGGCCGGCGGCGCCACCGTCGTCATGTTCACCAGCACCGACCCCAGCCGCAGGATGGCCGGCGGCGCCCGGCTGCTGCCCGCGATCCTGCGGATGAAGGCCTTCGTGCACGAGCTCGGCCAGGACGACGGCATCGCCGTGGTCGACCTTTTCTCCGCACCCTGCTTCGACGACCGCCGGCTCTGGGCCGAGGACCGCCTGCACCTCTCGCCCGAGGGGCACCGCCGGGTGGCCGCCGCCGTCCTGGAGGCGCTCGGCCGCCCCGCCGGCTTCGACTGGCGCGCCCCGCTGCCGCCCGCCGCCCCGCGCGGCCGTGCCGAGAAGCTCGGCGCCGACGCCCGCTGGATCGGCTCCCACCTCGGCCCGTGGATCGGCCGCCGCCTCACCGGCCGCTCCTCCGGCGACGGCCGCCCGCCGAAGCGGCCGGAGCTGCTGCCCTACCGCTGACCGCTGACCGCTGCCCTACTGCCGGCCTACCGCTGAGCGCCGCGCTCCCGTGCCTCCGGCTCCAGGACGAGGCTCGCCATCGGGGAGTGGACCGTCCAGCCGAGCGCCGAGTACAGCGCGCGGCCGTCGGTGGTGCCGACCAGGACGGCCTGTTCGGCACCGGCCTCGCGGGCGGCGTGCTGGAGCGTGCCCATCACGATGCTGCCGAGGCCCCGGCGGCGGTGGTCGGGGGACGTGACGATCTGGTCCGGCACGGCGACCGGGCCCGCCAGGCCCGCCTGCCCCCGGGCGGCGAGGTGGCCGGTCGAGGTGCGGACCAGCGTGCGGACGACGCCGCCGCGGATCCACGTGGTGACGGTGTAGCCGGCCGGCGGCGCGGGGCGCCCCGCGCCGCCGAGCGGCAGGCTCATCAGGAAGCCCGGCACGTCCAGCCGCCACTCGGGCCCCAGCCAGGGGCGGACGGTGTCGTCCTCCGCGAACAGCTTGAGCCAGGTGCCCGGGGCCGTCGTCGCCCCGGCGATCTCGCGGACGTCGTCCTCGGCGGGGTGCGGCAGCACGCGCCGCGCGACCTCGCCGGTCGGGGCCCCGACATCGATGCTCCAGCCCCACGGCGCGGGGGCGGGTTCGGCGGCGCCCCGGGAGACGACCCAGCCGGAGATCCAGCGGCGGACGAGTTCCGTGGTGTCCGGGTCCTGGTTCCGCATCGGCTTACCCCCGTTGGTAATAGGTGAATATGTGCTGCATACCTTACATCTGGGGGAGGGGTGAGGCCAGGGGCGCAGTAGGCTTGGCGGGTTCGACGCACCGGAACGATTCGGTGCGCCCAGGCCGGAAGGACGACGACACGTGAGCGAGCGCAGCGAGCGAACCATTGAGAGGTGCGTGTTGCGCGAAGCGGCTGCCGAGCGCAGCGAGGTGGGCGCATGAGCGAGCTCAGTGAGGTGGGCGGCAACGGCGGATCGCTGCCGGTCGAACTCCGGTCCGACTGCACCAGCTGCTTCGGGCTCTGCTGCGTCGCCCTCCCGTTCGCCGCGGGCGCCGACTTCGCGGTCGACAAGGCCGCCGGCACCCCGTGCCGCAACCTCCAGACCGACTTCACCTGCGGGATCCACGCGCGCCTGCGCGACACCGGCTTCCAGGGCTGCACCGTCTACGACTGCTTCGGCGCCGGCCAGCGCGTCTCGCAGGTCACGTACGGCGGGCGCAGCTGGCGGGAGGAGCCGGCGAGCGCGCGGGAGATGTTCGACGTCTTCCCGGTCGTGCGGCAGCTGCACGAGCTCATGGCGTACCTCGGCGAGGCGCTCGGCTTCGACGCCGCCCGCGCCGTCCATCCCGAGCTGCGGGAGGCCCTGGAGGCCACCGACCGGCTCGCCGGCGGCACTCCGCAGGAGGTCCTCGCCGTCGACGTGAACGCGCACCGGCAGCGCGTCAGCGAACTGCTGCTGCGGGCGAGCGAGCACGTCCGCGCTGCCGTCCCGCGCCGCCGCGAGCACCGCGGTGCCGACCTCTTCGGCGCCCGGCTGCGCGGCGCCGACCTGCGCGGCGCGAACCTCCGCGGGGCGCTGCTGGTCGCCGCCGACCTGGGCGGGGCCGACCTGCGGCTCGCCGACCTGATCGGCGCCGACCTGCGCGACGCCAACCTGGCGGGCGCCGACCTCACCGAGGCCCTCTTCCTCACCCAGGCCCAGCTCAACGCCGCCCGCGGCGACGCGACCACCCGCCTCCCCGCCGGCCTGACCCGCCCGGCCCACTGGCCCGACACGGCCCCGGCGGAGGCCGCCCGGCAGGGCGCCCCGCGCAAGCCGCGCAGCGGCGGCCGGGCCGGTGGCGGCCGCCCGCGTCGGCGCTAGCTTCGGAGGTCCGGCCAGCCCTCGGCGTTGGAGCACGACTCGTAGTCGTAGCGGGTCGGGAAGTCCCACTCCTCGCCGGTGGCCGCCTCGTACGCCTCCTCGTGGACGTACAGCAGCTCCTCCGCCTGGAGCGCGGTGTACGGCGCGAATCGCTCGGGGTGGCCGAAGACTCCTTCGTAGACCTCTCGCCCGGCCGTCACCACGGCGGCGCGGGTGTAGAGGAAGTGGTCGTCGGTCTGCCAGTCGTGCGGCGCCTCGGCGTCCTGGACCGGCAGCCGTCCGAACTCCGCGCGGTCCAAGCGGTACAGCGCCTCGGCCAGCCGCTCCCCGAAGCTGGTGATCTCCTCGACCGGCCCGAGCGCGAGCCGCTGCGCAAGGCCCTCGCACGCCTCCTCCAGGTGGTCGCACCTCTCCAGGACGGCCGGCCCGCCCAGCGTGCCGACCAGCTCCCAGAACCGGTCCCAGGTCATGACCGACAGTTCGTCGTGCGCGTTCTCGTTCCGCATGCGACCCACCTTGTCGCATGCCACTGACACGCGATTCCCCCATGGTGCAACCGGGGCATGATTCTTACCCGAGTAGATTCTTTACCGAGTTCAGTTATGCTGGTGGTCCAGTGTGCGGGAACGACGGTCGGGAGGTCGCGGCATGGTGGCGGGAATCGACGGAGAGCTGGCGCGGGAGCGGGCCCACGTCGCCCGGTGCCGGGAGGCGCTCGCGCGGCAGGTGGACGACGCCGGGTACCAGGTGATCGCGGGCGAGGACGTGTCCGGCGACGGCGCGAGCGCCGAAGCGCTCGGCCGCTACCTGCGCACCCGGGCCCGGCGGATGGCGGACCTGCCGGACAGCCCGGCGTTCTTCGGCCGGCTGGACTTCGGCGACGTCCCCGAGGCCGGTGAGCACCGGCGGCAGCGCTACTACGTGGGCCGCCGCCGGATCTCCGAGGACCCGACCGCGCCGCCGCTGGTGGTCGACTGGCGGGCCCCGGTCTCCCGGGTCTTCTACCAGGCCGGCCCGCACGACCCGCTCGGCCTGGCCGGGCGTCGCCGGTTCGGCTGGGCGCCGACGAGCCCCGGGGCGCCGGAGGACCTGACCGGCCTGGAGGACGAGCGGCTCGGCGGGCCGCCCGCCGATGCCCCCGGCGGCATCCTGGCCGCGGAGATCGAGCGCCCCCGGACCGGGCCGATGCGGGACATCGTCGCAACCATCCAGCCCGAGCAGGACGCACTGGTGCGCGGCGGGCTGGCCGAGTCGGTGTGCGTGCAGGGTGCGCCCGGCAGCGGCAAGACCGCCGTCGGCCTGCACCGCGCCGCGTACCTGCTCTACACCCACCCGCAGCGCATCCGGCGCTCGGGCCTGCTGGTGATCGGGCCCAACCGGGCGTTCCTGCGCTACATCGCCGAAGTCCTGCCCGCGCTCGGCGAGATCGACGTCGCCCAGTGCACCGCGGAGGATCTGGTCGCCACCCACCCGGTGCGCGGCGAGGACGACACGCGCGCCGCGGCCGTCAAGCAGGACGCCCGGATGGCCGCCGTCCTGGAGCGCGCCCTGTACGCCAGGGTCCGGGCGGCGGGCGCCGAGCCGGTGGTCGTCACGGAGGGCTCGTACCGCTGGCGGATCCCGGGGGAGGCGCTGGAATCGATGGTCGCGGAGGTGCGCGGGCAGGGCGTGCCGTACGCGATCGGGCGTGAGCACCTGCGCACCCGGGTGGTGGCGGCGCTGCGGGACCGGGCCGAGCGGCGCACGGGCGTCCGCAGCGGGACGTGGGAGGCGCGGATCGGGCGCTGCCGTCCGGTGAAGGAGTTCCTGGACGCGGCGTGGCCGGCCGTCCGCCCGGAGCTCGTGGTGGCCGAACTGCTCGGCGATCCCGTGGTGTTGGCGGCGGCCGCGGCCGGCCTGCTGGACGCGGGCGGGCAGGCGGCGATCCGGTGGCGGCGCCCGCCGCGTTCGGAGCGGAGCGCGGCCTGGTCGGCGCAGGACCTGTTCCTGCTGGACGAGGTCGCGGGCCTGATCGAGCGGCCGGACGGGTTCGGGCACGTCGTCGTCGACGAGGCGCAGGACCTCTCGCCCATGCAGTGCAGGGCGATCGCCCGGCGCAGCGGCTTCGGCTCGCTCACCGTGCTCGGCGACCTCGCGCAGTCCACCACGCCCGGGGCGGCGCGGAGTTGGCCCGAGCAGCTGGCCCACCTCGGCAAGCCGCGGGCGGCGGTGGTGCCGCTGACGACGGGATTCCGCGTCCCGGCGGCGGTGATGGAGCTCGCCAACCGGGTGCTGGGTGCGCTCGGCGTGGACGTGCCGCCGGCGGTTTCGCTGCGGGCGGGTGGAGAAGTGACGGTCCGTCACGTGGGGGACGTGGAAGAGGAAGTGGCCGACATCGTCCGCGAGGCGCTCGGTCGCGAGGGCTCGGTGGCCGTGATCGCGGCGGATGCCGCAGTGGCACGGACGGCGGAGGCGCTGGCGGCGGCCGGGCTGCCGGCGGCGACCGCGGACGGGGTCGGCGGGGCGGCCCGGCTCACTGTACTGCCCGCCTCGCTGGCCAAGGGACTCGAGTACGACCACGTGATCGTCCTGGAGCCCGCCGCGATCGTCGACGCCGAACCGCGTGGCCTGCACCGCCTCTACGTGGCGCTCACCCGGGCCGTCTCCCGCCTCGACGTGCTGCACGCCCGCCCGCTGCCGGAGGCCATGCGGGCGGGCGGTTAGCGGGTCGGGCGCCCGGGGCCGGCAGCCCGGGCCCAGCCGTGCTCCAGGAGTTCGAAGGCGCGGTCGGCGTCGCCGACGGCCTCGAAGTGGAGCTCGTCGGCGCTCTGGCCGTCCTCGGCGATGCGGTGGTGGTTGTGCTCGGCGAGGACGCGCCGGGTCGCGGTGAGCTGGGCGGCCAGGAGCCGCGCCGAGAGCACGCGGGGCGGGGTGGCGTCCGAGTCCTCGCGCAGGGCCTCGGCCAGGGACTCCTCGGCCCGCGCGAGGTACTGGGCGCCGCGGGCCACCAGGCCCGGGGTCGAGCGGACGAGCCGGTTGAACGCCAGCACGGCGGGGTGGTCGTTGAGCCCGGTGATCGGGTCGCGCCGGTCCAGTCCGGCCACGAAGTCCCGGTGCAGCGCACCGATCGCCGTCTCGCCCGGAGCCCGGCCGCGGACCACGTCGGCGGCCTGGTCCTGGTGGTCGGCGAAGCGGTGGACGACCAGGTCCTCCTTGGACGGGAAGTAGCTGAACAGCGTCGGCTTCGACACCTCGGCCGCCGCGGCTACGTCGGCCACCGACACCCGGTCGAACCCGTGCTCCAGGAACAGTGCGATCGCCGCCTCCGAGATCGCCCGCCGCGTCCGTTCCTTCTTCAGCTCCCGCAGTCCACTCATGCGCCCACCTCGCTGCGCTCGGCGGTCGCTTCGCGAAACACGCACCTCTTGACTGTTCGCTCGCATCGCTCGCTCATGCCAACCAGGCTAGCAGCCAAGCTTGACCGGGGAAGGTTTCTGACCCGGTCTGGAGTGTCAGGAGCTCTGGGACTCCAGGATCCGGCGCACGGACTCGACTTCCGCCACTGGCGCCGGGTCTCGATCCGCCGGGCGCCGGCGATGTTGTGCAGGGGGTAGGCGTCCGCGTCCACCCACGGCACGCGCTTGCTGACTCTGACCTGGATGACGTCCTTGAACAGCGCCACGGTGCGCTCCCCCCTGCGGCAGGCAGGCGCCAACTCCGCTTTCCGTAAAGCGGGTTGGCGGCAGCACGCCATAGCAACGGCGTCCTGTGCGGGCAGTAGGAGCGACAGAACCGCTACCGCGTGGAGGGGCCGGATCAGGCGGTGCGGTCGGCGAGGACCTCGCGAACGACGTGGCGGGCGGCGGCGGTCAGGGTGGGGTTGGTGTGCCGGTAGTACGGGATCGCGATGAGGGCGATGGACAGGGCCCAGGCGCGGGCGCGGGCCCACATGGCGTCGTCGGCGCCGAGGGCGGTGCGGAAGGTGCCGCGGGCCTGGGCGGGCAGGACGGTCCACGCGGCGATGACGTCGACGGTGGGGTCGCCGACGCCCATCAGGCCGAAGTCGATGACCGCGCCGAGCCCTCCGGTGGGGGCGAGCAGGAGGTTGCCGGGGGAGAGGTCGCCGTGCATCCAGGTGGCCGGGCCGGTGTGGTCGGGCAGGCGCAGGGCCTTGTCCCACAGGGCCGTCGCGCTCGCGGTGTCGATCGTGCCGGTGAGCCGGGCGAGCGCCGCGCGGGTCGCGCCGTCACGGGCGGCGAGCGGGACCCCGCGGGCCGCGGGCGGTCCGCCGGCCGGGTCGGCGGATCTCAGGCCGGTGATGAACGCGGCCAGGTCGCGGGCGAGTCGGAGCGGTGCGGCGAGGGCGCCGACGGCCGGGTTCACGCCGTCGAGCCAGCGGACCACCGACCACTCCCACGGGTAGCCGGCGGCGGGCCGGCCGAGGGCTACCGGCGCGGGGATCGGCTGCGGCAGGTGCGGGGCGAGCCGCGGCAGCCAGTACTGTTCGCGGCCGACGCCGTCCGCGGCCCAGCCGACCCGGGGGAGGCGGACGGCGAGGTCCGGGCCGAGCCGGAACATCGCGTTGTCCGTCCCGGCGGAGACGACCGGGCGGATGGGCAGGCCGGCCCACTGCGGGAACTGGGCGGAGAGCAGCCGCCGCACCAGGGCTGTGGTGATGTCCGGTTCGTCGGGGTGCATCCTGACGGCAGCGCACATGCCCGGCAGCGTACAGCGCGGCCCGTGCGGCCAGCAGCCGGATCATCGAACTGCTGTGACAAATTCGGATCATCAGATCACTACGCTGGCGCGATGATCACCACACGGGGGCAGGCGGACGGCCGGCCCGCCCGGCCTACGGGCAGACGCAGCATCGAGTGGACGGCTTTCGAGCGCTGGGCGTTCCGGGCCGCGTTCGCCGTCCTGGCCGTCCTGCTGCTCCTGGGCGTGACCGGGCACTACAACAGCCGCTCGGGCGGCTACCTCGTGCTGCAGCAGTGGTTCGACCGGCCGTTGCTGCTCTGGACCCTGGCGATCCCGGCCCTGTTCGTCGCGGTGCTCAACGTTCCTTGGTGGATGTGGCTCCGGATCCTGCTCACCACCGCCGTCACACTGCTGGCGGCCGGGACGATGATGCTCTGGCTCTTCCTCGCGACCTCCACGGTCGTGAAGGGCACCCAGGAGGCGCCGGGCCGCACCGACCGGAAGATCGTGCAGGAGGAGACGGGCTGGGCGCTCGACTCCACCACGGCGTACTACGTCGACGAGGGGACCGGGCTGACCACCCGCCGGTGGCTGGTCCTCGCCCAGGGCCCCCACGACCCGTACGACCGCGCCGTCCGCTGGTCGGGCCCGGACCGGATCCAGGTCGACACCGACACCGGGACCGTCACGATCGACCTCGCCGCCGACGGCCGGCCGAGCCGGGAGCTCCACCTCGACGGCTGACGTGCGCCGGCCGGCCTCAGCCGAGCGTCACCCGCACCCCGACCGTGCCGCCCCGGCCGAACCGGACCACGTTGGCCGCCAGCGCGACCGCGCACAGCGGGCCGTACTTGCGGCGCAGCAGCTTCCGGTACGCGGGCGCCCGGGCGGCGTCGAGCACGGCGGTGGCCGGGACCTGCTCGCCGAGCAGGGTGCCGCGGATGTCGCACGGCCCGACCAGGACGTCGGTGCGCCGGCGCAGCCGCTTGACCTTGCCGGTGCGGGTGACGGTGGTGAAGACGAGCGCGTCGCCGTCCCGGGCGACCCACACCGGCGTCGGCACGCCGGTGCCGTCCCGCCGGAAGGTCGTGAACAGCAGGTACTTGGCGGAGGCGAGCCGGTCGAGCCGCGCGGCACGCCCCGCCTCCAGCGAAGGGGAGGTGTCCATGCCCGCCACCGTAGGGGCGCGCAACGGAGCACCGCTCAAGCCCGGTTGGAGCCGGGCGGCGCACCCGCCACGCCCGGCCGCCCCGGGTGCGGCCGGGAGCCGTCCGCGGCACCTGCCAGAATGCAGGGCGTACGGCGAACGCACTGAAGGAGAAGGTGACCGGCTTCGTGACCACGCCAGTCGATGAGCAGTCCCGGCGGGCCCAGCGGGCGATCGAGCGGAAGATCGCCGAGGAACTGGGCGTGCGCGACGGGCAGGTGACGGCCGCCGTCGACCTGCTCGACGGCGGCGCGACCGTCCCGTTCGTCGCCCGATACCGCAAGGAGGCCACCGGCTCCCTCGACGACGCGCAGCTGCGCACGCTGGAGGAGCGGCTGCGCTACCTGCGCGAACTGGAGGAGCGCCGCACCGCCGTCCTGGAGTCGATCGAGGCCCAGGGCAAGCTGGACGACGCGCTGCGCGCGCAGGTCCTCGCGGCCGACTCCAAGGCCCGCCTGGAGGACATCTACCTGCCGTTCAAGCCGAAGCGGCGCACCAAGGCGCAGATCGCCCGCGAGGCCGGCCTGGAGCCGCTCGCCGACACCCTGCTCGCCGACCCCTCCCAGGACCCGGCCGCGCTGGCCGCCGGCTACCTCAACGAGGCCGTGGCGGACGGGAGCGCGGCCCTGGAGGGCGCCCGCGCGATCCTGGTCGAGCGCTTCGGCGAGGACGCCGACCTGGTCGGCTCGCTGCGCGAGCGGATGTGGACCCGCGGCCGGCTGGTCGCCCGGGTGCGGGACGGCAAGGAGCAGGACGGCGCCAAGTTCGCCGACTACTTCGACTTCGCCGAGCCCTACACCAGGCTCCCCTCGCACCGCATCCTCGCGATGCTGCGCGGCGAGAAGGAGGAGGTGCTCGACCTCGAACTGTCCCCGCTGGACGGCGACGAGACCGGCGACACCAGGGGCGACCTGCCCGGCGCGGCCGACTACGAGCAGCGCATCGCCGCCCGCTTCGGCATCGCCGACCACGGCCGCCCGGCCGACAGGTGGCTCGGCGACACCGTCCGCTGGGCCTGGCGCACCCGCGTCCTGGTGCGGCTCGGCATCGACCTGCGGTCCCGGCTGCGCGCCGAGGCCGAGGAGGAGGCGGTGCGGGTGTTCGCGGCGAACCTCCGCGACCTCCTGCTCGCCGCCCCGGCCGGCACCCGCGCCACCATGGGCCTGGACCCGGGCTTCCGCACCGGCGTGAAGGTCGCCGTGGTGGACGCCACCGGCAAGGTCGTGGCGCACGACACGATCTACCCGCACCAGCCCGCCAACAAGTGGGACGCCTCGCTGGCCACCCTGGCGGCGCTGGCGAAGAAGCACGGCGTGGACCTGATCGCGATCGGCAACGGCACCGCCTCCCGCGAGACCGACAAGCTCGCCGAGGACCTGCTGGGGCGCCACCCCGAACTGGGGCTCACCAAGGCGATGGTGAGCGAGGCCGGCGCCTCGGTGTACTCGGCCTCCGCGTTCGCCTCGCAGGAGCTGCCCGAGCTGGACGTGTCCATCCGCGGCGCGGTCTCCATCGCCCGCCGCCTCCAGGACCCGCTCGCCGAACTCGTGAAGATCGACCCCAAGTCGATCGGCGTCGGCCAGTACCAGCACGACCTGAGCGAAGTGAAGCTCTCGCGCTCGCTGGACGCCGTCGTCGAGGACTGCGTGAACGCCGTCGGCGTGGACGTCAACACCGCCTCCGCGCCGCTGCTGACCCGCGTCTCCGGCATCACCGGCACGCTCGCCGACAACATCGTGGCCCACCGCGACGCCAACGGGCCGTTCCGCACCCGCAGGCAGCTCAAGGACGTCGCCCGGCTCGGCCCGAAGGCGTTCGAGCAGTGCGCGGGCTTCCTGCGCATCCCCGGCGGCGACGACCCGCTGGACGCCTCCAGCGTGCACCCCGAGGCCTACCCGGTGGTGCGCCGCATCCTCGCCGCGACCGGCGGCGAGCTGCGCGAGCTGATCGGCAACGGCGAGCGGCTGCGCGCGCTGCGCCCGGCGGACTTCGCCGACGACACCTTCGGCATCCCGACCGTCACCGACATCCTCGGCGAGCTGGACAAGCCGGGCCGCGACCCGCGCCCGGCGTTCCGCACCGCCGTCTTCAAGGAGGGCGTCGACAAGATCGGCGACCTGGAGGTCGGCATGGTGCTGGAGGGCGTGGTCACCAACGTCGCCGCGTTCGGCGCCTTCGTGGACGTGGGCGTCCACCAGGACGGCCTGGTGCACGTCTCCGCGCTGTCGAGGAACTTCGTGAAGGACCCGCGCGAGGTGGTCAAGCCGGGCGACATCGTGAAGGTCCGGGTCACTTCGGTGGACGTCCCGCGCAAGCGGATCGGACTGACGCTGCGGCTGGACGACGAGCCCGGCCGCGGCGGGGATCGGGGCGGGGATCGGGGTGGCGAGCGCGGCCGAGGCGGCGGCGACCGGCAGGCCCGCCCGCCGCGCCAGGACCGCCGCGGGGACGAGCGCCGCGACGACCGCCGCGGTCAGGACCGGCGCGGCCAGGGCGGCTCCGGCGGCAGCACCCCGCCGGCGAACAGCGCCATGGCGGACGCGCTGCGCCGGGCGGGCCTGACCGGCGGCTCGGGCGGTCAGGGCGGGCGCGACGACCGCCGCTCCGGGCGGCGCTGACCGGCACCCGGCACCCGGCCCCCAGGGCCCGGAACGCAGCACGCAGCACGCAGTACGCAGAACACGGAACGGCCGGGGCCGGCGGGCACATCGCCCGCCGGCCCCGGCCGTTCCGCCATTTCCGCTCACACCGGTCACACGCTCACACCACTCACACCAGGAGCTTGTCCTTGGCCCGCTGGTACTCCTCGGCGGAGATGAGGCCCTTGTCCTTCAGGTCCGCCAGCGTCGCCAGGTCGTCGACGTGGCTGCGCCCGGCGCCGTCCGCCGTGGCCCCGGAGGTCCCGGCCGCGTCCCGGATGTACGCCTGGACGGCTGCCTCGGCCTGCTGTGCCTGGGCGACGTCCCGTTTCCCCATGCCCTCGCCGCGCGCGATCAGGTAGGCGAGCACGCCGATCAGCGGCAGGATGATCACCAGGACCAGCCAGCCGGCCTTGCCCCAGCCGCTCAGGTCGTGGCTGCGGAAGATGTCCGTGATGATCTTGAACAGCAGGAAGAACCAGAGCACCCAGAGGAACAGCTCCAGCATCGTCCAGAAGATGTTGAGCACCGGGTAGTCCACGGCCAGCGAGGCGGCCAACGAAGAGGTGTCCATGGCCGAGTCATATCATCGCAAAACGGACGGTGCGCACTGCTGCTGGGCCGTTCCGGTGATCTTCGCCCGGGGTGGGAATACCGCTGCGGGACGCGGTCTCAGCCGAGCTCCGCCCGCCGCCGCAGCTCCACCGCGAGCCCGATCAGCTCGCCCCACCAGGCCTCGTGCGAGTCCACCAGGAGCCGCTGCGCCTCGGCCGCCGGCAGTGCGCGGACCTCGACGACCTGCTCGCCGTCCGAGGGGTTGGTCGGCGCGGAGTCCAGCGCGACCTCCGCCCAGCCCCACAGCCACGCCTTCTCCGGGTGCGGCTGCCAGGGCCGGTAGGGCGTCGGGTCGTCCGTGTGGCAGCGGTGCGCGCCGAGCCAGGCGGGCTCGCCGAGCAGCCGGGCGCCCGCCTCCTCCCTGAGCTCGCGCCGCAGGCAGTCGGCGACGGTCTCGTCCTGTTCGCGCGTGCCGCCGGGCAGGAACCAGTGGTCCCGGTCGTCCCGGCAGAGCACCACGCCGCCGTCCGCGAAGCCCACCAGGTGGATGTTGGTCACCAGGCCGTCCGGCGGCAGCTCGGTCGAGAACTGCGCGTCGTACCTCCCCCAGGCCCAGTGCTGCGGCGCGTGCAACGCGGGGAAGAGCGCGGCGAGTTCGGCGGCTCTGGCGGAGGGGGCGGCGTCGGTGCGGTCCGTGGTATCGGTCATTCGGTGATCGTAGTGCCGGCCGGGAAACGGCGGGGGACACCGGGGTGGACGCGAGAGAGGTCGGCGGTGGCGATGGCGCGCGGCCGCCGGGGCTGCGCGACGCCGCGCGGCGCGGACACCCAACTCCCCAGCGAGATCTCGGCGGTGATGCCGGGGCCGAAGCCGGCGATCAGCCCGTGGGTGCCGTCGGCCGCGCCGCCGTCGGCGAACAGCCGGGCGAGGGCGTCGAAGACGACGGCGCTCGCGATGTTGCCGCGCTCGGTCAGCGTGGCCCGGCTGTAACGGAACATCGCCGGTTCGAGGTTGAGGAAGTGGCACAGGTCGTCGAGGATGCGCGGGCCCCCGGCGTGGACGATGTAGAAGCCGAGCCCCGACACGTCCCAGCCGTGCTCGCCGGCCAGGCCGCGCAGGGCGGGTGCGAGCATCTCCATCGTGCCGGGCACGCGCCGGTCGAGCTGGAAGTGGAAGCCGGTGTCCCTGACCCCGTAGGAGATCCAGTTCTCGGTGTCCGGGACGAGGTGCGAGCCGTTGCGCTCGACCGACACCCCGGTGCCGCCGTGCCCGCGCATCACCACGGCGGCGACGGCGTCCCCGAAGAGGCCGTTGGAGAGCAGCGAGCCGACGCCGAGGTCGGTCGGCTGGTAGCACAGCGAGCAGAACTCGCAGGCGACGATGAGCACGTTGGCGCCCGGGTAGGCGCGGCAGAAGTCGTGCGCGCGGTTGACGGCGGCGCCGCCGGCCGCGCAGCCGAGCTGGGCGATCGGCATCTGGCGGGTGTCCGGGCGCAGGCCCATCGTGTTGATGAGCCAGGCGGTCATCGACGGCATCATGAAGCCGGTGCACGACACGTAGATCAGGAGGTCGATGTCCTGGGCGCCCAACTGGGCGTTGCGCAGGGCCGCTTCGACCACCTCGGGGACGCGGCGCTTGGCCTCCCGCTCGTAGACGGCGTTGCGGGCGGTGAAGCCGGGGTGGCGCAGGGTCTGCTCGATGGGCTGGACCAGGTGCCGGGTCCGCACGCCGGTGTTCTCGATCAGCCGTAGCGCGAGGCCGAGTTGGGGGTGGCCGGCGTGCATCGCGCGGGCCAGGTCGAGGGTCTCGTCGAGGGTGATGACGTGCTCGGGCACGGCGATGGCGGGGCGGCAGAGTGTTGCCATGGGTACGCGGTCTCCCCTGGGTGGCCCGTGGGTGGGCCGACGGGCGGCCGGGCCCGGCGCGCGGGGCGGCCGGTGCCCGGTGGTGGTGGCGGTGGACGGACGGGCGCGCGCGGTGGCGCGGCGGGTCACCAGGCGAGCGGCAGGACCCGCGGGTAGCGCCAGATGGAGCCCGTCCGCCAGTCGAGCTCGGCCGGCGGCACGGCCAGGCGCAGCCCGGGGAACCGCCGCAGCAGCGTGCCGATGGCGACCTGGAGCTCCATCCGGGCCAGGTGGGCGCCGAGGCAGTGGTGCTGGCCGTACCCGAAGGTCATGTGGGTGGGCGCGCCGCGGTCGAGGTCGAGCTCGTCGGGCCGCTCGTAGAACGCCGGGTCGCGGTTGGCGGCCAGGTAGGAGACGTGCACCGGCTCGCCGGCCCGGACGAGCACCCCGCCCAGTTCGACGTCCTCGGTGGCGACCCGGGCGATGCCGACGCCCTGGCGGAACGGGATGAAGCGCAGCAGCTCCTCCAGGGCGCGGGGCAGGAGGTCGGGCTGGGCGCGGAGCTTGGCGAGCTGCTCGGGGTGGGTGAGCAGGGTGTAGGTGATGTTGCTGAGCTGGTAGGTGCTGGTGTCGTGGCCGGTGACCAGGAGCACCATCGCCATGACGGCGAGCTCGTCGTCGTCCAGCAGTTCGTCGCCGTCGCGGGCGATGGCGAGGGCACTGATCAGGTCCTCGCCGGGGGCGCGGCGGCGGGCGGCGGTCAGCTCGGTGAAGTAGGCGCGCAGCGCGGCCTTGGCGCGCTCCTGGCCCTCGCGGCCGTCCGGGCTCATGGCCATCATCGCGACGGCGTGGCCGCGCAGTTCGGCGCGGTCCTGCTCGGGGATGTCGAGCATCTCGCAGATGGTGGTGAGCGGGAGCCGGGAGGAGAGGAAGTGCACGAGGTCGGCGGGGGCGCCGTGTTCGGCCATCTCGTCGAGGTACCCGTCGACGATCCGCTGGGTGTGTGCCCGCATCCGCTCGACCTGGCGGTTGGTGAAGCCCTGGGCGACGAGGCGGCGCAGCCGGTTGTGGGCGGGCGGGTCCATCAGGTTGATCGCCTCGGCCTGGGCGATCGGGGCGGGCGTCATGCGGGGGAGGTCCCGCCCGATGCCGGCGGCGCGGCTGAAGCGGCGGTCGGTGGTGACGGTCCGGACGTCCTCGTAGCGGGTGGCCAGCCAGGCCTCGCCCTCGCCGTGCGGCAGCCGGATCCGGGCGACCGGGGCCTCGGTGAGCAGCCGCTTGAGGAGGGGGTCGAACTCCAGGCCTTCGGTGTGGTTGAAGGGGCAGTCCCACACGGGGGCGGAGGTAGTCACGGGCCGATCCAAAGGCTGAGGGTGATGCCGCCCGGAGGGGGATGACCCGTCCGGGCGCGGACATGCAGATGTTCCCCCATGGGCTGGCAAAAATGTGGTGGAGGAGGCCAGTTACCTCGAACGAGTTAGATAGATGATTTTCGTGCGAATCACGGGAGTTGAGCGCGACGGTTCGCAACCCGGCCCGCTCACCGCCCCCTTGGGGTGACCAGGCCGGTCTCGTACGCGAGGACCACGGCCTGGGCCCGGTCGCGCAGGTCGAGTTTGGCGAAGATCCGGGCCACGTGCGTCTTCACCGTCGATTCGCTGAGCGTCAGTTCGCGCGCCAGCTCGCCGTTGGACAGTCCGCGGCCCATCAGGGTGAGCACCTCCACCTCGCGGGGCGTGAGCGGTGCGAGGTCCCGGTGCACGGTGGCGGCGCCCGCGTCGGCGGGGGCCGTGCCGGAGGCGAAGCGCTCGACGAGGCGGCGGGTGATGGAGGGCGCGAGGAGGGCGTCGCCGGTGGCCACGAGGCGGACGGCGGCGGCGAGGTGGGCGGAGGTGACGTCCTTGAGGAGGAAGCCGCTCGCCCCGGCGGCCAGGGCCGCGTACACGTAGTGGTCGAGGTCGAAGGTGGTCAGCATGACGACCCGGCAGCCGGGCACCAGCGCGAGGATCCGGCGGGCCGCCTCCAAGCCGTCCGTGCCGGGCATCCGGATGTCGAGGAGCGCGACGTCCGGCCGGTGCGCGACGGCGGCGGCCACCGCCCCGGCGCCGTCGGCGGCCTCGGCGACCACGTCGATGCCGCGCGCGGTGAGGATCATGCGGAAGCCGGTGCGGACGAGCTCCTGGTCGTCGGCGATCACGACGCGCGGGCGGCGCTCGGCGCTCCCGGCCACCGCCTCCTCCGGGGGCGGGGCGCTCACGGCCGGTCCAGCGGGATGCGCGCGCGGACCCGGAAGCCGCCGCCCAGCCGGCGCCGGGCGTCGAAGTCCCCGCCGTACACGGCGACGCGCTCGCGCAGGCCGAGCAGCCCGCGCCCGGCGCCGTCGGCCGCCCTGGCGGGCGCCGTGCCGCCGGAGAGCACGCTGGGCCCGCGGTTGAGCACCTCGACCCGCAGGTAGTGGTCCGCGTAGCGCACGGTCACGTCCGCCGTCACCCCGTCCCCGTGCTTGAGCGCGTTGGTGAGCGCCTCCTGGATGATCCGGTACGCCGTCACGTCGATGCCCCCGGGCAGCGGGCGCGGCTCGCCGGAGACGCGGACCTCCACCGGCAGGCCGGCGAAGGCGAAGCGGTCGATGAGCGGGCCGAGCCGGGCGAGGCTCGGCTGCGGCGCGAAGCCGTCCGGGTCCTCCTCCTCGGAGCCGTCCGCCGCCGGAGCGAGCAGGCCGAGCAGGTGGCGCAGTTCGGTCATGGTGTCGCGGCCGGCGGCCTCCACGGCGGCCATCGCGGCGGCGGCCTCCTCGGGCATGGTGGCGAGGACCTCGCGCGCGGCGCCCGCCTGCACCACCATCACGCTCACGTTGTGGCTGACGATGTCGTGCAACTCGGCGGCGATGCGCGCCCGTTCGGCGTCGACCGCGGTCCGCGCGGCGCTCTCCCGCTCGCGCTCCAGCAGCCAGCCGCGCTCCCCGACCGCCGCCCGGTGCAGCCGCCGCGCCCGCGCGAGCGCCACGCCCAGCCAGCCGGCCGCGCCGGCCGATCCGCCCGCCGCGGCGAGCGCCGCCCACTGCCACCCCGTTCCCCACACACCGCCAGCTTCCCAGCCCGGGGCGTGATCCGCATCATCCGGGGGTGCCGGTCCCGTACATCCCCGGTACTACCGCCCCCGACGGTTACACCCCAGGTGGGACGCGGTGCCCGGGCCGCCCGCCTACCGTCGTCGTCCATGAGAAACGTTCACGACGGGACGTCCGGACCCGGCGGCGCGCAGGCCGTCGTCGAGCTGTCCGGGGTGCACAAGGAGTTCGGCGACGCGCGGGCCCTGGACGGGGTCGACCTGACGATCCGGCCGGGCGAGGCGGTGGCCGTGATGGGCCCCTCGGGCTGCGGCAAGTCCACCTTGCTGAACATGGTCGCCGGCCTGGACCGGCCGACCTCGGGCACCGTCCGGGTGCACGGCCAGGACCTCGGGCGGCTGGACGAGACCGGGCTCGCGCTGTTCCGGCGCCGCCACGTCGGCATGATCTTCCAGTTCTTCAACCTCATCGACGACCTGCCGGCCCTCGACAACGTCGCCCTCGCCGCCCAGCTGACCGGCACCACCGCCAAGCAGGCGCGCCGCCGGGCCCTTGAACTGCTCGACGAGCTCGGCGTCGCCCACCGCAAGGACACCTACCCGGCCACCCTCAGTGGCGGCGAGCGCCAGCGCGTCGCCGTCGCCCGGGCCCTGATGAACCGCCCGGCGCTGCTGCTCGCGGACGAGCCGACCGGCGCCCTGGACAGCCGCTCGGGCGAGCAGGTGATGGACCTGCTGATCGACCTCAACCAGATCGGGCAGACCCTGCTGATCGTCACCCACGACCCCGACCTGGCCGCGCGCTGCGCCAGTCGGCTGGTGGAGATGGCGGACGGCCGGGTGGCGCGGGAGCGCTCGCTGGAGGCGTCGTCGTGAGCGAGCAGAGCGAGCGAACGGACATGAGGTGCGTGCGCCGGTCATCGGCTGCCGAGCGGAGCGGGGTGGGCGCATGAGTGGAGCCGTGTGGCGGGCCTCCCGGGCGGCGGTGAAGCGCCGCCGGGTGCAGACCGTCGTGATCGGCCTGGTCGTCTTCTGCTCCACCGCGACCGTGCTGCTCGCCCTCGCGGTGATCAGCGCTGCCCGGGCGCCGTTCGACACCGCCTTCGAGGCCGAGCGCGGCGCGCACGTCACCGCCCTCTTCGACCCGGCCGAGGCCTCGCCGGAGCAACTGGCCGCCACCGCCCACCGGCCGGGCGTCGAGGCGGCCGCCGGGCCCTTCGACCAGGCCGTGGTGACCATCCCCACCGAGTGGATCGGCCACGCGCGGGGCCCGCTGACCCTGGTCGGCCGGGCCGACCGGGCCGGCCCGGTGGACCGGGTGCGACTGCTGGCCGGCCGCTGGGCCGACGCACCCGGCGAGGTGGTCGTGAACAACCCGGCCGGGGGCGCCGCGGCGAAGTTCGTCGGCACGCCGCTCACCACCAGCACCGGGCTGAAGCTCACCGTCGTCGGCTTCGCGACCGGCATGAGCCAGTCCGCCGGCGGCTGGGTCACCCCCGAACAGGCGGCCGCCCTGCACCCCACCGGGCGCCAGATGCTCTACCGCTTCACCGACGCGGCCACCGAGCAGCAGCTCACCGCTTCGCTCGCCGGTGCCACCGAGGGCCTGCCGAAGGACGCCGTCGCCAGCGCGCAGTCCTACCTGGTGCTCAAGCGGGCCTTCTCGGCGGGCGCCGACGCCTACCTGCCGCTGATGACGGTCTTCGGCGTGCTCGGCCTGGTCGTCGCCGCGCTGATCGTCGGCAACGTGGTGAGCGGCGCGGTGGTCTCCGGCTACCGGCACATCGGCGTGCTGAAGTCGATCGGGTTCACCCCGCGCCAGGTGGTGGTGGTCTACCTGACCATGGTCTCGGTGCCCGCGGTCGTCGGCACCGTCCTCGGCACGGCGGCGGGCTGGGCGGCGTCGTTCCCGATCCTCCGGGCCGCCTTCAGCGGGATCTCGACCGGCACCGCGGTGATCGAGCCGGCCGGGTGGCTGCCCGCCGCCACCGTGATCGGCGTCCCGCTGCTGGTCGCCCTCGCCGCCCTCGTGCCCGCCTCGCGCGCCCACCGGCTCTCCGCCGCCCAGGCGATCTCGGCCGGCAGCGCGCCGCGCAACGGCCGCGGGCTCGGGATCCAGCGGTGGCTGAGCGGCACCCGGCTGCCGCGCGCCGTCAGCCTCGGCCTCGGCCAGCCCTTCGCCCGCCCCGCCCGCACCGCGCTGACCATGGCGGCGATCGTGCTCGGCGTGGTCACCGTCACCGTGACCACCGGGGTGAGCAGCACCCTGGCCAGGACCCTGCCCACTCCCGACCGCAAGACCCACGTCGTCGTGGCGACCGCCGGCTTCTCCGGCAGCGGGACCGAGCCCCGGCTGACCCCCGAGCAGACCGAGGCGATGCTCCGCGCCACCCCCGGCGCCGAGCGGGTCTCCGTCCGCGGGCTGGTCCGGCTCGGCGTCCTCGGCCAGCCCCAGCTCGTCTTCGCCGACTTCTACGGCGGCGACGACGCGGTCGACCAGCGGCGGCTCCAGGCGGTCGAGGGCCGCCCGGCGACCGGGCCGAACGAGATCGAGGCCGGTCCGGGCTTCCTCGACCAGCACGGGGTCAAGCTCGGCGACCGGCTCACCCTGGTCCTGGACGGCGCACGGACCACCGTCACCATCGTCGGCGAGGAGAACGAGGGCAACGCCAACGCGATCTCCTCCAACGACGCCACCAGGGCCCTGCTCACCCCCGACCCGCACGTGGTCGAGTACGACGTGCGGCTCGCCGACGGCACCGACGCCGAGGCGTACCTGAAGGCGGTCACGGCCGCCGACCCGAGCCTCTCGCCCTCGGTCTACGCGGCGGGATCGGACGGGGGCATCGTCGCGATCCGGACCTTCAGCACGACGTTCACCGTCCTGCTGTCCGTCGTCGCCGCGCTCGGCGTCTTCAACACCCTGCTGCTCACCATCCGCGAACGCCGCCGCGACCTCGGCACGCTGAAGTCGATCGGCATGACGCCCCGGCAGGTCGTCGCCATGACGGTCACTTCGGTGGCCTGGCAAGGCGTGGCCAGCGGAATCATCGGCATCCCGGTCGGGATCCTGGTGCACCGGCTGATCGTGGAGAACGTCCGGCTCATCGACTTCCCCGAGCGGACGATCGACGTCTGGGGCGCCCCGCTGCTGGCCGGCCTCGCCCTGGCGGGCGTCGCGATCGCCGTCCTCGGCGCGCTCGTCCCGGCCCGTGCGGCGGCCCGGCTGCCGATCGCCGAGGTGCTCCACAACGAGTAGGGACATCGCCGAGGTGCTCCACAACGAGTAGGGACGGGGACCGGGCGCCCGCGGGCTTCCTCCGGATTGCGGCACTTGAGACGCCGTCACCGAGGTCGCGCGCGGGCGCCTATCATCGCGCCATGGCCACCGCTGAGCTGATCCGCATCGTCTCCCGCTCCTCGCCCATGGCACTCGCCCAGGTCGAGCGCGTCCGCGCCGAACTCGCCGTCGCGCACCCGGGGTTGCGCACCGAGGTGGTGCCGGTGACCACCTCCGGCGACCGGTGGACGGGCGACCTCGCCCGGCTCGGCGGCAAGGGCGCGTTCACCAAGGAGGTGGACGCCGCGCTGCTCGCCGGGGAGGCCGACGTCGCCGTGCACTGCCTCAAGGACGTGCCCGCCGACCGCCCGCTGCCCGCCGGCACCGTCTTCGCCGCCTACCTGCGCCGCGACGACATCCGCGACGCCCTCGTCCACCCCGGCGGCCTGACCCTCGACGAGCTGCCGCCCGGCACCCGGATCGGCACCTCCTCCGTCCGCCGGGTCGCCCAGCTCGCCGCCTCCCACCCGCACCTGGTGTGCGTGCCGATCCGCGGCAACGCCAACAGCCGGCTCGCCAAGCTCGCCGCGGGCGAGGCGGACGCGCTGCTGCTGGCCGTCTCCGGGCTGGAGCGGATCGGCGAGTCGGCGCGCGTCACCGAGGTCCTCGGCGTCGACGCGATGTGCCCGCCGATCGGCGCGGGCATCCTCGTCCTGCAGTGCCGCGAGGACGACGAGGCCACGATCGCCGCGGTCGCCGCGCTCGGCCATCACGACACCTGGCGCGAGGCCACCGCCGAGCGGATGTTCCTGCACGTCCTCCAGGGCCACTGCAACAGCCCGATCGCCGGCTACGCGCACGCCGAGCCGGACGGCCGCCTGTCGATGCGCGGACGGGTCTTCAGCCCGGACGGCAAGCAGGTGCTGGACGCCCACGAGTGGGCCGGCGCGCTCACCCCCGAGGACCTCGGCACCTCGACGGCCCTGGCCCTCAAGCGGCAGGGCGCCCACGAGCTGATCGCGGCGATCCCGCACTGAGGCCCCCGCGCCGCCCGGCCGATCTTCTTCACGGAACGGTGACAGCTTTTCCATACGAGTGACACCTGCCATGATGCGGGTGCACCGTAGGGGAGTTGACGATCAATCGGACGAACGTGCGGACACGCCGGGGGTGGACGTGGAGGCCTTGAGACCCACCGATCCGACGACGGTCGGCGGCCGGTACCGGCTGCTGGCCCGGCTCGGCAGTGGCGGGATGGGGGTCGTCTACCTGGGGCGGTCCCCGGGCGGACGGCTGGTCGCGGTGAAGTGCGTCCACTGGGACCTGGCGACGGACCCGGAGTTCCGCCGCCGCTTCACCCGCGAACTGGAAGCCGTCCGGCGGGTCGGCGGCTTCCACACCGCGCAGGTCGTCGACGCCGACCCGGACGGTGACCCGCCGTGGCTGGTCACCGCGCACATCGCCGGGCCCTCCCTGGAGGCGGCCGTCGCCGCGCACGGACCACTGCCCGAACCGGCGCTGCGGGTGCTCGGCGCCGGCCTGGCCGAGGCGCTGGAGGCGATCCACCGGGCCGGCCTGGTGCACCGGGACCTCAAGCCCTCCAACGTCCTGCTGAGCGAGGACGGCCCGCGGGTCATCGACTTCGGCATCGCCCGGGCCCTGGACGGCGCCTCCATCACCCGCACCCAGGTCGTGCTCGGCACGCCCGGCTACATGGCCCCCGAGCAGATCGCGGGCGGCGTGGTCGGCCCCGCCGCCGACGTGTTCGCGCTCGGCCGGGTGCTCTGCCACGCGGCCGGCTGCTCGCCCTGGGGCACCGGGGACCCGCAGGTCCTGCTCTACCGGATCATGCACAGCGAGCCCGACCTGTCCGGCGTGCCCGAGCAGCTGCGGCCCGTCGTCGCCTCCTGCCTGGCCCGCCACCCGGTCGGCCGGCCGGCCCCCGCCCAGCTCGTCGCCGTACTCGGGCCGCCCGAGTACGGCGGGGCGAGCGGTTCGTGGCTGCCGGAACCGCTGCGGGCGCGGCCCGCCGTCCCGGACACGCCGTGGGTGGAGCCGGCGGCCGCCCCGCCGCCGCCCGCGGCTCCGCCGCTCGCCGCACCGCCCGTCACCGCCCCGCCCGTGCCGCCGCCCGCGGTCGGCCGGACGCCGACCGTGTTCTCCAACGTGCCACCGCCCGGCGGGGGTCGACGCCGGGCCAGGCCGTGGCTGCTGCTCCCCGCGGTCCTCGCGCTCGTCGCCGCGGCCGTCGCCGTGCCGCTGTACCTCCAGCGCGACACCCCCGACACGCGCGACACGCACGACCTCGGCAACGGCTTCGTCGTCGCGACCGACGACGGCAGGCCGCCCGACTGCGTCAACGGCGGGGTCAACGGCAACGCGGGAGGCCCGGGCCCGGCCGAGACGACGGGCCCCCCGAGCCCGCCGGCCGACCTGCCGGGCATCCCGGCCCTCGCCGCCCCGGCCGACAACGCCACCGTCGAACAAGGCGCCCCGGTCACCCTCAGCTGGACCAAGACCGGCGCGGTGACCAGGGTCCTCACCAAGGCCGGCGACGGCCAGTGGCGCGTCTCCGGCTCGTTGACCTCCGCCGACTGCACCTTCACGCCGACCACTCCGGGCCTCTACCAGTGGGCCGTGGACAGCGCGACCAGCGCCTCCCAGAAGGCCGCCAGCGGCATGAGCGGCGTCCGCTACCTGTACGTCAAGCCCCCGGGCGGCAGCTCGGTGAACCAGCTGGCGCACGTCCCCTCCGCGCCGATCCTGGTGTTCCCCGCCTCCCGGGCGGTGGTCCGTGCCGGGCAGCCCGTCCAGCTGTCCTGGGCGGCATCCGGCACCAGCTCCCAGGTGGACCTGCTCCTCCCGAACGGCACGTGGCAGAACCTCCCGTGGCAGGCCGCGACGTCGTACACCTGGGTCCCGACGAGCCCGGGCACGTACCTGTGGAGCGTCTTCACCTCGAACGGCTCCAACTGCGGCGCGTTGGTCTGCGTCAGCGGATCGAGCGAGCAGCGGTACCTGACCGTGCAGTGAGCGCCCGTCAGCCGGCCGTCCGGCCCCAGCACGCTCGAACCGAAACGGTCCGGCCGGGACTTGTGCTTCCTCCTGTCGCTGTCGCGCGGCAGGATCGGGCGCATGACCGAACCCGCCCACCTCGCCGCCGTCCGCGCGTCCTACAACGCCGTCGCCACCGATTACGTCCGACTCGTCATCCCGCCCGAGGAGTTGGACCCGGTCTCGCGCGCGATGCTGGCCGCCTTCGCCGAGCTCGTCCGGTCCTCGGGTGGTGGGCCGGTGGCGGATCTGGGGTGCGGGCCCGGGCGGGTGGCGGCGTACCTGGCCGGGCTCGGGCTCGACGTGTTCGGGGTGGACGTGTCGGACGAGATGGTCCGGCTCGCCCGGCTCGCGCACCCCGGACTCCGGTTCGTGCGGGGCTCGATGGGAGCGCTGGAGGCCGCGGACGGCGGTCTCGGCGGCATCCTGGCCTGGTACTCCGTCCATCACACGCCGCCCGCACAACTGCCCGCGCTGTTCCGCGAGTTCCGGCGCGTGCTCCGCCCCGGGGGTCGGCTGCTGCTCGGCGGCCACGTGGGGGACGTCCATCTGCGGCCGGCCGAGGGGTACGGGCACCCGGTGTCGTACGAGTCCCATCTGGTGCCCGTCCCGCGGCTCGTCGAGCTGCTCACGCTCGACGGATTCACCGTCACCACGCGCGTGGAGCAGCCGCATCCGTCGCGCGCGGATCGTTCGTACGTCTGCCTCCTGGCGGACGCCGGATAGCTCTCGTGGGGGAGGGGGTCCGGCCGGGTTCGGCCGGGTGGACGACGTCCGGGCCCGGGGGCGCCGCGAGAGTGGAGCCATGGCGATCACGATTCCCCTGGGCGACACCGAACGACCCGTGCAGCGTTGGGCCTTGTGGCTGGCGAAGGCCCTCCCGTTCGTCGTGCTGCCGCACTGTCTGTGGCGGCTCCCCTTCGCGGCCGGCTTCGAGATGGGCACGATCGACCCGAGACGGCCGCCGATGCCCTGGTGGGCGCCGGGCTACGTGGTCGGGCTGAGCGTGCTCACCGAGGCGCTCTGCCTGCTGACCCTCGGTCTGGTCGCGGGGTGGGGCGAGGTCTTCCCGCGCTGGGTGCCGTTCCTCGCGGGCCGCCGGGTGCCGCCGCTCGCGGCCGCCGGGCCCGCCGTGGTGGGCGGGCTGGTCCTGGTGGGGCTGTTCGACCTCCAGCCGCTCGCGTGGACCGGTGTGGTCGACGAGGTCGGCTACCGGAACGGCTGGTGGCTGGCGCTGGCCCGGGTGTGCGTCGGCCCGGCGATGCTGTGGGGCCCGATCGTGCTGGCCCTGGCCTTCGCGTACTACCGCCGCCGCCGGCCCGTGGGCGTCCGGTAACCGCCGGGGCGCCGGCCACCGGGGTACCGGCCGCCGGAGTACTGGCCACCAGAGTACTGGCCGCCGGGGTGCTGGCCACCGGGGTGGTGGCCGCCGGAGTACTGGCCGCCGGGCTGGTGTGCGCGGGAAGTCGGACCGGCCGACTTCCTGCGCACGCGTCGTTCGCCAGCGCCGCTACTGCGCCGCCCCGGCGACCAGCGATGCGGCGAGCCGGTCGGCGGCGTCGGCGTCCAGGGGGGCGTGGCCGAGCAGGAACCGGTACCAGAAGACGCCGTAGACCTGGTCGACGATCAGGTCGAGGTCGGCGTCCCCGCGGAGCTGGCCGCGCTCGCGCCCGCGGGCGAGGAGCTCGCGCAGGGCCGTCCGGCGGGTCGCGGTGAAGGTCTGCATCAGGTCGGCCAGGTGGGGGTCGCGGGCGGCCTCGCGGACGAGGGTGCGCAGGGCGGAGGCGGTGGTGTCCTGCTGGGCGGCGTTGAAGGTGGCGGCGACGAAGGCGCGCAGGTCGGCGCGGAGGTCTCCGGTGTCGGGGCCCGCGACGTCCTGGTCGGCGCGGTCGGAGAGGGCGTCCAGGAGGACGGCGCCCTTGGAGGGCCACCAGCGGTAGACGGTCTGCTTGCCGACGCCGGCGGTGCGGGCGATGGCGTCGATGGTCACGGGCGTGCCGTGGGACTCGGCGAGGAGGCGCAGGGCCGCGTCGAGGATGGCCCGGTGGGCGGCCTCGTTGCGGCGGCGTCCGGTGTGCGGGCGGGCGGCGCCTGGCTGGGGGTCCGTCGCGTTCATCGGTCGTCCTCTCGTCCTGCGGTCGTCCCGGCTCCAGCTGTCTGGGTCCTCCATTGACAAGACTAACAGTCTCGACGATCATCATTACCGGAACGGACAGTCTCGACAAGCCGGAAGGAAGCACCACCATGAACACCACGTCGGACCTCTTCGCCGGACAGCGCGTCGTCGTGATGGGCGGCAGCTCGGGCATCGGCGAGGCCGCGGCCACCGCGTTCGCCGCCGACGGCGCGGAGGTCGTGATCACCGGACGGGACCGCGGGCGCCTCGACGCGGCCGTCGCGCGGATCGGCGGCAAGGCCACCGGCGCGTCGGTCGACGCGACGGACACCGCCGCCGTCGCGGCCTTCTTCGCCGGGGGCGGCACCGTCGACCACCTGGTCCTCGCCGTCAGCGGTGCGGCCGGCTCCGGACCGTTCGCCCGGCTCGACCTGGCCGACCTCGCGCACGGGTTCGACGCCAAGTTCTGGCCGCAGGTCCGGGTCCTCCAGGCGGCCCTGCCGCACCTTCGGGCGGACGGCTCCGTCACGCTGATCACCGCCGCCTCGGCGCGCGCCGCGATCCCGGGCACCGCCGGACTGGCCGCCATCAACGGCGCGCTGGAGGCGATGGTGCCGCCGCTGGCGGTCGAGCTCGCGCCGCTGCGGGTCAACGCGGTGTCGCCCGGCGTGGTCGACACCCCGTGGTGGGAGCGCGTGCCCGAGGGGCAGCGCAAGGCGCTGTTCGACGGCCTCGCCGCCACCACGCCGGTCGGGCGGGTCGGCCGTCCGGAGGACGTGGCCCGCGCGATCCACATGCTCGCGGCCAACACCTTCGTGACGGGCGTGGTCCTCGACTGCACCGGCGGCGCCAACCTGGCCACCGGCCGCTGAGACGGCGGCTCGGGCGTGGCGGTCGGGTGCGACGCTCAGGTGTGGCTCGTGGGGGTGTTCGTCGAGTGTGCCGGTCGGGTGCGGAGGCCGGGTGCGGAGGTCGGGTGTGGAGGTCGGGTGTGCCGGTCAGGTGTGCCGGTCAGGTGCGGCGGACGAACCCGGCCATGAGGCCCCGCAGTTCCCAGCCGAGCGAGGCGTACAGCGCCCGCCCCTCCTCCGTCGCGCCGAGGGCGGCCGTCTCCGCGCCCGCGTCGAGGGCGGCGTCGGTCAGCAGCCGCATCACCGCGCTGCCGAGCCCGCGGCGCCGGTGGGCCCCGTCGGTCTCGATGCGGTCGAACACCGCGAGCGCGCCGTGCACCCCGGTGTGGCCGCCGGCCGCGAACTCGCCGTCCGGGGTGAGGAGTCGGGCGTACGCCACGCCGTTGCCGCGCTCGACCTCCGCCGTGTAGCCGGCGGGCAGGCGGACCTCCTCCCGGCGCAGCACGGTCGTCATCATCAGCTCGTCGGCGTTGCGCTCCCAGGCCGGGCCGAGCAGGCAGAGGGCCGCCTCCGGCTCGACGAACCCCTTGATCCGCGCGTACGGCCGGTCGGCGGCGGCCGCGGCGGCCCGGACGCTCCGCTCGTCGGTCCGCAGCAGGACGTGCCGCACGGACTCCCTGCCGCGTCCGACGTCGACCCGCAGCCCCCACGGCACCTCGACCGGCGTCGGGCAGCGGCGGGCCGCGGCCAGCCCGTGCACCCAGGCGTGCGTCAGTTCGTTGTCCGGCGCCATGCGTTCCCCCCGATGCGGCGATCCTGATCGCCGCAGCCTATCCCGGGGTCACCACGCGGCCTCCCGGTAGTCCTTGAGGAACACCCCCGACACCGGGGAGCCGGACTCGCCCCGGACGATCGGGTCGTAGACGCGGGCGGCGCCGTCGACGATGTCGAGGGGCGTGCGGAAGCCCCGGTCGGCGATCCGGGCCTTCTTCGGGGCCGGGTTCTCGTCGGTGATCCAGCCGGTGTCGACGGCACACATGTGCACGCCCTGGCGGGCGAGTTCGGCGGCGCTCGTGCGGGTGAGCATGTTGAGGGCGGCCTTGGCCATGTTGGTGTGCGGGTGGCCGCCGGTCTTGTTGGCGACGGCGAAGCGGCCCTCGACGGCGGTCACGTTGACGACGTAGCGGCGCGGGTGCGGGGAGGCGAGCAGGAGGGGGAGCAGGCGGTCGCAGAGCAGGGCCGGGGCCAGCGCGTTGACCAGCTGCGTCTCCAGCACCTCCGCCGGGTCGAGCTCGCCGAGCCGGGCGGACCACGAGTTGCCGGGGGCGAGGTCGGGCAGCAGGCCGGCCTCGTCGGGCAGGGTGAGCAGCCCGTGCGCCGCGGCCGGGGCGGGGTCGAGCTCCGCGGCGGGCCAGGCGGCGGTGAGCGCGGGCATCGGCCGGAAGCCCGGGGCGTGCGCGACGGCGCGGCGGTCGGCGGCGGGCAGGGCGTCGTGCTCCCCGGCGGCGAGCAGCGCGTACGACTCGGGCGGGCGGCGCAGGGTCTGCGCGGCGTTGTTGATCAGGATGTCCAACGGCTGTCCGTCGGAGCGCAGTTGCTCGGTGAGCCCGAGGACCTGGCGCGGGTCGCGCAGGTCTATCCCGACGACGGTGAGCCGCTCCCACCACTGCGCGCTGCCCTCGGCGGCGCGGAAGCGGCGGACGGTGTCGTGCGGGAAGCGGGTGGTGACCGTCAGCTCGGCGCCGTCGCGCAGCAGCATGAGCGCGAGCTGGAAGCCGATCTTGACCCGGCCGCCGGTGAGCAGCGCGCGGCGCCCGCGCAGGTCGGTGCGGAGGCCGCGCCGGGCGGTGTTGTCGGCGGCGCAGTCCGGGCAGAGCATGTGGTAGAAGCCGTCGACCTCGCGGTACTGCTGTTTGCAGACGTAGCACCGGCGCGGTGTGCGCAGCTCCCCGACGGGTCGGCCGGTCGGCTCCCCGCTGGCCGGGGCGAGCGGGGCGTCCTCGCGTCGGTCGAGGGCGCCGGTCGCGGTGGTGGCGAGCAGGGCGGCGTCGGCGTCCCGGACGGCCTGCTTGGCCTCCTGACGGCGGCGCTTGCGGCTCTCCATCACGAAGGAGCTGAGCTGTCGCTCGGCGTGCAGGCGGGTGCGGTCGTGGGGCGGCAGGTCGCGCAGGCGGCGCAGGGTGCGGCCGAGGGCGGCGAGTTCCTCGGCGGTGACGGTCTCCGCGGCGCTGCCGGCAGCGGCGCCCGCGGCGCCGCGGCCGGTGGCCCGGTCGTGTTGGTGGTCTTCCGTTCGAATCGTCCGGACCGTCATGTCCGCCCCCTTGTGGTCGTGCCGTGGGTCGGACTGTAACGGAGGGTCGCATGTGATGTGACTTCAATAAACCGGGGTGCGAGCCGGCCGGGTGCGAACGGTGGGGTGCGAACGGCGGGGGGCCGGTGGCCGTTCGGCCCACCGGCCCCCGCCGCAGGGAATCCCCTGGTCAGCCCGCGTACTTCGCGAAGATCTTGGCGAACTCGTACGGCTGCTGCGGGATGTTGGTGCACTTGGACAGCGAACCGCCGGTGCACGCGTTGGCGTCCCGGGTGGCGTCCCAGAAGGCCAGCAGGCCGAGGTGGTTCTGCTGGGCGAAGGTCACCAACTGCTGGGCGGCCGCCTGGTTGTAGACCTGGTGGTCGTCGTTCTCGCCGATCATCGGGGTCACGCCGACCGCGGCCCACAACTGCGCGTCGGTCTTCGCCGGGTACAGCGCCTTGAGCTGGCCGAACAGGGCCTGCGCGGCCTGGACGGCGGCGTTGCCGTAGTCGGTGCCGGAGCGGTAGTAGTCCATCGCCATGATGTTCACCAGGTCGACGCTCACGCCCGCGTCCCGGGCCGACTTGACGATGGCGACGCCGTCGGAGGTCAGGCCCTCCGGCAGCACTGGCAGGGTGAACGACACCTTGAGGCCCGGGTTGGCCTGCTGGAGCTTGGCGAGCGCGGCCGAGCGGCGGTCGTTGGAGGCGGTGTCGGCGATCGCCGCGCCCTCGATGTCGAAGTCGACGTAGCGCAGGTTGTAGGCCTTCACCACGGCGTCGTACTCGGCGAACAGCGAGTCCACGGTGCTGCAGGCGGCGGCGAGTTCGGTGCCGCTCGCGCCGCCGAAGGAGAGCTTGACGTCGCCGCCGGCCGCGCGCAGCGCGTCCACCTGGTCCTTGGCCCAGCCGGTGCGCGGGTCGTAGGCGTTGAACCAGCTGGCCTTGCAGCCGACACCGGTCACGAAGCCCATCGTGTAGCCCTTGAGGTTGCCGGACTTGGCCATGTCGGGCATGGACGGCGTGGGCCAGGCGCCCATGTCGATGTAGGGGGCGACCGGGAGGGCGACGTTCGGCGGCGGGGTGCCCGGTCCGCCGGTCGGGGTGCCCGTCGGGGTGCCGGTGGGCGTCACGGTCGGCGTGGCGGTCGGGCTGGGTCCTCCGCCGCCGGGGCCGGTGAGGGTGACGTCGTCGGCGAGGTAGGCGCCCTGCCCGTACCAGCCGTGCAGGTAGACGGTGACGCTGGTGGTGCTCGGGCCGGTGGTGAAACCGGTCGACAGCTGCTGCCAGCCGGTGCCGCCGGGGGTCCAGGTGGCCGGGTCCGTGACGCCGTTGCCGGTGGCGCCGAGGTACACGTACTGGCCCTGCACCCAGGCGCTCAGCGAGTACGTCGTGTTGGGCTGCACGCTGACGGTCTGTCCGCACTGCGCGGTGTCGCTCGCGCTCGCCGCGCCCTTGAGCGCGTAGGTGCCGCCGTGGGCACCGGAGTTGACGACGCTTCCGGTGCCGGCGGAACAGCTCCACGGGTTCAGCGAGCCGCTCTCGAAGCCGGCGTTGGCGAGCAGGTTGGTGTCGGCGGCGCCGGCGTTCCCGGCGAGGGCGGCGAGGCCGCCGGCCGCGAGCGCGGTGGCCGCGGCGAGGCTCAACAGCTTGGTGCGGCCCGGGGACCGGCGGTGCGCGGGGGCGTCGTGGGGCGCGGTGGGCATGGGGGTGCCTCTCGGGGACGATGGGCCGCCCGCGCCGCACAGGTGGGGGCGCGGGCGGGCGGCCGACTGGGGGCGTGGTCCGGTGCGGGGGAGCTGTGTGGGGGAGCTGCGTGGGGTGCTGAGGATCAAACTGGACTAGACCAGCTGTGCACGTCAAGCACTTCCCCGGTCCCGGGGGCCCGCCGTGAGCAGGTTTTAGGACGCGTTTAAGGAGACGGTTCCGCACGGTTCCGCACGGGCCCGGAACCGTGCCGCGCTTGACCTCGAGTGCACTCCAAGGTGGAGGCTGTTCCCCGTTGGCCCGCTGAGCAGGTCGGCCCGCTGGGCCACGGGAACCGGGCCACCGGAACTGAGCCACCAGATCGGAGAACCGTCATCATGCGCACCGCCCCGTTCGGACTCAACGGCCCGGAGATCGGCGTCCTCGGCCTCGGCTGCATGGGGATGACCCACGCCTACGACGTGGGGAACCGGGACGACGAGAAGTCCGTCCAGGTGATCCGCCAGGCGCTGGACCTCGGCGTCACGCTGATCGACACGGCCGACATGTACGGGCCCTACACCAACGAGGAGGTGGTCGGCGCCGCCCTCGCAGGCCCGTACCGCGAGCGCGCGTTCCTCGCCACCAAGGTCGGCATCGTCCCGGGCGGCAGCGGCCAGGGGGACCGCAACGGGCGCCCCGAGCACGTGCGGCGCTCGATCGACGAGAGCCTGCGCCGTCTCGGCACCGACCACGTCGACCTCTACCAGCTGCACCGGGTCGACCCGGCCGTCCCGATCGAGGAGACCTGGGGCGCCTTCGCCGAGGTCGTCCAGGCCGGCAAGGCGCGGCGGATCGGCCTGTCCGAGGCGACCGTCGAGGAGATCAAGCGGGCTCAGTCGGTGCACCCGGTGGCCTCCGTGCAGTCCGAGCTCTCGCTCTGGACCCGGGACGCCCTGGCCGACGTCCTGCCGTACACCGAGGAGCAGGGCATCGCGTTCCTGCCGTTCTCGCCGCTCGGCCGCGGCTTCCTGACCGGCAGCATCTCCTCCTTCGACGAGCTGCCCGCCGACGACTTCCGCCGCCGGCTGCCGCGCTTCCAGCAGGACGCGCTCAAGGCGAACCTGGCGCTGGTCGCGAAGGTCGGGGAGGTCGCCGAGCGGATCGGCGCGACGCCCGCGCAGGTCGCGCTGGCCTGGACGCTGGCGCAGGGCCGGTACGTCTTCCCGATCCCGGGCACCCGGACCCCGCGCTACCTGGTGGACAACGCCGGCGCGGCCGACGTCGTGCTCTCCGCGGCGGACCTCGCCGAGCTGGACGCGATCCCGTCGGCGACCGGCGGGCGCTACTGAGCGGCCCGGGTCCTACCGCTCCTTGACCCACACCTGCTGCCGTCCGGTCTCCGCCGGGGCCCGGACGGCGGCGTCGGTGATCCGCTCCAGCCGGTAGCCGAGCTTGCGCGGGACGGCCGCGCTGGCGCCGTTCGCCTGGTCGCAGCGGATCTCCACCCGGGCGATCCCGGGCAGCGCCAGCGCGGCCGAGGTCAGCGCCCCGGCCCCGGTGGTCGCGATGCCGCGGCCGACGTGCCGGGCGCTCACCCAGTAGCCGATCTCCAGCGCGCCGGGGCCGATCCGGCCGTGCAGGCCGAACGCGCCGATCACGCTGCCGGGTTCGGCGTCCAGTCCGACCAGGTACATGAAGTCGGTGCCGGCGTCCCAGGCCGCCGTTCCGGCCCTGGTCAGCCGGGCCGTCCTGGCCCGGCTCGGCGCCTCGGCCGCCCACTCCAGCCAGGGCCGCAGGTGGTCCAGGTTGGCGCGGACGGCCTTGGTGAGCGCGGCCGTGTGCGTGCTGAGCCGACGGTGCAGCGAGACGCCGCCGGCCAGCCGCAGCAGCTCCGGGGGCCGGCCGGCGGTGGCCTCGCCCGGCGCCGCCGGGTGGTGGTCACAGGACCGTGGCTGTGCGTCGCTCATGACGGCGATTATGTCCTTGGCCAGGACCTGTCACCAGCGGCGTCCGCCGTGGACCGGAAGCACGCGGGAGGCGGACGTCCGCGGCCCCGCGGTCGCGGGAGCGCTCAGAGCCGCACGAGCACCTCGTCGAGCTCCTTGCGCCGCAGGTCCGGCACGCGCGCCCCCTCGGCCGGGTAGCCGACCGGGATCACGTACGCGGCGCGCTCCTCCGCCGGGCGCTCGCACACCTCGTTCAGGAACTTCATCGGGCTCGGCGTGTGGGTCAGCGTGGCCAGTCCGGCCTGGTGCAGCGTGGCCAGCAGCAGCCCGACCGCGATGCCCACCGACTCCTTCGTGTAGTACGGGCGCGGCGAGCCCGGCCCCTTGTGCACCTCGAACACGACGATCACCGCCGGCGCGTCCTCCAGGAACGGCTTGTGCCAGTCGGTGCCGATCGGCGCCAGCGCCGTCAGCCACTCCTCCGAGGCCCGGTGCGCGTAGAACTCGCGCTCCTCCGCCTCGGCGGCCTCGCGCAGCCGCCGCTTGCGCTCCGGGTCGGTGATCACCACGAACCGCCACGGCTGCACGTGCGCGCCGCTGGGCGCGGTGTTGGCGGTGCGGACCGCCCACTCGACCACGCCGTCCGGGATCGGGCGGGTGGAGTAGTCGCGGACGGTGCGGCGCTGCGCCATCACGTCGTGGAACGACCTGCTGCGGGCCTCGGCCTCGTGGGCCGGCACGGTCATCGGGGTGTGCGGGACGGTCGGGTGGGCCGTCTCCGCCACTGCGCTCTCTGCACTCTCAACCATGGCGGACAGCACAGCACATGACGGTTCCGCCGGGAAGAGGTCGAGACCAATCCCGGCGGAACCGCCAAGTGCCGCGTGTCGTGCGCGCCGTGCTGCGCCCGGCCCGGACGTGCAGCTGCTACAGCTCGTGCACCCGTCCGTCCCGGACCTCCAGGCGCCGGTTCACGGTGACGGTGTCCAGCATCCGCCGGTCGTGCGTGACCAGCAGCAGCGTGCCGGTGTACGACGCGAGCGCGGACTCCAGCTGCTCGATCGCGGGCAGGTCCAGGTGGTTGGTGGGCTCGTCCAGCACGAGCAGGTTGACCCCGCGCGCCTGGAGCAGCGCCAGCGCGGCGCGCGTGCGCTCGCCGGGGGAGAGGGTGGCGGCCGGGCGCAGCACGTGCACCGCCTTCAGGCCGAACTTGGCGAGCAGCGTGCGCACGTCCTCCGGCGACAGCTCCGGTACGGCGGCGGAGAACGCCTCTACCAGCGGCTCCCCGCCCAGGCTGTGCTCGTTCTTGAAGATGTGCCCGCGCGCCTGGTCGACCTCGCCGACCACGACGCCCGAACCCAGCACGGCGCTGCCGCCGTCGAGTTCGAGCCGGCCGAGGAGGGCGGCCAGCAGCGTGGACTTGCCCGCGCCGTTGGCGCCGGTGATCGCGACCCGGTCGGCCCAGTCGATCTGCAGGTCCACCGGGCCGAAGGAGAAGTCGCCGCGGCGGGCGACGGCCGCGCGCAGGGTGGCGACGACGGAGCCGGAGCGCGGCGCGGTGGCGATCTCCATCCGCAGCTCCCACTCCTTGCGCGGCTCCTCGACCACGTCCAGCCGCTCGATCATCCGCTGCGTCTGCCGGGCCTTGGAGGCCTGCTTCTCGGTGGACTCGGTGCGCTTCGCCTTGGCGTTCTTGTCGTTGTCGCCGCTCTTGCGGCGGGCGTTGCGGACGCCGTGCTCCATCCAGTTGCGCTGCATCTGGGCGCGCGCCTCCAGCGAGGACCTGGTGTCGGCGTACTCCTCGTACTCCTCGCGGGCGTGCCGGCGGGCGACCGCCCGCTCCTCCAGGTACGCCTCGTAGCCGCCGCCGTACAGGTTGACCTGCTGCTGGTGCAGGTCCAGCTCCAGCACCTTGGTGACCGTCCGGGCCAGGAACTCGCGGTCGTGGCTGATCAGCACGGTGCCGGCGCGCAGGCCCTTCACGAAGGCCTCCAGCCGCTCCAGGCCGTCCAGGTCGAGGTCGTTGGTGGGCTCGTCGAGCAGGAAGACGTCGTAGCGGGAGAGCAGCAGCGAGGCGAGGCCGGCCCGGGCGGCCTGGCCGCCGGACAGCGCCGTCATCGGCAGGTCGAGCGAGACCTTCAGGCCGAGCGAGTCGGCGACCTCCTCGGCGCGCTCCTCCAGGTCGGCGCCGCCGAGGTCGAGCCAGCGGTCCAGGCTGGTCGCGTACGCGTCGTCGGCGCCCGGGCGGCCCTCGACCAGGCCCTCGGTGGCCGCGTCCAGCTCGGCCTGCGCGGCCGCGACGCCGGTGCGCCGGGCCAGGAAGTCGCGCACCGACTCGCCCTCGCGCCGCTCCGGCTCCTGCGGCAGGTGGCCGACGTTGGCGCTCGCCGGGCTGAGCCGCAGCGAGCCCGCCTCGGGGGTGTCCAGCCCGGCCAGCAGCCGCAGCAGGGTCGACTTGCCGGCGCCGTTCACGCCGACCAGGCCGATCACGTCGCCGGGGGCGACGACCAGGTCCAGGCCGGAGAAGAGGGTGCGTTCGCCGTGGCCGGCGCTGAGGTCCTTGACTACGAGTGTGGCGCTCATGATGGGGCCGATTCTACGGAGCCGCGGGCCCCGGGCGGAAAACACCGGGGTCGCGGCTGTTCCCAGCCACGGCCCCGGTGCTCACTCGCCTGGACGTTCATGCGTTCAGGCGCTCGGCTTGCTCCCGCGCGGCGCTACTTCGTGGTGCTCCTGCGCGGTGCTGCTTCGTGGTGCTACTTCGTCTTCTTCGAGATGTAGTCCAGCGCCTTGGCCGCGACGTCGTCCAGGTACGGCCCGGCCTCCCAGGTGTTGTCCTCGCCACCGATGGAGGTGTCCGAGACCAGCACCTGCTTGCCGTCCTTCATCGCGAACCAGCCGCCGCCGCTGTCACCGCCGGTGCCGTTGCAGCCGGAGGTCAGCATGGCCGGGCGGGACGGGTCGATGGTGCGGCGGGCCGGCTTCGGGCCGTCGCAGTGGTCCAGCTCCATGCCGTCGAACGGCTTGGCGGCCGGGTAGCCGTAGCTGCTGACCGCGGTGATCTGGTCGCGCGGGGCGTTGAACCAGACCGGCACGGAGCCGCCGACCGTCTCCTCCAGCGACTTGCCGCCGCCGTCCGGGTTGGCGACCCGGACGATGCCGAAGTCGTACTGGCTCCACGGGCCGCCGCTCTCCGGGTCGGCCTCGCCGGCCCAGGTCGGCGACACGATGCCGGCGGTGGCGCCCCACTCGCCGAACGGCTCGGCCTGCGCCAGCGAGCCCTGCTTGCCGCCGCTGAGCACGCCGTTGCTGTTGAAGGCCGGGGCGAAGACGATGTCGGTGTGCGACTTGCCGCCCTTGCCGCCGTGCAGGCAGTGGCTCGCGGTCCACACCAGGTTGCTCTTGCCCGGGTTGGCCGGGTCGGAGATCACGGTGCCGGAGCAGACGTACTCCTGGGTGCCGTCCATGAAGAACAGCTTCCCGTTGACGTTCAGGTTCTTCGCGAACGGGTGCTGGACCGGCTTCATCTGGACCAGGGCCGGCTTCGGGTCGTTGCCGCCGTCGGCCGGCGGCTGGACCGGGGCCTGCGAGGTCGGCTGGGCCGGTGCCGGCGCGGCGCCGGTCGGGGCCGGGGCGGTCGGCTGGCCGGTGGGCTGGTTGCCCAGGCCCGGCTTGACCGGCTTCGCCTTCAGGATCTTCTGCAGGTCCCAGTAGCCCTTGACGGCCGGGGTGATGACGTTGGCCTGGGCCCACTTCTCCCAGTCCTCGGGCTTCCACTTCTTGATCTCGTCGACCGTCGGGAGCTTGATCGGCGCGGCGCCCGGCTTGGCCGTGTCGCCCGCCGCGGCAGCGGTGGTGGGCGCCGCGGTCTGCGCCCCGGTCGAGCTGTCGCTGTTGTCCGGGCCGCACGCCGAGGCCAGCACCATCGTCAGCGCGACGACGGAGGCGCCCAGGGCGGCACGGGTGGTCCGGGATATCGATGACATCGTGTTCTGTTCCCCCTGTGAATGAACGCCATACGGCCCGATCCGCGGGTACGGCCGCGAGGGCCGCAGGTATGGCAGGTGAGGAGTCTGCCATGCCGCATAAGGGCTTTCTCACGTCCGCCCCCGACTGCGACGAGGCTGTCACGGGATCGGCACCGGATCGGCACCTCGGCATTGCCGCCTTCGCCGGCGCCGGTCCCGCGGCTCCGACGCCGGTCCGCGGGGCGTACGGAAATTCGGTTGCGGAGCGGTGCGCGGGGTCCGTAGCGTCGTGTCCGTCAGTCACCCGAACAGGAGCAGGCCGTTGAACTACTGAGGTCCCAGGACACCGCCCCGCCGCGCAGGCCGCTTCGCCGCGCGGTGTGCGTCATGGTGTGCGACCTCGGTCACGGCCCCTGTGGTTCCCCACGGCTCGTGCGGCGTTCTTCTCAGCTGTCCTCCGCCGCGTTCTGCCGTTCTCCGCCGCTTCCCGCCGTTTTCCGCCGAGCCCTTTCGCGCCCTTCCGCACCCGCGGTGTCTCCCCGTGTTGCTCACCCCGTTTCTCCACCAGCAACCAACCGGGAGGCCGACCATGGCACAACCCACCACCGCCGTCCTCTGCACCGACCTCGACTTCGAGTGGCCCGACGGCAAGTCCGTCCTCGACGGCTTCCAGCTCGCCGTCGGCCCCGGCCGCACCGGCCTGATCGGGCTCAACGGCGCCGGCAAGTCCACGCTGCTGCGGCTGATCGCCGGGGACCTCACGCCCTCCGGCGGCACCGTCCGCGTCGCGGGCGAACTCGGCTACCTGCCGCAGGGGCTGACGCTCGACACCGCCCTGCGCGTGGACGAGGCGCTCGGCGTCCGGGCCGCCCGCGAGGCCCTGCACGCCATCGAGTCCGGCGACACCGCCCAGCACCACTTCGACGCCGTCGGAGACGACTGGGACGTCGAGGAGCGCGCCCGCGCCACCCTCGACAAGCTCGGCCTCCAGCGGCTCGACCTCGACCGCACCACCGGCGAACTCTCCGGCGGCGAGGCCGTGTTGCTGCGGCTGGCCGCCTTGCTGATGCGCCGCCCCGACGTCCTCCTGCTCGACGAGCCCACCAACAACCTCGACCGTGCCGCCCGCGAGCGGCTCTACGAGACGGTGGCCGGCTGGCGCGGCGTCATGCTGATCGTCAGCCACGACCGCGAACTGCTCGAACACGTCGACCAGATCGCCGACCTGCGCGACGGCCGGATCACCTGGTACGGCGGCAACTTCACCGAGTACGAGCGCACGCTCGCCGCCCAGCAGGAGACGGCCGAGCGGCTCCTGCGCAACGCCGAGGCCGACGTCCAGCGCCAGAAGCGGGACCTCGCCGACGCCCGCATCCGGCTCGACCGCAGCGCCAGCTACGGCAAGAAGCGCTCGGTCACCCGCAACGACCCGCACATCTTCGCCGGCATGCTCAAACGCCAGGGCCAGGAGACGGCGGGCCGGCTCACCGGCATGCACACCGAGCGGCTGGAGGAGGCCAAGCAGCGGCTCACCGCCGCCGAGGAGGCGGTCCGCGACGACGCCGAGATCCGGATCGACCTCCCGCGCACCGCCGTCCCGGCCGGTCGCACCGTGCTCACCCTGCAGAAGGTCCGGCTGCCCAACGGCGCCACCGCCGACCTCGACCTGCGCGGCCCCGAGCGGATCGCGCTGGTCGGGGGCAACGGCAGCGGCAAGACCACCCTGCTGCGCACCATCGCGGGCGAACTCGTCCCGCCGGCGGGGGAGGTCACCACGCCGGTGCCGCTGCGCCACCTGCCCCAGCGGCTCGACCTGCTGGACGACGGGCTCACCGTCGCGCAGAACGTCAAGCGGTTCGCCCCCGCCGCCGGGGACAACGCGATCCGCGCCCGGCTCGCCCGCTTCCTGTTCCGCGGCGGGCGGGCCGACCAGCCGGCCGTCACGCTCTCCGGCGGCGAGCGGTTCCGGGCCACCCTGGCCGCCCTGCTGCTGGCCGACCCGCCGCCGCAGCTCCTGCTGCTCGACGAGCCGACCAACAACCTGGACCTCGCCAGCGTCCGCCAGCTCACCCAGGCGCTCGCCGCCTACCAGGGCGCGCTGATCGTGGCCAGCCACGACCTGCCGTTCCTGCGCGGCCTCGGTCTCACGCGGTGGCTGGAGCTGGACGGGGAGCTGAGGGCGGTGGCCCCGATGTAGCCGTGGCCTGCTCCCGCCCACCGATGTTGTTCCTCGTCCGACAGCACACGGCGGGCCGGGCTCAGGGCCGAGTCCTTGAGCCCGGCCCGCTCGTCGGGGGTGAACACCGGCACCCGCGGGTCCGGCGGGACGCCCGGACCGTCGAAGCCGTCCTTCCGCGCCGTGGTGCGGTCCGGTGTTCAACTGCCTTGGGAGCCAGTAGCATCGGGGTCATGCCAGCGCTCAACATCGAGTACACCGAGCACGAGCTCGCCGCGATCCGGGCGGCGGCGGCCGCGGACGGGAAGAGTGTCAAGGCGTACGTGCACGACCTGAGCGTGCGGGAGCAGCAGCGGCGGGTCTTCGTCGATCACGCGGTGTCCTTCTGGAAGGAGCACCGCGCGGAGTTCGACGCGGCGTTCCCGGAGGACGCGCCCGCCGCGTGAGGGGGCGGGCGTGACGGTGTTGCACGTCGATCTGCGCTGGCTGCTGGACGTCCAGGAGCACGCCTCGCCGGAGGACCTCAGCGTGCGGGACTACTCGGCGCTCCAGGCCGCCGTCGCGCGACACCGGGTCAACACCGCGCAGCTCGGGCACGAGGCCGACGCCGCGTGGTGCGCCGCGACGCTGATGCACACGATCGTCCTGCTGCGGCCGCTCCCGGTGCGCAACAACCTGTACGCCTGCATGACCACGGCCGCGTACATGCATGCCGCCGGCGAGGGCGTCGACCCTCCGTACGGGGCGCTGGTGGAGCTGGCCCGGGACGTCGCCGAGGGCCGGGCGGACGTCTACACGGCGGCCGACCGGATCCGCTCCTGGCGGATCTGAGCACGCGTGGGCGGATCCCACGAGTGATCGACCGGCCGCCGGGGTTCGGTGCTACGCCTCGGTGGCGGCGGGCCGCAGCTTGCCCGCGACCAGCGTGCCCAGCCGGTCCAGGCCGACCACGGCCGCGCCGAGCACGACGAACTCGACCGTCAGCATGCCGATCTGACCCCACACGTAGCCGTATCCCTTGGTCGTCGGGTCGAAGAAGAAGTACGGGTACTTCAGCGGGAAGTCGGCGAACAGCGCGTTGCGGGTGAGCACGATCGCCGCGTACCCGAGCGGGAAGGCCAGCCAGAGCGGGATGTCCCGCCAGGCGGAGGCGTTGCGGGGCTTGAGCAGCAGCCAGTCGGCGACCACCATCAACGGCGTCACGTAGTGCAGGAAGAACGACGACCAGTGCGCCAGCTTGTCCGGCCCGTCGACGAGCCCCGGCAGCGGGTTGGCGCCGTGCTGGAGCAGGATGTGCGAGACCAGCCCGGTGATGACGATGTACAGCGTGGCGGCGCCGCGCAGTCTGGGCGCGGGCGCGTCCACGGTGCCGCGCTTGAGCATCCAGTAGGCCGCGCCGATGAAGTAGCCGAGCACGATGACGTTGCTCTGTACGGTGAAGTACACGAGCGACGCGTTGCCGAGCGTCAGACCGAGGAATGCCGACAGCGCGATGCCCATGCGCCACCACAGCGCCGGGCGGGTCCGGACTGACATGCGGCCACCAGTTCGTTTCAGGCGATACGGGAGGTATCGGACGGGCAGGGGATCGAAGCACTCTACTCGCAGGTAGTGGCCGGATGAAAGAATCGTTCCTGCGTGAAGGGCGCTGAGCGGCTCAGCCGGGGAGCGCGAACCCCGAGCGGCTCAGCCGGGGAGCACGAATCCCGACTCGTACGCCGCGATCACCGCCTGGGTGCGGTCCCGGGCGCCGAGCTTCGCGAGCACGCTGCCGACGTGGGTCTTCACCGTCTCCTGGCTGACGACCAGCTCCCGCGCGATCTCCCCGTTGTTCAGCCCGGTGGCCATCAGCCGCAGCACCTGGGCCTCGCGCTCGGTCAGCCGCCCGATCGGCCCCCGGTCCGGGGCGGCGGCGCCGCGGGCGGCCGCGGGCGCGTGCCGCAGGGCGAGCTCCCGGACGGCCGCCGGGAACAGCAGCGAGTCCCCGCGGGCGACCAGCCGCACCGCCTGCACCATCTCCTCGGCCCGCGCCCGCTTCAGCAGGAACCCGGCGGCACCGGCCCGCAGCGCGTCGTACACGTGGTCGTCGTGCTCGAAGGTGGTCACGACGAGGATCCGCGGCGGCTCGGCCATCCCGCCGACCAGCTGTTCCGTCGCCCGGATCCCGTCGATGCCGGGCATCCGGACGTCCATGAGCACGACGTCCGGCCGCAGTTCGCGCACCAGTGGCACGACCTCGGCGCCGTCCGCCGCCTCGCCGACGACGTCGAGGTCCGGCTCGGCGTCGATCACCACCCGCAGGCCCATCCGGACCAGCCGTTCGTCGTCCGCGATCACCACGCGGATGTTCCCCGTCATCTCGTCTTCCCCGTCGGTTGGTTGGCGTTCGGTCGGCGTTCGGTCGGCGTTGGTTCGCGTTCGGTTGGCGTCTGGGTGGCGCTCGGTCGGCGTCGGTCGGTGTCGGTTCGCATCGGTCGGCGTCCGGTGGGTGTGTGGTCGATGTCCGGTGTCCGGTGGCTGATCGGCCGGCGTTCCATCCGTTCCTACCGGCCGGCGGGCAGCCAGACGGCCAGCCGCCACGCCGTGCCGTCCCCGGTCGGCCCCGCCTCGCTGCCGCCGCGCAGCGCCGCCGCCCGTTCCCCGATGCCGCGCAGCCCGCGCCCGCCGCCGGGGCGGCTGGGGCGCGCGGAGCCCAAGGGGTTGGTCAGTTCGATGTCCACCCGGCCGTCGGCCAGGGCCACCCGCAGCGCGGCCGGCGCGGGCCCGGCGTGCCGCAGCACGTTGGTCAGGCCCTCCTGGACGATCCGGTACGCCTCGCGGGAGACCGCCGGCGGGAGCCGGTCCAGGCCGGGGGAGAGCTCGGCGTCGACCCGCACGCCGGTGCGGGCGAGCTGACGCAGCAGGTCGTCCAGCCCGGTCAGGGTGGGGCCGGCGGGTCCGTCTCCGGTCTCCTCCTCGCGCAACAGCCCGAGCACGGTGTCGAGTTCGGCGACGGCGGCCCGCGCGGTCTCCTCGATCGCGGCCAGCGCCTCGGCGGCGAAGTCCGGGTCGCTGCGCAGCACCCTGGCCGCCGCCGAGGCCTGGATGCCGACGGCGCTCAGCGCGTGCCCGACCGAGTCGTGCAGTTCCCGGGCCAGCCGGTTGCGCTGGGCGAGCACGGCGGCCCGGCGTTCGGCCACGGCCAGCCGTTCCTCGGGGGTCGGGCCGAGCAGGACGGGCGCCCAACGCGCGAGCAGCGCGCCGCACGCCGCGTTGGTGCCGGCGATCAGGGCCAGGACGGCCAGGCCGAGGGCGACGCCGGTGAGCATCCAGCCGGGAAAGCCCCGCTCCCAGTAGTGGGTGAGGTCGTTGACCCCCGGGAAGTCGAAGATGAGCACGACCGCGAACGGCGCCCCGGCCAGCGTCATCCCGGCGACCACCCCGCCGAGGAACAGGTGCAGCACGTACCAGCCGGCCGCGCGGCGCCGGGCCGCCCACGACCGGGCGGGGCCGGTGGCCAGCGCCTCGGGCCGGTCGGGCGTGCACAGGGCCCGCGCCGCCGCGCTCTCCAGCGTGCGGACGGTCGGCAGCAGGGCGGTGACGGCGGCCATCGGCAGCGAGGTGCCCACCGAGAGGAGCTGGAGCAGGAGTTGGCGCAGGTGGGACTGGTTGTTGTTGAGCGCCCCGAACAGTACCTGCGACAGCAGCCAGTACGGCATCAGCAGGGCGCCGCCGAGTACCAGGTGCACCCAGCGCAGCCGTGCCCGTCGTCCGAACAGCGTCTCCGCCGTCCGCCGGATCCGCCCCTGCCGCTGCGCCCGCGCGCCCGTTTTCACCTGCCCGCCCCCGTGGTCACGCGCGCGACTCTACGGCAGGCGACGGCCTTGCGGCGGCGGCCGCCGCCCGTTCGGTCAGCGCCATCGCGCCCGCCGCCAGGGCCAGCAGGCCGGCCACGACCTGCCCGGCCTCCACCAGGACCATCAGCCCGGGCACCGCGTGAGGCAGGTCCGGGACGGTCGTCGTGCTTCCGAACGCCACCAACTGCCAGGCGCCCCAGGCGAAGACCGACCCGGCCGCGGTCCACGCCACCGCGAACGGCGTCCGCAGCCGCCGCCCCGGCCCGATCCGGAATACCAGCACCAGCAGGGCACCGGCGGAGGCCACCGCCATCAGCGCCGTCACCGCGTCCATCGTCGCGATCGACCTGCTGCGCTCCTCGGCCCACTGCAGCGGCAGCCCGACCGTCCCGCCCGCCGCCCAGTACGCCCGGACCACCGCGACGCCCAGCCCGAGCAGCGCGGCCACGCCCGCGAAGACGCGCTGCACGACGAGCGTGGGGGAGTCCGGCAGGTCGCCGATCCGGTCGTGCAGCAGGCCCGCCCAGCGCCGGCGGGCGTACAGGACGAAGGCGAGGATCAGTGCCACGCCCTGCACCGAGAACCCGCCGTACACCAGCCCGAACACCCAGCCCGCGAGGCCGTCGTCGGCCTGCTGCGCCGCGTTCTGGTGCTCCGGGCCGAGCACCAGCCCGGCGATCAGTGTCACCGGCACGGCCACCAGGATCGTTCCGAGCAGCCCGGTCGCCACCCACATCGGGAACGCCACCAGCCCGGCCCGCACCCGTCGGCCCCACGGCCGGACGAAGGTGAGCGCGAGTGCCAGGGCGATCGCGTCCATCCCGAAGGTGATGAGGTTGAGCAGCCAGAGCTTGTCCATGGAGCCCGGGTCGCGCACGCCGACCTCGGACCCGCTCAGCCAGAGCGACTTGAGCGTCAGGTAGGGCACCGTCGAGGCCATCGCGACTCCGGCCGCGACGCCCCGCACCACATCCTCTTTGTTCCTCATGCCCCTACGGTCGCGCCGGGGGCGGGGGCGGCACGTCGGTCCTGGAAACGATCCCCCTCCCCCTGGCGGGGGATCCGGCAACGGGGTCCTGCGCCAGGGGGAGGGGGAGGGGGGAGAGGGAGGGTGAGGGGAGGTGAAGGGGCGGGGTGGGGCGGGGTGGGGTCTCAGGGCATCCGGTGGATCAGGCGCTCCTCGTGGTCGACCCTGCCGTCCGGGTCCGGGACCAGCCCGAGCCGCTCGGCCAGCCGCCGCGACGGCAGGTTGTCGGCACGGATCAGCGCGGTCACCGGCAGGCCGGGGAACCGGGGCAGGGCCTCCGCGAGCGCGGCCCGGGCCGCCTCGGCCGCGTACCCGAGCCCCCAGGCGGCGGGCCGGAACCGGTAGTAGAGGTTGAACACCGGCTCGTCGTCCAGCGTGTGGAAGCACACCCCCGCGAACCCGATCACCACCCCCGGCTCCTCGCGCGTCGCCACCGTGCAGTACCCGACCCCGTCCCGCGTCCACTGCGCCACGAAGCCGTCCAGCATCGCCCGGCTCTCCGAGCGCTCCCGGTGCGGCCCGTGCGGGTTGTACCGGTTGGTCTCCGGATCCCCGTGAACGGCGAACACCGCCTCCACGTCGTCGTCCTGCGGCCGCGTCAGCAGCAGCCGTCCGGTCTCGGTGACGATCGTGCGTCCGGCAACGGTCATGACGGTTCCCCCGTGTCATCCGTAATAGATCCAGTGCACCCTAGACCATTACCCCCGTCGTCCGCCTCACGGAATCGGCTCACATCCGACCGCCTCGCCCCCGGCCGGGTGGTGAAGTCCGGGTTCCCCCTGCGTGGCTCACATTTTCCCGGTGCGGAGGGGGTGCCCCTCGCAGCGCGAAGACGTTATTGGGTAGCGCCGTCAGCGGGCGGAGGGACTCTCCGTGGTCGTCGCGGCACGGGGGGGTTGGGGTGTCGAGGTCTTGTTACCGGCGGGTCGCTTCTCTATCATCGCGAGTGTTACAGCTTTACTGTCAAACCCCGAAGGGTTCTGCAGCCAGTGCGTGACACCAGTGGTTCCCAGGCCTCGGGTGGCGGTCCGTTGGCGGGTGTGCGGGTGGTCGAGCTCGCGGGGATCGGCCCCGGGCCGTTCGCCGGCATGTTGCTCGCGGACCTCGGCGCCGACGTGGTGCGGGTGGACCGGCCCGACCCCTCGCCGCTCGGCATCGACCCGGCGCGGGACGTCACCAACCGCAACAAGCGCTCGGTGCTGATCGACCTCAAGTCCCCGGACGGGCCTGCCCGGGTGCTCGACCTCGTCGAGCGGGCCGACCTGCTGATCGAGGGCTACCGGCCCGGGGTCGCCGAGCGGCTCGGCGTCGGCCCGGACGCCTGCCTCGCGCGCAACCCCGCGCTGGTGTACGGCCGGATGACCGGCTGGGGGCAGGAGGGGCCGCGCTCCGCGCAGGCCGGACACGACATCGGCTACGCGGCGGTCGCCGGCGTGCTCGGGCTGGTCGCCGCCCCCGGCGGGGCCGAGGAGGCGCCCGGGATCCCCGCGAACCTGCTCGGCGACTACGCGGGCGGCTCCCTCTACCTCGTCGTCGGCCTGCTCGCCGCCCTGCACCACGCCCGCGCCACCGGCACCGGCCAGGTCGTCGACGCGGCGATCGTGGACGGCGCCGCGCACCTCGGCAGCATGCTGTGGGGCCTGCTCGCGGCCGGCCACTGGCAGGACCGCCGGGGCGTGAACCTGCTCGACGGCGGCGCCCCCTTCTACGCGGTCTACCGGGCGGCGGACGGCGGTCACCTCGCCGTCGGCGCGCTGGAGCCGCGCTTCTACGCCGAGTTCGCCCGCCTGCTCGGCCTCGGCCCGGACGCGCCCGGCCAGTACGACCTCGCCCGCTGGCCCGAACTGCGCACCCTGATCGCCGAACGCTTCGCCACCCGCACCCGCGCCGAGTGGGAGGCCGTCTTCACCGGCTCCGACGCCTGCGTGGAACCCGTCCTGACGCTGCGCCAGGCCGTCTCCGACGCCCACCTGGCGGCGCGCGGCACCTACGTCGAGGCGGACGGCGTCACCCAGCCCGCCCCCGCCCCGCGGTTCTCCGCCACCCCCGGCTCGCTGCGCCGCCCGCCGGCCAGGCCCGGCGCGCACACCGCCGAGGTGGCCCGCGACTGGGACGTGCCCCTCCTGAGCCCCGACCCGGACAACTCCGCAGCAGAACAAGGAGCGTAGCGTTGCAGCGCGACATCTTCACCGAGCAGCACGACGACTTCCGGGACACCGTCCGGTCGTTCCTCGCCAAGGAGGTCCTGCCGCACTACGACCGCTGGGAGAAGGCCGGCATCGTCGACCGCTCCGCCTGGCTCGCCGCCGGGCGGCAGGGGCTGCTTGGCATCGCCGCCCCGGAGGAGTTCGGCGGCGGCGGCGCCCCGGACTTCCGCTACGCCGCGGTGCTGGCCGAGGAGTTCGCGCGCGCGGGCGTCCCCGGGCTGGCGATCGGGCTGCACAACGACATCATCGGCCCCTACCTCACCTCGCTCGCCACCGAGGAGCAGAAGCGCCGCTGGCTGCCCGGCTTCTGCAGCGGCGAGATCATCACCGCGATCGCGATGACCGAGCCCGGCACCGGCTCCGACCTCCAGGGCATCCGCACCCAGGCGGTCGACCAGGGCGACCACTACCTGCTCAACGGCGCCAAGACCTTCATCTCCAACGGCATCCTCGCCGACCTCGTGATCGTCGTGGCCCGCACCACCCCCGAGGGCGGCGCGCACGGCCTGAGCCTGCTCGTCGTCGAGCGCGGCACGCCCGGCTTCGAGCGCGGCCGCAACCTCGACAAGATCGGCCAGAAGTCCCAGGACACCGCCGAACTGTTCTTCGAGGACGTCCGGGTGCCGAAGGAGAACCTGCTCGGCGAGCTCAACGGCGGCTTCGTCCACCTGATGCAGAACCTCGCCCAGGAGCGCCTCGCGATCGCCGTCGCCGCGATCGCCGGAGCCGAGTACCTGGTCGAGATCACCACCGACTACGTCAAGCAGCGCGAGGCCTTCGGCCGTCCGCTCGCCAAGCTCCAGCACGTGCGCTTCGAGATCGCCGAGCTCGCCACCGAGTGCGCCGTCACCCGGGCGTTCGTCGACCGCTGCATCACCGAGCACAATCGCTACGCTCTCACCCCGGCGGACGCCTCGATGGCCAAGTGGTGGGCCACCGAACTGCAGAAGCGCACCGCCGACCGGTGCCTCCAACTGCACGGCGGGTACGGGTACATGAGTGAGTTCCCGGTCGCCCGGGCGTTCACCGACGGGCGCATCCAGACCATCTACGGCGGCACCACCGAGATCATGAAGGAGATCGTCGGCCGCTCCATCCTCGGCTGACGCCCTTCCGTCCGGCCTCCGGCCCTCCCGGATCTCCCGGTTCTCCTCGTCCTCCGGCCCCTAAGCCCTGAATCCCCTAAGCCCCGAAGCTCTGAAGTCCCGAAGTCCTGAAGCCCCGAAAGGCGTTCCCACCGTGACCACCGAAGCGTACGTCTACGACGCGATCCGCACCCCGCGCGGCCGGGGCAAGGCCACCGGCTCGCTGCACGGCACCAAGCCGATCGACCTGGTCGTCGGCCTGATCCACGAGCTGCGCGGCCGCTTCCCCGACCTGGACCCGGCAGCGATCGACGACATCGTGCTCGGCGTCGTCAGCCCGATCGGCGACCAGGGCTCCGACATCGCCCGGATCGCCGCCATCGCGGCCGGCCTGCCCGACACCGTCGCCGGCGTGCAGGAGAACCGCTTCTGCGCCTCCGGCCTGGAGGCCGTCAACCTGGCCGCCGCCAAGGTCCGTTCCGGCTGGGAGGACCTGATCCTGGCCGGCGGCGTGGAGTCCATGTCCCGGGTGAAGATGGCCTCCGACGGCGGCGCCTGGTTCGCCGACCCGATGACGGCCTACGAGACCAACTTCGCCCCGCAGGGCATCGGCGCCGACCTGATCGCCACCATCGAGGGCTTCTCGCGCACCGATGTGGACGCCTTCGCCGCCGAGTCCCAGGCCCGCGCCGCCAAGGCCCAGGCGGACGGCCTCTTCGACCGCTCGGTCGTCCCGGTGCGCGACCGCAACGGCCTGGTGGTCCTGGACCGCGACGAGTTCATCCGCCCCGGCACCACGGTCGAGACCCTGGCCGGCCTCAAGCCCTCCTTCGCCCAGATCGGCGACGCCGGCGGCTTCGACGCCGTCGCGCTGCAGAAGTACCACTGGGTCGAGGCCATCGACCACGTCCACCACGCCGGCAACTCCTCCGGCATCGTGGACGGCGCCGCGCTGGTCGCCATCGGCAACCGCGAGGTCGGCGAGCGGTACGGGCTGCGCCCCCGCGCCCGGATCGTCTCCGCCGCCGTCTCCGGCTCCGAGCCGACCATCATGCTCACCGGCCCCGCCCCGGCCACCCGCAAGGCCCTCGCCAAGGCCGGGCTCACCGCCGCCGACATCGACCTCGTCGAGATCAACGAGGCCTTCGCCGCCGTCGCACTGCGCTTCATCCGCGAACTCGGCTTCCGCCACGACCAGGTGAACGTCAACGGTGGCGCGATCGCGCTCGGCCACCCGCTCGGCGCCACCGGCGCGATGCTGATCGGCACCGTGATCGACGAACTGGAGCGGCGCGACCTGCGCTACGGCCTCGTCACCCTGTGCGTGGGCGGCGGCATGGGCATCGCCACCGTCGTCGAGCGCATCTGACCTCCCCGTTCCTCGGATCCCCGGAGACCCTGACCTCATGAGCGACACCACCACCATCCGCTGGGAGCAGGACCAGGACGGCGTGGTCACCCTCGTCCTCGACGACCCCACCCAGTCCGTCAACACCATGAACGACGCCTTCACCGCCGACTTCGACACCGTCGTCGAGCGGCTGGCCGGCCTCGCCGCCTCGGACGAGCTGCGCGGCGTCGTCGTCACCTCGGGCAAGAAGACCTTCTTCGCCGGGGGAGACCTCCGGATGCTCTCCGCCGCCCGCCCCGAGGACGCCGCCGCCGTCTTCGAGAAGTCGATGCGGCTCAAGCGCGCGCTGCGCACCCTGGAGACCCTCGGCAAGCCGGTCGTCGCGGCCGTCAACGGCAGCGCCCTCGGCGGCGGGCTGGAGATCGCGCTCGCCTGCCACCACCGGATCGCCCTGGACACCCCCGCCAGCCGGATCGGCCTGCCCGAGGTGACCCTCGGCCTGCTGCCGGGCGGCGGCGGGGTGGTCCGCACGGTGCGGCTGTTCGGCATCGCCGACGCCCTGCTCAAGGTGCTGCTCCAGGGCCGCCAGTACCGCCCGGCGCAGGCGCTGGAGCAGGGCATCGTCCACGAACTCGCCGCCACCCCGGAGGAGCTGACGGCGAAGGCGCGGGCCTGGATCGCGGCCAACCCGACCGCCGTCCAGCCCTGGGACGTCAAGGGCTACAAGATCCCCGGCGGCACCCCGTCGACCCCGGCGCTCGCCGCCAACCTGCCCGCCTTCCCGGCCAACCTGCGCAAGCAGCTGGCCGGCGCGCCCTACCCGGCCCCGCGCAACATCCTCGCCGCCGCCGTCGAGAGCTCCCAGGTGGACATCGACACGGCCATGGTGATCGAGGCCCGCTACTTCACCGAGCTGGCCTGCGGACAGACCAGCAAGAACATGATCCAGGCCCTGTTCTTCGACATGCAGGCCGTCAACTCGGGCGCCGGCCGCCCGAAGGACGTCGAGAAGCGGACGGTCCGCAAGGTCGCCGTGCTCGGTGCGGGCATGATGGGCGCGGGCATCGCCTACGCGTGCGCCAAGGCCGGCATCGAGGTCGTGCTCAAGGACGTCAGCGTCGAGGCCGCCGAGCGCGGCAAGGCCTACAGCGCGGGCCTGCTGGACAAGGCCGTCGCCCGGGGCCGCTCCACCGAGGCCAAGCGCGACGAGCTGCTCGCCCGGATCACCCCCACCGGCGACCCGGCCGACCTGGCCGGCTGCGACGCGGTGATCGAGGCCGTCTTCGAGAACACCGAGCTCAAGCACAAGGTGTTCCAGGAGATCGAGGGCGTCGTCGCCCCCGACGCGCTGCTCTGCTCCAACACCTCCACCCTGCCCATCGGCGTGCTCGCCGAAGGCGTGCAGCGCGTGGGCGACTTCATCGGCCTGCACTTCTTCTCGCCGGTCGACAAGATGCGGCTGGTAGAGATCATCCGCGGTCCGCAGACCGGCGACGAGGCCCTCGCCCGCGCCTTCGACCTCGTCCGGCAGATCGACAAGACCCCGATCGTCGTCAACGACTCGCGCGGCTTCTTCACCTCCCGGGTGATCGGCCAGTTCCTCAACGAGGGCGTCGCCATGGTCGGGGAGGGCATCGAGCCCGCCAGCATCGAGCAGGCCGCGGCCCAGGCCGGCTACCCCGCCAAGGTGCTCTCGCTGGTGGACGAGCTCACCCTCACCCTGCCCCGCAAGATCCGCGACGAGTACCGCCGCGCCACCGAGGCGGTCGGCGGCACCTGGACGCCGCACCCGGCCGACGCGGTCGTCGACCGTATGGTCGACGAGTTCGGCCGCCCCGGCCGCAGCGGCGGCGCCGGCTTCTACGAGTACGGCGAGGACGGCCGGCGCGGGCGGCTCTGGCCGGGGCTGCGCGAGCACTTCACCCGCGCCGACGCCGAGGTGCCCTTCGAGGACCTCAAGGAGCGCATGCTGTTCAGCGAGGCGCTCGACTCGGTGCGCTGCCTGGAGGAGGGCGTCCTGACCTCCGTCGCCGACGCGAATGTCGGCTCCATCCTCGGCATCGGCTTCCCGGCCTGGACCGGCGGTGTGTTCCAGTACATCAACGGCTACGAGGGCGGCCCGGCCGGCTTCGCGGCCCGGGCCCGCGAGCTCGCCGCTGCCTACGGCGAGCGGTTCGCGCCGCCCGCGCTGCTGGAGCGGATGGCGGCGGAGGGGCGGACGTTCTCCGACTGAGGACTCCGACCGGGGACTCTGCCAGGGGTCTCCGGCTGAGGACTCTGCCGGGGGTCTCCGCCTGAGGTGCGCTGCCTGAGGCGGAGGTCCTCCGCCTCGCGGGCGCTTCCCGAGGTGCGCCCCCCGGGTGCGCCGACGGATCCGTCAGTCCTGGGCGGGTGGGGCCGTGTCACGCACGGCCTCACCCAACTCCTCGCGCAGCGACCGCTGGAACGCCGTCACGAGCGCCTGCGCCACCATCGGCTGGATGTGGTCGGTCAGCGCCTTCATCCGCACCAGATCGTCCGGTGCGGGTTCGCTCTCCCGATAGGGCTTCCACACCGTCTCCCGGAAGAGCCGGTGCAACTCCCGGGCCGTGGCCCGGCTGTGCTCCAGCACCACGGCCCGGGCGGCCAGCAGCGTCTCCAGCGGGATCGGCACGTCCAGGATGCGCACCCCCAGCGGGAGCAGCCCCGGATCCACCCGGAACACCTCCGGGTCGGCCGTCCGTTCCAGCGCCCCCATCGCGAGGAGCCGGTCCACCTGCTCCTCGGACAGCTCGCGCCCGGCCCGGCGTTCCAGTTGCTCCCGTCCGACCTCCTCGGCAGCCTCCGGGGTCCAGGAGGCCACCAGCGCGCGGTGGATGGCGAGGTCCAGCGGCGTGCTGTCCTCCGGCAGACGGGCGAGGTAGCGCTCGATCGCGGCCAGCGTCAGCCCCTGTCGCTGCAACTCCTCGATCAGCCCCAGCCGGTCCAGGTGCGTGACGCCGTACAGCCCGACGCGGCGCGGCCCCAACTCGGGCGGCGGCAGCAGCCCCTTCGTCCCGTAGAACCGGACGGTCCGCACCGTGACCCCGGCCCGCGCCGCCAGCTCGTCCACCGTCAGCCGGACCTCACCCGCCACGGCCCCGTGCTCCCCCATCCGCCGCCTCCCGCTGCGCTGGCACACTCATGCTGTAACAGCAGCAGTGTGACAGTGCCCGCCCCGCCGGTCCACCGCGTCCTTGAGCGCTGTCGACCCGGATCACTGTCGATCCGGGACACTGCCGCTCCGGGGCCCTGCTGTTTTGGGACGTTGCCGCTCTGGGGCACGCGACCGGCGGGGCGGGGCGACGGCCGGTTCAGCGGGAGGCGGTCTCCGCCAGGCCGGGGTGGTGGCGGCGGGTGACCTCAGGATGGGCCCTTGTGTACCCCTTCCACTCGTTTTGCCCGAATTCGGCGAACAGCGGGTTGTCCGGGTCCTCGGTCGCGCCGGGGGCGTGGTGCGCGAGCGGGAAGTCGAGCGGCTCGATGTGGGCGTCGAGGCGGGGGTTGTAGAAGAACGGCACCGAGTAGCGCTCGTGCGCTCCGGGCGGGCTGACCACGCGGTGGCTGGTGGCCTTGAGGTAGCCGTCGGTGGCGACCTCCAGCAGCTCGCCGAGGTTGACGACGAAGGCGCCCTCCAGCGGCGGGATGTCGAGGAAGGTGCCGTCCGGGCGCTCGACCTGGAGCCCGCCGACGGTGTCCTGGAGGAGCAGCGTGATGAAGCCGTAGTCCTTGTGCGCGCCGACGCCCTGGCCGGCGCCGTCCGGGGCGGTGCCGGGGTAGCGGACGAGCTTGAGCCGCAGGTGGGGGTGGCCGGCGAAGGCGGCGTCGTAGAAGTCGGGGCGGGCCCCGATCGCGGTGAGGAGTTCGTGCAGCAGGTGGCGGGCGACGGAGCCCAGGCGGTCGATCCACCCGAGGGCCGCGGTGCGCAGCTCGGGGAGCGCCGTGGGCCACTGGTTCGGACCCTCCAGCCACCAGTACGGCGGCTCGCCCCGGCCGGGGACGTGCGGGGGCAGCTCGGCACCGATGTCCAGCTGGTCGCGCCAGTCCTGGCTGCCGCCGGTGCGCTCGTCGCCGGTGCGGGTGTAGCCGCGGTAGTGGGGGGAGTTCAGGTTGCTCACGGCGAGCCGGTCGGCCTCGGGGAGGGCGAAGAAGGCCCGCATCGCTTCGGTGAGAGCGGCCGTCTCGGCCGGGGTTATGCCGTGGCCGACGAGCTGGAAGAAGCCGACGCCGGTGGCGGCGGCGCGGAGCTCGTCGTGCAGGCGGCGGCGGTCCTCGGGACCGCCGTCGGCGAGCGAGAGGTCGATCACCGGGAGTGACTGGAGGTGGGACAGGGTGTGCTGCTGCGTCATGGGTGACATCCGCTGGGTCTCGTCCCGGCCGGTCCCGGTGGTCGACCGGGGGAGGGCGGAGCGGTGGCCTGGTGCGGCGCGTGCTCCGGGTGCCGGGTGGTGGTGGCGGCCCGGTTGGGGCCGCCCTGAGGGTGGTGGCGCGAGGTTCAGCCGGAGCGTCGACAGGACATGCTCGTCACGCGGAGCAGGTCCACGTGGCGACGACGAACAAGGATGAGCACGTCACCAGCCTAAATGACCCGTTCTGTGTCGGGCGAGCCCCCTGCGGCGGAGGGCTCGTCCCCACTTCTCTACTTCTCTGTGCTCTTGTCAAGGAGCCGTTCTCTCGGCCGGGCGGTCCTCAGGCGCCCGGTGCTCGGTCGTGGGACATCTGGTCGTCGGCTCGCCGGCGGTCGGATCGGCGGCAGTCGGGTCGCCAGCAGTCGGGTCGCCAGCAGTCGGGTTCTCGGTGGTTCGTTTCTCGGTCGTTCAGTTCTTCTCCCCGTTGTTGAGGAAGGCGAGGACGGCCAGCACCCGCCGGTTGTCGTCGTCCGAGGGCTGGAGGTCGAGCCGGACGAAGATCGACGCCGTGTGCTTGGCGACCGCGCGCTCGGTGATCACCAGTTGCTGGGCGATCGCGGCGTTGGAGCGGCCCTCGGCCATCAGCGCGAGCACCTGCCGCTCGCGCGGGCTGAGGGTCGCGACCGGGCCGGCCGAGGAGTTGTGGGTGAGCAGTCGGGTGATCACCTCCGGATCCATCGCGGTGCCGCCCTGGGCGACCCGCCGTACCGCGTCGATGAACTGGGCGCCGTCCATCACCCGGTCCTTGAGCAGGTAGCCGATGCCCCCGGTGCTGCCGCCCGCCAGCAGCTCGCGGGCGTATAGCTGCTCGACGAACTGGGAGAGCACCAGCACGGGCAGCCCCGGGTGGGCCTGACGGGCCGCCAGGGCAGCGCGCAGCCCCTCGTCGGTGAAGCCGGGCGGGAGCCGTACGTCGACCACGGCGATGTCCGGCCGGTCGGCGGCCACCGCGGCGAGCAGGTCCTCACCCGTCTCCACGGCCGCCGTGACCTTCATGCCGTTGGCTTCCAACAATCGGGTCAGCCCGTCCCGGAGGAGGAAGAGGTCTTCGGCGATGACAACGCGCACGGGATCTCCAGGTTCACGATGGTCGGACCGCCCGGCGGGCTGCTGATCGCGAGCACCCCGTCGAACGCGGCCAGGCGGCGTTCGGTACCGCTGAGGCCGGTGCCCCGGGACGGGTCGGCGCCGCCGCGCCCGTCGTCGGTCACCGATATCCGCAGCAACCCGTCACTGTGCCCTATCTCGATCCACACGTGTGAGGCGCCCGCGTGTTTCACCACGTTGGCCAGCAGCTCGCTGACCGCGAAGTAGGCGGCGGACTCGACCGGCGCCGGGGGGCGGCCGGTCAGTGTGCCGGCGAAGGTGACCGGCAGGGGGAGGTCCAGTGCCGTGGCCTGGACGGCGTCGGCCAGGCCACGGTCCGCGAGCACCGGCGGGTGGATGCCGCGGACCAGGTCCCGCAGCTCGCCGAGCGCCTTGACCGAGGAGAGCCGGGCCTCGGCCAGCAGGGGGCGCAGCGCCACCGGGTCCTCCACCAGCTGGTCGGCGACGGTCAGCAGCATGCCGAGCGCCACCAGCCGGGCCTGGGCCCCGTCGTGCAGGTCCCGCTCGATGCGGCGCAGCTCGGCGGCGCCGGCGTCGATGGTGTCCGCCCTCGTCCGGGTCAGATGGCTGACCTGGCGGGCCAGTTCGGCCCGCCGGGAGGGCCCGAGCAGGAGGCGCGCGGCCCGCTCGTGCAGCCGCAGGACCGGAGGGGCGGCCCAGAGGGCGGCCACCGGAGCGACCCAGAGCCCCATCATGTAGACGACTCCCAGGTGGACCAGGGGGCCGTTGCGCCCCAGGACCTCCAGCGAGACCGGGGCGAGGACGACGAACGCGGCGGTGAACAGGTAGGCGAGCCCGCTGAGGGCCGTCCAGGCGAGGTCCCGCCAGGTCGCCGGGTCGGTCAGCCAGCCGCCGGACAGCAGCCGCTGCCACGGATCGGTGCCGGCGGCGCGGCGGTACGGCACCGGGACCGGGCGGCCGCTCCACTTCCCGACGACGCGCCTGGTCTCCGCCGCGACCCAGCGCGCGCCGAGCACTCCGAACACGAGCATCGCCGGGGCCAGCCAGAGCGAGCCGGAGCGGCCGCCGGGCGCCGCGCCGCCGTACAGGTGGGTGGCCATCACCGCGAGCGCGCCCGGTGCGGCCAGGGCGGCCCCGACCGCCCGGCCCCCGCCCCCGGTGGCCCAGCAGAGGGCCCAGAGGGCCACCGGCCCGAGCGGCACGAGCAGGATCAGCGGCCCGCCCGGCGAGCGCCCGCCCGAGTCGTCGGGGCCGAGCAGCGCGGCGGCCAGCAGGACCGGCCCGGCCGCCAGCGAGACCAGCCCGGTCACGCCCAGCGTGACCGCGTAAAGCGCTCGTACGCCGGCCACGACGGTGCCCTCTGCCCGCGCGGTGGCCCGCGTCACCACGTTCGTGTTCGTCCCGGCATCGGTCCTCATCCCGCGCCTCCTCTCCGTACGGCGGCCCGCAAGCCCCCCGGTCGATCGGTCGGCAGCCAGTCTGCAGCGCCGTCCACCTGCGGCGCTCTAGGTCTGAACCCCGAAAACCAGGTGTATCTGAATACACCTCAGAGATGCCGCCTAGACAGCTGTCCGGACCCGGGCCCCGGTTCGTAGCGTCGTGTTCCGTCAGTCGGCACCGGCCTTCCGGTGCCGGACCCCGAGCAGTGGAGGGCCCGTGAGTACGCCGATCATCCAGATCCGCGGCGTCGGCAAGACGTACGACCGATCCGACGCCGCCCGTGCCGCGCTGGCCGGGCTCGACCTCGAGGTGGGGGCCGGCGAGGCGCTGGCCGTGCTCGGCCGCTCCGGCAGCGGCAAGTCGACGCTGCTCAACCTGATCGCCGGGCTCGACCGGCCCAGCGAGGGCGGCGTGGTGGTGGACGGCGTCGCTGTGCACGAGCTCGGCGAGGCCGCGCTGGCCGAGTACCGACGGACGCGGATCGGCATGGTCTTCCAGTTCTTCAACCTCCTGGACGACCTGAACGTCGAGGACAACGTGCTGCTCCCGGCCCAACTGGCCGGGATGCGGCGGGAGAAGGCCCGGGCCCGGGCCGGTGAGCTGCTGGAGCGGCTCGGGGTGGCCCGGCACGCCACCGCCTTCCCCGGCCGGCTCTCCGGCGGCGAGCGCCAGCGCGTCGCGGTGGCCCGGGCGTTGATGAACCGTCCGCCGCTCCTGCTGGCCGACGAGCCGACGGGGGCGCTCGACTCGGCCTCGGCCGCCGACGTCCGGAGCCTGCTCACCGAACTCAACGCGGAGGGCCAGACGATCCTGTTGGTCACCCACGACACCGCGCTCGCCGACGCCTGCGCGAGCCGGACGATCGAACTGCTCGACGGCCGACTCGTCCGGGACACCGCGGCGCCCGTCACCGGAGGTGTGCGGTGAGCCGGCGGTGGGGTCACCCCCGACCGGGGGCCGGAGGAGAGCGGAGAACGGGACGGCGCGGGTGGGCGATCGCCCCTGCCGACGGAAGGGAGGTGGGCGCATGAGCGCGCTGAGCAAGGTGGTTCGGGCCGGGGTCGGGCGCAAGCGGGTGCAGACGCTCGTCATGGTCCTCACCACGATGATGTCCGTGACGGCGTGCATCCTCGCGATGGGGCTGCTGGTCGCCGCGCAGGGGCCCTACCAGCGCTCCTTCGCCGACCAGCGCGGCGCACACCTGAACGTGCTGTACGACCCGGCCAAGGCGACTCCCGCGCAGCTCGCGGCGACCGAGCACGTCCCCGGTGTGACGGCCTCGGCCGGCCCCTACCCGGCGGTCACGGTGCAGGCGCGGTCCGGGCCGGACACCCGGATCCCGCCGCCCGGGAGCCCGCTCCCGCCACTGACGCTGGTCGGCCGGGAGCAGGGCGGTCCGATGGACGACCTGCACATGCTGATGGGCCGGTGGGTCGCGGGCCCCGGTGAGGTGGTGTTCCTGGACGGCCACTCGCCGTTGGCCGTCGGCGACAGCATGGCCTTCCCCGACCTGCCAGGCAGGCCGACCCTCAAGGTCGTCGGCATCGCCTCCTCCGTCTCCTGGAGCGCGGACGGCTGGGTCGCCCCCGGGCAGGTCCCCGCGCTGACCGCGCCCGGTATGGTGCCCGCCCAGCAGTACCTCTACCGCTTCGCCCACGCCGCCACCGACGCCGAGGTCGATGCGGATCACGCCGCGCTCGTCGCCGCGGCGCCGCCCGGCGCGCTCACCACGGCCACCTCCTACCGACCGGCGCAGGCGGAGGCCAACCGGACGGCGGCGACCTTCGTCCCGTTCGTGACGGCCTTCGGGGTGCTCGGCCTGGCCATGTCGGTGCTGATCATCGGGGTGGTGGTCAGCGGCGCCGTCAGCGCGGCGACCCGGCGGATCGGCATCCTCAAGTCGCTCGGCTTCACCCCGGCCCAAGTGGCTCGCGCCTACGTCGGCCAGGCGCTGATCCCCGCCGGGATCGGCACCGCGCTCGGCGTGCTCGGCGGGAACGTGCTCTCCGTCCCCGTCCTCGGGCTGGCCCACAAGGCCCTGCACGGCGGCCTGCTCGGCATACCGCTCTGGGTGGACCTCGCGGTGCCGGCCGTCGCCCTGGCCGCCGTGGTGGCCACCGCACTGGTGCCCGCCCTGCGCGCCGGCCGGCTGCGCACGGTCGAGGCGCTCGCGGTCGGCCGCACGGCGCCGGGCGCCAAGCGGGCCACGGCCCGCGGCGGCGGTGCGGCGGGCTCGGGCCCGGTGGCCGCGGTCCAGCGGCTGATCGGCCGACTGTCGCTGCCGCGTGCCCTGAGCCTCGGGCTGGCGAGTCCGTTCAACCGACCTGGCCGCTCGGCGACCACCGCCGCCGCCGTGGTGCTCGGCACCGCAGGGGTCACGCTCTGCGTCGGCCTCACGCTCTCGCTCACCGGCTTCCAGGAGGGCCTGACGGCCGAGCACGCGGGCAAGGTCGTGGTGGAGGCCCCGATCGACGGCTCCGTGAAGGTCCCCGACCACGTGGACGAGGCGGCCGTGGCCGGGGCGATCGACACCCGCCCCGGCACCCGGGCCTGGTACAGCACCGTTCCGACCTCGGTCGCGGTGGCCGGGAACACCGCCCGCTCCGAAGTGGTGGCCTTCTCCGGCGACGCCTCCTGGAGCGGCTACCAGATGGTCTCGGGCCGCTGGTTCAACGGCCCCGGCGAGGCGGTGGTCGGCTCCGGCTACCTCCGGGCCAACCAGGCGAAGGTGGGCGACACCATCACCCTCACCGACCAGGGGCGCTCCACCCCGGTTCGGATCACCGGTGAGGTGCTGGCCACCAACGACCTGGTCTTCGTCGACCGGGCCGCGCCGACCGCGCTGGGCTCGCCCGTCCACGCCGAAGCGATCGCCTACCACATCGACCTCACCGCCGGCACCGATGCCAAGGCGTACGCGGACGGGCTCGACGCCGCCGTCCGGCCACTGGGCCTCGGCGCCGAGCCCGGTGGGACGCACCTCAACCTCGTCGTCCTCGCGATGAACACCCTGGCCGGGACACTGACCCTGCTGCTGATCGCGGTGGCCGGCCTCGGCGTTCTCAACACGGTGCTGCTGGACACCCGCGAACGGGTGCACGACCTCGGGGTGTTCAAGGCGCTCGGGATGTCGCCCCGGCAGACGGTCGGCATGGTGCTCACCTCCGTCTGCGGGAGCGGGCTGGTGGCCGGGCTGGTCGGAGTGCCGATCGGGATCCTGGTGCACCACTGGGTGATGCCGGCCACGGCGAGCGCCGCCGGGGTCGGGGTGCCCGAGGCGGACCTGGCCGTGTTCGCCCCCTCGGTGGTGGGGCCGCTGATACTCGGCGGCCTGGTGCTGGCGCTGATCGGCGCCCTCCTGCCCGCGACCTGGGCGGCCCGCACCCGGACGGTCACGGCGCTGCGCACCGAGTGAGGCCGCCGCCGGGCCGGGAGGTCGCTGCTCGGGGCGGCCGGAGCGGCGGCCCGGCCCGAGCAGCGTCCCGCGGCCGTGGCCTGCCACCGACCGCCCCAGACCGGCCCCAGACCGCCCCACCGCGCCGACCGCCCTGACGGCCCTGACCGGCCATCATCGACCGTCCTGACCTCCTTGACCGTCCTGATCAGCCGTGGCCTTCCACCGGCTGCCCCGACCGGCTGTTACCCGCAGGACCGGCTCAGGAGAGCCGCGCCGCCGCGTAGGCCTCCATGGCGGCCCGCTGGTAGGCGGCCAGGGCCGGGGCGACGGCCTCGTAGACGGCGTGCCACTGCTCGTGCTCCACGCAGGACCGGGCGATCGCGAGGTACTCCTCGACGGGGACCGGTCGGAGCGCGATGAGGGCCCGGTACTCCGTGTCGATCTTGGTCTGCACGGGTTCGGCGTCGGCCGGGAGGCCGTCCGTCATGAACTCGGCGAGCCGGATCATCTGCGCGGTCCGTTCGCGCTGGCCGGCCTCGACCTCGGCCGGGGACATCGTGGCGGTCGCCCGCAAGGCGGCCTCCGCGTGCTCGGGGAAGTCGCGGAGGCTCTCCGCGACGTCCGTGGGCTGGATGCCCTCGAACAGGTTCTCCGGGCGGTTGATGCTGGTCATGGGTGTGCCGTCCTTCCTGGATCGTTCCAGTTCGGCGATCGTGCGGGAGACGGTGGTGGCCAGGCCGTCCAGCCGGTCCCGCTCGGCGACCAACCGGTGGTGGTGGCCGCGCAGGGCCTCCAGTTCGTCCACCTGCTCGCCGAGGATCCGGGCGATCTCGGTCAGCCCGACGCCCAGTGCCCGCAGCACGAGGATCTGCTGCAGATGCAGCAACTGCCGCTCCTCGTAGTAGCGGTGACCGTTGGAGCCGATCCACGCCGGGGGCAGCAGCCCGATCTCGTCGTAGTGCCGCAGGGTCCGGGCGGTGACGCCCGACATCCGGGCGACCTCCGCGATCGGCCAGGCCATGGCCGCCTCCTCCAGGTTGTGTTCCCGCACGTTCGCCGTTCCCGGGCCGGTTGCTCCGGCCCTGGTCACGACGGTAGGAGCTGCCGTTGCGGCAACTTCAAGTCGGCGACGCTGCTTCGTGGCGGCGGTGTCGTTTCAGGGCGTCGTTTCAGGGCGCCGCTTCGAGCGGTCCGCCGTCCGCACGAGTGTGGGGACCGCCTGCCGAGCCGCACCACCGGCGCACCTGGCGAGACGTCAAAAACGTTCTCCAAAACGTCTGAAGGAGGAATTCGTCCGCGCCTACCAGCTCCGTCGGCGTCTACCAGCCCCGCCCGTGTCCCACCTGCCACTCAGCCCCGGGCAGCGGGTGCGGACGGCGGACCCGCGCCAGGGCGGTCAGGGCCCACACTGCCGTCGTCAGCAGTGCGTAGAAGAGCAGCAGTGCCCAGAACGGCGTGGTGGACACACTCCCGTCCTCGAACCGGCACCACGCGTCGGGCGGGAGCCACGAGGCGCCCGTCTCCAGCAGCTGTCCGCTGCCGGTCACCAGGCCCCGCTCGCAGCGCTCCGCGAAGTCCAGTGACCGTGCGTACAGCACCCCGTACACGACGCCCGCGCCGACGAGCGACAGTGCCGCGCCGACGCCGAGCAGGACCGCCCGTCTTCGCGCGGTCGCCGTACGGATGTTCGTCACCGAGGCAGCGTACCGGCCTGCGAGCAGGCACGACCGGTTCGCCGCAGGGTGTGCCTCGGATTGTGCGGCGCAGCGTGTGGCAGGGCGCGGAGCAGGACGTGCGGCGGGGCGGCCACCCTTCGTGTTCGCACCGCCGCGGGGCCGCTCCCGCAGGGCGGCCGCGAACCCCGTGACGGCGGCCCCCAAGGCCCGGGTTCACCCCAGCCGCCGCCCAAGGCCCGGGTTCACCCCAGCAGGCCGCCCATGTGCGCGTCCTCGGCGAGCAGCCGCCACGACCGCCCGGGCGCGAACGCCTCCGGGTCGAGGGCCTCGACCACGCCGTCGACGGCGGTGCTCAGCAGCGACTGCGGGTCGAACACCGCCCAGGTGTCGCGGCCCAGGCCGTAGTCCCAGCGCTCCCACTCGGCGCGCATGCGCTCGTACGTCCACAGCGAGTAGAGCAGGGCGGAGAGGTCGCGGTTGAGGTAGGCCTCGGGTTCGCCGTCGTCGTACCAGTCGGGCAGCTCCAGCAGGCCGGTCGCGCCGTCCAGCGCGATCACGAGGTCCGTCGGCCAGTGCCCGAGGGCGACGAAGTCGCGCTGGTAGGGGCGCTCCTCCTCGCCGTCGAAGTACTCCGGGTACGCCTCGCCCATGGTGACCAGCGGTTCCTCGGACACCCCGAACATCGCCCCGCCCAGCGGCAGGCCGATCCCGGTCAGCAGCCGGCGCGTCGGCTCGTGCACGAGGCCGGGCGGCAGTTCCTCGGGACGGTAGCGGTGCACCAAGCCCTCGTCCGTCAGCGTCGCGATCTCCGCGACCAGGTCCGCGCCGATCTCGTACGCGGGCCCGTCCGGGCCGCCGGGCAGCGCGCCCCAGCCCAGGGCCCGCACCAGCAGCGTCGTGCCCCAGTGCGCGGGCGGGACGTCCGAGCGGCCGAACAGCCCGGGGTCGAGCTCCCGCAGTCGGCGGTCCGCCGCCGCCATCACCTCGGCCACGACGGCCGGACCGCGCCGCCCGTCCAGCGCGTCGGGCCGGCGGGCGGTCTCCGCCACCGACTCGACCTCCCGCACCATCGCGGCCAGCGCGGGCAGGTCGGAGGCCAGGAGGTCGCGGTCCAGGTGCTCGCCCGACGGCTTCGCGAGGAACACCTCGCCGGTGACACCGTCCAGCAGCACCGTGTTCCCGGCGCGCGCGAACGGTGCGCAGTACTCCGTCTCGCCCAGCACGAACAGCGGCCCGGCCGCCTGGGCTCCAGCGGCCGGAGCCCCGGCGGCCTCCGCCAAGGCGGACGGTTCCGCAGACGACGACAGCTCCACCGACTCCAGCGGTCCGTCCCCGAAGCGCCCGAAGTCCAGGAACGCCCCCGTCCGCGGCAGGCCCTCCCGCTCCAGGAACTCCCGGCTCCCCGTGTGCACCACCCCGGCCGGAAGCTCCCCGGCCATCACCAGCCCGTACCCCACGAGCCCACCACCCTCCCCGTACGACCCCCGACCACCCCGGCTGACCACCCCGACCCTAACGGCCGTCGCCGACACCCCCGCACCGGGCCCGCACTACACCCGTGATCCGTCGTCCACGTTCCACCGGACCGGCAGGTCGCCGTCGCAGAACACGCACACGAAGGAGCCCTCGCGGACGATGTTGACGCCCCGGCAGCCCGGGCAGCGCCGGAACACGATCCCGTGCGTGAAGCCGCCCGGGCGGCGCACGCCGATCCGCTCCAGCGCCGCGGCGACGGCAGGCCAGGACACGACGTCCGGACAGTATCCGGTGGACTGGTTGCTGACCTCCTCGGCCGTCCAGCCGTCGAAGCCCGCGTCGTCACCCCGCTCGAAACGGACCTCCCCGGCGCTCAGCACCAACTCGCCGCCCGCGCAGACCACGTGCTCACTGCGGCGCGGGGCGAGGCGCAGGAAGCCGGCGAGGTCGACGACGAAGGTGAACGGTTCCGCGAGCTCCGCGGCGGTCCGTTCGCCCAGCCAGTCGGCAAACTCGGGCTCCGTCCGCACCAGTTGCCCACCCGGTCCGCCGCCACCCCACAACTCCGGCGGTCCTACGTACCGGTACGCCCGCCCCGGGCCGGTCGACACCTCGGCCGGAACGCCGTGATCCCGCAGCAGCAGACCCAGGACGGTCATCTCGGCCTCCGTCCCGACCAGGCCGAAATCACGGAACTCGCCGAGCAGTTCACGCGCCCGACCGAGCGGGACGGCCCCGTCGCCCTCCGGGAGCGCCGGGGAAGCCCGAAAGGTCCGGAACACCCGCAGTGCCGCCACCGCATCGACCGAAGCCCCGACCGGCCGCAGCCGGAACGGCCCGTGCGCGGTCAGCAGCGCCTCCCGGACGGCCTCCGGCGCCGGCTCCGGCCCCGCGTGCTCGCACCAGGCGGCGCCGCAGTCCCGGCAGGACCCTTCGGAGTCCCACCACAGCTCCCAGTCCGGGCCTCGCCCCTGCCTAGGCCCCCGCTCCTGGACGAACTGTCGCACCCACCGCGTAGCCGTGCCCCCGCACCCGTCGCAGCGGGCGGCCAGTTCCACGCCCTGCATCGTCATGCCGGGAAGCCTAGGTGTTCTGTCCCGTGAGGTTGGGGATACGGCTGGAGGGTGGCTTGCCCGCAAGCGAGGTGCCGTGAACCCCGTCCACCTCCGTGGTCGGTGCCCCTGGGGCGTCTGGTTGCATGTGCGGCATGAATGCCATGGTCACGAGCATCATCGCGGTCCTCGGCACGCTCCTGGGTCGACGGTGACGCACGTCTTCCAGCGGCGCGCCGCACTCCGCACGGAGTACAACGCCCGCCTGGAGCGCGGTCGGCAGGAGCGGCTGGAGGCCTTCGGCTCGTACGCCGGACTGCTCGTGGAGTACCGGCAGGCCGCACTGCACCACTGGTTCTGCGTGCACGAGGGGCGTGACGCCGAGGACGAGGTCGAGTTGCGCAAGCGGTCGTTCGAGACGCGCTCCGGGGCGCAGCGGGCCCTGTTCCAGCTCCAGTTGCTCGTTGACGAGCCCGAGCTTCTGGCCGTTGCCGGGGAGGCCTTCGAGCGGATCGGCAGGATCGACCGGGCGGCGGTGGACCGGCAGGACGTCACCGCCCGGCGGGACGGCAGCCGGGAGTCGATCGACGCCTTCGTCGCGACGGCGCGCCGGTACGTGTAGCCGGTGCTCGGCGGACGTAGGCCATGGCCCATCAAATCCCGTTGCGGGCCGTCTCGTACCCGATCAGGGTGAGGACCTGCGGAAGCACACCCGCACCCATGCCCACTGATGGAGCGCCACATGACCGACGACGCCGACACCGGCACGAGCGCCGACACCAGCACCGGCACTGGCACCGGCACTGGCGCCGACGACGGCATCGACGAGAGCCATCTGGCCATGTACAGCCTGCTCGGCAGCCGGCTGCTGCGGGTGACCACGGCCCGGCGCCACGCCGCCGGCGGTCTCCGGCTCGCTGCGGACGCCGAGGTCAGCTGAGCCCGGCGTCCCGCGCGGCGCGCTCCACGCGGGCGTGGTGGGCGGCCCACCAAGGGGCGTCGCCCGGAGCCGTGTTGGCGCCGTCGGGGCGCTGGCCGGTGGCGCCGTCGACGAGTTCGCGGACGAGGTCGGCGTGGCCGGCGTGCCGGTGGGTCTCGGAGACCATGTGGACCAGGACCCGGTGGAGCGTCTGCTTCGACCGTGCGCCGAACGGCACCTGGCCGACCGCGTCGAGGGGCAGCGCCTCGATCGTCTCGTCCGCGTGCGCGCAGGCCCGGCGGTAGCGCCCGACGACGTCCTCCGTGGTCTCGTCGGCCCTGGCCCAGAGGTCGGCGTTCGGTTCGGCGGCGCCGGTGATCCAGAGCGGGGTGGGTTCGGGGAAGGGGCGGCCGAAGGTGTCGCCGAAGTAGAGCGCCTCGGCGCCGGTGAGGTGCTTGACGAGGCCGAGCAGGTTGGTGCCGGTCGGGGTGAGCGGGCGGCGGAGGTCGTACTCGGAGAGGCCGTCGAGCTTCCAGAGCAGGACGTCGCGGGCGTCCTGGAGGTAGACGCGGAGATCGGCCTTGGGGTCGGTGGCGGTCATGGGACCAGTCTGTGGACGGCCCCGGGGCTGTCCACCGGTTTTCGCCGGACGGATGTGGCGTAGCGTCACATCCGCGGATCCGAGGCGGGCGAACCCTGGAAGGCGGCGGCCATGATCGACGGCTGGACGTGGGACGAGACGCTGTTCGCGGGCACGGCCGCGTACTACGAGCGCGGCAGGCTGCCCTACGCGCCCGGCCTGGCGGACGCGCTGGCCGGGGTGCTGCGGCTGGACGGCCGGGGGCGGCTGCTCGACGTGGGCTGCGGGCCGGGGACGTTGGCGCTGCTGCTGGCGCACCGGTTCGAGGAGGTCGTCGGGGTGGATCCGGACGCCGGGATGATCGCCGCGGCCCGTCGGGCGGCGAAGGCGGCCGAAGTGGCCGGCCGCAGCACCTGGTTGCGAATCCGGGCGGAGCAACTTCCGGCCGGGCTGGGAACGTTCACGGTGGCGACGTTCGGCCAGTCCTTCCACTGGATGGACCGTGACCTGGTGGCGGCGACCGTCCGCGGCATGCTGCGTCCCGGCGGAGCGCTCGTGCACGTCTCGGACCTGAAGCCGGACCTGAAACCTGGCGCGGAGTTTCGCGACCCCCGCCCCGCCGAAGGCCTCCCGCACCCGCCCGTCCCCGACGCGGCGATCGGCGAGCTCGTCCGCCGCTACCTGGGCCCGGTCCGGCGCGCGGGCCGGGGCCTCCTGGCCGCCGGCACTCCCGGCAACGAGTCCGCCGTCCTCGCCCGGGCGGGCTTCGCGGGCCCGGAGCGCGTGGTCGTCCCCGGCGGGCTGGTGCTGGAGCGGACGGTGGACGACGTGGTGGCCGGGGTGTTCTCGATGTCCTTCTCGGCGCCGCACCTGTTCGGCCCCGGGCGGGCGGCGTTCGAGGCCGACCTGCGCCGGCTCCTGGCCCGCGCCTCCGCGGCGGGCCGCTTCTCGGTCCGTCAGCCGGCCACCGAGGTGTTCGTCTGGCGGCCCGTCGGCGTGCCCTAGCCTCGCCGCATGGGTGTTGACATCACGGTCCTGGTCGTCGACTGGGACCACCTCATGGGCATCGCGCCGGACGACCGGGCGGACGCACTCCAGGACGCGGCGTACCCGGACGACGACGACCGCGTCGTCCACGCCGGCTGGGTGTGGTTCGAGCCGGGCCCGTCGTGGCTGGGACGGTTCGAGTTCGACGGCATCAGCGGCTCGTACAAGTCGCACTTCTGCGCCGCGGACGGCTGGGACCACGCCCGGCGCGGCGTGGGACGCGAGCCGCGGGCGCTGCTGGACGACTTCCTCGGGGCGCTGATCTGGTGGGGTCCCGAGATCGAGACCGACACCGAACAGGTGGAGGCCGGCGTCTTCCCGCCCGACGACCCGGTTCTGCGGTCCGGGCCGCTGATCGCGTGGGGCCCGGCTGAAACGGCGCGGCTCAGCCGCCGCTGGCGGGAGATCGTCCCGGTCCTGCCGAGGGTGCGGGAGCCGTACGACCGCCTCGCGGCCTCCCCCGGCGGCAGGATCGAGGGCTTCGACGACTTCGCGGGGCTGCTGTCCGGGTGGGGGGAAGTGGTCGGCGAGGCCGAGCGGCGCGGGTGGGGGATCGTCGGGCTCCCGATCTGAGGCTTGCAGGGCGCGGAGGCCGTGCGCACGGCTCTCACCTCGCCTTTCGGCGCTGCTTGTCATGTCCCCAGCAATACGGAGCGTGACGGGTGGGGTGGCCCATTCGGACTTGAATCTTTGCGAACGAATGTTCGATCCTGGGGGTGTGCTCGTTATCGAACCCGTTTTCGAATCCACCGGAGGGCGGCCCACGCTCCGACCGGTGGTGCCGACGGCTGCGCCGACGGAGGCCACGGCCGCCGAACGGGGACTGCTGCCGGTGGTGCCCGCCCTGCGGGAGCTGCTGCCGGAAGGCGGGCTGCGCCGGGGCACCGCCGTGTCCGTCGCGGGCGGGGACGCCGGGCTGCTCCTGGCGCTCGCCGCCGGGGCGAAGGACACCGGAGGCGGCTGGGCGGCGGCCGTCGGCCTGCCCGACCTGGGGCTCGCCGCCGCCGAGGGGTACGGGCTGGACCTGCGGCGACTGCTGGTCGCGGACGACCCCGGGCCGCACTGGGCCGAGGTGGTGTCGGTGCTGGCCGGCGCCGTCGAACTGGTGATGCTCCGCCCGGACGGCCCCGTCCCGCCCCGCCTGGCCGCCCGGCTGGCGGCGGTCCTGCGGCGCAGCGGCTGCGTGCTGCTGGTGGCCGGACCGTGGCCGGGGGCCGCCCTGCGGCTGGGCGTGCGCTCCGGGCGCTGGTTCGGACTGGGGGACGGGTACGGGCAGCTCGCCGGGCGGCAGGTGGAGGTGGTGGCCGAGGGCCGCGGCTCGGCCGCCCCCGGCCGCACCGCCCGCCTCTGGCTCCCGGACGAGCACGGCGCGGCCCGCCCGGTCGGCGAGCCCGCGGGGGGCGCAGGGGAGACGGACGCGTTCGAAAACGGCGCGGCCGACGCCTCCGATGGGGTGCACCCGCTGGGGGAGGTGGCCGGAGCGGTCGTCGGGACGGAGCCGTTCGGACGTGTGCGCCGCCTGCCTGGCGCGTCCGGCGCCGCCGGGGCGGTGCATCCGCTCGGGGAGGCGCACCCGCGCGGGCGCCGCCGTCCCGCCGAGCCCGCCGAGCCCGTTGCTGCCCTTCAGGCCGCGCGGGTTGCCAAGGTTGCCAAGGTTGCCCAGGTCGTGCAGGTCGCGCAGTCGGCCGAGATCGGCGAGATCGGCGAGGTCGGCGAGGCCGCCGAGCGCGTGGCGGTGGTGTGAGATGGCGGGCGGAGGCACGCCGCGCGTGCTGGTGGTGTGGTGCCCGGACTGGCCGGTGGTGGCCGTCACGGGCGACGACCCGGTGGCGGTGACCGAGGGCGGGCGGATCCTCGCGTGCTCGGCGGGAGCCCGGGCGGCCGGGGTGCGGCAGGGGCAGCGGCTCAAGCTGGCGCAGCGGCTCTGCCCGGCGCTGGAGCTGCGTGACCGGGATCCGGAGGCGGAGACACGGCGGTTCGAGCCGGTGGTCGCGGCGGTGGCGGGGTTCACGCCCCGGGTGGAGGTGATCCGTCCGGGCCTGTGCGCCATCCCGGTGAAGGGGCCGGGCCGCTACTTCGGCGGCGAGGAGGCGCTGGCGTCGAAGGTCCGGACGGCGGTCGCGGCGGCGCTGGCCGAGGAGCCGGTCCCGGACGCCGTCCCCGGTGGGGACGCGGTGCCCGTGCGTCGGGACGCAGAACCCGTGCGCCGGGACGCGGAACCCGCGACGGCCACCGCCCCCCACGCCCAGGTCGGCGTGGCGGACGGCCTGTTCGCCGCCGTGCTGGCGGCCAGGGCCGGGGTGCTGGTGCCGGCCGGCCGGACGGCGGAGTTCCTCGCGCCGTACCCGGTGAGCGCGCTCGGCGACGAGGACCTGGCGGAGCTGCTGGGGCGGCTCGGGCTGCCCACCGTCGGGGCGTTCGCCGCGCTGCCGCCGGAGGCCGTCGCGGACCGGTTCGGCCCCACCGGGACGGCCGCGCACCGGCTGGCCCGGGGCCTCCACCCGCGCCCGCTGGTGCCGCGCGGAGAGGGGCCCGACCTGGCCGTCGAGCAGCGCTTCGACCCGCCGGAGACACTGGCCGAACCACTGGTGTTCGTCGCCCGCACGCTGGCCGAGCAACTGCACCGGCGACTGGCCGCGGCGGGACTGACCTGCCAGCGGGTGGCCGTCGAGGTGGAGTGTGCGGACGGCCGGACGGCGTCGCGACTGTGGCGGCACGAGGGCCGGCTTTCGGCGACGGCACTGGCCGAGCGGGTCCGCTGGCAGCTCCAGGCCTGGCAGAGCGCTGGCGCCTTCACCCCCGCACCCGGCCACGCCGCCGACCGGACCTGGCCCGATGGCACCTCCGGCACCGACCACCCCCGACGGGACAGCGGCGCGGCCGGACCCGACGGCCACGCCGCCGTTCGGGCCCGACCTGATGGCACCTCCGGCCCCGGAACCAGGCCCGGCGGTCCCGCTGACGCTCCGGCCGCCGGCGGCGCTCGCTTCGGCGGCAGCTCCGGACCTCGGCCGGGCGGCCCCGACGCCGGCCTCGCCCGCCCCGACGCCGGCCTCGCCCGCCCCGACACCGGCCGCACACGCCCCGACACCGGCCCAGTCCGGTCCGTCGGCCCCACCCGCGGGTCCGTCGGCCCCGCCCGCAGGTCGGCCGACCCCATCCGCCCCGACGGCACCGCCGACGCGGCCACCCGGCCCCCCGCCCCCGCCCCCGACACCGGCTTCGTCCTCCTCCGCCTGGCCCCCGACGGCCTGTCGCCCGACGAGGGGCGGCAGTTGGCGCTGTGGGGCCAGGCGGTCGCGGACGACCGGGTGGAGCGGGCGGTGGCGCGGGTGCAGGCGGTGCTCGGGCATGCCGGGCTGCGGCGGATCGAGCCGGGGGGCGGGCGTGGTCCGGCGGAGCAGGCGGTCAGGGTGCCGTGGGGCGAGCCGTACGAGGCGGCGGCGCCGGCCGGTGCGCCGTGGCCCGGGCGGTTGCTGGACGTGTGGCCGGCCGTGGTGCTGCGGGAGCCGGTGCCGGTGCGGGTGCTGGACGAGGACGGGCGGCCGGTGGCGGTGGACGGCCGGGCGGGGGTGTCGGGCCGGCCGGCCGTGGTCGTGGTGCGGGGGCGGGAGGAGCGGGTGGACGGCTGGACCGGGCCGTGGCCGGCGGTCGAGTACTGGTGGGACCAGTCGCTGGCCCGCCGTCGGGCGCGGTTCCAGGTGGTGGTGGGCGGCCGGGCGCTGCTGCTGACCGTGGAGGGGGGTGGGTGGTACCTGGAGGCCGGCTACGACTAGCGGCCACCGAACCGACCCGAGGGGGGAGCGAGAGCACGAGAACGAAGGCGATCCCCGATGGGCTTCACCAGCCACCCCACCGTCCCCTGGAGTGAGCTGCGCCGCCGCATGACCGGCGAAGCGTCGGACAAGGTCGTCCCGCTGCACCGCCCCACCCGGGACGGGGAGGCCCGAGACGGGGAGGCCCGAGGCAGAGAGGCCCGGAACGGAGAAGAGGCCCGGAACGGGGAGGAGGCCCGGAACGGAGAGGGACGCGACGGAGACGTTCCCCGTCCCGCCCCCCGCCCGAGCGAGCCCTGGGCCGAGTTGCACGTGCACTCCGCCTTCAGCTTCCTCGACGGCGCGAGCGACCCGGAGGATCTGGTCGCCGAGGCGCTGCGGCTGGGCGTGGAGACGCTGGCGCTCACCGACCACGACGGTCTGTACGGTGCCGTCCGGCTCGCCGAGGCCGCCCGGGGGACGGGGCTGGCCACCGCCTTCGGCGCAGAACTGACGATCCGTCACGAGGGGGGCCGTGCCGAGCACCTGCTCATCCTCGCCCGCGACCCCGAGGGCTACCGCCGCCTCTCCGCCGCGATCGCCGCCGCACAGATGGCCGGTGGCGCGAAGGGCCGGCCGGCGTACGACGTGGAGGCGCTGGCCGGGGCGCACGACGGCCACTGGGCGGTGCTCACCGGCTGCCGCCTCGGCCGGGTGCCCGCCGCCCTGTCCGCCACTCCGCCGGCGAATCCGCCCACCACCCCGTTCAGGCCTTCGCTCGCGCCACCGCCCGCCACCCCGTCCGCGCCTCCGCCCGCCCCCGGCAGCCCGGCACGCCAACTCCACACCCTCACCGAGCTGTTCGGCCGCGAGAACGTCCACGTCGAGCTGATCGACCAGCGCCTGCCCGGCGACGACCGGCGCAACGACGCCCTCGCCGCGCTCGCGGCCCGGCTGCGCCTGCCCGTCGTCGCGTCCACGAACGCGCACCACGCCGGCCCGGCCCAGGGCCGCCTCGCGCAGAGCCTGGCCGCGCTGCACGAGCGCCGCACGCTGCAGGACGCGGCCGGCTGGACGCAGGCGTCCGGCACCGCGCACCTGCGCTCGGGGCGGGAGATGGCGGCCCGCCTGGCGCGTTTCCCCGGGGTGCAGCGGGCGACCGCCGAGCTCGGCCGGAGCTGCGCCTTCGACTTCGCGAAGCTGGATCCGGAGCTGCCCGGCTACCCCGTCCCCGAGGGCGGGAGCGAGATCGGCCACTTGCGCGCCCTGGTCGCGGCCGGCGGCCCGGCCCGATTCGGAGCGGGCAACGCCGCCGCCCGGCGCCAGCTCGCCAAGGAGCTGGACGTCATCGAGGACCTCGACCTGGCCGGCTACTTCCTGATCGTGCACGACATCGTGGACTTCTGCCGCCGCGAGGACATCTGGTGCCAGGGCCGGGGGTCGGCGGCCAACTCGGCGGTCTGCTTCGCCCTCGGGATCACCGCCGTCGACCCGATCCACTACAAGCTGCTGTTCGAGCGCTTCCTGTCCACCGCCCGGGACGGGCCTCCCGACATCGACCTGGACATCGAGAACCGCCGCCGCGAGGAGGTCATCCAGTACGTCTACCGCCGTTACGGGCGCGAGCACGCCGCCCAGGTGGCCAATGTGATCACCTACCGGCCCCGCCTGGCGATCCGCGACGCGGCCCGGGTGCTCGGCTACCCGCAGGGGCAGGTGGACGCGTTCAGCCGGCAGACCGACTTCCGCTCGGCGCCCGGCGCGGACGCCGTCATCCCGGCCGACGTGCTGTCGCTGGCTGAGCAACTCCACGGATTGCCCCGCCACTTGGGCATCCACTCGGGCGGCATGGTGCTCACGAAGGAGCCGATCGGCCAGATCTGCCCGACCGAGTGGGCCCGGATGCCCGGGCGTTCGGTCCTGCAGTGGGACAAGGAGTCGACGGCCGGGGCCGGACTGGTGAAGATCGACCTGCTCGGGCTCGGCATGCTCGCCGCGCTGCACGACGCGTGCGACCTCATCGCCGAACACCACGGCCTGCGCTACGACTTGGCGTCCATCCCGGACGACGACAAGGGCGTGTACGCGATGCTGCGGCGGGCCGACACCGTCGGGGTGTTCCAGGTCGAGTCGCGGGCGCAGATGGCGACGCTGCCCCGGCTCAAGCCGGACCACTTCTACGACCTGGTGGTCGAGGTGGCGCTGATCCGCCCCGGCCCGATCCAGGGCGGTTCCGTCCACCCGTACCTGCGCCGGCGGGCCGGGGCCGAACCGGCGGGCTGCCCGCACCCGTTGATGGAGAACGCGCTCGGCAAGACGCTCGGGGTGCCGCTGTTCCAGGAGCAGATGATGCAACTCGCCATCGACTGCGCCGGGTTCACGCCCGCGGAGGCGGACCTGCTGCGGCAGGCGATGGGGGCCAAGCGGTCGCACGAGCGGGTCGCCCGGCTGCGCGAGCGGCTGCTGACCGGCATGGCGGAGCGCGGCATCCCGCCCGAGGTGGCCGAGGACGTCTACGGCAAGATCGAGGCGTTCTCCAACTACGGCTTCCCGGAGAGCCACGCGATCAGCTTTGCCTACCTGGTGTACGCGAGCGCCTGGCTCAAGTACCACTTCCCGGCGGCCTTCGCCTGCGCCCTGCTGGCCAACCAGCCGATGGGCTTCTACTCGCCGCTCAGCCTGGTCTCGGACGCGCGGCGGCACGGGGTGCGGGTGCGCGGGGTGGACGTCAACGCGAGCGGGGCGCGGCCCGGCCTGGAGCCGTACCGGGGGCCGACGCCGGCGCCGCCGCTGACGGCGGGCCGTCCCCAGCCGGCGATCCGGCTCGGGCTGGAGACCGTCCGCGGCATCGGTTCCCCGCAGGCCGAGGCGATCGTGGCCGGGCAGCCGTACGCCGGCCTGGAGGACTTCGCCCGCCGGACGGGTCTGACCGCGCCCGTGCTGGAGGCGCTGGCGACGGCCGGTGCGTTCGACTGCTTCGGGCTGACGCGACGTCAGGCTCTGTGGTCGGCGGGCGCGTTCGCCGGAATCTCGGCCGATCTGCTGCCCGGCACCACCCCCGGCACGGAGGCGCCGGAGCTGCCCGGCCTGAGCCCGGTCGAGGAGACCATCGCGGACCTGTGGGCCACCGGCACCTCCGCCACCAGCCACCCGCTCCAGCACCTGCGCGCCCACCTGGAGCGCGGCGGCGCGCTCTCCGCGGCCCAACTCCCGGACGTCCCACCGGGGACGGCGGTGGTGGTCGGCGGCCTGGTCACCCACCGGCAGCGGCCGCCGACGGCCGGCGGGGTGCTGTTCCTCAGCCTGGAGGACGAGACCGGTCTGATCAACGTGATCTGCAACCGCCCGGTCTGGGAGTCCCAGCGCCGCACCGCCCTCGACCGGGCCGGCCTCCTCGTCCACGGCCACATCGAACGCGACCGCGGCGCCACCAACCTGATCGCCACCCGGCTCACACCACTGCGGATCGGCCTCTGAGGCCTCAGAGCCCTCGGGTCACTCAGTCGGGGTAGCGCACGAGCCCGCTCAGGTCCAGATCGAAGCCGAAGGGATCGGGGATGCGCATGCTGTCGCCGAACTTCCGGTCGTGCCGTGCGTGGTAGCGGTCGTGGTTCGGTTCGGAGAACAGCGTGACCGTGCCCTCCCGCGGATCGATGATCAGGTAGAGCGGAATGCCCATCACCGCGTAGTCGCGGAGCTTGTCCACCCAGTCGTTCCCCGCATTGGACGGCGAGACCACCTCGACCGCGATGAGGGCTTCCTCAGCGGGAGTGGTGTTGCCCTCCCGAGCGAAGGAGGCGATCGGAAGATAGGTCAGATCGGGGGAGCGCTCCTTCGTCACGTCGGGGGTGGTCAGCGCGCTGTTGCCGCTGAAACCGTAGTCGTCCGGGACGTGGCGCTCGAACTGCCGCTGGACGAGCATGATGCTCAGCTGGTGAATGTTGGGCGGAGCCGCCTGCATGATCAGCGTGTCGCCGGACCATTCGACGCGGACGCCGTCGGGGGCCGTGCGCAGCACCTCCTCGACGAATTCGCGGTGCCGCTCGTAGAAGCTCATGGTGCCTCCTCCGGTAGGTGCGTTCGGCGGCCTCGCAGTCTATGCGCGAAACCACCCCGGGCCGTTCAGGCGCCGGAGGCCGGCCCGCGTCCCTTGCCCGGGGGGCCGGCGAAGACCTGGGCGATGGGGAGCCAGGCGGTGGCGGTCGGGCCGGTGGCGGTGAGGGCGAGGTCGTCGTGGTGGCGGCGCTGGGTGACCAGGAGGCAGAAGTCCAGTGCCGGGCCGCGCACCACGTCGGTGGCGTCGGCCGGGCCGAAGGTCCACGACGTGCCGTCGGGGGCGGTCAGTTCGAGGCGGACCGGGCTCTGCGGGGCGGGGCGGCCGTGCAGGGTGAAGGCGAAGCCGAGCGTGCGCAGGCCCAGGTGGGCGATGTGCCGCAGGCGGGCCGAGGGCTCGCGGGTCACCCCGAGGGCGTCGGCGACGTCCTGGCCGTGCGCCCAGGTCTCCATCAGGCGGGCGGTGGCCATCGAGGCGGGCTTCATCGGCGGGCCGAACCAGGGCAGCTTGACGTCGGCCGGGGTGGCGGCGAGCGCGGTGTGCACCGCGTCGCGTCCGGTGCGCCAGCGGGCGAGCAGGGCGGTGGGCTCTTCGGCGGCGCCCGCGACCGCGCCCTCGTCGACCGGGTCGCGGCCGGCCGCGAGGAGGTCGCCGAAAGCGGCGCCGGCGGCCGCGGTGAAGGCCTCGCCGTCGTGGGCGGCGCGGACCGTCCAGTCGTCGGTCCAGGCGAGGTGGGCGATCTGGTGCGCGACCGTCCAGCCCTCGGCGGGTGTGGGGCGGGCCCAGTCGGCCGCGGGGAGGTCGGCCACGAGCGCGTCCAGGACGGCGCTCTCGGCGCCGAGGTCGGCGAGCAGGCCGCGCAGGACGTCCTGCGGGCCGTCCTGTGGGCCGTCCTGCGCGGCGTCCTGTGGGCCGTCCTGCGCGGCGTCCTGCGGGGCGTTCGGATCCGTCATCGGTTCCCCTTCCTCCGGTCCCGGCGCATTACCCGCCGGTAATCCACGGCCACGGCCGCACCCTACGCCGGGCGCGGCCGCCACGCCCGCCACTCCGCCGAATCAACGCTGCCGGACCCGCACACCGGAACCCTCGCCAGCGCCCGTGCCGCGTGTGACAATCTCGCGATGCACGCGATGCGAAGGGCAGTCTCGCGATGACAGGGGCCGCGGAGATCCTCACCGCCGCGCCCCCGGACGACCCCGGGCTCGGGGCGCGCGCCGCCGAGTTGGTCAGGGACGCCGTGCTCGGCGACCTCGCCCGCCGGGTGGTGGCGGAGTGCGGTGCCGACGTCGGCCTGGTGGGCGTGCCGGAGCCGTTGCCGGTGGCGCTGCCGGGGCACCGGGCGGGCGAGGACGGACTGGTGCTGCGGCACTGGGCCGGCACCAGGGCGGACCTGCTGCACGACCGTCCCGTCCCGGCCGGCACCGGACTGGGCGGGCGGGCGCTCGCCGAGCGGGCTCCCAGCTGGGTGCCCGACTACCGGGCCGCCACCACCATTTCGCACCACCACGACGCGGCCGTCAGCGCCGAGGGCCTGTACGCCATGCTCACGGTGCCCCTGCTGCACGGCGGCACCGTGCACGGCGTGGTGTACGCCTCGCTGCGCGCCGTCGTGCCGTTCGGGGACGTCAGGATCGCGGCCGTCGGCGAGCTGGCGGCGACCGCCACCCGGGCACTCGCCGGCGCCGCCGCCTGGAGCCGCGCGGAGCCCGGCCCCGCCGGGAAGGACCGGGCCGCCGCCCCCGCACGACCCCTGACCCCGCGCGAGCACGAGGTGCTGCGCTGGGCGGCGACCGGCCGGACGAACCCGGAGATCGCCGCCCGGCTGGGGCTGACCTGCAACACCGTGACGGGCTACCTGAAGTCCGCCATGCACAAGCTCGGCGTCCGCAACCGGACCGAACTCGCCGTGGCGGCCAGGGAGTCGGGACTGCTCGGCTGACCCGGACCGCCCGCGGCCCCGCCGACTCGGTCGACCTGCCCGCCCGGTCGACCAGCCTGCTCGGTCGGCCTGCCTGCTCAGTCGGCCTGCCCGCTCAGTTGACCTGCCGCTCCTGCCCGCTCCAGTACGGCTCGCGCAGCCGGAACTTCTGCAGCTTCCCGGTGGCGGTGCGCGGCAGTTCGTCCCGGAACTCCACGGAGGTGGGCGACTTGTAGCCGGCCAGCCGCTGCTTGCAGTGCGCGATCAGCTCGGCCGCGGTGACGCCGCCGTGCCCTTCCCGGAGCACCACCAGCGCCTTGACGGTCTCGCCCCACTTCTCGTCCGGCACGCCGATCACCGCGGCCTCGGCCACCGCCGGGTGGGCGTAGAGGCAGTCCTCCACCTCGATCGAGGAGACGTTCTCCCCGCCGCTGATGATGACGTCCTTCTTGCGGTCGGAGATGGTGAGGTAGCCGTCGGTGAGGAAGCCGCCGTCGCCGGTGTGGAACCACTCGTCCCGCAGGGCCTCGGCGGTCGCCTCGGGCTGCTGCCAGTAGCCGTCCAGGACGGTGTTGGAGCGGACGAGCACCTCGCCGGACGGGTCGACCCGCAGCTGGGTGCCGAGGGAGGGGGCGCCGGCCTGCACGAGCTTCTCCGCCCGTTCGGCGGCGGGCAGGGCGTCCCACTCGGCGCGGGTGCGGTTGACGGTGACCACCGGGGAGGTCTCGGTCAGGCCGTAGAGCTGCATGAACTCCCAGCCCAGTTCGGCCTCGACGCGCTGGACGACGGAGGTGGGCGGCGGGGCGCCGGCCACGATCATCCGCACCCGGTCGCGTCCTGGCACCGGGCCGTCCCAGTCGGCCGCCGCGTCCAGCACCATCTGGACGACCGCGGGCGCGCCGCACAGGAAGGTCACGCCGTGCCGGTCGATGCGGCGCAGGATCTCGGCGCCGTCGACCTTGCGGAGCACGATGTGCTGCGCGCCCAGGCCGGTGAGGGCGAACGGCAGCCCCCAGCCGTTGGCGTGGAACATCGGCAGGGTGTGGAGGTAGACGTCGCGGTCGCTCGCGCCGTAGTGCAGGCCCATGGTCGTCGCGTTGAGCCAGATGTTGCGGTGGGTGAGCTGAACGCCCTTGGGGCGGGCGGTGGTTCCGCTGGTGTAGTTGATGGTGGCGGTGTCGTTCTCGGAGATCGCGTACCGGCGGGGGGAGTTGTCGAAGTCGTAGAGGACGGCGTCGCTGTCGGCCCCGATCACGAACTTGTGCTTGGCCACCACCCCGTGCAGCGCATCGGCGAGTTCGGGGTCGACGAGCAGGACGGAGGCGCCGCTCTGCTCGACGATGTACGCCACCTCCTCGGCCTTGAGCCGGAAGTTCACCGGCACCAGTACCCGGCCGTACCCGCTCACCCCGAAGAAGGAGGTGAGCAGCCGGGCGGAGTTGTGGGACACGATCGCGACCCGCTCGCCCGGCCCGACGCCGAGCCGGTCCAGCCCGGCGGCCTGGGCCCGGGCCAGCTCGGCGATCCGGCGGTAGTCGAGCTCGCCCCAGGGGGCGGCCGGCTGCACGGGTTCGTCGACGATCCCGACCCGGTCGCCGTAGACGAGCTCGGCCCGGTCGAGGAAGTCCATCACGGAGAGTGGAATCTGCATGCGCCCACTGTCCTCTCCGGACCGCTCCCTGCACACCCCCGATCGGGGGTGTCACCCGTCCGAACGCGGCCCCGCGGCCGTGGTGCTGGCAGCAGCGTTGCCCGTGGCCGCGTACCCCGTGACCGCCTTCCCCGTCACCGCGTTCCCCGTGACCGCCTTGCCCGCCACCGCGTTCCCCGCCGCCTCCAGCGCGGCGAGCAGCCGGTCCCTGGCCTCGGTCTGGGCGGCGATCCGCCGTTCCAGGACGGCCAGCCGGTCGCGGGCGATCCCGAGGACCCGCGCGGACGGCGGCTGTGCCATGACGTCGCCGTCCAGGCAGCCCAGGAGGGGCCGGAGGTCGTCCAGGGTGAGCCCCGCGCCGAGCAGTGCACGGATGTTGCGCACCCGGACGGCGTCGGCCTCCCCGTACTCGCGGTAGCCGTTCGGCGCGCGCCCGGCGGTGAGCAGCCCGGCCTGTTCGTAGTGCCGCAGCGCGCGGGCCGTCGCGCCGGTCAGCTCGGCCAGTTCCCCGATCCGCACCACGCACCGCCCCCGATGGCTCCGCCCGTCGCGCGTCATCCCACGAGCGCGCCCCCGTCGACCGACAACACTACTCCGGTGACGAACGACGCCTGCGGCTCGGCCAGTTGAACGATCGCCCAGGCCACCTCCGCCGGTCGGCCGATCCGGCCCAGCGGGGTGTGCGCGATCTGCCACGCGCGGACGGCGGCGCGCTGCTCGGGGCCGAACGCCGCGTGCTCGCCGATCGGCGTGTCGATCGCCCCGGGCGCCACCGCCACGACCCGGATGCCGCGCGGCGCCAGTTCGACCGCCCAGCTTCGGGTCACCGTCTCCAGCGCGGCCTTGCTCGCCGCGTACACCGCGTTGGACGGCCACCCGCGCTGCCCGACGGCGGTGCTGACGTTGACCACGACGCCCCGGCTCGCCGCCAGCGCCGGCACCGCGGCCCGCCCGAGCAGGACGGGGGCGACGAGGTTGGTGGCGAGCAGCGCCTCGACGCCCGCCCTGTCGTGGTCGCCGACGGCCTGCCCGGCGCGCACGATCCCGGCGTTGTTGACCAGGACGTCCAGCCGACCGTACCGCTCCACCGTCTCCGCGACGATCGCCTCCGGCGCGTCCGGGCCGGTGATGTCGGCGGCCAGCGGCCGGATCAGCCCGGGGTGGGTCGCGGCGGTCCCGGCGAGCGGCTCCGGCCGCCGTCCGACCGCGACCACCCGCGCGCCCCGGGCGGCGAACGCCCGCGCCGTCTCCCGTCCGATCCCCGTTCCGGCCCCGGTGACGAGGACGACGCGCCGCTCCACTGCTTCCTCTTCGGTGTTCATGCGCCCACCCTCCGACCCTGACGCCAACGACAACGTCAAGCGCGGAATGCGGAGAACCGCCGAGGAGTTGTGCCGGACCTGCTAGGAAAGTCCCGACGCACGGTCACCACCACAACGGGGAGCACCAATGAGCGACGACCAGCGGCCCGACAGCCTCTACGAGGCCGTCGGCGGCATCGAAGCGCTGCGCAGACTCAGCAACACCTTCTACGAGGGGGTCCTCGCCGACCCCCTCCTCGCACCCGTCTTCGAGCACTTCACCACCACGCACATCGAGCACGTCGCCGTGTGGCTGGCGGAGGTCTTCGGCGGCCCGGTCCGCTACACCGAGGAGCTCGGCGGCCACCAGTCGCTGCTCCGCGCCCACCTCGGCCTCGCCATCACCGAGGAGCAGCGCCTGCGCTGGATGGAGCTGATGGCCGCCGCCGTCGGCAAGGAGCTCCCGGACGACGAACTGCTGCGCCGGCGGGTGCTGGAGTACTTCGACTGGGGCACGAGGATCGCCGAGGACGTCTCGGCCTCTCCGGCCGGCACCGACCTCGGCGACCCGGGCCCGACGCCCCGCTGGGGCTGGGAGGGACTGCGGTGACCCTCGCCCCCACCGCCCTCCCGGCGGCGGGCGGCCTGCTGCTGCGCCCCTTCGAGGACGGGGACGCCCCCGCGCTGGTCGAGGCCTACCGGGACGAGACGCTGCGCCGCTTCACCCGCGTCCCGGTGGACGACGCCGACCAGGCCGCGCGCTGGCTGGAGCTGCAGCACCGCGGCTGGTCGGAGGGCACCCGCTACAGTTTCGCGGTCCTGGACGCGGACGGGGCCGACCTGGTCGCCAACGTGGTGCTCAAGCGCGGCACCCCGGGCGGCGAGGGGGCGGAGGTCGGCTACTGGACGGCCGCCGCCGCCCGCGGCCGGGGCGTCGCACCGCGCGCGGTGGAGGCGCTGACGGCCTGGGCGTTCGCCGCGTTCGCCGACGAGGGCCTGGCCAGGATCGACCTGCTGCACCAGGTGGACAACGCCGCCTCGTGCCGCGTGGCGGAGAAGAGCGGGTACGCGTTCCGGGAGGTGCTGACGGCTCTGCCCCCGGAGTTCCCGCTCGACGGCCACCGGCACTCCAGGAATCGGCTGGACGGATTCGAACGGCCGGGGCCAGAGTAGGGGGCATGGCTTCTCTGGTACGACACGTGACGATCGATTGTGCTGACCCGTACGCTCTGGCGGGCTTCTGGGCCGAGGTGCTGGACGGCACCCTCGGCAAGGACGACAACCCCGGGGACCCGGAGGTGCTGGTGGAGTCCGCGGGGGCTGCGCTGCTGTTCATCCGGGTGCCGGACGGCAAGTCGGTGAAGAACCGGATCCACTTCGACCTCCAGCCGCAGGACCGCTCCCGGGAGGAGGAGGTCGAGCGACTGCTGGCCCTGGGCGCGCGGATGGTCGACGACCGCCGCACGGCGGACGGGCGCGGCTGGGCCGTCCTGTCCGACCCCGAGGGCAACGAGTTCTGCGTCGAGCGCAGCCAGGCCCAGCGCGTCGCCACCGGCGAGGCCTGATACCGGTCGAGGCTGGTTCCGCACCGTGCGCACGGTGCGGAACCAGCCTCGGTCAGCCGCTCATCGCCGGGGAAGTGGCGACGGTCAGCCGGGGATCTGGCTGTTGCAGTTGCTCATCCACGAGCCCAGGACCTGCTGGGTGTTGTAGTCGCCCGAGCCGTGCGCCGCACGGTAGGAGTTGTAGATGTCGGCCTTGATGTCGCCGCCGGTCAGCGGGCCGACCTGGCCGTCCTGCTGCAGGTTGCTCTTCGAGCCCTGGTACGCGTACACGGCGTTGTAGGTGTTCTGGCCGAACTGGCCGTCGACCGACAGGCCGGCGTTGTCGAGGTAGTTCATGGCCTGCTGGACGCACACCACCGGCTGACCGGTGGAGCCCCACTGGATCAGGGACGCGGCGTTGGCCGTGCCGACCGCGAGGCCGAGCGCGGCGCCGGCGCCGATGGTGAGGGTAGCCGCACGAAGTGCCCACTTCTTCTGCATGTCGAGTCTCCTCAGTCGCACAAGTCGCATGGGTAACAGGAGCGTTGTCGCATCGCTCCGGTCCCTTCGATCGTGCGCCGTCACGTCCGTGCGGACCAGGCCTTGCGGCGGGGTTGGCCGAAAGCCCGCAAGGCGGCGGGGAGTTCCCGTGCGGCGTCGCGTCCGGCTCGGTGGAAGGGCACCGACCGGCCGACCGGTCGGTTAATTTCGACAGTGGTCGACGTATTGGCCTGGAGCCATCCGAAGTCTTTACCGACCGCCCGGCCGGGTTCGGGTCCGTGGCGGAATTCCGGCCTCCGCCCGGGCTGTCGCGACGCTCCCCGGCGACCGGTTGGCCGATAATCGCCGGTGCTTGACGGAATGTCAGGACACCGCACACCGCCACCGAACGGACAGGCAGGTACCCCATGGCCACAATCGCCGTGATCGGCGCGAACGGCACCATCGGCAGCGCCGTCGTCGCGGAGGCGCGGGCGCGCGGGCACGAGGTCGCGGCGGTGGTGCGCGATCCGGGTCGGTACCGGGGCGACGCGGCGGCCGTCGAGCGCGGCGACGTACTGGACCCGGCGGACGTGGCCCGGGTCGCGGCCGGGCGGGACGTCCTGGTGAGCGCCGTGGGCGGCGGCGACGGGCCGGGGCACGCCGCGCTGATCGAGCCCGCCGCCCGGTCGCTGGTCGAGGGCCTGCGCGCGCTCGGCGGCGCCGCGCCGCGGCTGATCGCGGTCGGCGGGGCGGGCAGCCTGGAGACCGCGCCGGGCGTGCGGGTCTGGGACGCCCCGGGCCTGCCGGGGCCGGTCCTGCAGATCATGCACGCGCACGGCGAGGCCCTGGACTACTACCGGACGGTCTCCGACGTCCGCTGGACGGTGCTCAGCCCGGCCGCCGAGATCGGCCCGGGGGAGCGGACCGGCCGCTACCGGACGGGCCTGGAGCAGCTGCTCGCCGACGCGGCCGGCCGCAGCCGGATCTCGGTGCCGGACTACGCGGTCGCCCTGGTCGACGAGATCGAACAGCCCGAGCACATCGGCGAGCGCTTCACCTGCTGCGCGCTGTGAGACCCCGGCGGCTACCCGAGCTGGATCGAGCGCTTCGCGAGCCCCATCCAGAAGCCGTCGATCACGCTGCGCTGGCTGTCGAGGTCGGCCTCGCCGGCGCCGAGCGTGACGAACAGCGGCGCGAAGTGCTCGGTGCGCGGGTGCGCCAGCTTCCCGGCCGGGGCCTTGTGCTCGAAGTCGAGCAGCGCGTCGAGGTCGTGCGCGGCGAGCGCGCGCCGGCCCCAGTCGTCGAACTCGGCCATGACCGAGCTGATCCGTCCGTCGCTGCTGAGCGCCCGCAGGTTGTGGGTGAAGAAGCCGCTGCCGACGATCAGCACGCCCTCGTCGCGCAGCGGGGCGAGCCGGCGGCCGATCTCCATCAGCCGCTGCGGGTCGAGCGTGGGCAGGGAGACCTGGAGAACGGGGACGTCCGCCTCGGGGTACATCTCGACGAGCGGGACGTAGGCGCCGTGGTCGAGGCCGCGGTCCGGGATGTCCTGGACGGGCGTGCCGGGGGCGCGCAGCAGCTTGCGCACGCGCTCGGCGAGCTTCGGTGCGCCGGGCGCGGCGTACTGGACCCGGTAGTAGTGCTCGGGGAACCCCCAGAAGTCGTAGACCAGCGGCACGGTGTCGACGGCGCCGAGCGCGAGCGGGGCCTCCTCCCAGTGCGCGGAGACCATCAGGATCGCCTCGGGGCGGGGGAGGTCGACCGACCAGGCGGCGAGCTGGTCGGGCCAGACCGGGTCGTCGGCGAGCGGCGGCGCGCCGTGCGAGAGGTACAGGGCGGGCATGCGCTCGGGGGCCGCGGTGCTCATGGCGACTTCCTCTTCCTCGATCCGGCTCGATCCGGCTCGATCCGGGATAGTTCAAATTTGAACCTCTATCGACCGACGGTACACCTTCGTTCGAATTTGAACAACGGGAGTAGGCTGAGCCCCATGTCCGCACCCCGTGAGCCCCGCTGGCTCGACGAGCACGAGATGGCCGCCTGGCGGGGTTTCGTCGTCGCGAGCAACCTGCTCAACCGCCGCCTGGAGCGCCAGCTCAAGGAGGACTCCGGTCTCTCGCACACCCAGTACGAGATCCTGGTGCACCTCTCCGCCGCCCCGGCCGGCTCGCTGCGGATGACCGAGCTGGCCGAGAAGCTGGTCACCTCCAAGAGTGGCCTCACCTACCAGGTCACCCAGCTGGAGCGGATGGGCCTGGTCGGCCGCCGCTCCTGCCCGAGCGACGTGCGCGGCGTGATGGCCGAACTCACCGACCGGGGGCGCGAGGCGGTCCGCCAGGCCGCACCCGGACACGTCGCCCTGGTCCGCGAGCTGCTGATCGACGTGCTCACCCACGAGCAGCTCGCCGTCCTCGCGGAGGGGCTGGGCGAGGTCAGCGCCCGGCTGCGGCTCGATGACGTCCCGTAACCACCGGACCGGAGCCCCGGGCCGCGCGGGTGCCGGCACCCGCGCCCACGGCAGTCCCCGCCCCTGACCCCGTCCCCGATCCCTGTGCCGGGACCGTGGCCGGCTCCGGGGCGCACAGCAGCGCCGCCCGCAGGTCGAGCCGGTCGTGGAGGCGGGCCAGGTTGCGCCCGGTCAGCTCCTCGATCCGGCGGATCCGGTAGTGGACGGTGTTCACGTGGATGTGGAGCTGTTCCGCCGTCCGCGCCCACGAGCCGTCGTGGTCCAGGAACACCGCGAGCGTGCCCAGCAGGGAGACGCCGTTCTCCCGGTCGTGGGCGGCCAACGGTGCCAGCAGCCGGGTGTGGAAGGCCGCCGTCACCTCCGCCGGGATGCCGCGCAGCAGCCCGGCCAGCGAATCGAGCTCGACCGCGCTGGCGACCGGTCCGGCCGAGCCCTCCAGCACGTAGCGGGCCTGCACCAGGGCCGCCCGCAGGGCCGCGGGGTCGGGCGGCGCGGCCGGGCCGACCCCGACCCGCAGGGCGCGCCGCCCGGTGAGCCGGGCCTGGAGGCCCGGCCGGGCCCGGCGCAGCCGCTCGGCGACCCGCTCGGCCGGCGCGGCCACCAGCGCGGCGGCCCGGCCGGCCCGGTCCGTCCCGGCCGCGAACGGCACGCCGAGCGGGTGCAGCGCCTCGGCCAGCGCGTGTGCGGCCCAGGCGGCCGGTGCGCTGCCGTCGCCGTCCGGTTCGGCCCGTGCGTCGTCGATGCGGGCGGTGACCGTCACCAGCGCCCGGGCGTCGCCCAGCTCGCAGGCCGCGAGCGGCTCGGCGAGGCCGCCGTCCCCGGCGAGGGCGTCCAGCAGCCGTCCGGCGGCCCTGTGCCGGGCGTCGGCGGCGGCGCGGTCGCGCACGGCGAGCGGGGCGAGCAGGTCGGCCAGCGCGCGCAGCATCGGTTCGGCCGCCGCGGCCCGGGTGTGCGGGCGCAGCCGCCAGCCGTCGAACGGCGAGCCGTCCTGCGGGCCGACCGGCAGTCCGGCGTCGCCGCGCACGACGGACGGCACCGGGGTGGCGGTGGCGGCGACGGGCCGGCCGCCCGCGGTGGCGATCGAGCAGTCCGGCACGCCGAGCCGGCCGACCGCGTGCGCCAGCACCTCGCCGGGTTCGGCGCCCGCGTGGATGAGGTCGAGCAGGTCGTGCCGGACGGTCTCCGGGATGGCCGCGGTGTCCTGCGAACCGGCCCGCAGGTCGCCCCAGAGCCGCAGGTAGACGCGGTCGGTGACGGCGCGGAAGCTGGTCCCCGCGGGCACCGCGAGCAGCGGGATGCCGTGCGTGCGGCAGGCCTCGGCGAGGCTGTCGGGGATGCTGCCGTGGGTGCCCTCGCCGGCCAGCAGGGCGGCCACGCCGGCGCTTCGCAGCGCGGTCGCGAAGCGCAGCGCGCCGGTGGCATCGGCGGGCCGCCACCAGACCAGGCCGGTGAGCACGAGCTCGCCGGGCTGGAGGTAGCGGGCCGGGTCCTGGAGGTCGGTGGAGCTGATGCCGGTGACCGGGCGGTCGAGGAGGTCCGGCGTGCCCCAGGCCAGCCGGATGTCGAGGTCGTCGAGGTGCAGCAGGTCACCGACGATCATTTTTCGCCGCCTCTCGCATTTGCAAGGTTCACATTCGCATGGGCATCGTAAATGCAAGTGGCGGAGGGGGGGTTCTTCTCGTGGGATCATCCAGTGCGGGCGGTGGCGGCAGGGTGTGGAACCGGCCGTCCGGACGATTGCAGTTGCTGGCCCTGAGGCGCATCATCCATCGCAGATGCGGCTGAAAGGTTCCTTTCATCGCCGCATGTGCGAATGCCGTGGATCCCGTTCGGGTACTCCTCCTCCCGGGCTGCGGCGGCGCGGCCCGGGAGGAGGGCGAGCACATGACCCCGGCGAGACCCACCGTCCGGCTGCACGGGCACCTGGACCGGCCCGCCGAGCTGACCGTCGACGAGCTGCGCACCCTCCCCGCGCACCGCGTCGAGGTGAGCTTCGACTGCCGGACGGAGGGCGAGCAGCGCCACGGCTACGAGGGCCCGGCCCTGTGGGACGTGCTGCGCGCGGCCCGGCCCCGGATCGACTTCAGCGGCCGCAAGCAGCGGCTGCGCTTCCTGCTGTCGGTCGGCGGCGCGGACGGGCACCGGGCGGTCGTCTCGTGGGCCGAGATCGACCCGGACTTCGGCGGCCAGGAGATCCTGCTGGCCACCAGCATGGACGGCGCCCCACTGGACGCCGCGGGCCCGCAGCTGGTCGTCCCGGACGACCACTGCGGAGCCCGCTACGTCAGCGGGGTCACCGACGTCTGGCTGGGCCCGCTGGGCGAGTCCGCGTCCTGAGGAAGCGCCGGACGGTTGCCCCGGGTGGCGGCCGCTCAGGCGGTCGCGAGCGAGATCTCGGTCGACTTGATCAGGGCCACGACCGACGAGCCGGCCGCGAGGCCCAGGTCGGCGGCGGCGTCGGCGGTGATCGCGGCGGTCAGCGCGCCGCCCGCGACGTCGACCTTGACCCCGGCCATCGCGCCGCCGGTGGCGACCTCGGTGACCGTGCCGGGGATCTGGTTGCGGATGCTCAGTCCGGCGACCGGACCGGTGGCCAGGGCGACCTCGGTGGACTTCACGAGGGCCTGGACGGAGCTGCCCGCACCCAGCCCGAGGTCCTTGACGGCGTCCACGGTGACCGCGGCGGTGAGCTCCTGGCCGGAGTCGAGGCGGACCTTGACGGTGGCCATCACCTCGCCGGTCGTGACGGAGCTGACGGTGCCGGGCAGCTGGTTGCGGATGCTGAGGCTCATGAGGGGTGCCTTCCGATCGTGCCCCCCGGGCGGGGGCGGGGGAGTTTCCGGCCGTGTCCAATCCCCACCTTACCGATCGGAAAACCGCAGGTCAGGCCGGGTTTGACGGTCCCTCTGGCGGCCCGTCGCAGCTGCCAGGACGATCACCTCCGAGCCCTCGCATCCGCCGCCCCGGGCCCGGTTCGGCGTTCGAACCGGGCCCGGGGCGACAACGGTGCGTCGCGCGCTACATGACCTGCTTCCGCGCCGCCTTCGGCCGGAGCTCCGGCGCCAGCGGCTGTGCGCCGGAGCGCTGGACGGCCGTGCCGCGGGCGAGGTCGAAGGCCGCCACCGGGTCCTCGGCGTCGGTCCACGGCGTGCTGCCGCACCACGGGCCGATCGCCCGGAACTGCTCCAGGGCGACGTCGTACAGCTCCGCCTGCATCGCGTAGTGCGCGAGCCGGTGCCGCAGCACCGGCATGCGCTCGTCGTCCGGCCGCACCTGAGCCAGGGCCTGAGCGACCCGCCGCAACCGGGCCTTGCCGTCGCCGCTCGCCAGCACCGGCGCGTGGGTCTCGCGCTTCTCCAGCTCGCTCAGCGCGTGCAGGTAGATGCCGGGCAGCGGGCTGCCGGCCGGGGCGGTGTCCATCGCGCGCTCGGCGAAGGCCGTCATCCGCTCGTCCGAGCCGAACCACTTGGCGCACCAGTACTGCATGCCCTGCCAGTGGGCCTCGTAGTGGTGCGGAGCCCGCTCGGCCAGTCCGCGCCACAGCTCCTCGAACTGCTCCGGCTCGTACTGCGCACCGCGCGCGGTGGTCACCATGACCACCCAGGGCGCCGGGTTGGCCGGGTCGAGCAGCGAGGCCCGCTTGGCCGCCTCGATGGCGGCGGGCAGTATCGAGCGGAAGGCGTTCATGTCCTCCTCGGGCACCTCGTGCGCGTACTTGGTGCCGCGGATCGCCCACGCCGCGTGGACCATCCGGTTGGCCTCCAGCGTCGCCGCGTCGCAGTTGCCCGGGTCGGCCGCGCGCCAGGCCTTCAGCCAGCCGTCGTCCTCGCCGGCGATGGAGTCCAGCAGCGACAGCCGGGTCCAGCGTTCGTCCCAGTCCTGCCCGGCGGCCGCGACGTACGCGGCGGCCGGCTTCCAGTTGCCGCTCCAGGCGGCGTCGGCTATCGCCTGGGACTCCTTGCGGAGGTGCGGGGCGCGCGGCGGGCCCGAGCGCCGGGGGTCGAGCCGGTCGCGCGGGACGAGTCCGTAGGCCGCCGCGTCGTAGTCGATCCGTGCCGGTGCCGGTGCCGCGGCCTCGGGCCGCGCGGTCCGGGACTTCAGGGCCTTGCTGATCACCGTGGAGACGGCGATGACCAGCAGGAGGAGGATGAGGTGTGTCACGGCGGAGCATCATCCCTGGTCGCGGGGGGTGCGGGCAACGCCCTTCAAACCACTCGCCCGACGCCCGTTTCCGTGCCAACATGCCGCATATGGGGACGATCCTGCACGGCACCCTCGTCACGCTCAGGCCCGCCACCGGGGACGACATCCCGGCGCTGGCGGCGATCCGCGGCACGCCCGAGGTCTACGCCCGCTGGCGCGGTGGCGAGGACCTCGTGGACGAGGTCGCCACCGACCTCGAATCGCCCGACACCGAGACCCTCGCCGTCGAGCTGGGCGGCAAGGTGGTCGGGGCCATCCAGTGGTACGCGAACAACGACGACGACTACCGCCACGCCGGCATGGACCTCTACCTCGACCCGGGTGTCCACGGCCTCGGCCTCGGCACGGACGCGGTCCGCACCCTCGCCCGGCACCTCGTGCGCGACCACCACTACCACCGGCTGATCATCGATCCGGCCGCCGACAACGCCGCCGCGATCCGCTGTTACGAGAAGGTCGGCTTCCGGCCCGTCGGCACCATGCGCCGCTACGAGCGCGGCCCGGACGGCACCTGGCACGACAACCTCCTGATGGACCTGCTGGCGGAGGAACTCGTCGACGGCTGACGGGCCGTGCGGCCGTCGACGGGGCGTCAGCCGGCGGTGGTGCAGCGGGCGGCGCGGCTCGGCGGACGTGCAGGAGCCGCAAGGGTGTGACGTGCAGGAGCCCCAAGGATGTACAGACATCTCGTCGTACATCTGGTCAGGGCTGTACAGACATCTCGCGTTCTTCCCGATGTACCGGGCAGTAGCTACCGTTCCGCTGCCATCCCCGAGCGGCCGTGACCCCTTCGGCCGCCGGGATCCGCAGGGTAGACGAATCCCCCAGGAGAACGCCCATGCTCTCGCGTCGCACGGCCACCGCCCTCACCTCGGCGGCCGCCGCCGCACTGCTGCTCGGCGGCACCGCCCCGACGGCCGTCGCCGGCACCCAGGCGGCCCCGGCCACGCTGTCCGTCTTCGCCTTCAACGTCGACCTCGGCACCGCCGTCGTCGACAGCACCCAGAACGAGCAGGCCGCCCGCCGCACCCCGGTGATCGAGCAGATCGTCCGTCAGCACGACGCGGACGTCGTGATCCTGGACGAGCAGTTCAACAACAGCTCGACCGCCGACATCAACGCCAAGCTCGCCGACCTCTACCCCTACCGCACCCCGGTGGTCGGCCAGACCTGCTCCGGCGGCGGCTGGACCGGCATCAGCGGCAACTGCTCCAGCTCGTGGTTCGTCATCAACGGCGGCACGATGATCCTCTCCAAGTACCCGATCACCGCCCAGTACGCCCACGTCTTCAGCAACTCGACCTACGGCACCTGGGACTACCACGCCAACAAGGGCGCCGCGCTGGTCCGGGTGAACAAGAACGGCTCCACCGCGTGGGTCGTCGGCACCCACCTCCAGGCCGACGAGTCGGACACCTCCACCGACACCACCCAGGCCACCCGGCTCGGCCAGCTCGGCGAGATCCGCAGCTGGGTCAACGGCATCGCCGGCACCGGCGCGCCGGTCCTGATCGGCGGCGACCTCAACGTCGAGTACTTCCACGGCCAGGCCCGCGGCGACTACGCCAACGCCCAGTACGCGGTGGACGGCGTCCTCGGCACCCCGGCCACCGACCCGAACCAGACGCTGAACACCATGGACTGCCCGGCCTCGGCCTGGTGCCAGTACATGTCCGGCGTCGAGACCTTCCCGAAGGACTACCGGGACGACCTCGACTACATCGGGTACCTCAACGCCCCCGGCCGTCCGGTGCCGTCCGCGATGTCCACCGTGCGGGTCGACTTCGACCCGCAGGCGGGCTGGACCCCGGGCCAGGTCGACACCAACGCGCCGAGCGACCACTACCCGGTCGAGGCCACCTTCCAGCTGAACTGACCACCGCGCCTCGGGAGTTCCCCGCCCGCACGCCCCCTCCGGCGGTCGCCCATCGGCCGCCGGACGGGCTCGGGCCGGACGGGCTCAGGTCGGACGGGCTCAGGCCGGGCCGGACGGGTTCGGGCAGCCGCACGAGCGGCGCAGCACCAGCCGGGCCGGGAACGTCCGCGCGCCGGTGACCCGCCCCTCGGCGCCGCCGAGCACCAGGTCCACCGCGGCCCGGGCCATCTCCTCTTGTGCCGTCCCGACGGTGGTCAGCGCCGGGCCGGCGATCACCGCCTCCGCGATGTCGTCGAACCCGGCCACCGCGAGCTCCTCCGGCACCCGTATCCCGAGGTCGTCGGCGGCCCGCAGCAGGCCTATCGCCTGGTCGTCCGTCGCGCAGAACACGGCGGACGGACGGTCCGGCCGGGCCAGCAGCCGCAGCGCCTCGGCGTGCGCGCGCACCCGGTCGAAGGGCGCGGGGACGAGTCGGCCCTCGGCGGGGATCCCGGCGTCGGCCAGTGCGGCGGCCCACCCGACGGTGCGGGCGGAGACGGGGTCGGCCGGGCTGAGCGAGAAGGTGCCGCCGAAGCAGTGCACCCCGGGGTGCCCGTGGCCGAGCAGGTGGCGGACCACCTCGGCGGCGCCGCCCTCGTCGTCCGCGACCACGGCCACGCCGCGGGCCGTCTCGGCGCGGTGGTGCAGGAGCACGACGGGCGTCCCGTCGGTCGCGTCGAAGCCGCTGACGCCGGGGCCGGCCGGGTCCTGGGTGACCAGGACCAGGCCGTCCACCTGCATGCCGAGGAAGGCGCGGATGTAGTGCGCCTCGCGCTCGTCCGCGTAGTCCGAGTTGCCGATCAGCAGCAGCCGGCCGCGCTCGGCGGCGGCCTGCTCGACCTGGTGGGCGAGGCCCGCGAAGAAGGGCTGGCGGGCGTCCGGGACGACCATCCCGATCAGGTCGGTGCGCTGGCGCGCCATGGCCTGCGCGACCCGGTTGGGCCGGTACCCCAGCTCCTCGACGGCCGCGAGCACCTTCGCGCGCGTGGCCGGTGCCACCGGACGCGGCCCGTTGTTGATCACATAACTCACGACGGCCGTGGACGTCCCCGCCGCCCTCGCCACATCGTCCCGCGTCACCCTCGCCATGCCAGCGAGCCTACACACCGCCTCGGACAGTGACCTTTCCGTGATCGGGGGGAGATCCGCCCGCCCCGGTAGGGTGAATTCCGCTTGCGGGCCGTGACGCCCGGCGCCGACGGTGGCGGGACGGGGGCGTCCGCCCCCGCGCCACTCGACCGCCCCGCGAGGAGGCCGATGAACGCGTCGCCGCGCCTTCCGGGCCGTCCGCGGCGACCGGGCCGGCCCCGGGTGCGGATCCACGCCCGGTCCCGGGCCGCCGTCGAGCCGCCGGCCCGGACCCCGCGGGTGCGGCCGTGGCGGCCGGTCGTCGTCGTGGCGCTGATCGCGGCGCTGGTGGCGGCCGGGATCGGCCTCTACTTCGACGAGCGGTCGAGCCGTGAGCAGCCGCAGGCCGTCGGCAGCGCTACCACGCAGGACTTCCTGGAGCTGGACGTCGTCCTGCAGCGCGTCGACGCGACCGCCCTGACGCTGGCCGCCAAGGTCCTCGTCCAGCCGCACGGCGGCCTGGCGGCGCCGAACGGCCCGCTCGTGCCCGCGCAGGACGTGGTCGTCGAGACGACCTCCCTGGAGCAGGCCGCGCTGAAGTACCCGGCGAACCAGCAGATCAGCTTCAGCACGGTGGCGTTCAACCTGACCGACGGGCGGCTCTCGGACTACCCCTTCGACAGCTACCGCGCGCCGATCGGCTTCCGGGCGACCGTCGGCGGTCGTCAGGTGCCCGTCGTGCTGAACGTCCAGGAGGCGGACCCGTTCTTCGCCCTGCGCCGGAGCGGCCAGGAGAGCGAGGACGGCGCCGTGGAGGTCACCGAGCGGATCAGCCGCTCGCGCAGCACCTTCATCCTGGCCTGGTTCATGATCATCGCGATGTGGGCGCTGGGCCTGTCCGCGCTGGTCGCCGCCTTCCTGATCGTGCGGCAGCGGCGCGGGCTGGTCTGGCCCGCCCTGGGCTGGATGGCGGCGACGCTGTTCGCCCTCGTCGGCATGCGCAACGCGGCGCCGGGCGGTCCGCCGATCGGCTCGCTGCTGGACTACTCGGCCTTCTTCTGGGCCGAGGCGCTGGTCACCGCGAGCCTGACGATGGTGGTGGTCCGGGGGGTCCGGGTGGAGGGCCGGCACCCCACCTGACCGGCGCACCCCACCTGACCGGCCCCGCGCCCGCCGCGGCCGGGCCTCACAGCGGCCGCAGCGCCCCCTCTGCCCGCAGGTCGGCGATCGTGGGGTAGCCGTCCACCGCCATGATCAGGTCGGCCTCGGCGAGGATCGAGCGCAGCACGTGCACGATGCCGTCCGTGCCGCCGAGCGCGAGCCCGTAGGCGTACGGGCGGCCGACGGCGACCGCGGTGGCGCCCAGCGCGAGCGCCTTGACCACGTCGGCGCCGGTCCGGACGCCGGAGTCGAACAGCACCGGCAGCCCGTCGGCGGCCTCGACGACGCCGGGCAGCGCGGCGAGCGCCGGCAGTCCGCCGTTGGCCTGCCGGCCGCCGTGGTTGGAGCAGTAGACCGCGTCCGCGCCGCCGTCCTTCGCGCGGCGGACGTCCTCGGGGTGGCAGATGCCCTTGAGCACGATCGGCAGCTCGGTGATCGAGCGCAGCCAGGGAAGGTCGTCCCAGGTCAGCGGGTTGCCGAAGCCCTGCGTCCACTCCAGGACGGCGGCCCGCGGATCGGCCTCGGGCGGATTCGCCAGCCGGGCGCGGAAGACCGGGTCGGAGGTGTAGTTGGCGAGGCAGTGGCCGCGCAGCTGCGGGAAGTTGCCCGTCGCGAGGTCGCGGGGGCGCCAGCCGGTGATCCAGGTGTCGAGGGTGACGACGATGGCCTTGAACCCGGCGGCCTCGGCCCGGTGCACGAGGCTCTCGGCGAGCGCGCGGTCGGTCGGGGTGTAGAGCTGGAAGAAGCCCGGGGTGTCGCCGAACCCGGCGGCGACGTCCTCCATCGGGTCGACGGACAGCGTGGAGGCGATCATCGGCACACCGGTGCGGGCGGCGGCGCGGGCGGTGGCGAGGTCGCCGTGGCCGTCCTGGGCGCACAGGCCTATCACCCCGACCGGGGCCAGCAGCAGCGGCGACGGCAGGGTGAGGCCGAACAGGTCCACCGTGAGGTCCCGCCGGGCGGCGCCGACCATCATGCGGGGGACGAGCCCGTAGCGCTCGAACGCGGCGGTGTTCGCCCGCTGCGTGGTCTCGTCGCCGGCGCCGCCCGCGACGTAGGAGCGCACCGAGGGCGCCAGCGCGGCCTGCCCGCGCTCCTCCAGGTCGGAGGGGGACAGGGGCAGGGCGGGGAGGACGCCGAAGAGGCCGTCGAAGTAGATCTCGTTCTGGTAGTCGCCGAACTGCGCCTTGGCGTTCACGTCCACGCGCTCTGCCGTCCTCTCGGAACCGGGGCAAGGGGCCGGGGCCGGCCACCCGCTCACCGTGCCCGGGTGGCGGCCGGATTTCCAGACCCCCGGGTGCGCGTGGCCGGACGCTCAGTACAGCTGGCGCCCCATGACGTCGGCCGACAGCTCCAGCGCCCGCTCGGCGCGCGGGCCGCGCACCGCGAGCAGGGCCGCGGTGAGGGCGTCGACGACGGCCAGGTGGGCGATCCGGCTGGCGGTCATCTCCAGCCCGAACACCAGGTCCTGCCCGCCCGCGAGGAGGATGTGGGTGGCGGTTTCGGTGAGCGGGGAGCGGGCGTAGCTGGTCAGGGCCAGCACGGCGGCGCCGGCCTCGCGGGCGCGGCGGGCCGCCTCGACGACGACGGGCGTGGCGCCGCCGTGGCTGACGACCAGGCAGACGCCGGTGGGCGTGAGCTGGGCCGCGGCGATCTGGGCGGTGAGCGAATCGGCCGGGGCGTCGACCGCCAGGCCGAGCGCGCGCAGCCGGTAGGCGAGGTCGAGCGCGATGGCGCCGGAGATCCCGGAGCCGGCCAGGAGCACCCGGTCGGCGCCGTCCAGCAGCTCGGCGGCGGCCCGCAGGTCGGCCGGGGTGACGGTGGCGGCCACGCCGTCCAGGGCCTCCCGGGCCGCGCCCAGGGCGTCGGCGAGCGCGCGGGCGGCCGGGTCCCGCCGGTCGGCCGGGGCGGGGGCCGGGCGCGGGGCCTGCCGGGCGGCGGCGATCTTCAGCTCCTGGAATCCGCGGAAGCCGAGCCGCTGGCACGCCCGCACCACCGAGGACGGCGCGGTGCCGGCCAGCTCGGCGACGTCGCTCACGCTGAGGTGCACGAGGTCGGCGCCGCGGTCGAGGACGACCCGGGCGACGCGTGCCTCGGTGCCGCGCAGGTCGCCGAGCCGGGTGCGGACCAGTGCGGCCAGCTGGGACTCCAGCGGAGAAAATTCGGAACGCTCTTCCATGGATCCAGTGTACCGTGGAATTCCGTTCCAAGCCTGATGCTTCGTCGGAGGGGAGTCCCGCCATGCCGGAATCCGCGTCGGCCGTGCCCGTCGTCGTGCTCGCCGCGGCACTGCTGCACGCCGTCTGGAACGGTCTCGCGCACCGGATCCCGGACAAGCTGGTCGGCTTCGCGCTGATCAACCTGACGTACACCGCGTGCGCCGTCGTCCTGGTGCTGCTCAACCCGCTGCCGGCCGCCGCCAGTTGGCCCTACCTGCTGGCCTCGACGGTGGTCCAGACGGTGTCGACGGTGCTGCTCCTGCGGGCCTACCAGCTGGGGGACTTCGGGCAGATGTACCCGGTCGCGCGCGGATCGGCGCCGCTGCTGGTGGCGCTGATATCCGTGGCGGTGCTGGGCCGGCACCCGGGCGCGGGCGAGCTGTCGGGAGTCGCGGTGATCTCCTGCGGCCTGATCGGGCTGGCCTTCGCCAAGGGGGTGCCGGGGCGGGCGCAGCTGCCCGCGCTGGGGGCCGCGGCGGGCACCGGGGTGATGATCGCGCTCTACACGGTGCTGGACGGCAGCGGGGTCCGGCACGCCGGCACCGTCGGCGGCTACGTGGCCTGGCTGTTCCTGCTCCAGGGGCCGGCGCTCGTGCTGGTCGTGTGGCTGCGGCGCGGCCGCTCGCTGCTGGTCGGGGTCGGCCGGGTGGCGCCGCTCGGCATCGTGGGCGGCGTGCTCTCGCTGACGGCCTACGGGCTGGTGGTGTGGGCGCAGTCCCGGGGGGACCTCGCGACGATCGCGGCGCTGCGGGAGACGAGCATCGTGATCGCCGCGCTGATCGCCACGACGGTGTTCCGCGAGCGCCTGGGCCGGCTGCGGCTGACGGCCAGCGTCACCGTGCTGGCCGGGATCGTGGTGCTGGAGCTGGCCCGGTGACGGGTCGCCGGGGGCACGGCGGCTGCCGGTGGCGGTCAGCCGGCCGCCGGGGCGCCGCCCGGCACGATCACGGTCAGGGCCGTGTGCACCAGGGCGAAGCCGAGCCGCTCGTACACCCGGCGGGCCGGGTTGCCCTCGGTCACGGTCAGCTGCACCTCGGCGAGCCCGCGGCGGGCGCAGTCCGCGACGGCCCGGCGCAGCAGGTCGGTGCCGAGCCCGGGGTAGCCGCGCCCGGGGTGGCGGAAGACCTCGCCGACCCACGGCACACCGGCCCGGTCGGTGAGCACGACGCCGCCCACCACCCAGTCGTCCGCGTCCACGGCGAGCAGGCTGGCGGGCAGCACGGGCCCGATGGCCGTGCCGGCGAGCAGCGGGGCGAGCCGTTCGGCCAGCGCCCGGCGGTCGTCGCCCGCGAACCGGTCCACGTGTCCGGGGGCGAACGCGGCCCGCCACGCGTCGAACAGCTCCTCGGGCGCGCGGTCGCAGGGCGCCGCCCGCAGGCCGTCCCGCAGTGGCGCGTCCGTCCAGTCGGCGGGCGGCGGGTCGGCCACCAGGTCGCGCCGCAGCGAGTGGGCGTGCCGCAGCGGCGTGGCGCCGCGCGCCAGCAACTCCCGGCCGAACTCGGCGGATCCGGAGACCGCCCACCCCGGCATGGTGTCGCGCACGAACTCCACCGGGTCCACCCCGCCGGATCCGTCGAGGACTTCGAGCAGGTCGGCCCACGGCAGGCCCTCCCGCTCGCCCCGCCGGTACCGCACCACCGGCACCCCGTCGGAGGTCCGCCCGATCACCCAGTCCGTCTCCGCCACGCCTGCCCCATCGTCGAGATCGTTCGTGTTCCGGCCATACTGACCAGCCCGGACGACCGGGGGCAACGGTTTGTTCCGAATACAGGCTTCGTGCAGGCCCTCTGTCGGCCTCGTACCGGCCTCGTACCGGCCTCGTACCGGCCCCGTTCCGGCCGCGTGCCGGCCGCGTGCCGGCCCCGTTCCGGCCGCGTGCCGGCCGCGTGCCGGTGTTCCGGGCCGACGGCGGCCCTGCGTCAGGAGATCACGGCCGCGCGCACGCACAGCACGTCGGGCAGGTGGGACTTGAGCAGCGTCCAGCTGTCGCCCTCGTCGTGGCTGGCGTACACGTCACCGGTGCGGTTGCCGAAGTAGATGCCGGCCGGGTCGGCGTCGTCGGTGCGCAGGGCGTCGCGCAGCACGATGCCGTAGTGGTCCTCGCCGGGCAGGCCGTCGGCGAGCGGCTGCCAGCTGTCGCCGGCGTCCTCGGTGCGGAAGACCCGGCAGCGGCGGCCGGGCGGGATGCGGTCGCCGGAGCCGCCGAGCGGGAACAGGTAGGCGGTGTCGCCGCGGCGCGGGTGCGCGGCGATCGCGAAGCCGAATTCGGCGGGCAGCCCGTCGACGATCGTCCGCCAGCTCGCGCCCCAGTCGTCGCTGCGGTACACGCCGCCGTGGTTCTGCAGGTAGAGGCGGTCGGGGTGGACCGGGTCCGGGGCGATCTTGTGGACGCACTGGCCGAACTCCGGGTACTGGCTCTCCTCGGGGAAGAACTCTGCGCGCAGACCGGTGTTGGACGGCTCCCAGCTCTCGCCGCCGTCCTTGCTGCGGTAGACGCCGCCGCTGGAGACGGCGACCAGGAGCCGCTGCGGGTCGCGCGGGTCGGTGAGGATGGTGTGCAGGCCCTGGCCGCCGTAGCCGGCGCCCCACTGGGAGCGCTGCGGGTGGTCCCACAGGGCCCGGACGAGGGCGAAGGTCTCGCCCCCGTCCTCGGAGCGGAACAGCGCGGCCGGTTCGGTGCCCGCGTACACGACGCCGGGCGCCTCGGGCCCGGCGGGCTGGAGCTGCCAGACCCTGGTGAGCGAGGCGCCGGTGCCCTCGGGGAAGCGGATCGCGGGCTCGGCGGGCTCCTTCCAGCTGGTGCCGAGGTCGTCGGAGCGCCACACCGACGGGCCCCAGTGGCTGCTGTCGGCGCCCACCAGCAGCCGGGCGCGGCCCTCGCGGCGGTCCACGGAGACGGAGTAGATCGCGTTCATCGGGAAGTGCGGCCCGCTGAACTCCCAGCTCAGCCGGTCGCGGCTGCGGCCGAGAAAGAGGCCCTTCTCGGTTCCGACGGCCAACAGCACCTCGGTCATGCCAACACACCACCTGGTCACGAGAAACCGCCCCCCGGGACGTCCCCCGACTGCCAGTCTCCCGCCGTCCACCCGAGGTCACATCTCGCCGCGCCGAGCAGCGCCGAGCAGCGCCGAGCCGGTGACCTCGGGGGACGGCGGACGGAGGACGGGATCAGGCGCTCAGCCCCGGCAGCCCTCCAGGAGCCGCAGCCACACCTCGCTGATCGTCGGGTACGCGGGCACGGCGTGCCAGAGCCGGTCGATCGGCACCTCGCCGACCACCGCGACGGTCGCCGAGTGCAGCAGTTCGGCGACCGCGGGGCCGACCAGGCAGGCGCCGACCAGCACCTGACGATCCAGGTCGAACACCACCCGGGCCCGGCCGCGGTAGTCGTCTCCGTACAGCGAGGCCCCGGCCACGGCGCCGAGGTCGTGGTCGACGGCCTTGACCCGCAGCCCGGCCCGCTCGGCCGCCGCCAGGGTCAGGCCGACGGCGGCGACTTCCGGTTGCGTGAAGACGACCTGCGGCGCGCCGGCGCTGTCGGCCGACGCGGCGTGCGCGCCCCAGCGCGCGGTGTCCAGCTCGCGCCCCTGGGCCCGGGCCGCGATGGCCGCGCCGGTGATCCGCGCCTGGTACTTGCCCTGGTGGGTGAGCAGCGCCCGGTGGTTGACGTCCCCGGCGGCGTAGAGCCACTCGCCGGGCACACCGAGCACCGTGCAGCTGTCGTCCACCTCCAGCCAGTCGCCCGGCTTCAGCCCGACCTGCTCCAGGCCGATGTCCGCGGTCCGCGGGGCCCGCCCGGTCGCGTACAGCACCTCGTCGACGCTCAGCCGCTCGCGGTCCGAGAGCGTCAGCACGACCGGTCCGGAGTCGTCCGCCCGTTCCAGCGCGGTGACCTCCACCCCGAACCGGACGTCCACCCCGGCCTCGCGCAGGCCGTCGCCGACGAGCTCGCCCGCGAACGGCTCCATCCGCGGCAGCAGCCCGCCGCCGCGCACCAGCAGGACGACCTCCGCACCCAGCGCCCGCCACGCCGTCGCCATCTCCACGCCGACCACCCCGCCGCCGACCACCGCGAGCCGCCCGGGGACGGCGGGGGCCCCGGTGGCCTCCCGGTTGGTCCACGCCCGGGCCTCCGCCAGCCCCGGCACCCCGGCCGGCAGCACCGGGCGGCTGCCGGTGCACACGGCGACGGCGTGCCGGGCGGTCAGCACCCGCTCGCCGCCGTCCTCCGCCTCGACCGTCACGGTCCGTGCGCCGGCCAGCCGGCCGTGGCCGCGCACCAGCTCGATGCCGGTGTCGCGCAGCCACTTCACCTGGCCGTCGTCCCGCCAGTGCGAGGTGAAGGAGTCCCGCCGGGCCAGCACCGCGGCCGCGTCGAGCCGCCCCTCGCCGACGGCCTCGCGCGAGCCTGCCACCGCGCGGGCGTCGGCGAGCGCCGCCGCCGGGCGCAGCAGTGCCTTGCTCGGCATGCAGGCCCAGTACGAGCACTCGCCGCCGACCAGTTCGGCCTCGACGATCACCGTGCGCAGTCCGGCCGCGACCGTCCGGTCGGCCACGTTCTCGCCGGTCGGCCCGGCGCCCAGGACGATGACGTCGAACTCCTCGGGCGTGGTGGTCATGCGCGGTCCTCCGTCGTGTCGATGGTCACCCCGGACCCCAGGGCCAGCGTGACGGGCGTGCGCTCGCAGATGTCGAGCAGCCGGGCGCGCTGCGCTTCGTCGAGCGCCCCGGAGAGCGCGACCCTGCGGGTGATCCGCCCGCGCGCTCCGTTCGTCTCGTACCCGAGCCTGACTCGGACCGCATCCAGCGGCCACTCCTTGCGTTCGGCGTACATCCGCAGGGTGATCGCCGTGCACGAGCCGAGCGAGGCGAGGAGGAGGGCGAACGGTTCCGGGCCGCTGTCCGAGCCGCCGCGCCGCGCCGGCTCGTCGGCGGTCAGCGGGTGGGTGCCGGCCTTGACGTCGACGTGGTACGGCGCGTCGGTGGCGCTCCCGGTGACGACGGTGGTGGTGACCCGCTTGAACTCCGGCTCGGTGGTGGTGCCGGCGGGCTGTTCGCTCATGGGCGGTGCTCGCTCTCCGTTCGGGTCCGGTCTCCCTGCCGGACCGGCGCCGGACCGCGTGCCCGGCGCCGTGCCCATCCTGCGCCGACGCCCGCCGTCCGCGCAGGCGAACACGCGGACGGCGGGCGATCGAGCAGACGTTCAGCAGGTGGACGCGCGGCGCCGGGGGCGGCTCGGAGCGTCGCTCAGAGCGCCGCGAGTTCCGCCAGCACCGTGGCCGTGTCGGCCGGCCGGGAGAACATCGGCCAGTGCCCGGTGGGCAGTTCGCGCAGCTCCCAGTTCGGCCCGTCCAGCCCCGCGAACCACGGGTGGCCCGCCTCGATCATCGCGCGCACCTGGGCGAGCGGGAACGAGCAGGCCACCAGCGCCTGCGGCAGCGCGGCCCCGGCGCCGGTGAGCCGGAGCCGGTCCAGGTAGGCGCCGACGGGGTGCGGGGTGGTCCGCGCGCCGATCCGGGCGAGCATCGCCTCGTCCAGGCCCTCCGTGCTCGCGCCGTGCTCGGCGATGGCGCCCCAGGACGGCATCGGCAGCCGGCCGTCGACCACCGAGGCGTCGGCCCAGGCGCGGTAGTCGGGCTGCCACAGGTCGTACACCGAACTGCCGTCGACCATCGGCCCGCTGTCCAGGTAGACCACCCGGCGCACGCGTTCCGGCATCCGGTCGGCGATCCCGCCGACCGGGGCGCAGGCGCCGCTGTGCGCGACCAGCACCACGTCGTGCAGGTCCTCCCGAACCAGCAGGCCGGCCAGGTCGGCGATGTGGTCCTCCAGTCCGAAGTCGCCCTCCTCTCCGGCGCGTTCGGCGAGCCCGGGCAGGCTCACCGCGTACACCGCGTGCCCGGCCGCGCGCAGCGGCGCCGCGACCTCGTCCCACGCCCAGGCACCGAGCCAGAAACCGGGGACCAGTACGAACGTGCTCATGGTGGATCGCTCCTTCGCGTCGGCGGGAACCCGGGGGCCTGCCCCCGGCGCCGACGACTCTAGGATCGAATCCGGACAGAACCCGCCCGGATAAGAACGGGGGAACCGATGGACCACCCGGTCAGTCGCGTACCAAGGGCCTGTCGTCAGACTCCCGCCTGCCGGGCGACGCCGGGGCACGCGCCTCGCCGCGTTGTCGTCGGTCGCCCGATGTCCCCCAGCCTGGCGGCCGGGAGGTGCCCCCACCGCATCGCCTCCCTCCTCCGCCTTGCGATGCACGCACCCCAACGCCGCCCGGCCCGCCCTACGGGCGGACGACGGGAGTCTGACGACAGGCCCTGGCCCTGCTGGAACTGCTCCAGGACCACCCGGGCCTTACCGCCGCCGAACTCGCCGCCCGCCTGGACGTCGACGAGCGCACCGTCCGCCGCTACACCGCCCGCCTGGCCGACCTCGGCATTCCCGTGCGCGCCGACCGCGGCCGCTACGGCGGCTACCGCCTGCTGCCCGGCTACCGCCTCCCTCCCCTCATGCTCACCGCCGACGAGGCCGCCTCCGTCGTGCTGGGCCTCCTGGCCGGGCGCAGCACGGGCCTGACGGTGGGGGAGCGGGCCGCCGGGACGGCGCTCGCGAAGATCCGGCGGGTGCTGCCGCCCGCCCTGCGCGAGCGGATCGACACCGTCGAGCAGACCCTCGGCCTGACCGCCGCGCCCGCCGCCGGGCCGGGTCCGGCGGCCGCCGCACTGTTCACGCTGGCCGACGCGGCCCGCTGCCGGCGTCGGGTGCTGCTCGTCTACCGGGACCGCGAGGACCGGCCCAGCGAGCGGGAGTTCGACCCGTACGGCCTGGTCTTCCACTCGGGCCGCTGGTACACCACCGGGCTCGACCACCGCAGCGGCGAGGAGCGGACGTTCCGCCTGGACCGGATCGTCCGGGCCGAGCCGCGCGGGACCGGGTTCGAGCCGCCGGCCGACGTCGACCCGGTGCAGCGCGTCGTCGAGTCGCTGGCGGGGGTGCCGTGGACGCACCGGGTGGAGGTGGAGCTCGGGATGACGCTCGAAGAGGCGCGCAAGCGCCTGCCGCGCGCCGTCGGGACGGTCACCGAGCTGGCCGAGGGGCGCGTGCTGCTGCGCGCCCGGGCGCAGAACCTGGACGGCGTCGCCGTGCTGCTCGCGGGCCTCGGCCGCCCGTTCACCGTCCGCACGCCGGACGCGCTGCGCGACGAAGTGCGGGCGCTGGCGGCCCGGCTGGCAGCGTGGAGCGGGCCCGGGGAGGACGACTCCCCGGGCCCGCCCGGGAGTTGATCAGCAGGTCACGCCGTGCCCTGCGCCGCCTGCTCCTCGGCGACCTTGCGCTTCACCTCGGCCATGTCCAGCTTCCTGGCCTGGCCGATCAGGTCCTCGAACACCGCCTCCGGCATTGCGCCGGCCTGCGAGAAGACGAGCACGCCCTCGCGGATGATCGCCAGCGTCGGGATCGACTGGATCCCGAACGCGGACGCCAGCTCCTGCTGGGCCTCGGTGTCCACCTTGGCGAACACGAGGTCCTGGTGGCGCTCGGCGGCCATCTCGTACACCGGGGCGAACTGGCGGCACGGCCCGCACCACCCGGCCCAGAAGTCGATGAAGACGAAGTCCTTGCCCTCGGGGCCGGGGACGATGTCGTCGAAGTTCTCCTTGGTCAGCTCGACCGTGTTGCTCATCTCGCGATTCCTTCCCTTCCGGAGGAGGCGGTTCGGACCTGTGCACGCCACAACGGCACGCCGGCACGGCCTATTCCACCGCCCACTTCCACCGTTCTCTTCCACCGTCCTCCCCCGGTGCGGCGCCCCGGTGAGCAGCGCGCCGCCACCGTCCGTACAGAAGGGTGTCCACTCCGCCCCCGACCACGGGAGCCCACCATGCGCAGCAACCCCCGCACGCGGCGGGCCGCGCTGCTCGCCGCCTCCGGCCTCGCCGTGACCGCCCTCGTGGCCGGCTGCGGGTCCTCCGGCTCCGGTTCGAGCGCCAAGCCCAGCACCCCGAGCACCCCGAGCGCGCCGGCCGCGCCGAGCACCCCGGCCCCGGGCACACCGGCCCCGAGCCAGCCCCCGGCCGCCGGCGGCACGACCCTGCAGACCGCGACGGACCCCAAGCTCGGGACGATCATCACCGACGGCTCCGGCTTCACGCTCTACCGCTTCGACAAGGACGAGAGCAGCCCGCCGGACTCGTACTGCAACACCGGCTGCTCCTCGCTCTGGCCGCCCGAGCAGTCCACCGGAAACGTCACCGTCAAGGGCATCGACAGCAAGCTCGTCGGCTCCTTCACCCGCGACGACGGCACCAAGCAGGTCACCGTCAACGGCTGGCCGGTCTACCGGTACGCACCGGACACCAAGCCCGGTGACACGATGGGCCAGGGCTTCGGCGGCATCTGGCACGCGCTGACCCCGACCGGCGACAAGGCGGGCGTCGCGACCGGCACCACCCCGATGCCGAGCGCCCCGGCGACCCCGAAGCCCACCGCGCCGAGCAGCGGCTACTGACCCGTGACGACGTGACTCGCTCGGGAGGCAGGGGTGCGCAACGATGAAGTGGTGACCGAGGAGCACCCCCGCGGTGAGGCCGCCGCACGCGGGCCGGGGGCGTCGGACGAGGAGCTGATGCGCGCCCTGTACCGCGAGCACGCCGGTCCGCTCTACGGCTTCGTGCTCCACCTGGTCGCCGGCGACCGCCAGCGCGCCGAGGACGTCGTGCAGGAGACGCTCGTCCGGGCCTGGCGCAACATCCACAGGCTCGACCCGGCGGCCCGCTCGCTGCGCCCCTGGCTGGTCACGGTCGCGCGGCGGATCGTCATCGACGACCACCGCAGCGCGCTCGCCCGGCCCCGCGAGGTGGACGCCGCGCCGCTGGAGCTGATGCCCGCCGACGACGAACTCGACCGGGCCCTGCGGATGATGACCATCGCGGACGCCCTCGGCGACCTCTCGCCCGCCCACCGGGAGATCATCGTCGAGACCTATCTCAAGGGCCGCACCGCCAAGGAGGCGGCCGCCGAACTCGGCATCCCGGCCGGGACCGTCCGGTCGCGGGTGTTCTACGCACTGCGCTCGCTCAGGCTCGCACTGGAGGAACGGGGAGTGACATCGTGACCGACCGCCCCGACCCCGCCCCCGGCGGAGCCGACCACGTCGACGCCGGCGCGTACGTCCTCGGCCTGCTGGAGCCCGCCGAGCGCGCCGCGTTCGAGGAGCACCTGGCCGGGTGCCCGCAGTGCGCGGCGCAGGTCGCGGAGCTCGGCCCGGTCGAGCCCGTGCTGGCCGACTACGCTGCCTCGGCCGCGGCGCTCGGCCTCGATCCGGCCGGGCCGGCCCCGGGCCCCGACCCCGCCCTCCTGGACCGGCTGGTCGCCGAGGTCTCGGCCGGCCGGCGGCGGGGCCGGGTGCGGCGGCTGGTGCTGGCGCTGGCCGCGAGTGCGATGGTGGCCGCGGGCCCGGTGGTCACGGCTGCGGTGGTCAGCGGCAGCGCCACGCCCGCGGTGGTCGCCGTCGCGCAGCAGTTCTCCGCGACCGACCCGCAGACCGGTGCCCAGGCCGTCGTCGGAGTGGACGGCGTCACCTGGGGCAGCCGGGTGAGTCTCCAACTGTCCAATGTCCAGGGCCCGTTGACGTGCACCCTGGTCGCGGTCTCGCACGGTGGGGAGCGCCAGACGGTCACCACCTGGAACGTTCCGGCGGACGGCTACGGCGAGCCGGACAGCGGGGACACGCTGCACACCGGTGGGGGCACCGCGCTCCAGCCGGGCCAGATCGACCACTTCGAGGTGCGTGTCCAGGGCACCGGCGCCGTGCTCGTCTCCGTCCCGGCCCACCGGGCCTGAGCCCGTCGCACGCCAGGCCCGCCGCGATTCGGGCCCGTGGCGGTTCAGGCCCGCCGAGGCCAGTGCGGGCTGGGCGTGCCCTCGTCGGTCATGTGCGAGCGCCGCCAGATCCCGCGCCAGGCGCGCGGCGCGGACGGCAGGAGCTCCCGGTGCCGCTGCCCGCACGCACCGCACGGCCGGAGCACCAGCGCGCACGCCGGGCACACCTCGGCCGTGCCGTGCCCGGTCGGGACCGCCACCGCGGCCCCCTCGTCCCCGCAGGCCGGGCACCCGGGCAGCTCGGCACCGTCCAGCAGCGCGTTCTGCCGGCGGACGTAGTCGGGCAGCCGCAGCGCCGGATGGCGGAACGGGTCGTCGTACCAGGCCTCGTTCCCGACGCTGTCGTACCTCCGCAGCCACCACGGCCGCGGAGCCGGCACGGACCTGCGCCCGGCCCGCTTCTGCGCCCGGCGCTGCGCCGCGAACTCCGCCGCGCGCGCGAGCCATAGCGTCCGCGCCTCGTGCAGTTCCTCGACCGCGCGGACGAGCGCGTCCGGATCCGCCTCCAGTCGTCGCGGGATCCGGGCGCTCAGCGTGAGGTGGTGGTACGTCGCCCTGAACCCGTACGGCGCGAAGCAGGTGACGCACGTGCGCAGCGCCGCGTGCCGCCGCCGGACGGGGAGCCGGGCGTCGTGCACGAGGGCCCGGTGGGTGTGGAAGCTGGTCACGTCCTCGGTCCTCGGTTTTCGGTGTTCAGTCCTCCGTCACCGGGTCGGGTATCCGCGCGAGCGCGGTGGCGATCCCGGCGGCGTGCTCCGGGAGGTACCGCTCGGCCCAGCGCTCGGCGAGCCCGACGAAGTCGCGCAGGTCCTGCTCGGCGCGCACGACCAGGGCGCGGAGCTCGTCGACGGGCACCTCGATGACCGGGCTGTCCTGCTTGAGGCCCATGTCGACGGTCAGCCGGACGACGTCGCCGAGGCGCTGGGCCAGCGGGGTCGGGCCGTGGCCGAAGCCGCCGGTGCCCTCGCCGTCGAGCACCTCCAGCCACTCGCGCCACTCTTCGAGGCCGTTGCAGCAGCCGGGGTCGAAGACCGTCCCGGTGGCGGTGTCGGTGACGCGGAAGCCGCCGGGTGCGTACGGGTACGGGCTGTTGAGCAGGCCGAACAGGAACGCGGCGACCGGGTCGTCCGCGTCGTCCGGGTCGGGGGCGTCGCCCTCCCAGGGCGTGGTGCCGTCGGCGATGCTCGCGAGCGCCGTGCCGACGTCGGTGGGCGCCGTCCGGCCGTCCACGACGATGAACCCGTAGGGCGTGGACGTGCCGATCGGCCACAGGTCGAAGTCGTCGAGGGCGGCGGCTTCCAGCACGGGCTGCATCAGGATCACCCCGGCATGATGGCGAATCGGCGGCCCGCCGCGCCATGGCTTTTCGCGGCCGCGCCACGGCCGGGCACCGTCACCCGGCGTCGGCGGCGATGTGCGCGAGCACCCGCCCGCACCGCCGGGCGAAGGCCTGCTGGGCGAGCGGCAGGACGGGCCCGGCCAGGCGGGCGTACAGGGCCACCGGGCGGCTGAACGCGGTGACCGTGAACCAGACCGCCCCGTCCGGCCCCAGCTCCACCCGGAACGTCTCCTCGCCGCTGGCCAGGTGGCCGCTGCGGGTGCCGTACGTGAGGCCGTAGCGGTCCGGGCCGGTCTCGGTGCGCAGGACCCGGTTCGGGGCGCCCGCGCGCAGCGGGCCGACGCCGATCGCGCACCGCACGGCGAGGCCGGGCACGGCGTCGGCGTCCGCGTCGATCCGCACGCCGGCCAGGCGGTGCATGCGCCAGCCGAGGATCGCGGCGCCGGCCACCTCCAGGGCGGCCCGGCCGTGGCCGATCCGCACACGGTGCGTCAAGTGGTTGTACCCGTCGGGCAGTTGACCGGTCGAGCTGGCGCCGGCTTCGGGGTAGCTGAGGTCGTCCACGGGAGGCCCTCGTTCATCGGTGGGTGGTGAGCGGGAGGTCGGTGCGCAGCGGCGGTGGTGTCTCCGCCTGCAGCCGGCGCCAGGCGAGCAGCGAGCACAGGGCGAAGCCCAGCGCGTTGCCGACGCCGTGGGTGGCGGCCATCCAGGTGAGCGTGGGGTGGGGCAGCCCGGACGCCTGGCCGAGGGCCCACCACAGGGCGAGCAGCATCGTGAGCGCGAGGACCGCCGAGGACACGGCGAGCAGGCGGGCGGTGACCGGGTCGGCCGTGCGGGTGCGCAGTTCGCGCCAGGTGAGGAGGCCGACGAGCCACATGCCGGTGGTGAGGACGACGGCGCCGGCGAACTGCATCCAGGCGCCGAGGAAGTAGCCGGCGAGGACCAGCAGCGTGCCCGCCGGGACGCTGAGCGCGGCGGCGCGGGCCGCCACGGAGTCCGGCGCGGCGGCCCGGCAGACGAGCCCGGCGACCAGGGCGGCGGTGAACCCGGCGAAGTGGAAGTGCGGGACGGTCAGCGCCAGGACGTGCGGCTCGAAGCCGAACAGCGGGTACCCGGCGCGCTCGGCGACCAGGGCCGTCCCGGCCACCGAGGGCGTGGCGAGCGCCATCAGGACGGCGATCTCGCGCGGTGCGAGCGAACGCGTGCGGGCCAGCCGCAGCGGCGCGTGGGCGGCGACGGCGAGCGTGCCGAGCAGGTACAGCACGGCGCACCCGGCCGCGAACCCGCCGCGCGGGAGCCAGAGCGACAGGGCCCCGGGGACGGCGGCGAGCGGCCAGAGCCGGCGGACGCGGGCGAGCCCGGGTCCGCCGATCAGGCCGAGGCCGAGCGGGACGACCGCGCCCATGCCGAGCAGGATCACCAGGTCGACCAGCTCGGTCGTGCCCCTCCCCATCCCTGACATCCCCGTCCCGGACAACCGGGCACCTCCTTGAACGTGTTCAAACTTACTCGCAGCCGCGACTCTACGCCGCCGACTTGAACGTGTTCAACTCGCCCCCCGGATCGCTCCGGACCGCTCCGGCCGGGTGCGGACCGCTCTGGCCTGGTGCGGACGCCGGGTGCGGCGCACTCTGGAGGAGTAACCGATGGAGGTGATCCGCCATGCAGACTCTGGTCGGTTGGCACATCGAGATGGAGTTCCGCGAGGAGGGCCCGCGGACGACCGCCGCCGCCCTGCTCCGGCTGAGCGACGGCAGCGAGGTGCGCGCCCACGGCTACAGCAGCCGCCACCCCTCGGACCCGGAACAGCTGCGGGTCGGCGAGGAGATCGCGGGGGCCCGGGCGCTCAACGACCTCGCGTCGCAGCTCCTGACCAAGGCCCACGGCGAGATCCAGGACGTCAGCCCGATCCCGACCCACCCGCTGACGTGACCGGCCCCGGCGGCGGCCCGGGTCCCCGCGGAGACGCGCGGGGGCACGCCCGGGAAGGCGAACGGGATCCGAACCGGCCGCGCATCCCGCTGATCTGTCCGCGCTGCGGGCACGAGCAACGGGTCGTGCCGGGCGGTCCCGAGCGGGCGGTCCGGGTCGTGCACGTGGCGACCGGCCGGGAGGCCTGCGAGCCCGGGGACCTGGCCCGGGCGCCGGACGACGGGGACTGAACCCGGGCCCTCGCGAGGGGGCGGCCGAAGGCGTGTCCGCCGCGGGTTCAGTTCGGGCAGTACGTCGTCGGCAGCTGCCACTCCGGCCCGACCAGCCGCTGCTCCAGCTCGTCGATCGTGATCCGGATGCCGACCGTCCCCGCGAGTCCGACCCGGAAGCGGCTGCGGGCCAGTACGAGCAGGGCCGTCAGGCCGTACTTGTTGATCAGCGAGGTGCGGTAGCGCGCGGTGGAGTCCGCGTCGCAGACCCGCGCCCGGGCCGGGATCCGGCGGCCGGTCGGGCGCCCGTGGGCGTCGCAGGGGCCTACCAGCACCCTGGGGTGGTGCCGGATCCGCTCGGCCGCGCCCGAGTGGGCCGGCGTCCAGACCCCGAGGGCCGGGCCGTCGGCGACCACCCAGATCTGCGACTCCAGGCGGCTGCCGTCGTCGCCGAACGTGGTGAGCAGCAGGTACCTGCTGTCGGAGAGCTGCTCGGTGCGGTCGTGCACGATGTCCTCCCGCTGGCGTGGGGGACCGGGGGCCGGACCGGTGACGGCGGCCCGCGGACATCTCGCGGTACCCGTCATTCTCGTCGATCGGGGCCGCCGCTTCGAGGGGGCGGGGGCTGCCCGGGTGCACCGGGCGCCCGGTCGGCCCGGAACGGCGAGAAGGACGGCGAACGGCCCGCCCGGAAAACGGCGAACGGCCCGCCCGGTGCCGTGAGACACCGGACGGGCCGCGTACGCACCCGGAGTTCCGCCCGTCGGGGCCGGGGGTCAGTGCGCCAGCACCGGCACCTCGACGGCCTCCTCGGCACCGGCGGCCGAGCCGCTCGTCGCGCCGGGACGGCCCGCGTTGACGAAGGTGAAGGCCACGGCCGAGGCCGCCACCAGGATCCCGAAGGACACCCAGATCGCGGTCGAGAAGCCGTGCACCATGCCCTGGAACTGCAGCACCTTGGCGGCGGCCGGGTCGGCCGCGGCGGCGGCGGTCAGGTGCGAGGCCAGCCAGCCCGTGGTGGCGCTGGCCGCGATGGTGTTCAGCAGCGCGGTGCCGATCGCGCCGCCGACCTGCTGCGAGGTGTTGACCATCGCCGAGGCCACGCCCGCGTCGCGCGGCTGCACGCCGTGCGTGGCGAGGCTCATGGCCGGCATGAACGCGGTGCCCATGCCGAGGCCCATCAGGATCAGGCCGGGCAGGATGTGGACCGGGTAGGAGGAGTCCAGGCCGATCTGGGTGAGGATCAGCATGCCGATCGAGGCGACCAGGAAGCCGGGCGCCATCAGGAAGCGCGCCGGGACCCGGGTCATCAGCCGGGCGCCGATCTGGGTCGAGCCGGTGATCATGCCCGCCACCATCGGCAGGAACGCGACGCCGGTCAGGACCGGGCTGTAGCCCAGCACGATCTGCAGGTAGTAGGTCAGGAACAGGAACAGGCCGAACATGCCGATCACGGCCATGCCGAGCGACAGGTAGACCCCGCCGCGGTTGCGGTCGAGCACCACGCGCAGCGGCAGCAGCGGGGCCTTCACCCGGCGCTCGACCACGACGAACGCGGTCAGCAGCAGGGCGGCGGCGACGAACAGGCCCAGCGTGCTGCCGGCCGTCCAGCCGCTCGTCTCGGCGCGGGTGAAGCCGTAGACCAAGGAGACCAGGCCGGTGGTCACCAGCAGCACGCCCGGGACGTCCAGGCGGTTGCGGTTGCGGCCCTCGGCGGGCTCGCGGATCACCAGGACGGCGCCCGCGGCGGCGATGATCGCGAACGGGATGTTGACGAAGAAGGTCCAGCGCCAGTTCATGTACTCGGTGAGCAGGCCGCCGAGGATCAGACCGATGGCGCCGCCGCCGCCGGCGATCGCGCCGTAGATGCCGAAGGCCTTGGCGCGCTCCTTGGCCTCGGTGAAGGTCACCGCGAGCAGGGACAGCGCGGCGGGCGCGAGCAGCGCGCCGAACGCGCCCTGGAGGGCGCGGGCGCCGAGCAGCATCGCGGTGTTGGCCGCGGCGCCGCCGAGTGCGGAGGCGAGGGCGAAGCCGGTCAGGCCGACGATGAAGGTGCGCTTGCGGCCCCACAGGTCGGCGATCCGGCCGCCGAACAGCAGGAGGCCGCCGAAGGCCAGCGCGTAGGCGGTGATGACCCACTGGCGGTTGCCGTCGGATATGCCGAGGTCGCGCTGGGCGGACGGCAGGGCGATGTTCACGATGGTCGCGTCGAGGACGACCATCAGCTGGGCGAGGCCGATGAAGATCAGCGCCTTCCAGCGCCTGGGATCGGGCAGCGTCGCCGGGCGGGCGTCGGTTTCGGGCATGGCGGTACTCACTTCACGGGTGCGTGCGGGGCGGGAGAGGGGTCGACGGGCTTACGGCGCGCGCGAGTCGGCGCCGTACGCGGGCATGCCGGGGTCAGGCCTCGCGGCCTGGGGGGCTCCGGTCGGTCGGGGGCGTGGGGCTCTGGGGGTCGGAACGGATCAGTGGTGGGCGGCCTGGAAGTCCTCGAAGGTGGCGGGCCGGCCGGGCAGGACCGAACGGGCGGGTGCCCGCAGGCCGTCCAGGAAGAGCTGGAGGTGCCGGTGCACGAAGTCGTCGAGCATCCGGCAAGAGGTGTTCGGCAGGGGACGGGAGAGCTGGGCGATCGCGATGAACAGGTCGCCGTGGTCGACGTCCGGCCGCAGCTCGCCCGCCGCGCGGGCCCGCTCCAGCAGGCCGCCGACGGCCGCGCGCATCCGGTCGCGGATCTCGACGACGTCCGGGTCGAACGGGTCCACCCGGGTGCCGAAGACCGTGCACAGCGCGCCGACCTTCTCCTCGACGGTCGCGTGCGCGAACCGCTGGAGCGCGTCGAACGGGCCGGTGCCGCCGTCCGCGTCCGCCTCGGCCGCCGCCGTCTCGGCGAGGGCCAGGATGCGGCCCTTGACGAGCAGCGCCACGGCCTTGATCAGCGACGTGCGGTCCGGGAAGTTCCGGTACAGCGTGGCGTTGCCGACCCCCGCCCGCTTCGCGATCTCGTCCAGCGGCACCTCGGCACCGTGCTCGACGAACGCGTCCCGGGCCGCCAGCACGATCCGCTCCCGGTTCCGGGTGGCATCGGCACGCAACTTGGGCGCCCGGACGCTCTCCGCGGAACGGGCCGGCTTGGTGGCGGCGGTGGTCACGACGACTGCTCCTCATCAGGATACCGGGGAACTTCTCCCCGCTTCTGCCTACAAGAGTCCAAACGGGGATTCCGTCCCCGGATATTTCGCCATCGAATGTGACCTGCATCACGATGCACTGTGTGTCGGGCTCGTGTCCTAGAGTCACCGCCATGAGCGTCGATCGGCCCCACATGCTGCCCGAAGAGTTCGATGAACTCGCCCGAATCGCTCCTCGTGCGGTCGAGGGCATCCGTCTGGAATTCCTCGGCGGGCGGCTGCGGGTGAAACCGTGGGCGGACGGCAATCACGGCTGCGTGCGGGAATGGCTGACCCGGCTGTTCCTCCGCGAGCGTCCGGACCTCTTCCTGCACGGTCAGGGCCTCAAGGTTCAGGAGGACCGCTGCGGGCGCGCCCTTCCGGACGGGGTGCTTGCTCCCAGCGAGGGGTTCGTCGGGCAGGGGGAGTGGGCCGAAGCCGGAAACGTGCTGATGGCCGTGGAGGTGACCCTCTATGACGTTGATGCCGATCGACACGCTCGCGTCGACAAGCCCGGGGCGTATGCCGGTGCCGGCATCCCCGTCTTTCTGCTGATCGACCGGGACAGCGCCGAGGTCAAGGTCTACAGCCAGCCCGACGGCGTCCGCTACGAGACCGTCCAGATCCTCCCCTTCGGCAAGACCGTGGATCTGCCCGAGCCCGTCGGCATCTCCCTGGACACCGAGCCGCTCAAGAACTGGGTGCGCTGAACGCGGCCGTGTCGGGCCGGGCGGGGGTACGTCCGTCGGCCTAGGCTGTGGGCGTCCCGGGCGGCCGGTGGGCCGCGGGTGTCGGGAGGGGCCCGGCGGCCGGGTGGTGGCGAGGAGGTCCGCGATGGGCAGCGGTGAGACCGCCCGGGTGCGCTGCGTGGCGGCCGTTCCGTGCTGGGTGAGCCTGACGGCCCGGGACCTGGGGGACGCGCAGGCGTTCTACGGGCCGCTGCTGGGCTGGGAGTTCGAGCCCGGGCCGGACCGCTTCGGCCCCTACGTGCACGCGGTGGTCGGCGGCGAGGCGGTGGCCGGGCTGGGTGTCGCGGGCGGCGGCTGGGCGATCCCGGTCGCGTGGACGAGCTACTTCGGGACGGAGAGCGCCGACGCCGCCGCCGACGCGGTGCGCGAGCGCGGGGCCACGCTGGCCGTCGGGCCGCTGGCCTTCGACGTCGGGCGGATCGCGTTCGCCGCGGACCCGGCCGGCGCCGCGTTCGGCATCTGGGAGGGCCCGCCGGGCCGGGCCCGGCGGCTGGACCTGCCGGGCGCCCCGGTCTGGATCGAGCTGCGCACCCCGGACCCGTTCGCCGCGGCCCTGTTCTACGGCGAGGTGTTCCGCTGGGACGGCCGCGACCCGGAGCGGTTCGACGTGCGCTGGGAGCACGACCGGGTGGTGCTGCGGGCGGAGGGCCACAGCGTCGCGGCGCTCGCCAAGGAGCAGGCGGGCGGCCCGGCGGGTGCGCCGCCGCACTGGGAGGTGTCGTTCTCCGTCGAGGACACCGACCGGGCGATCGTGATGGCCGAAGAGCTGGGCGGTTCGGCGCTCGGCCCCGCCTTCGACTCCCCGTACGGGCGGGTGGCCCGCCTCCAGGACCCGGCGGGCGGCCGGTTCGCGGTGATCAGCCCGAAGGGCTAGCCGGGCCGGCCTCGGCGATCTCCTCGCGGTCGGCCCGCAGCCGCTCGCCGAGCGCCGCGCGGGCCGCCGCGGGCAGGGCCTTGCGGGCGGCGGGGAAGAGCTGCTTCTCCTCGGTCGCGTGGTGCCGCCGGACGGTGTCGGCGAGTCCGCCGAGGAGGGTGGCGAAGGCGGGGTCGCCGGGGGAGAGCCCCTGCAGGTCGGACAGGTACTGCCCGATCGCCAGGTGGTCGTGGATGCAGCCGAAGACCAGCGCCCCGCCGTCGGGCACGTCGTGCTGGACGACCGGGAAGAGGTGCTCCTCCTCGGCGGCGCAGTGGGTGAACAGCAGGTCGGTGAGCGTCGCCAGCAGGTCGGTGCGCTCGGCGGTGCTGTCGGGCGCGGACTCGATCCGGGTGAGCAGCTCGGCGACCGCCCGGTGGTCGGCGGTGAACTCGCCGAGGATGTCCGGCCTGCGCATGGCACGCCCGCCTCTCGCACGGAAACGTCCCCCTGGCTACCTCCAGTGTCCGGCATCGGCTGGCGTGGACGGCGAATCCGCAGGTCATCGGCCTCCTAGGGGTGGTCGCGGCGCCCGGTGAGGGCGAGCAGGCGGGTCTGGGGGTCCGCGTCGTCCGGGACGGGGACGGGCGGGGCGAACGCGCCGGTGCCCGACAGGTCGCCGTAGCCGCCGAGCGCGGCGAGGGCGAAGTCGACGAGGCCGGCGGGCAGCCGGGTCGGGTGGCCGACGCCCTCGGCGAGGTCCCAGGCGTGGATGACGAGGTCGGTGGTGACCTGGTCCAGGTAGTACTGCCCGGAGACGTCCCCGAACGACAGGTGGACGGTGAGCCCGGTGGCGCCGGGGACGGCGAAGGCGTGCCTGGCGGCGTCGGCGGCGGCCGTCCACGCGGCGACCGGGTCGTCGCCGAGGACGTCGCCGTCGAAGCGGCCGCCGACCTCCGCGACGGTGGCGCCCATCAGCAGTTCGGGGATCCACAGTTGCTCGCCGGTGAGGTGGTTGACGAGGTCGCGGACGGACCAGTCGGTGCACGGGGTGGGGGCGTCCCACTGGCCGGGGCCGATCAGCCGGACCTGCTCGCCGAAGGCGGCGAGGGCCTCGGGGTAGGGCGTGCCGGGAATCGCGGCCAGTTCGTGGTGCGCGCTTTCAGCCATGCCTCCACCCTGCCCCGCGCAGGGCCGGGCCCGCGAGTTGTCGGCGCGCCGTCAGTTGTTCAAATTCGAACTCCAAGGTACGGTCGAGGAGCGGCCGGTTCAACGTTAAACAAAGCGGGGTGTCCGAGCTCGGCCGCATCACCACACCCGCCCCGCGACCGACCCCCCCATCGATGGAGACGCGCATGCCGAGCAGCAGCCCGAGCACGACCGCCCCCACCACTTCCGCCCGTTCGAACCGGGTGACCTCCGGGCCGGCGGAGACCTCCCCGCACGCCTACGACGCCGGGCTCCTGCTCCTGCGCCTCGTGCTCGGCCTGACCATGGCCGCGCACGGCAGTCAGAAGCTGTTCGGCTGGTTCGGCGGCGGCGGGATCGACGGCACCGGCCAGTTCTTCACCGCGAGCGGCTACCCGGCGGGCAACGCCATGGCCGTCGTCGCGGGCCTCACCGAGACGGCGGGCGGCCTCGCGCTCGCGATCGGCCTGCTCACCCCGCTGGCCGGCGCCGCGATCCTCGGCACGATGGTCAACGCGATAGCCGTCACCTGGGGCGGCGGCTTCTTCCTGCCGAAGGGCAACGAGTACGAGCTGCTGCTCACGGCCGGCGCCGCCGCGCTCGCCCTGACCGGCCCCGGCCGCTACGCCGTGGACCGCTTCCTGCCGGTGGTGCGGGCGCACCGCCTGGCGTACGGCGCGGCCGCCGTCGTGGTCGGACTGGTGACCGCGGGCGCGATCCTGCTGCTCCGCAAGTAGGCATCAACTCCCTTGCAGTGAAGCCGTGGTGACGGATCGTCACCACGGCTTCGCCGTTCGCTCCGCGCCCGGTCACCCGCCGATCCGCACCAGCGCCAGCGTGATGTTGTCCGGCCCGCCGGCCTCGATCGCGGCCCGCCACAGCTCGAACGCCGCCTTTCCGTCCGACCGGTCCGAGTCCCCGGAGGTCCGGGCCAGCAGGTCGGCGAGTTCCTCCTCGGGCACCGGGTCGGTCAGCCCGTCGCTGCACACCAGGTAGCGGTCGCCGGCGGCGAGCGGGGCCGTCCGCACGTGCGGTTCGACGAAGGTCAGGCCGAGCGAGCCGCCCAGCGTCTGGGTGACCATCGAGGTGGTGCGCCGGCCTGGCGGCAGCGGCGGGCTGTCGTCCACGCTCACCAGCCGCAGGCCGTCCGCGGTGACCCGGTAGACCCGGCTGTCGCCGACGTTGAACGCCACCGCCCGCTCGGGCAGCAGCACCAGGCCGGCCACCGTCGTGCCCATCGCGGCCAGCTCCGGCTCCTCGGCGGCGGCCGCGTAGACGGCGCGGTTGCACTCCTGGAGCTCCTCGCGGACCGCCTCCTCGTCGCCGAGCCCGGGACCGTCCGCGGCGAGCCGGCGGGCCACCAGCGCGCTCGCCACCTCGCCGCCGGGGTGGCCGCCGAGGCCGTCGGCGACCGCGACGACGCAGGGCGGGCCGAACGGGAAGAGCAGGGTCTGCGGGTTGGTGGTCACCGTGGCGCAGAGCGTCCACGGTCCGATCGTGAGGCTGTCCTCGTTGTGCTCGCGCACCAGGCCCTCGTGGCTCAGCGCGCTCACCGCGATGTACGGCGCCATCGGTTCGCCGCCCTTCGGGAGCTCTCATCCCATTGTCGGGGGGACCCGCGGCCCGGCGCGAAGCGGGAAGTGGACGCCCGAAGCAGGGCGCGGGACGGGAACCGCGACAGATCGAAGGTTCGACGACCGGCCTCGCGCCCAGGTGCGCGCCGCCCGCGCCGATCCTCCCGCCCTGCGGTGTAATCGTACGAATGATCAGATTCGCGCCTTCCTGACGGCGCCTTCCTGACGTCCCCCGGAGGGAACCGCCCATGCAGCCCGAGCCGCCCGAGCCGCAAGCCGTCCTGTCCCCGCTGACCGGCGCGGCCGTCTTCCTCGTGCTCACCGTGCACTCCGGCGGCGAGGACACCGTCCGCGCCCTCCTGCCCGACCTCGCCGGACTGCGCCGTTCGGTCGGCTTCCGCGCTCCCGAGGGTGGTCTGACCTGCGTCACCGGCATCGGCTCGGACGCCTGGGACCGGCTCTTCGCGGGCCCGAGGCCGGCCGGGCTGCACCCGTTCCGCGAGGTGGCCGGCGCCCGCCACCGCGCCCCGGCCACCCCCGGCGACCTCCTGCTGCACGTGCGGGCCGAGCGGACGGACCTGTGCTTCGAGCTCGCCGCCCGGCTCACCGAGCGCCTCGCGGGCGCGGCCGCCGTCGTCGACTCCGTCCAGGGCTTCCAGTACTTCGACGACCGCGACCTGCTCGGCTTCGTCGACGGCACCGAGAACCCCGAGGGCCGCGCCGCCGAGACCGCCGCGCTGGTCGGCGACGAGGACCCGGGCTTCGCCGGCGGCAGCTACGTCGTCGTCCAGAAGTACCTGCACGACCTCGACAAGTGGAACGCGCTGAGCACCGAGGAGCAGGAGGGGGCGGTCGGGCGCACCAAGCTCGGCGACATCGAGCTCGACGACGACGTCAAGCCCGCCGACTCGCACGTCGCGCTCACCGTCCTCACCGGGCCGGACGGCGGGGAGCGGAAGATCGTCCGCTTCAACATGCCGTTCGGCTCCTTCGAGCGCGGCGGCGAGTACGGCACCTACTTCATCGGCTACGCGCGCACCCCCGAGGTGACCGAGGAGATGCTGCGCAATATGTTCGTCGGCCGCCCGCCCGGCACCACCGACCGGCTGCTCGACTTCTCCACCGCCGTCACCGGCTCGCTGTTCTTCGTCCCGACCGCCGACTTCCTCGACACCCCTCCGCCCCCGCCGCCCGGGCCGGGCGCCGTCCCGGGGGACGGCTCGCTCGGCATCGGCAGCCTCAAGCGGACCCCCTGACAAGGACCTTCGCACCATGGACAACCTGCACCGGGACCTCGCCCCCGTCTCCGCCGCCGCCTGGGCCGAGATCGAGGAGGAGGCCCGCCAGACCTTCACCCTGCACGTCGCCGGCCGCCGCGCCGTCGATCTGCGCGGCCCCGACGGCGCCGGGCTGGCCGCCGTCGGCACCGGCCACCTCGCCGCGATCGACCCGCCCGCCGACGGCGTCCTGGCCCACGCCCGCGAGGCCCGGCCGGTGGTCGAGCTCCGCGTCCCGTTCACCGTCGCGCGCGAGGCCGTCGACGACGTCGAGCGCGGCGCCCGCGACTCCGACTGGCAGCCGGTCAAGGACGCCGCCCGCACCCTCGCCCTCGCCGAGGACCGCGCCGTCTTCGAGGGCTACCGGGCCGCCGCGATCGAGGGCATCCGCGCCGCCGCCACCAACCCGCCCGTCCCGCTCCCGGCCGACGTCCGCGACTACCCCAACGCCGTCAGCCGCGCCCTCACGGCGCTGCGCCTCGCGGGCGTCGGCGGCCCGTACTCGCTGCTCCTCGGCGCGGACGCGTTCACCGCCGTCAACGAGACCAGCGACCACGGCTACCCCGTCCACAACCACCTCGCCCGGCTCCTGGACGGCGAGATCATCTGGGCCCCCGCCATCGAGGGCGCCCTCCTGCTCTCCGCCCGCGGCGGCGACTTCGAACTCGTCCTCGGCCAGGACGTCTCGGTCGGCTACCTCTCCCACGACGCCGACTCCGTCCGGCTGTACCTCCAGGAGTCGCTCACCTTCCGCGTCCACACCGGCGAGGCCGCCGTGGCCCTGGGCGGACCGGCGCCGCAGGACGGCCCGAGGGCCCCGGGCCACCGTGAAGGGTACTGAGTTCCTTTACGAGGGGTACTGAGTGCCGTATTGTCGTCCCGGAGCCTCTGACGCCAGTCGAAGAGAGCCGACACGGCATGCCGGTCCAGGTGGCGCTTGCGGGCGCATGGCGCGGCCGGGCCGGGATTGGCACTCAGTACCCTCGGCATGACCTGAGGCCAAGGATCCAGTGCACCCGTGACAGGAGAACCGCTCATGACCTTGAGGATCGTCGTCTGTGTGAAGCACGTGCCGGACGCGACGGGTGACCGTCGTTTCGCGGACGACCACACCACCGACCGGGAGGGCGTGGACGGCCTCCTGTCGGAGCTGGACGAGTACGGCGTGGAGCAGGCGCTGCGGATCGCGGAGGCGAACGAGGGCGCCGAGGTGACCGTGCTGACGGTGGGGCCGGACGACGCGAAGGACGCGCTGCGCAAGGCGCTGTCGATGGGGGCGGACAAGGCCGTGCACGTGAACGACGACGACATCCACGGTTCGGACGTGATCGGGACGTCGGCCGTCCTGGCGAAGGCGCTGGAGAAGACCGGGTTCGACCTGGTGATCGGTGGCATGGCGTCGACGGACGGTTCGATGGGTGTGCTGCCGGCGCTGCTGGCGGAGCGTCTGGGTGTGCCGCAGGTGACGCTGCTGTCGGAGGTGTCGGTCGAGGGCGGCGTGGTGCGGGGCCGTCGTGACGGTGACGCGGCGACGGAGCTGGTCGAGGCGTCGCTGCCGGCGGTCGTGTCGGTGACGGACCAGTCGGGCGAGGCCCGGTACCCGTCGTTCAAGGGCATCATGGCGGCGAAGAAGAAGCCGGTGCAGTCGCTGGACCTGGACGACCTGGGCATCGAGGCGGACGAGGTCGGTCTGGCGGGCGCGTGGACGGCGGTCGACTCGGTGGTGGCGCGTCCGGCGCGCACCGCGGGCACGGTCGTCAAGGACGAGGGCGAGGGCGGCAAGCAGCTCGCCGCCTTCCTCGCGGACCAGAAGTTCATCTGAGCCGCGCCCCCCACACCCCGCCCCAGCGAAACACGGAGACATTGAGCAATGGCTGAGATTCTCGTTCTGGTCGACCACGCCGACGGCGCCGTCCGCAAGCCGGCCCTGGAGCTGCTGACCCTGGCCCGCCGCATCGGCGAGCCGTCGGCGGTCGTCCTCGGTGCCGGTGGCGCCGCGGCCGACATCGCCGCCAAGGCCGCCGAGTTCGGCGCCGCGAAGGTGTACGTCGCCGACGGCGCCGAGTTCGCCGACCAGCTGGTCGTCCCCAAGGTGGACGCCCTGGCCCAGATCGCCAAGGCCGGCGCTCCGGCCGCCGTCCTGGTCACCTCGTCCGGCGAGGGCAAGGAGATCGCCGCCCGCGTCGCCCTGCGCCTCGGTTCCGGCATCATCACCGACGCGGTGGACCTCCGCGCGGGCGACGAGGGCCCGGTCGCCACCCAGTCGGTGTTCGCCGCCTCGTACACCGTCGACTCGCGCGTCAGCAACGGCGTGCCGGTCATCGCCGTCAAGCCGAACGCCGTCGCCCCGGAGGCCGCCCCGGCCGCCGGCGCGGTCGAGGACGTGTCGGTGGAGTTCACCGGCAACGCCGCCAAGGTCGTCTCGCGCACCCCGCGCGTGTCCACCGGCCGCCCGGAGCTGACCGAGGCCGCCATCGTGGTCTCCGGCGGCCGCGGCGTCGGTGCCGCCGAGGGCTTCGGCGTCGTCGAGGAGCTCGCCGACTCGCTCGGCGCGGCCGTCGGCGCCTCGCGCGCCGCCGTCGACGCGGGCTGGTACCCGCACACCAGCCAGGTCGGCCAGACCGGCAAGCAGGTCTCGCCGCAGCTGTACGTGGCCAACGGCATCTCCGGCGCGATCCAGCACCGGGCCGGCATGCAGACCTCGAAGACCATCGTGGCCGTCAACAAGGACCCCGAGGCCCCGATCTTCGAGCTGGTCGACTACGGCGTCGTCGGCGACCTGTTCGCCGTCCTGCCGCAGCTCACCGCCGAGGTGAAGGCCCGCAAGGCCTGATCCGCCCCGCACGAGCGCGGAGGGCGTGGCACCGGGTACCCGGTGCCACGCCCTCCGGCGTTCCCTGGCCCCTTCCCGGGGCCCGGTCGGACCTCTTCGGGACCTCTTCGGGACCTTTTGGGGAGCTTTCGGGACCTTTTGGGAGCGCGCGAGCCTGTTCGGCTATCCGGCTATCCGGCTATCCGGCTATCCCGGCTATTCGGCGAAGGCCGCGAGGTGCTGGGTGAAACCGCCCTGGCTCGGCGGCAGCGGCCGCGGCTCGGTGCACACCACCGGCTGCGGCTCCTCCACCGGCAGCAGCCGCAGCTCCGGGTTCTCCGCCGCGCCGGGCGCCGGCAGCAGGCGGACCTTGGTGCCCACCGGCACGGTGCTGCGCAGCCCGTCGACGATGCACCAGACGTCGAACCCCTCGGCCATCCGGATCAGCGACTTCTGCCGCGCCAGCGGTGTCCTGGCCTGCTCGACCTCGCAGCGCCGCACGACGCCGGTGCCCTCGCTGGGCTCCAGCCGCAGGTCGGTGGAGCCGCAGGTGGGGCAGAGCAGCCGCTGGAAGGTCGGGTTGCTGCACCAGGCGCAGCGCTGGAAGTACAGCGTGGTGCTCTCGCAGACGTCGTCGATGGCTGAGTGGACCACGGTGTCATCTCCCTGCGCTCGGACGGCTTCGGCAGCAAAAGAATAGGGAACTCAGTGCCGCTATGTGAAGGCACTGAGTTCCCTTTTTGCTGCGCGCGTGCATAATGAAGGGTACTGAGTACCGTCAGTGCCGTCCCGAAACAGGAGCGCCGTTCATGAGCCAGGACTTCGATCTCTTCCGTATCTCCGAGGAGCACGGGATGCTCCGTGAGGCGGTGCGCGGGCTGGCCGAGGCGAAGATCGCTCCGTTCGCGGCGGAGGTGGACGAGCAGGGCCGGTTCCCGCAGGAGGCGCTGGAGGCGTTGCAGGGTAATGACCTGCACGCGGTGCACGTGCCGGAGGAGTTCGGGGGTGCGGGGGCGGACGCGCTGGCGACGGTGATCGTGATCGAGGAGGTCGCGCGGGTGTGCGCGTCGTCGTCGTTGATCCCGGCGGTGAACAAGCTGGGGTCGCTGCCGGTGCAGCTGTCGGGCTCGGAGGAACTGAAGGCGAAGTACCTGGGGGCGCTGGCGCGTGGTGAGGGGATGTTCTCGTACTGCCTGTCGGAGCCGGAGGCGGGTTCGGACGCGGCGGGGATGAGGACGCGTGCGGTGCGCGACGGTGACTTCTGGGTGCTGAACGGGGTGAAGCGCTGGATCACGAACGCGGGTGTGTCGGAGTTCTACACGGTGATGGCGGTGACGGACCCGGACAAGCGGTCGAAGGGGATCTCGGCGTTCGTGGTGGAGAAGGGCGACGAGGGTGTGTCGTTCGGTGCTCCGGAGAAGAAGCTGGGGATCAAGGGGTCGCCGACGCGTGAGGTGTACTTCGACAACGTGCGGATTCCGGCGGACCGGATGATCGGTGCGGAGGGGACGGGTTTCGCGACGGCGATGCGGACGCTGGACCACACGCGGGTGACGATCGCGGCGCAGGCGGTCGGGATCGCGCAGGGGGCGCTGGACTACGCGAAGGGCTATGTGCAGGAGCGCCGGCAGTTCGGGAAGGCGATCGCGGAGTTCCAGGGGGTCCAGTTCATGCTGGCGGACATGGCGATGAAGCTGGAGGCGGCGCGTCAGCTGACGTACGCGGCGGCGGCGAAGTCGCAGCGCGGGGATGGGGACCTGACGTTCTTCGGTGCGGCGGCGAAGTGCTTCGCGTCGGACGCGGCGATGGAGATCACGACGGACGCGGTGCAGCTGCTGGGCGGGTACGGGTACACGCGGGACTACCCGGTGGAGCGGATGATGCGCGACGCGAAGATCACGCAGATCTACGAGGGCACCAACCAGGTCCAGCGCATCGTCATGGCCCGCAACCTGCCGTAACACGCAGGGCACCGGCCCTTCGGGGCCGGTGCCGCGCCGCGGTGTAAGTTCCCGGGAATGAGCGAGAAGGAAGAGCAGGACCTGCCCATGAACGACGGGCCCTCGAAGCCGGCGATGCGCGAGGCGCTCGTGGCCGCGGCCTTCGAGCTCTTCCTGGACCGCGGCTTCGAACAGACCACCGTCGACGACATCGTGTCCCTCGCCGGGGTCGGCAGGCGCTCCTTCTTCCGCTACTTCCCGGCCAAGGAGGACGTGGTCTTCCCCGACCACGAGCGCAGCCTGGCCGAGATGACGGAGTTCCTGGACTCCGGCACCGGCGAGGAGGACCCGGTCCGGCACGCCTGCGGCGCGGCCCGCCTCGTCCTGCGGATGTACGCCGAACAGCCGTCCTTCTCCGTCCAGCGCTACCGGCTCACCCGCAAGGTGCCGGGCCTCCGCGCGTACGAGCTGTCGGTGGTGTGGCGCTACGAGCACACCCTCGCGGCCTACCTGCGCGGCCGGTTCGCCGACCGCCCGGACGGGCCGCTGCGCGCCGACGTGATCGCCGCCGCCGTCGTCGCCGCGCACAACCACGCCCTGCGGACCTGGCTGCGCTCGGGCGGGGAGAGCGACTGGGTGGCCGAGGTGGACAGCGCGATGGCCTTCGTCGTCGACACCTGGAGCGACCGCCCCGCCGACGGCGCCGGCGACGCCGACCAGGACGACGTCGTCGTCCTGGTGGCCAGCCGCAAGGCGCCGTTGTGGCGGATGGTCCAGGGCATCGAGAGCGCGCTGGGGGAGTCCCGGCAGGTCTGACCGGCCTCCGCCCGCGCCCCCCGTTCGGCGCAACCCGCCGCCGGCACCGCCCGGTTGGCGCACCGTGGCGCTGCGAGCCGCCGGGCTCCGGGCGAGACTCGGTCCCAGGACGGGGCCGGGCGGGCCCCGGGAGCGCGAAGGAGCGGCCATGCCCGGGACGCCGGAGCGGGGCAGCGCCGGTCCCGGCCTGCGCGAGGTGCTGCTGCACCGGGGCTACCTCGGCCTGCTGGTGGTCTCGGCGCTGGTCGGCGTGCCGATCTCGCTGGCCGCCTTCGGCTTCGTCGGCCTGGAACACGAACTCCAGCACTGGGTCTGGGAGAGCCTGCCGGACGCGGCCGGGTACGACCGCGCCCCCTGGTGGTGGCCGCTGCCCGCGCTGCTGCTGGCCGGCCTCTTGCTCGTCCCGGTCGTCACCCGCCTTCCGGGGCGCGGCGGGCACGTTCCGGTGGACGGGCTCGGCGGCCCGCCCGGCCTGCCGCGGGAAGTCCCCGGCGTGCTGCTCGCCGCACTCGCCTGCCTGCCGCTCGGCGCCGTGCTCGGCCCGGAGGCGCCGCTGATGGCGATGGGCGGCGGCCTCGCGCTGCTCGCGGTCCGGTCCGCCCGGCGGGAACGGCAGCCGCGGCTCGTGCCGGTGCTGGGCGCGGCCGGCTCGGCGGCGGCGATCGCCACCATCTTCGGCAGTCCGCTGGTGGCGGGCGTGATGCTGATCGAGGCGGCCGGACTGGGCGGCCCGCAACTCGTCGTGCTGGTTCTTCCCTGCCTGCTCGCGAGCGGTGTCGGCGCGCTGGTCTTCACCGGCTTCGGGCACTGGACGGGCCTGTCGATCGGCGCGCTCTCGCTGCCGCACGTCCCGAAGAGCGGCGTCCCCGACCCGGGGGACTTCCTGTGGGGCGTTCCGCTGGCCGTCGTGATCGCCGCGGTCTGCGTCGCCGGGCAGGCGCTCGGCCGACGGGTCAAGGCCTACACCACCGGCACCCCGCACCGGACCGCCGTGCGCACCGTCCTGTGCGCGCTCGCCGTCGGCGGCTGCCTGGCCGTGTACGCGCTGATCACCGGCCGTACGCCGGAGGAGGCCGCGCTCTCCGGGCAGGCCACGCTGGGCGCGCTCGCCGCCGACCCGGCGTCCTGGCCGATCGGGGTGCTGCTCGCGCTGGTCGCGTGCAAGGCCGTCGCCTGGGGCGTCGCGCTGGGCAGTCTGCGGGGCGGCCCGATCTTCCCGGCGATCCTGCTCGGCGCGGCGCTCGGGGTGGCCTGTGCGCCGCTGCCCGGCTTCGGCACCGCGCCCGGCCTCGCCGTCGGCCTGGTCGCCGCCGGCGCCTCCGTCACCCGGCTGCCCGTCACCAGCACTGTGCTGGCGGCGATGCTGCTGGGCGGGGAGGCGGCGAACCTGATGCCGCTGCTGATCGTCGCCGGGGTGACGGCCTTCATCGCCGGCGAACTGCTCCGCGGCCTCGCCGCCGGCACCCCTGCACCGGCAGGGCCCGCGGCGGCCCGAGCGGGCTGACCGCGGCCGCCCGCGAGTCGGCCCGGGCCCGCCGGCGAGCTCCCGTCGCCGCCCGGAGGGTGGGCCGGGCGGCGGTGCGGGAGGTGCCCGCCGGTGGTGGGGAAGTACCGTCCGGTGGGCGGGAGTTCGACGGCGGGCCCGGGGTGTTCAGGCCCCCGGGTGGGCGAGGGCCGCGGCGAGGACGAGGTCGCGCTTGTGCGTGATCGACACCTGGACACCGGCCACGCCGAGGCCGGCCGCCCAGGTGGCGGCGGCGCCGGACAGCCGGACCACCGGGGCGCCGCCGTCCGAGCGCAGGACGGCGACGTCCCGCGGCCGGATGCCGCCCGTGAAGCCGGTGCCGAGGGCCTTCAGCACCGCCTCCTTGGCGGCGAACCGCCCGGCCAGGAACTCCCGCGCCCGCTCGGGGCCGAACGCCTCGGCGGTGGCCAGCTCGGCCGCGTCGTAGACGAAGGCCCGGAACCAGGGCCGGCGGAGCAGCCGGTCCAGTTCGCCGATGTGCAGCAGATCGACCCCGATCCACACGGCCGGCTACTCCGGGTCCGCGCCGGTGGTGGCCCGGCGGCCCGTCACGAGGCGGCGATCTCGGCGCGGATGAGCCAGAGCCGGTTGGCGCCGCGGCGGTTGCGCGGCTGGACGTCGTAGGGCCAGCGGCCCTGGCCGGCGCCGGGCTGGCCGGGCTCGCTGACGTCGACGGCCTTCCAGCCGTTGGCGGTCAGGAACTCCTCGGGCTCGTCGCTGCCGAAGATCCACGGGGTGCCGTCGGCGGCGAGCGTGTCCAGGAAGGGCTTGGAGAAGGGACTGCGCAGCAGGGCCCGGCCGAGGATGTCGAACGCGAGGCGGCTGCCGGGGGCGGAGGCCGAGGCGAGGAGCCGCAGGAAGCCCGCGGCCTGCTCGTCGGTGAGGAAGAAGGTGAGGGCCTCGGCGATCCACAGGGTGGGGCGGGTGCGGTCGAAGCCGGCGGCTTCGAGGGTGGGCAGCCAGTCCTGGGTGAGGTCGGCGGAGACCTCGCGGCGGTCGGTGCGGGGTTCGGCGCCGAGGGCGTCGAGGCGGCGGCGCTTCTCGGTGATGAGGGGGCCGTGGTCGACCTCGTAGAGCTCGGTGCCGTCGGGCCAGTCGAGGCGGTAGGCGCGGGTGTCCATGCCGGCGGCGATGAGGACGACCTGCCGGATTCCGCCCTCGGCGAGGATGTCGCGGATGGCGTCGTCCAGGTAGCGGGTCCTGATCGAGATGAACGGCAGGACACCGCCTCCGGCGTAGCGCTCGATCAGTTCGAAGCCCTTGGGGGCGGCGAGGTCGCGGGCGAGGGGGTCGGTGAAGAGGGCGTCCTCGCGTTCGGACTCCTGGGCGCGGGCGGCGGCCATCCACTGGGCGGTGTAGGAAACGGCGTGCATGGGTGGTCCCTCCTCGGGCTCAGGCGAAGAACGCCTTCTGGATGGTGGCGAGGGACTGGAAGTCCTCGATGTCGATGGTGTCGAAGTCGATCTCGATGCCGGCCGCGTCCTCGATGGTGTAGACGAGCTCGACGAAGGCGAGCGAGTCGACCAGGCGGCTCTCGATGATGTTGACGTCGGGGGCGAGTTCGGTGCGGCCGGGGTGGCGGCCGAGGATCCAGTCGCGGACCTTGTCGATGCCGGTGGCGCTCATGCCGGTTCCTTTCGAGCGGTGCGGACGGTTTCGGCGGCCTGGTCGAGGTCGCCGTGGAAGTGGTCGGTGAGGACCGCGATCCAGCGTTCGAGGCCGAAGGCGGTGCAGGAGGTGTAGGCGTGTTCGCCGGTGGTGAGGGTGATGTCGCAGCGTTCGCCGAAGAAGTTGCGGTGGGTGTTGACGGAGGCGATGGCGAGGTCGCCGTACTGGAATTCGTGTTTGACGGGGTTGAGCTTCTGGAGGAGGGCGCGGGCGCCGTCGTTCTGGAAGAAGGGGTCGCTCGCGGGGGCCTTGCCGAGGTCGAGGCCGAGGGCGGCGGCGAAGGCGAGGATGCGGTCGGTGAAGTGGTGCAGGACCTGCTGGGTGTGCTCGTGGGTGCCGATGGCGACGATCTCGCGCATCTGGAAGGAGGCGAGGCGGCGCAGGCCGTCGTAGTGGTCCTCGCTGCGGAAGCAGCGGTTGACGAGGGTGACGAGGGTGTCGTCGGGGACGGTGGTGCCCTCGTAGTAGAGGTAGGCGCCGTAGCAGGTGGCGTGGGGCAGGCCGTAGCGGGCGTCGGCGAGGGCGTCGGGGGTGAAGCGTCCGCCGGCGGGCTTGCGGGGTTCGCCGGTGAGGTCGAGGGGGGCGGCGGTCCAGGCGAGGTGGGGGAAGTTGGTGTAGACGTCGAACTTCTCGAGGTCGGTGACCGGGTAGAGCGGGGGCGGGGTGATGGGTTGGGCGCCGGCGGCCCGGGCCCAGGTGGTGAAGGTCTGGTCGAGTTCCTGGAGCAGGCGGGTGGCGGGCGGTCCGAGGATGGCGAGGGCGGGTTGCCCGTCGTGGCCGGTGAGGCGGTTCATCGGATGAGTCCCGTCTTTTCCAGGTACTTGGCGGTCTTGCGGAAGGTGCGTCGTTCGGCTTCGGCGCGGGCGGGGGATTCCAGGAGCTGTCGGCGGACCTCGTGGGGCTTGTCGAGGCCGGCGTCGCGGTAGACCTGGGGGTGGTAGAGGGATTCGAAGCTGTGGGTGAGGTAGCGGCGCAGGTAGGTGGAAATGTCGTCGAGCTGCTGTTCGGTGGCGTCCTGCTTGAGGTCCTGGTAGAGGAGGTCGACGAGTTCGCGGCCGAAGGCGATGTGGCGGGATTCGTCCTGGTGGTGGATGCGGTTGATGGCGCGGATGGTGTCGTGGAGGCGCTCGTCGGTGGCCATGGTGGCGTTGTAGTGGTCGACGAGTTCTTCGAAGATGAGGATGCGGGTGAAGACGAGGAGGCTTTCGGTCTTCGTGCCGTGGGTGGGGGTTTCGGTGCCGGCGGCGGGCTGGCGGTAGATCTTCTTGCCGTAGCGCAGGCAGAACTCGGCGAAGAACCACATGTGTTCGTTCTCTTCGCCGATGAAGTGGTGGAAGAACTCGGAGGGCGTCTCGAATCCGGCGGTGTGGATGCGGTTGACGACCTCGGTGAGGAGTTCGCGGATGCCGTGGACGTTGAGGCTGTAGAAGTTGATGCTCTCGTGCTTGGAGAGGGTGTGGAGCTGTTCGGGGGTGAGCCGTTCGGCGAGCTCGGTGCCGTGGGTGGTGGTGAGTTCGGGGCTCATCCACCAGGTGTTCTCGGGGAGCCGGTCCGGCCATTCGAAGAGCCGGTAGGGGTTGTAGTAGTCGTCGATCGACTTGACGGTGAGGCGGTCCATGATTTCCTGGAACCGGCCGTTCCGCTCGATCACATCGCTGACCATGGGCGATGTCTCCGTTCGCCTCGGGGGCTTTGTGGTGTGCCTCCAGGCTATGGATTGGTGCAGACCTTCCTCAACGCCCGGAACCGGCTGCCGAATTAGGTCAGCGACCGGATCCCCGAGAGGGGGAGCGGACGGCTCAGGGGTGCCGGTACTTCGTGACGGAACCGTCCTGGGCGGTCCGGTCCGCCGCCTGCTGGATCAGCCGGACGGCCTCGGCGGGCTTCAGCCGGCCGGTCGTCAGTTCGCCGATGTAGCCGGCGATCACCTCGCGGTTGAGGTCCTGGTACCAGTCCGTGCGGGGCGCGACGATGTGCTCGCCCGCGGCCTTGAGCAGGTCGCGGGCTGAGGCGAGGCCGGGCGGCAGTTCGAGGTCGTCCGCGGCCTCGCCGACCACCGTCAGCGAGGACACCCGGCGGGTGAACTCCCGTGCCGACGTGCGGCCGAGCAGGACGCGCAGCAGCTCCTGGCCGCCCTGCGGGTTGCGGGCGGCCCGCGGGACGACGAACGCGCTGCCGGCCGCCGCCCAGATGGTCCCGAACGGCATCCGGTCGGTGTCGCCGAGCCCGGGGGGCGGGGCCACGGCCATGTCGAAGCCGGGCGGCGTGGTGTCCTTGGCCTCGTTCTCCACCCAGGAGCCGTTCGGGATGAACAGCGCCTTCCCGGCCGTCCACGCGGTCTGCGCCTGGAGGTGGTCGAGGTCCGCGGTGCCCGCCAGCAGGTGTCCGCGGACGGCGAGTTCGTGGTACGCCTCGAAGGCCTGCCGGACGGCGTCGTGGTGCCAGGCGTTCGGCTCCAGGTTGTCGATGGCCCGCAGCACCTCGGGGCCGCCGATCTTGGCGATGAACGGGTACAGGGTCCACTGCAGGTAGAACGGGTACTTGCCGGGGAACGTCCAGCCCGCGATGCCCTCGCGCTTGGCCTCCTCGCACAGCGCGAGCATCTCGTCCCAGGTCCGCGGGTACTCCCAACCGTGCTTCGCCAGCGTCGACTCGGAGTACCAGAGGCCGAACACCGTGTACGCGTGGTTGAGCGCCCAGACCTCCTCCCCGCCGAACCGGCCCTTGGCGATCGCCGCCGGGATCAGCGTGTCGGCGACGGTCCGGCCGGGATCGTCGTAGGCCGGTGCGGCCAGCAGCGGCCGCAGGTCGGTCAGCCGGCCCGCGGCGGCCAGTTCGGCGGTGGCCACCGAGGCCGGGCCGGTGTTGTCCACGAGGTCCGGCGGGCTCCCGTCGGCGAGGCGCGGCTCCAGCAGCGGCCGGATCTCGGCGGCGGCGGTGTGCGCGACCTCCGCGTGCGGGAACGCCGTGCGGTAGCGCTCCTCGGCGTCCCGGACGTAGCCGTCGCCGAAGCCGCCGTCGAAGACCAGCACGTCCAGCGGCGCCGCCGGGTCCACGCCGAGCGGGTTCGAGCCGAGCGGGTCCGCGCGCCCGGTCAGGGCCCCGGAGGCCGACCGGGACTGCGCGAGCAGCCAGGCGTAGACCTCGGGGTCGTCGTACGTCCTGGTCCACGAGTCGTGCCCGGTGTCCGGGTACCGGGTGAAGCGGACGGGGTTGCCCGCCTCCCGCAGCGCGGCCACGATCTTCTCGGTGTGCGAGACCGGGATGTTGCGGTCCTCGGCGCCGTGGAAGGTCCACACCGGCAGGTGGGCGATCCGCGGCGCGGCCTCCGGCAGCCAGGAGCCGCAGATCGGCACCGCGGCCGCGAACCGGCCCGGGTAGCGGGCGGTGAGCGCCCACGTCCCGGTGCCGCCCATGCTGAGCCCGGTGACGTACAGCCGGTCCGGATCCACGCGGTGGGCGTCGGCCACCTCCCGGACCAGGGCGGCCAGCGCGCTCAGTTCGGCCGCCCAGGTGCTGTACGAGGGACACTGCGGCGCGACCACGACGAACGGCAGGTCCGCGCCGGCCTCGATCCGCTTGAGCGGGCCGTGCGCGGCGATGCTGGCCAGGTCCTCGCCGCGCTCCGAGGCGCCGTGCAGGAACAGCAGCAGCGGCCAGGGCTCGGCCGCGTCGGCGTAGCCGTCCGGCAGCGACAGGACGTACGGCAGGTCGTTGCCGCCGTCGTCGCTCGCGAACAGGTGGTGCTGAAGGGCGGTGGACATCGGTTTCCTTTCATCGGAGGGTCGTCCGGTTGTCGCGGGGCCGGGACCGGCCCGAGCGGGAGGGCGTCCCGCTCGGGCCGGTCACCGCGCCCGCGGCTCGGGCCGGGCAGCGGACGGTTCCCGCTCGGAGGAGCGGGGCCGGGTGTGGTGCGGAGAGGGTCGGTGGTGGGTCCCGCTGCCCGCCCGCCGGGTGCCGGTGCCGGGGGGCGCAGCACGGTGGACCCACCCGGCCGGGGCACCGGCGCGGCCCGTCGGCTCAGGCGGCGTTCCTCGGCGTCGGGCCGACCAGCCCGGTCCGGGCCGCCAGCACGCCGGCCTGGAACCGGCTGGTGGCGGAGAGGTCCTGCATGATCGCGGCCAGGTGGCGGCGGAAGGTGCGGTCCGACATCGCCACCCGCCGGGCGATCACGTCGTCCTTGGCACCGGAGGCCAGCAGTTCGAGGATGGTCGCCTTCACCTCCTCGATCGTCCCGGCGTAGCCGCCGGCCGCGGAGTCGAACTCGAAGGCCGAGGCCCAGTAGCGTTCGTGCAGCCCGCCGAGGAAGGCCGCCACCGCCCCGTCGTACACGACGGCGATCGCGTCGCCCTCGCCGGCCGGGATGAACGCGACCTGCCGGTCGAACACCAGGAAGCGGTCGTGCACCTCCTTGGTGGTGCGGGCCTGCCCGCCGACCGCCATCAGCGCGCCGATGTGGGCCCGCGTCCCGGCGTCGCCGCGGGCGGTGTGCGGGTAGAGCACCCGGGCCCGGACGCCGCGTTGCAGCGCCTCCAGCACGAGCGGCCGGGCCAGTCGCAGCTCGGCCGTCTCCTGCGCCACGCAGGGCTGCATGACCAGCAACTCCTCGGTGCAGCGCTGGGCCGCGTCGAGGAGCCGAAGCCGGAGCTCCTGCGGGTCGTCGGTGATCACCACGCTCTCCGTGCGGGTCTTGGCCTGCTTGTCGAACGCGGCCGCGAACGAGCGCAGTTGGCCCTTGAAGCCGGCGAGCCGGCGCCGCTGGTCGTGGATCGCCCGCTCCAGCGGCACCAGGAGCTCGACCTGGGCGGTGTCCGGGCTGACCGCGACCAGCAGGCTCCCGCCGTCCTCGGCCGGCCGCACCAGGCGCAGTTCGCGCAGTTCGTCGAGCGCCCGCAGGACCCTGGGGAACGGGAGGCCGAGTTCGGCGGCGATCCCGGCGGGGGTGAAGTGCGGTCGGCCGAGGGCCCGTTCGTAGAGCCAGACCACGAACTGGTCCGGCTCGCCGGGGTGTCTCGCGGAGTCCTGCCGTACGGTCGGTGCCGCGTGTGCCATGATCGCCTCCACTCAGTCCTCGTCCGGTCGTCCGCCGCCCGGTTCGGCGGCGCGCAGCCTGCGGACGGCCGGTGCCGCGAGCAGGACGGCACTGCAGGCCAGCCCGACGCCGAAGGACGCGAACATCAGCGTCCGCTCCCCGGTCAGGCGGGCGATCGGCCCGGCCAGCGCGCGGCCGAGGGCCATCGACAGCAGCGAGCCGGCCACGTCGTACGCGTAGACCCGGTTGAGCAGGTCGCCCGGGATCTGCGTCTGGACGGTGGTCGCCCACAGGACCGACCACAGCGCCAGACCGGCCCCGGCGAGGCCCCAGCCGACGCACAGCACGACCACGTCGGGCCGGACCGCCGCCGTCAGCGGGTACAGCGCGAACAGCACCCACCCGATCGTGCCGAAGGCGAGCGGCCGCGCCGGGCGCAGCCGCATCGCCACGGCGCCGCCGACCAGCCCGCCGACGCCCATGGCGGCCAGGCCGGTGCCGAGCACCGTGGAGCCGTGGGCGGCGACGACGAGGTCCGTGCCGACCGGCAGCGAGAGGCCGGCCACGAAGCACCCGTACAGCAGGAAGACCGAGATGACGCCCCACAGCCACGAGCGGGCCCGGAACTCCTGCCAGCCCTCGACCAGTTGGCGCAGGAACGACTCCCCGGCCGGCTCGCCCGCGCGCGGCGGCAGCCGCAGCGCGAACAGGCAGGCGGCGCTGATCCCGTACGTGGTGGCGTAGATGGCGAACACCACGGCCGGCCCGGAGAAGCTGACGAGCACCCCGGCCAGGGCGGGCCCGGCCACCCCGGCCAGCGACTCGGCGATCCGCAGCGCGCCGTTGGCCCGCTGGACGTCCTGCGCGACCTGCGGGACGAGTCCGGCCACCCCGGGCTGGAACAGCGCGGTGGCCAGGCCGCTCGCGAACTGCAGCGCGACGATGGCGGCCAGCGACGGCGTGCCGAGGGCGAACGCGACGGCGAGCGCGCCCTGGATGCCCAGGCGCACGAGGTCGGCGAGGACCATCATCCGGCGGGGGGTGAACCGGTCGGCGAGCACACCGCCGAACAGCACGCCCATGGCGAGCGCCGCCATCCAGGCGCCCAGCGCGTAGCCGACCCCGGCGGTGCCGTAGCCGCTGTCCAGGACGCCGACGGACAGCGCCACGGGCAGCATCGCGTCGCCGAGCAGCGAGCCGGTGCGGGCGCCGAAGTAGCGGCGGAAGTTGGCGGACCACAGGGCGGCGCCGGGAGCACCGGCGTCCTCGGCACCCGTGGCGGTGGGACTCGCCTCGTCGGCGCTGGTGTCGGTGGCGCTCACGTCAGGTCGCCTTCCGCGGGGCGGCCGGAGGAGTCGGACAGCACCGGGAGCCCGGCCCAGGCCCGCGGGTCGTCGGCGCGGGCCGGCTCGGGGGCGCCGTCGTGCACCACGTAGCGGTGCGGGGTGATGGCGCCGACCCGCCCGGGGAGCGCGGCCAGCGCGCGCCGCTGGACGTCGCGCGGGTCGGCCGGCCCGGGGAGGTGGCACACCAGCCGGTGGCCGAGGTCGTCGTCCGGTTCGGCGGTGACGAGGTGCGGCGTGCCGGCCAGCACCTCGGCGAGCAGCGTCCGGACGGCGGCGAGCTCCACCCAGGAGCGGTCGCTGAGGTACCAGCCGGGGCCGCGCTCGACCGGCGCGAGCGTGGTGAGCGAGGGCAGTTCCTTGAGCGCCACGTCCTCCTCGGCGGCGGCCGCGAACAGGCGCAGCAGGGCGCGCCCGAACTCCTCGGCCTCGGCGTCGGCCAGGGTCTGCGGGTCGAGCCACAGGGTCAGCTCGAACTCCCCGGTGAGCCGGTACAGGCAGGCGAAGAAGCGGCAGGGCACGTCCTCGGGGGGCACCCACCCGACGCTGCCGCCGAGCCCCGGTTCCGGGACGGCGGGCTCCTGGTGGCCGGGGATCCACACGCCGGGCAGCCGGCCGCGCGCGGACTCGTCGGGGGAGCCGGCGGCGGCGGCCAGCGCGCTCATGTCGTTGAAGACGAGGTCGCGGGCGAAGGAGATGCCGCGTTCGGTGCTCGCCGCCTCGATGGCCCGCCAGACCGCCGTCGGGTCGAACCAGCTGTGCCGGTACGCGGGCAGCCCGGCCGCCCGCACCTGTCGGACGACGTCGTCGAAGCCGGTCGGCCCGTCGAGGTCGAGCGGCAGCAGCGCGTCCTGCGCGAGCGATCCGAAGAAGCCGCGCAGCTTGGGGACGACGCGGTTGCCGGAGAGCGAGGTCACCGCGACGGTCCCGTGCCCGGCGCGGTGGCCGACGAGCACCGCGAGGGCCGCGAGCACCACCGTGGACGCGCTGGCGCCGGTCCGTTCGGCGACGGCCGCCAGCTGGGCGGGGGCGGCCGTGGAGCGGACGGCGAGGCCGGGGTGCAGCCAGTCGGTCTTGGCCGGGGTGCCGGTGGGCGGCGGGAACACGGCCTGCGGCACCCGGCCGATCTGGGCGCCCCAGTACTGCACGGCGCCCGCGCCGATCCGCTGGACGGACGCCGAGCGCTCCAGCCCGACGACGTCGACGGGCTCCAGCGCGGGCGGCTCCGGCAGCTCGCGGCCGGCGCACAGCGCGGCCCACTCGGCGTGCAGCACCTCGCACGCGGCGACGTCCATGGCGGCGTGGGTGACCACCCAGACGAGCTGTCTCGGGACGCCCTCCGCCGTCACCACGGCGACGCGGAAGGGGAGTTCGGACTCCAGGTCGAAGGGGCGGGCGCGCAGCCGGCGGGCGGTGCGCTCGGCCGTCCCCAGGGGGTCGCCGTCCGACTCGACCAGCTCGACCACCAGCGTGCCGCAGGCGGCGACCCGCTGGGTGGGCGGGGTGGTGAGGACGTACGTGGTGCGCAGCGACTCGTGGCGCTCCAGCAGGGTGCGCAGCTGGGCGGCGATCCGGTCCGGGCCGCCGTCGGCGGGGACGCCGAAGACCATGGCCAGGTTCAGGCGCGTGGGGTCGTCGTCGATGCTGATCGCACGGACGATGTTGGCGTGACCGAACGAGAGGGGGCCCGACCGTGCGGGGCGGGCACCGGCGAAGTCGACCGTGAGCTGTGGCAACGTGTCACCTCATGGATCGCGGCGGTCGTGTGGGGGGTTCTGGATCACGGTACGGAGGGCGGCTGTTGGACCGGCTGTAGTCGCACCAGAGGGGGTGCGGCCGGAACTTCCGGTCGGCGGGGGCCGCGTACGGGGGCTGAGCTCGGCGATCCGGCGGGCGGGCGGGTGGCGGCCGGGCGACCGGAAGAAGTGGCCGCAACTTCCGGAGCAGTTGTTCCGGGGGCAACGGTCCGCCCGCGCGGTCTGTTCGCGTGGTCCGTCCGTGCGGTCCGCCCGCCCGGTCCGTCCGCGCCGCCGTCCCCGGCCGTGAGGGCTCGGCCGTGACTCAGAGGACGGCTCCGGTCCCCGTCTCCTCGCAGATCCGCTCCGCCGCGCGCCGGTGCGCGAGCGCCTCCTCCGGCGCGCCGAGCGCCGCGTGCGCGTGCCCGAGCACGTGGTGGCTGCGCGCCTCGCCGGGCCGGTGGCCGGTCTCCCGGTGCAGCGCGAGCGCCTCCGCGGCCAGGTCCGCGCCGGTGCGCGGGTCGCCCAGCAGGACGCGGACGTGGGCGAGCACGTCGAGCGCGCAGGCCTCCAGCAGCCGGAACTCCGACTCGCGGGCCAGGCCGAGCGCCTGCTGGGCGGTGAGCAGGGCGAACTGCCGCTCACCGAGCCGACGTTGGACGGTCGCCAGGCCGACGAGCGCGGACACCTGCGGGAAGCGGTCGTCCACCACCTCGGCGAGGTGCAGCGCCTGCCGGTAGCTGTCGGCGGCCTCGGGCAGCCGCTCGGCCCGCTCCAGCGCGATCGCGAGGACGAAGGCGGCGTTCGCCTCCAGCCGGCGGTTGCCGAGCGCCCGCGCGGTCGCGAGGGCGGTCTCGGCGAGCCGGTGGCCGGTGCGGTGGTCGCCGAGGTCGGAGTGGGCGCGGGAGAGGCAGCTCAGGGCGACGGTCTCGCTGGTCCGGTTGCCGGTGGCCTCGTGGACGGCCAGTGCGGCGCCGGCCACCCGGATCGCCTCCCGGGAGCGGCCCATGGCGCGGTGGGCGATGCCGAGGTTGGTGTGGGCGATCGCCTCCCCGCGGACGGAGCCGAGGTCGCGGTAGAGCCGGGCGGCGCGGGTGAAGTGGTCGGCGGCCTCGGGCAGGCGGCCGAGCTTCCAGCAGATCAGGCCGAGGTCGGTGAGGTCGTCGGCGGTGCCCGCGCCGCCCGCGCGTTCGGTGAGCTCGCGGGCCCGGGAGAGGTAGTCGGAGGCCAGGCGCATGCTGCCGTTCTCCTGGTGGGCGGCGCCGATCCGGCGCAGCGCCATCGCCTGGCCGGCCGGCCACTCGGCGCGCCCGGCGAGGTCGAGGGCCTTGCCGAAGAGGGTGACGGCGAGCGCGTTGTTGCCGAGGGTCCAGTGGCAGTCGGCGCGCTGCAACTGCGCGGTGGCCTGGGCGCGGAGCCGGCCGTCGGTGACGGCGGCGGCGAGCCCCGCGGTGGCGACGCGCAGCCGCTGGATGGTGTACATGCCCCGGGAGAGGTAGCCGTGCAGGCTCTCGGCGAGGCGCCAGGCGACGGTGGGGAAGCCGGAGTGGGCCGCGTGCAGGACGGCGCCGACCAGGCTGTCCCGTTCGGCGTCCAGCCACGCGGCCGCCTGGGCGCGGTCCGGGACGAGCGTGGCGGCGGCCGGTCCGGGGCCGGCCGCGGGCCTGGTCGGGTCGAGCAGCCGGGCCGCGGCCTCGGCGTGGCGCAGGTACCACTCGAAGAGCCGTTCGCGGGCGCCGTGCACCTCGTCGCCGACGACGAGTTCGCGGGCGTAGGAGCGCAGCAGGTCGTGCAGCCCGAACCGGCCGGGGGAGCGCTCCTGCACGAGGTGGGCGTCGGTCAGCCGGTGCATGAGCAGGGCGGACTCGGCGGAGGTCGTGTCGGCGAGGGCGGCGGCGCCGTGGACGGTGACGTCCGCTCCGGGCATCAGGCTGAGCAGCCGGAACATCCGCCGGGCCGGTTCGGGCAGGGCACGGTGGGAGAGGTCGAACGCGGCCTTGACGGTCGCGTGCCGGTCGCCCTCGACGCGCAGCCGGCTGAGCAGGTCGTCGCCCGCGAGCTCGGTGCAGTACACGGCGATGCCGGTGTTGCGGGCGTGCAGGTTGGCGGCGGCGATCCTGATCGCGAGCGGAAGCCCGCCGCACAGCTGGACCAGCGCCCGCGCGGCCTCCTCCTCGGCGGCGACCCGCTCGGCGCCGGCGGTGTGGGCGAGCAGCCGCAGGGCGTCGTCCGGGCCGAGCACGTCGAGGGCCAGCTGCCGGGCGCCGTCGCTGACGACCAGCCCGGCCATCCGGGTGCGGCTGGTGATGACGACGCCGCAGCCCTGCGCGCCGGGGATGAGCGGCCGGACCTGCTCGGGGTCGCGGGCGTTGTCCAGCACGATCAGCATCCGCTTGTCGGCGAGCAGCGTGCGGTACGTCGCGACGGCCTCGTCCTCGTCGGCGGGCATCCGGTCGGGCGGCACGCCGAGGGCGCGGAGGAACTGGGCCAGGACGTCGCCGGGGCGCAGCGCGGGCACGGGGGAGTGGCCGCGCAGGTCGACGAACAGCTGCCCGTCCGGGAAGTGGTCGCGCCGCGCGTGCGCCCAGTGCATCGCGAGCGCCGTCTTGCCGACGCCCGGCGCGCCCACCACGGCGACGACCTTCTGCCGGACGGCCGGGTTCGTGGCCACCAGGCCGTCCAGTTCCCGGAGTTGGCGGCGGCGGCCGACGTACGCCCCGGCCTCGGCGGGGAGTTGGGCCGGCCGGACGGCGGGGGCCGGGCCCGGTGCCGCAGGGGTCCACGGTTCGTCCGTGCCGGTGCGCCGTGCGCGGGGCAGTTGCTGGCGCAGCACCCGCAGGTGCGCCTCGCGCAGTTCCTCGCTGGGGGCGATGCCGAGTTCCTCGTCCAGCCGGTCGCGGAAGCGGGTGAACACCTTGAGCGCGGCGGCCTGTTCGCCGCAGCTGGCGAGGGTGAGGACGAGCCGGGCGTGCAGGCCCTCGTGCAGCGGCTCCTCCCGCACCATCTCCCACAGCCGGCGCACGGCGTCCTCGGGGCGGCCGAGCCGGAGCGCGGCGTCGGCGTGCAGCAGGACGGCCTCGGTCCGCTGCTCGTTGGCGGCGACGGCGGCGGGGTGGTTGCGCAAGGCCGGGTCGGCGTCGGCGAGCACGGGCCCGCGCCACCACTCCAGGGCGCAGGTGAGGGACTCGTACGCGAGGACGGGGTCCGCCGCGGCGAGCGCGCGTTTGGCGCGGGCGAGGAGTTCGTCGAAGTGCCCGAGGTCGCGCTGGCTCCAGGCGGCCTCCAGCAGGTAGCCGGTGGGGGTGCGGGCGACGGCGGGCTTCGCGCCGGCCCTGGGCGCGGCGGGTTCGAGCAGTTGGCGGACCTGGCTGACGTACGTGTGGACGAGGCTCTGCCGCGAGCCGGGCGGGCCAGCGGGCCAGAGCGTCTCGGCGATCTCCTGCTGGGTGGCCGGCTCGGGGTGCTTGAGCGCGAGCAGTCCGAGCAGGCGGCGCTGCATCGGGCTGGTGACCGCGAGCGGGGTCCGGTCGCGCTGCACGACGAGCGGGCCGAGGATCAGGAACCGCAGCCGGCCGGTGTTCCTGGCCGGCCGCGCGCGGGCGGCGGTCAGCAGCCGGTCGACGTCGGCGCCGCTCAACCCGAGGGCCGTGGCCAGCCGCTGGAGCGTTCCGGCCTGCGGCCGGTTGACCCGGTCGCGCTCGATGTCGCGCAGCGCCCGGGCACTGATCGAGGCACGGGCGGCCGCGTCCTCCTGGCTGAGCCCCGCCCGCCGCCGGTGCCCCTGCACCTGCGCGCCGAGCGTCTCGCCCCCCGTCTCCGGACCGTCCCAAGGGAGCCCCGGCGCCGCGTCCCGTCCCCCCATGGCCTCCCCCTCGTCCGCCCGCCCCGGGGCCCTCCCGGGCCGACGGCCAGTGTGGACTAGACCATTCCGTTGGGCAAGGGTGTCCATGTCATGTCCGCAACCCCCACCCGCCCCACGGCTCCCCGGAAACGGCTGGGAAACGGCCCCGGAAAACGCGAAATCCCCCCGGTGCTCTCGCGAGCCCCGAGGGGATGTTCCGTGTCCGAGGGGGGACTTGAACCCCCACGCCCGATAAAGGGCACTAGCACCTCAAGCTAGCGCGTCTGCCATTCCGCCACCCGGACCGGGTGTTGTCCTTGCGGCTTCCGTCTTTCCGTCGGCCGCGCTGACAGATGTAACTGTAGCAAAGATCGGCTTGCGTTCCCAAAACGGTTCCGCGCGGGGGAGCGGGGGCGGTGACACGGGCAAGGGACGGCGTGTGGCGGGGGCGTGACCAGGGGGTTTCGGGCGCGTGCGGGGGGTGGATCCCGATGGGGGCCTGCGGGAGGATGGGCGGACGTGCTCGTACGGCCCGGGTGCAGATCCCGGGGGTGGCGCGCTGGTGCGCCGGTGCGGGCCAGAGACGAGGAGTGACCGTGAGCGAGCGGAGCGAGTCGGCGACGCCGAGGGTGACGGCTGAGTCGGAGGTCGCCGGGATCTGTCGCGATCTGATCCGGATCGACACCAGCAACTACGGGGACGGCTCCGGGCCGGGCGAGCGGAAGGCCGCCGAGTACGTGGCCGAGCAGCTCGCCGAGTTCGGCGTCGAACCGCAGATCTTCGAATCGGCCAAGGGGCGGGCCTCGACCGTCGTCCGGATCGAGGGCGAGGACCGGTCCCGCCCGGGCCTGCTGATCCACGGCCACACCGACGTCGTCCCGGCGAACGCCGCCGACTGGACGTACGACCCGTTCGGCGGCGAGATCGCGGACGGCTGCGTGTGGGGCCGCGGCGCGGTCGACATGAAGGACATGGACGCGATGACCCTCGCCGTCGTCCGCGACCGGCTGCGCACCGGCCGCAAGCCCCCGCGCGACCTGGTGCTGGCCTTCGTCGCGGACGAGGAGGCCGGCGGCACGTACGGCGCGCGGTTCCTGGTGGACAAGCACCCGGAGCTGTTCGAGGGCGTGACCGAGGGCATCGGCGAGGTCGGCGGCTTCTCCTTCACGGTCAACGACCAGGTGCGCCTCTACCTGGTGGAGACGGCCGAGAAGGGCATGCACTGGATGCGCCTGACGGTCGAGGGCCGCGCCGGGCACGGCTCGATGGAGAACGACGACAACGCCATCACCGAGCTGTGCGAGGCCGTCGCCCGGCTGGGCCGGCACACGTTCCCGCTGCGGATCACCAAGACCGTCCGGGCCTTCCTGGACGAGCTGTCCGACGCCCTCGGGGTCGAGCTGGACCCGGAGAACATGGACGAGACGCTGCGGGTGCTCGGCGGCATCGCCAAGATGATCGGCACCACGCTGCGCAACACCGCCCAGCCGACCATGCTCGGCGCCGGCTACAAGGTGAACGTCATCCCCGGCCAGGCCTCCGCGCACGTGGACGGGCGCTTCCTGCCCGGCTACGAGGAGGAGTTCCTGTCCGAGCTGGACAGCGTCCTCGGCCCGCGCGTGAAGCGCGAGAGCCTGCACTCGGACAAGGCGATCGAGACGAGCTTCGACGGCGCGCTCGTCGAGGCGATGCAGACGGCGCTGCGCGCGGAGGACCCGATCGCCCGCGCGGTGCCGTACTGCCTGTCGGGCGGGACGGACGCCAAGTCGTTCCAGGACCTCGGGATCCGCTGCTTCGGCTTCGCGCCGCTCCAGCTGCCGCCGGAGCTGGACTTCGCCGGGATGTTCCACGGCGTGGACGAGCGCGTGCCGGTGGACGGGCTGAAGTTCGGCGTGCGCGTGCTGGACCGGTTCATCGACGCCTGCTGAGTCGGGCCCGCCGAGTCGGGCCCGCCGAGTCGGGCCTGCCGAGCCGGGCCCGCCGAGCCGGGCCCGCCGAGCCGGGCCCGCCGAGCCGGGCCTGCCGAGCCGGCGTCCGAGTCGGCGTCCGAGTCGGGACGGCCCGCCCCCGGGGTTCCGGGGGCGGGCCGTCCGCATTGTCGGAGCTAATGATTTGGGACGCGGTCGGGGAGATCGACAGAAACGATCCTGCTTGGAATTCGGCGGTGGTCATGTGTGCGAGTCCTCACCGTTGCGGGTGAATGGCAAATCTGTTCCGTACCCCGTTTGCCACACCGTCGTTCATCCCTGTGCAGCCCGCCGAACGGGTTGCGATGCCAAAACAGGAGGAATGATGAAGGTCAAGAAGATCGCCGCCGTCGCCGCTGCCACCGGTGGGCTGGTCCTCGCCGCCGCCGGTGTCGCGTCCGCCCACGGCGGTGCGGCGGCCGAGGGTGCTGCGGTCGCCTCGCCGGGTGTGGTCTCCGGCAACCTGGTGCAGGTCCCGGTTCACGTCCCGGTCAACGTCTGCGGCAACACCGTCAGCGTGATCGGCGTTCTGAACCCGACGTTCGGCAACCACTGCGCCAACTTCTAAGGCTCAGAAGCTCGGCCCCCGGCGGCGGGACTCCCCGCCGCCGGGGGTTCTTGCGTTTCTGAGGCGGGCCAGGGTGGCGGCGGGTCGGGGCGCCCGGATACGGCGAACGGACGCGTCCACTCGATCGGGTGAAGCTGATGCGTTCGGCCCAACCTCGCCGTGACTGTCTCGTTTACTCCTGTGCAGTCGAAGACCTTGCGGGATATCTGGATATTCGGAAAGTCCGACTTTCGGACGTTCGGAAGGTCGTCACGTCGTTTCGATACGTCATACGGATACGTCATACGTCAGGGGAATACATGAGGAATGTAGCCAAGAAGGGGATCCTCACGGCCGTGGCCACGGGCAGTGTCCTGGCCTCGACCGCCGGCTACGCCTACGCGGGCGCCGAGGCGCAGGGGGGTGCCGCGGGTTCGCCGGGCGTGGCCTCGGGCAACTCGGTGCAGGTGCCGGTCGAGGTGCCGATCAACGCCTGCGGCAACACCGTCGACGTGGTCGGCGCGCTCAACCCGTCCTACGGCAACCACTGCGCCAACGTGAGCGGCCACCAGGGCGGCGGGGGCGGTCAGGGCGGCGGCAAGAGCGACAACGGCGGTGCCACCCGCGGCTCCTCCGCCTCGGGCGCCTCGGCGTCCGGCACCGCGACCGACTCGCCCGGCGTGGCCTCCGGCAACAGCGTCCAGGCCCCGGTGCACATCCCGGTCAACGCCTGCGGCAACTCGGTGAACGTCGTCGGCGTCGGCAACCCGGCCTTCGGCAACGCCTGCGGCAACGTCGCGCCGCCGGCTCCCCGGCCGACCGACGACTGCCCCGAGAGCCACGCTCCCACCCCGCCGTCCGGCGCCCCGTCCACCACCCCGCCGCAGGGCGGCGGTGAGACTTCGCCGGGCAGCGGCCGCACCGGCGGCTCGTCCACCGGCAGCACCCCGGCCGCCTCCACCCCGGCCGTCGGGTCGGCCGCGGGCGGCAACAGCGGTGGCGGCAGCGGCGGACCGGGCAGCGGTGCCGTCCCGGCCGCGGCCCACACGAGCGGCGTGGCCACCACGGCCGCCGCCGCCACCGGCAGCCAGCTGGCGTCGACCGGCGCGGGCGACGTCGAGCTGCTCGGCGCGGCCGGCCTCGCGCTGCTGCTCGGCGGTGGCGTGCTCTACCGCCGGGCCCGCGCCGGCGCCCGCTGAGGCGCTCCGGGCACGGAACGACGCGCGCCCGCGGCCTCCGGGAGGACCGGACGGCCGCGGGCGCGTGGACGCCGGGCGCGAACCGTGCCGTGAATCGAGTCCTGAGCCGTGCCGCGAGCGGTGTGCGCTGAGTGGTGTGCCCTGAGCGGTGTGCGCCGAGCGGTGCGGTGCGCCGTGTGGTCGGCCGCCCCGTACCGGCCGTCCGGTGCGGGGCGGCCCCGCCCGTCACCAGTTGCGGACCTGCCGGATGATCCGCCGCCGCAGCCGGACCGTCCGGCTCCCGTCCGGGAAGAGCCGTAGCCGGTCGAGCTCCCAGTGTCCGTACTCGGCGTGCTCGGTGAGCAGTTGGCGTGCCGCGTTCCGCGAGGTGCCGCGCGGCATGCGCAGGGACTGGTACTCGTACTCCGGCTGCCGGACCGTCTTCGGTGGGGTCAAAACGCTCCTCCTGAGGTTCGCCTGCCTGCAAGCCTACGGCCTGGCTCCGACAGCGGGCCCGGGTATTTCCGGTCGACCTCCCGCCGGCCGGCCCGGTCCCGGAGGCCGCCGGCGGGCCGCCCGGGGGGCGCTGGACGGCCGCCCGGCCACCCCCTCCGCTGACTGTGCATCAGTTCCGTTTCTCCTGTGGACGGGATACCCCGATCCCGGCGCGCGAAGCCGTCCGTGAACGGCCGAGGCGAGCCGTCCGCACTCCTCGTGCGCCGGGTTCACGCGGGGACGAAAGCGAGCAGATCGGACATCAGGGGGGAAGTTGCGGTGAAATCGCGGGTGTAGGTGACAACCGCTGTGCGTACCGACACCGCGGGGAGATAGCGTCTGCACCATGTCTGATGCCGCGCAGCCCACCATTGCCGAGGTACGCGCCGCCGCCGAGGCGGTCAAGGCCGCCATCGACCGTCATCTGGAAGCGGTGTCAAGCCCCAGCGCAGCGGATGATCCCGCTGTGTCCGCCGCCTACGAGCAGCTCGCGACGGCGGCCATCGCCTACGACCAACTCCTGTACGAGGTCTACGACGAGGTCACCCCCTTCGAGGTCCCCGGGGACGAGGGCCCCGGGGGCTACCACGGCCCCGAACAGCCCGAGGCGATCAGCGTGCTGATCCGCCGCGACTACCACGTCGTCGACCCCAAGCGGCTGCGCGCCCAGGCCGAGCGGCTCGACGAGTCGCTCACCCCGGGCGGGGGCGGCGAGGGCGGCGTGAACGCCGCGATCGGTGTGCTGTTCGGCGAGTACGAGCCGGACGAGATCGCGGCCCGCAGCGAGGAGTTCGGCCTGGAGGAGGCCGACTCGACGCTCTGGGTCGCGGCGGCCGAGCCGACCGAGCCGGGGGAGTGGCTGCCGGAGCCCTTCGACCACGCCGACCCGCAGCTGCTCATCTGCCGGTTCGACGTGAGCGAGGTCTACGACGACGAGGACCTCGACGACTGACGCGGCCAGGACGTGCGAGCGGGCGGCCCCCACGGCGTGGGAGCCGCCCGCTCTCTTCCGTTCCCGTCCCCGTTCTCCGGGCCGGGCCTCAGTACTCCGCGGCGGCGTTCTCCGCGAGGATCGCCCGCAGCCGGGTGGTGCGCGGTTGCGCCGGGCTCTCGGCGACGGCCTGGGCGAGCGCCGGGCCCGCCGCGTGCACCACGGACAGGTGGCGCTCGCCGCGCCCGAAGGCGGTGTAGACCCACTGCCGGGTCAGCGCCGGGCCGGCGTCCTCCGGCAGCACGACCACCGCGCCGGGCCAGCGTCGGCCGAGCGCCTGGTGGACGGTGAGCGCCCAGCCGTGCCGCAGCCGTGCCGCGTCCGCGGGCGGAACCGTCCGGCGGGTGCCGTCCGCGTACTCCAGGTGCAGCCCGGCGGCGTCGCCGTCGAGCACCCGGGCCGGGCGGGTGATGCCCGGAGCGGGCGACTCGACCACCCGGTCGCCCGGGTCGAAGCCGCCGAACCGGCCGGGGCCGGGGTTGAGCCGGGCCTTGGCGGCGGCGTTGAGCGCCCGCGTGCCGCCCGGGCCGCCGTGGCCGGGGGTGAGCAGGACGACCTCCTCGGCCGGGATGCCGAGGGCACGCGGGATCGAGTCGGTGAGCAGCTGGACGGCGCGGTGGACCGCCTCGGCGCCGTCCCTGGCGGTCAGGATGACCACCTCCTTGTCCGGCGCCTCGACCGGCTGCAGCTCGCCGATGCCGATGCCCGAGACCAGCTCGCCGATCGGGCCGAAGTCCGGGGTGCGGGAGGCGACCGCCGGACAGACCTTGGCGGCCAGCAGGTCGGCGAAGAACCGCCCGGGGCCGGCCGACCAGAGCTGGCCGGGGTCGCCGCTGAGCACCAGCCGGGTGCCGTCGGCGAGCGACTCCAGGACGGTGGCGGCGAGTTCGACGTCCAGCAGCGGGGCGTCGAGGACGACCAGGAGGTCCAGGGCGAGCGTGCCGTCGGACGAGCGGCCGGGGCCGCCGGTGCCGGAGAGCAGCTCGGCGAGCGTGACGACCCGGGCGTCGGGCCCGGCGAGGGCGGCGAAGGCGGCGCGGCCCTGGTCGGTCCAGGTGGCGGCCCAGGCGCGTAGCCCGAGGCCGGCGGCGGTGGTGAGCAGCGCGGCCGGTTCGGCACGGGCGGCGTCGCCGCCGGTGTGCAGGACGAGGGCGCTGTCGGCGACGGCCCGGACGAGCGCCGTCGCGGACGAGGACGGCGCGGCCTCGGCGGCGGCGGCCCACGCCGTCGGGCCGGGGGCGTGGGCGGGGGCCTCGGCCGGCGCGGCGGCCTCGGCGGCCTCGGCTGGCTCAGCGGGCGCGGCGGAGTCCTGAGCGCCCTCGTCATGGGACCCGTCGGTCTCGGAAGCGGCAGCCTCGTCCTCCGAGCCGCCCTCATCCTCCGGCGCCGCGGCGACGTCCTCGGCATCGTCGGGGTCCTCGCCCGGCACGAACGTGGCCATCAGCTGGAGCAGGCCCTCCGCGAGGCTGTCCTCCGCCATCGCCAGCCGCTCCAGCGCGAGCAGCGTCCGGGTCGGCGGCTCGTCGTCCTCGTCGCCCGATCCGTGCGCCTCGGGCCCGGTCACCTCCTCCTGGAAGGGCAGCACCCGCCCGTCCTCGACGGCGGCCTGGATCGCGGCGGCCGGCTCCGGCATGCGGAGGCGTTCGAGCCCGGCCGCGACCTCGGCGAGTTCCAGGGCGGAGTGCCCGCGCAGCACGGCCTGTTCCAGCAGCCACAGCACGAGGGCCTGGGCGCGCCGGGCGTCGCCCGCTTCGGCGTCGGGGCCGAGCAACGCGCGGGCGAAGCGGTCCGCGTGCTCCGGGCGGACGCCGGGCAGGCCGAGCACGGCCCACGGGTCCGCCCGCAGCCGCTCGGCGGCGTCGTCGCCGAACTCGGCGACGGCGGCGGCCGCGAGCTCGGCGGGAGCGCCGCCCGCGGTGAGGACCTCGGCGGTGGCGCGCAGGGCGTCGGCCGGCTGCTCGCCGCCGCCGTCGGCGCGCGCGGACGACGCGGCGGCGGCCGACGGGGCAGCCGGGCCGGAGCCCGCGGCAGGCTGCGGCACGGCGGCGGAACCACCCGCCGGAGCACCTGCCGGAGCGGCCGCCGAAGCGGGCGCCGCCGCCTGCGGCCCGACGCTGCGGATCCGCTGCGCCAGCTCGGCGATCGCCGCGGCCTTGTCGGCCGGACCCGCCGGACCCGCCGGACTCACCGGACCCGCCGGACTCACCGGACCCGCCGGACCCGCCGAGCCGGCCTCCGGAGCGCCGTTCTCCGTGTCACTCATCGTCCGCTCCAAAGGTCACTCCACTGCGTGTGTTGCTCGACAGGGGTCAGACCTCGGTCCACCCCTGGTCCGGGTAGCGGTGCACCGGGGACGAGATGTCGTCCAGCGCGCCGCGGATCTCACCCGGAAGCGTAAGCGCCTCCACCGACAGCGCCGCCTGCAGCTGTGCCGCCGTCCGCGCCCCGACCAGCGCGCTCGCCACCCCGGGCCGGTCCCGCACCCATGCGAGGGCGACCGCGAGCGGGCTGCTGGCGAGCCCGTCCGCGGCGGTCGCGACGGCGTCGACGATCCGCCGCGAGCGCTCCCCGAGGTAGGGCTGGACGAAGCCGGTCAGGTAGGGCGAGGCGCCGCGCGAGTCCTGCGGGACGCCGTGCCGGTACTTGCCGGTGAGCACCCCGCGGCCGAGCGGCGACGAGGCGAGCAGCCCGACCCCGGCGTCCAGGGCGGCGGGCAGCGCCTCGCGCTCGATGCCGCGCTGGAGGAGCGAGTACTCCAGCTGCGCCCCGGCGAGCGGGGTCCGTCCGTGGTGCGCGCTCTGCCAGGTGGCGGCCCTGGCGAGCTGCCAGCCGCTGTAGTCGCAGACCCCGGCGTACCGGGCGCGCCCGGAGTTGACGGCGATGTCGAGAGCGCTGAGCGTCTCCTCGGCGGGCGTGCCGGGGTCGAACGCGTGCACCTGCCACAGGTCGACGTAGTCGGTGCCGAGCCGGCGCAGCGAGGCGTCGAGGGCGGCGAGGAGGTGGCCGCGCGAGCAGTCGAAGCGGCGGCGGGACTCCGGGACGCTGCCGGCCTTGGTGGCGATGACGAGTTCGGAGCGGGGGACGAGGCTGTCGGTGAGGCGGGAGAGGAGGTACTCGGCGCCGCCGTCGGCGTACACGTCGGCGGTGTCGACCAGGTTGCCGCCGGCGTCGACGAACTCCTTGAGCTGCTCGCCGGCCTCGTGCTCGTCGGTGTCGCGGCCCCAGGTCATGGTGCCGAGGCCGAGCCGGGAGACCTGAAGGCCGGTACGGCCGAGGTGACGATGTTCCATCCGACGGGCCCTCCACTCGGCGGGCCCGGGGCGCCCCCGATGGCCCTGTGAACGCGCAGGTGGGAACGGGACTCCCCACGTCGGCTGAGCGTAGCGGCCGGTGCACGGACAGGTGCGCAGACCCGCAGGACGATCAACGCCGGGCGGCCTGCGGCGCGGTGGCCGGATCCGCCGCTACCGACCAGTAGCATCACCGCGGGGCACCCGGTTACCCTCACCACCAAGCCCACCCGACTGGAAGGTTCGGCACATGCGACTCGGCATCAACCTCGGCTACTGGGGACTCGGCATGGACGCCGACAACATCGCCGTGGCCCAGGAGGCGGACCGGCTGGGCTACTCGGTGTGCTGGGCGGCCGAGGCGTACGGCTCGGACGCGGCGACCGTGCTCAGCTTCGTCGCGGCGAGGACCGAGCGGATCGACGTCGGTTCGGCCATCTTCCAGATCCCGGCCCGCACCCCGGCCATGACCGCGATGACCGCCGCGACCCTGGACACGCTGTCCGGCGGCCGGTTCCGGCTCGGCCTCGGCGTCTCGGGCCCGCAGGTCTCCGAGGGCTGGTACGGCGTGAAGTTCGACAAGCCGCTCGCCCGCACCCGGGAGTACGTGGAGATCATCCGCAAGGCGATGTCCCGCGAGCGCCTGGTGCACGAGGGGCAGCACTGGACGCTGCCGCTGCCCGGCGGCCCGGGCAAGCCGATCAAGCTGACCGTCCACCCGGTGCGCGAGCACATCCCGCTGTACATCGCCGCGATCGGCCCGAAGAACCTGGAGCTGACCGGCGAGATCGCCGACGGCTGGCTCGGCATCTTCTTCTCGCCCGAGCACGCCGGGCTCTCCCTCGACGCGCTGCGGGCCGGCCGCGAGAAGAGCGGGCTGACGCTCGACGGCTTCGACCTCTGCCCGACGGTGAACATCGTGGTCGGCGAGGACATCAAGGCCGGCGTCGACTCGCTGCGCTCCTACGCGGCGCTGTACATCGGCGGCATGGGCAGCAAGGAGAAGAACTTCTACAACCAGCTCGCCCGGCGCATGGGTTACGAGCAGGCCGCCGACGAGGTCCAGGAGAAGTACCTGGCCAAGGACTACGCGGGCGCCGCCGCGGCCGTCCCGCACGACCTGATCGACGCCACCGCGCTGATCGGCGACACCGCCCGCATCGCCGACCGCATGCAGGCCTACGCCGAGGCGGGCGTCACCACGCTCACCCTGGCCCCCGGCGGCTTCGGCCTCGACGAGCGGATCCAGGCGCTGCGCACGGGAGTCGAGGCCCTGGAGCGCGCCGGCCTCGCCTAGGAGTGTCCTGGCGCCAAGCGGCTCCTACAGCCAGTCGTGCCGCTTGAACACCCGGTGCAGCACCACGCAGACGACCGCCATCAGCCCGAGGACCGCCGGGTACCCCCAGGGCTGGTGCAGTTCGGGCATGTCGTCGAAGTTCATGCCGTAGACGCCGGCGATCATCGTCGGCACCGCGGCGAGCGCCGCCCAGGCGGAGATCTTCCGCATGTCGTCGTTCTGCTGCACGCTGACCTGCGCCAGGTTGGCGGCGAGGATGTCGGACAGCAGCCGGTCCATGCCGTCCACCTGGTCGTTCACCCGGGCCAGGTGGTCGGCGACGTCCCGCAGGTAGGGCGCCGCCTCGGGGCGTACGAAGGCGGCGCCGCGCTCCAGGCGCGACATCGGCTCCAGCAGCGGACCGGTGGCCCGGCGGACGGTCATCACCTGCCGCTTGGCGCCGTAGATCCGCCCGGCCGCGTCGCTGCCGGTGCGGCCGGGGGCGAAGATCTCCGCCTCCAACTCGTCCAGGTCGTTCTGGAGCGCGGCGGCGACGTCCACGTAGCTGTCGACGACGGTGTCGCAGACGGAGTGCAGCACCGAACTCGGGCCGTACGTGACGAGGTCGGGCCGGTGCTCCAGCGCTTGCCGCAGGCCGCCGGGCGGGCTGTCCCCGCCGTGCCGGACGGTCAGCACGAAGTCGGCGCCGACGAAGACCATCACCTCGCCGGTGGTCACCTCGCGGGTGTCCGGGTGGTAGCCGAGGGACTTGAGCACGACGAACAGTGAGCCCTGGTAGGCCTCGACCTTGGGCCGCTGGTGGGCGCTCGCGGCGTCCTCGACGGCCAGCGGGTGCAGCCCGAACTCCGCGCTGACCCAGCCGAGTTCCTCGGCGGTCGGCTCGAAGAGGCCTATCCAGACGAAGCCGCCGGGCCCGGCGGCCGCGGCGGCTCCGCGGGTGCCCGCCGGGCCGGGCAGCTCCTCGACCAGACGGCCGTCGCGGTAGATGGCGCAGTGGACGATCATGCGGGCCATTGTGGCCCGGGGACCCCGGCCCGCCCCGGACCGAGCCCGCCACGGAGAGCCGCCCGCCGCCCGCGCCCCCGCGCGGAGGCCGTAGGCTAGGCCCCATGCCGACCCTGCTGCTCGTCCGCCACGGCCGCTCCACCGCGAACACCGCCGGGATCCTGGCCGGTTGGACGCCCGGGGTGGACCTCGACGACACCGGGCGCGCGCAGGCCGCCGCGCTCGCGGACCGGCTCGCCGGCATCCCGCTGGCGCAGGTCGTCAGCAGCCCGCTGGAGCGCTGCCGGCAGACCCTGGAGCCGCTGCTCGCCGCCCGGCCCGAGCTGGGCGGTCCCGCCGTCGACGAGCGGCTCGGCGAGTGCCACTACGGCGAGTGGACCGGTCGCCCGCTGGCCGAGCTGGCCAAGGAGCCGCTGTGGCGCACCGTCCAGGACCACGCCGCCGCCGCGGCGTTCCCCGGCGGTGAGTCGCTGCGCGAGCTGAGCCACCGCACGGTGGACGCGGTGCGCGAGTGGAACGGGAAGATCGCCGCCGAGCACGGCGACGACGCGGTCTGGCTGGCCTGTTCGCACGGTGACGTCATCAAGGCGGTCGTCGCCGACGCGCTCGGCCTGCACCTGGACCACTTCCAGCGGATCAGCGTCGAGCCGTGCTCGGTCACCGTGATCCGCTACACGCCGCAGCGCCCCTTCGTGCTGAGAATGGGCGACACCGGTGACCTGGCCTCGCTCGCGCCCCGGCACGGCGCGGCGCCGGTCGCGCCGGCCGGTGACGCCGTGGTCGGCGGCACCGCCTGACCCACCGGGTGCCATCCCGGCCCTGGCCTCCGGCTCGGCTCCCCCGGCGGGGCCCGGAGGTCGTAGGGTGACTAACGAGTCCAACGATCCCGCGCGATCCCCCCGGCGGATCCGCATCAGAGCGACACGATCCGGAGCGAGAGCGTGCCCCGTCAGGTCTTCTTCTACGACCAGCCCGAACGGTTCGTGGCCGGCACCGTCGGCCAGCCCGGCGCCCGGGCGTTCTACCTGCAGGCCAGCGCGCGGGGCCGGATCACCAGCGTGCTGCTGGAGAAGACCCAGGTCGCCGCGCTCGCCGAGCGGATCGAGGAGGTCCTGGACGAGGCGCTGCGGCGCAGCGGCGGGGACCCCGCCATCCCGGCCGCCGCCCCGCAGGACCTGCTCGACACCGCGCCGCTGGACCTGCCGCTGGAGCAGGAGTTCCGGGTCGGCACGATGGCCCTGGCCTGGGACAGCGTGGACGGCTGCCTCGTGGTCGAGGCACAGGCGCTGGTCGAGGAGGAGGACGAGGAGGCCGCCGAGGCGGTGTTCGAGGACGACGACGACGGCCCGGACATGCTGCGCGTGCGGCTGTCCGGCGCGATGGCCCGGGTGTTCGCCAAGCGCGCGCTGGACCTCGTCGCGGCCGGCCGCAAGCCCTGCCCGTTCTGCAACCTGCCGCTCGACCCGGAGGGCCACCTGTGCCCGCGCGCGAACGGCTACCGGCGCTGAACACCGAGACCCCGCCCCAGGCGGACCCGGCCGCGGCCGCGGCCCTCGCCGCCGACGTGCCCACCGCCCTGGCGCTGCTGCGCGAGGGCGGGCTGACGGTGCACGGCCGCCTCACCGAGGCCTCCAACGCGGCCCTCTACTGCACCGTCGCGCTCGGCTCGCTGAGTGCTCAGGCGGTCTACAAGCCGGTGGCCGGCGAGCGCCCGCTGTGGGACTTCCCGGACGGCACGCTCGCGGGCCGCGAGGTCGCCGCGTACGAGCTGTCCGCCGCGACCGGCTGGGCGCTGGTCCCGCCGACGGTGCTGCGCGACGGACCGCACGGGCCCGGCATGGTGCAGCTGTGGGTCGAACCGGATCCGGAGGCCGACCCGCTGCTGGCCCTCCAGGACCCGTCCGGCCCGGAGCCGGGCTGGCTGCCGATCGTCCGGGCGGAGGTCGGCGGCGGGCGCACCGCGCTGCTGGTCCACCACGACGACGACCGGCTGCGCCGGCTCGCGGTGCTGGACGCGGTCCTCAACAACGCCGACCGCAAGGGCGGTCACCTGATCCCGGCGGCCGACGGCCGGGTCTACGGCATCGACCACGGCGTCACCTTCAACACCGAGGGCAAGCTGCGCACGCTGCTGTGGGGCTGGGCCGGGGATCCGCTGTCGGCCGAGGCGCTGGAGATGCTGGCCCGGCTGGCCGGGGAGCTGGACGGCGAGCTCGGTGCGCGCCTGGCCCCGCACCTGACGGCCGCCGAACTGGCCGCGACGCGCGCCCGGGTGGACGGGCTGCGCGGGACGGGGCTGCACCCGCTGCCGTCCGAGGACTGGCCCGCGATCCCCTGGCCGCCGGTGTAGGGCGTGTCCTTCGGCTGAATCGGTGGTATGGACCTGTCAGGCGGGCCGGAGCACACTGCTCCGATGGACGCACGACGGACCACCCCCACTCCCCGTGCCACGCCGGACCTGCCGCTGCACCGCCTCCAGGTCCCGCTGCCGCACCTGCTCCCGTTCGCCATCGGCACGTTCGACACGATCGGCCCGCTCTCCCGGGCCGGCTTCCCCCACCGGCACTCCTTCTACGAGATCGTGCACGTCACCGGCGGGCGCGGCGCGCACGTCCTGGACCTGGTTCACCGGCCGCTGGCACCACCGCAGTTGTGCGTGATCGCGCCCGGCCAGGTGCACTACTGGGCGGACGCGGACGAACTCGCGGGCCGGGTCGTCCTGTTCAACGAGGACTTCCTGCTCGGCCGGCCGCGCGACCTCGCCGCCCTGCGCGCCCTGGCCACCCGGCCGGGCCTCGACCTCGGCGACCAGGCAGACCCGGTGGGCGCTCTGCTCGCCGACATGGAGCACGAGTTCCTGACCACGCCGCCCGGATTCCAGGGCGTGCTGCAGGCCAGTCTGCACATCCTCATCGTCCGCGCCCTGCGCGCCGCCTCCCCGGGCGAGCCGGGGGCGATCTCGGGCCGCCCGGGTGAACTGGCCGCCGCCTTCACCCGGTTGATCGCCCGGCCCGGCGGGGTGCGGCACTCGGTGGCCTCCAGTGCGCAGGAACTCGGGGTGTCCCCGGGCCACTTGCAGACGCTCGTCAAACAGGCCACCGGCCGCACACCGGGCGGGCTGATCCGCCGCCAGCAGACCCTGGAGGCCAAACGCCTGCTCGCCTGCACGACTTTGACGGTCCGTCAGGTGGCTCAAGAGGCCGGGTTCGCCGATCCGGCCTACTTCTGCCGCTTCTTCCGGCGGGAGACCGGTATGACGCCGGGGGAGTTCCGGACCGGGGTCGGCGGAAATCACCACGATCCCAGGATCGCGTCCATCGCGGCGCGCCCGGACGGCCCGTAGGTTTGCCGGTGGCCACCGGTGGCCGCGCCGGCGCGCGCGGACGGCCGACCGGTCCGGCCCTTGTCATGCCCCCACCACGACAAGGGTCACCCCCCGCTTCCGTCATCCGTGCCCCCCGAAGGAGCAGGCACATGCCCACCCCCGACGGCAGGATCAGCCGCAAGACCGTCCTGAAGGCCGCCGCGGCGCTCGGCGCCGCCCCGCTGCTGTTCGGCGGCGGCGTCGCGCTCGCCCGCGAACAGGCCGGCAGCGGCCGCGCCCTGACCCCCACCCCGGCCTGCCACGACGGCGACGAGCCCACCATCGAGCAGACCGAGGGCCCCTACTTCAAACCCGACTCCCCGCTGCGCGCCGACCTGTCCGCGGACGGGCCCGGCACCCCGCTGACCGTCAGCGGTTACGTCTTCGGCCGGGCCTGCCTGCCGATCTCCGGCGTGCTGCTGGACTTCTGGCAGGCCGACGACGGCGGCGCCTACGACAACGCCGGCTACACCTTCCGCGGCCACCAGTTCACCGACGCCCAGGGCGCGTTCCGGCTCACCACGATCGTCCCCGGCCTCTACCCCGGCCGCACCCGGCACCTGCACGTCAAGCTCCAGGCCCCCGGCCGGCCGGTGCTCACCACCCAGCTCTACTTCCCCGGCGAGCCCCGCAACAACACCGACACCATCTTCGACGCCCGGCTGCTGATGAGCGTCCGCCAGTCCGGCCCCGGCGAGGAGGGGTCGTACGACTTCGTCCTGGACGTCCCGCAGACCCCCGGCAGCCCGAGCCCGACGCCGACCCCCACCGGGACCCCGACCGGCACGCCCACCCCGCCGCCCGGCGGCAGCTGGTCCCCGGGCCGGACCTACGCCGCGGGCGACCGCGTCACCTACTCCGGCGCCTCCTACGTCTGCCTCCAGGCGCACACCGCCATGGCCGGCTGGGAGCCGCCGAACGTACCGGCCCTCTGGCAGCGGTCCTAGAAGGCTGATGAAGATCTTGGTGTGATCGGGGCTGCCGCTGTCAGGCGGCAGCCCCGATCTGCCAGGTGGTGCCGTTGTGGGTGAGTCCGAGGTTGATCAGGGTTCGCAGGTTGAGGGCGGCGGCGCGGGTGTGGAGCCAGGTGTCGTTCTTGATGGTGCCGCGGTGTCGTAGGCGTCGGTTGCCGTGGGCGACGAGCCAGGCGACGGCGCGTTCGACGGGTGGGCGCCAACGGCGGTAGACGACCTGCCACTCGGGTGTACTCGCGGCCTTGCGGGCTTGCGCCATGAGGTCGTGGTCGGGGCGGATGGTGACGATCCGGCCGGCCTTGGCCCGGCTGCACCGTTCACGCAGGGGACAGCCGGTGCAATGACCGGTGAAGACCGCCTTGCGCTGCAGGTGCTGACCAGACGGCTCGGACAATGCGACGGTGTGGCCGGCCGGGCAGGTCACCGTGCCGCCCGCGGTGTCGATGGCGAAGTCGTCGAGGCTGAAGCCG
>NZ_JBHVOL010000009.1:0-277069 GCF_042887925.1 Kitasatospora sp. NPDC057904
CCCTCCCCGCCCCCCCCCGGCCCCGGCCCCCCCTCCGGCCCGGGGCGCCCCCCCCCCCCCCGCGTCCGTGACCCCTACCGCTCCACCGCGAGCAGCGAGGTCAGCCGCCCGGCCAGCAGGTCCCAGCGCCAGGAGCGCTCCACCCAGCGCCGTCCGGCCTCGCCCATCCGCCGCCGCAGCTCCTCGTCGTGCAGCAGCCGGACGATCCGCTCGGCCGACGCCGACGCCGAGCCGCCCGGCACGACGTACCCGGTCTCGCCCTCCAGCACCGCGTCCGGCGCGCCGCCGGAGTCGCCGGCCACGACGGGCAGACCGGTCGCCGAGGCCTCCAGGTAGACGATGCCGAGGCCCTCGACGTCGAGCCCGCCACGCCGCGTCCGGCAGGGCATCGCGAAGACGTCCCCGGCGCCGTAGTGGGCGGGCAGCTCCTCCCACGGCACGGAGCCGGTGAAGCGCACCGAGGCGCGCACGCCCCTGGCGTCGGCCAGCTTCTCCAGGTCCGCCCGGTACGGGCCGCCGCCGACGATCAGCAGCACCGCGTCCGGCACGTCGGCGAGGATCTGCGGCATCGCCTCGATCAGGGTGTCCTGGCCCTTGCGCGGTACCAGGCGCGAGACGCACACCACCACCGGCCGGTCCGCCAGCCCCAGCCGGCGGCGCACCTCGGCGCCCCCGGAGGCCGGGTGGAACGTCGTCTCGTCCACGCCCGGCGGCAGCTGCACCATCCGGTCGGCGGCCTCCGGTCCCACCGCGCCCGCGATCCGGGAGCGGGTGTACTCGCCCAGGTACGTCAGCACGTCGGTGCCCGCGCCGATCCGGCGCAGCAACTGCCGGGCGGCCGGCAGCTGGGCCCAGGCGGCCTCGTGCCCGTGCGTCATGCCCAGCAGCCGCCCGGCCCCGGCCCGGCGCAGCGCGGGCGCCATCAGGCCGAGCGGCGCGGCGGCGCCGAACCAGACCGAGTCGCACTTCTCCGCGCGGAGGATCTCGGCGGCCCGCCGGGTGACCCGCGGTGTGGGAACCATCACCTTCGTCCGGTCCCGGATCACCGGGAACGGCTGCTCGGCGTCGAAGCGCGCGACCTCGGTGCCGTCGCGCCAGGTCGAGGCGTAGACCACGATGCTCCCGGCGGGCTGACGGACGGCCATGTTGTGCACGAAGGCCTGGATGCCGCCGGGTCGCGGCGGGAAGTCGTTGGTGACGATCAAGGTTCTGTGCATCAGGCCACGGCTCGCTCGGTCGGGGGGTGCTCGGTGTACCGCTGGGTGATCCGTACGATAGGTCAACACCATGACCCGCCGGGAACGGAAGCACGCACGGCAACCGTTCCACCCCCGGGTCAGTCCTAGTACCTGAGCCGCTGAGGACGGCGGCCCGGGCGTCCGTCGCGCGACGCCTCCGGTGGGGACGTCCGAGACGAACGAGGGAGCGCTGTGGAGTTGGCCCCGGCCATCGAGACCGGTACTTCCCGTGCCCGCACGGGCCGCCCGCTCGGGGCGCTCGCGGCACTCGTCGCCACCTGGGCGGGCACCCGGACGCTGCTGCTGCTGTTCGTGACCGGCGTGCTGCGCTCGCCGGGCGGCGACGTCACCGCGGACGTCTGGATGATCTACCACGCCTGGTACGGCGTCCTGCAGACCGGCACCTTCCCGTTCGACGACGTCACCTGGCAGTACCCGCCCGGCGCCGCCCTGGTGATCCTGCTGCCCGGCCTGCTGCCGTGGTCGTACGTGGTCTCGTTCTGGGTGATCTGCGGGGTCGCCGACGCCCTCGTGATGGCCCTGCTGGTCCGCACCGGCCTGCGCCGGGGCCGGGCGCTGACCGGCGCCTGGCTGTGGGTGGTGGCCGTGCCGCTGCTCGGCCCGATGATCTACAACCGCTTCGACATCATCGTCACCGCGAGCGCGGTGGCCGGCCTGCTGGCGCTGATCCGCCGCCCGGCCGTCGGCGGGATGCTGCTGGGCCTCGGCGGGATCGTCAAGATCTGGCCGCTGCTCGGCCTGATCGGCACCCCCTCCGGCCGCCGCACCGGCCGTTCCTGGACGCTCGCGGCGGCCACCGCCGTCTCGCTGGGCTTCCTGCTGGCCGCCGGGATGAACGGCGCCTTCGGCTTCCTGGCGTTCCAGAAGGACCGCGGCGTCGAGGTCGAGTCGCTCGGCGCGCTGCCGCTGCACTACGCGCGGATCGCGGGCGGCTGGGACGGCCGGGTGACGATGAACTACGGCTCGGCCGAGATGCTCGGGCCCTGGGTCGGCGTCGTCGGCAAGGTCATGATGGCCGGCACCGTGCTGGGCTTCGCGTGGCTGCTGCTGTGGCGCTACACCGCCAAGCGCCGCAACGCGGCCACGATGTACGACGCGGCGCTGACCGCGCTGCTGATCTTCACCGTCACCAGCCGGGTGATCAGTCCGCAGTACCTGGTCTGGCTGATCGGCGTCGCGGCGGTCTGCCTGACGGTCCGCGGCAGCAGCCAGCGGCCGGTGGCACTGCTGATCCTGCTCGCGGCGCCGCTCACGCTGCTCGAATTCCCGCTGATGTTCACCCAGGTCCTCGCGAGCGACCCGGCGGCCATCGCCGTCCTGTCGGCGCGCAACCTGCTCCTGCTGGCGGCGACGGTCCTGTCCTGCGTCCGCCTCTGGCGCTCCACGCGGGGCACGGACCGGCTGCCGCCGACCGTCGTGCTGACGCAGCCGGAGCCCGTCCCGGCCGGCTCCTACCCGGTCCGCCCGGGCATCGCCTACGAGCAGGACCTGCTCGACGGGATCGACCGGCCCAACACCCCGGCCGGGCGTTAGCCGCCCTAGGCGTTGAGAGCGGCCACCTCGGCCACCCACAGCCGCGTGAACTCGTCCTTCCCGAGGCCCAGTTCGGCCCGGAACAGCCGGTCCATCCGCTGGTCGCGGTCCTCCCCCGCGCCGTCCGCCGCGCCCACCGCGCGGTAGAACGCGACCAGGCGGGCGGTGCCGAAGCGGGCGGCGATCAGCCGACAGGCGAGCCAGGCCTGCTCGTAGGCCTGGGCGATGCCGGTGGTGCCCGCGGCGAAGTCGCGGTCGGCGGGCAGGGCCGTGGGCACCCTTCCGGCGGCCACGTCCCGGGCCAGCTCGGGGGCGATCTGGCGGGGCGTGCGGCCGGAGTCGCGGTAGGCCGTCCAGTCGGCGACGCCCTCGGAGAGCCACAGCGGCGTCCAGGCCCGGGTGTCGGCCCGGGTCGCGACGTGGGTGGTCTCGTGGGTGACGACCACCTGGCGGCCGAAGTCGCTGAGCCGCCCGAACGCCTCGGGGTTGATCAGCACCCGGTCGGCCGGGGTGTGCGAGGGCGCGCCGGGGGCGGCCACGGTGACCGCCGCCATGCCCGTCCAGCCGGCCGGATCGGCCTCCAGCAGGCGGGCGAACTGCGGCTCGGTGGCGGGCAGTTCCAGCAGCAGTCGGCCCGCCCAGCCGGTGCCCCAGACCGCGCTCACCGCGGGGACGGCGCGGTCGCCGATCGCGACCGGCCCGGCCGGGTCCGGTCCGGCGGCGAGGCCGAGCACCAGGCACTGCGCGCCGCGCGCGGACCGTCCCGTCCCGAAGTCCCAGAGCGCCGGCGGCCCGCTCGCGGCGTCCTCGCGCTCGACCCGCCAGCCGTCGGCCCGCGTCAGCGTGAGGCGGCGGGGGTAGACGGCGGGGTACTCGTCGTAGCCGGCGACCCGGACGTCCAGGTCGGCCGTGACGGTCAGCCGGCCGGGGTCCGTGCCCGGGGAGACGACGAGGTTGCGGTAGCCGGCGGTCAGCGGCAGTCCGGTGGTGGCCGACAGCTCGCGCGCGCGTTCGTCCAGCACCGCCGCCACCTCGGTCCGCTCGTCCGCCCCGCCGAGCCCCCGGCCGGCCACCGCGGGGGCGACGGGCGGCAGCGACAGCTGGGTCAGCCCTCCGGCGGCGAGCAGCAGGGCGCCGCGCCGGGACAGCACGCAGGGCCGTATCGCGTCCGGTCCGGACGGGGTCGGGCTCAGAGCCGGACCACCCCCGCGACGGGCATCGCGTTGACGCTCTCGTACCGCACCCTGGCCCCCGGGTACGGGGCGTGCACGATCACCCCGCCGCCGGCGTACATGCCGACGTGGTGCATGTCCCGGTAGAAGATCACCAGGTCTCCCGGTCGCGCTTCGGACAGGCTCACCCGCTGGCCGGCGTAGGCCTGGGCCTGCGAGGTGCGCGGCAGGCTCACTCCCGCCTGCCGCCAGCTGTAGTACATCAGACCGGAACAGTCGAACGCGCGGGGGCCGGTGGACCCGTACACGTACGGCGACCCGATCATCCGCACCGCCGCCGCGAGCGCCGCCGCCCCACGCTCGGAGGCGGGCGGGGTGGTGCCGAGGTCCAGCCGGTCGGTGCCGCGGGTGGCGCGCTGCTCGGCCTCCTGGGCGTCCTGCGCGGCCATCCGGGAGCGCTCGGCGGCGCCCAGGCTGTTGAGCAGCCGCTGGGCCTTGGCCAGCCGCTGCTGGATCTCCTGCTTGCTGTCGGCGAGCGTCCGGCGGGCCTGGTCCAGCTCGGCGAGCTTGGCGGCGGTCTCGGTGCGGCGCTGGTCGAGCCCGCGCTGACGGGTCACCAGCTCGTGCAGCGTCTCGTTCTGCCGCTCGGTCGCCTGGTCGAGGGTCCGGGCGCGGGCGAGGTAGCCCTCCGGGTCGGTGGCGAGCATCAGCTGGACGGTCTGCGCCATGCCGCCGGAGCGGTACTCGGCGCCGGCCACGGTGGCGAGGTCGCCGCGCAGCTGGTTCAGCTGGTCCTGGGCGGCGGCGATCTCGCCCTGGAGGACGGTGGTCTCGCCCTGGAGCCGCTGCTGGGCCTCCTGCGCGGCGTTGTACTTCTCCGACGCCTGTTCGGCCTCGTTGTACAGCTGCTCGACCTGCGCCTTGACGTCCTTGCGGCTGGGCGCGTCCGGGGAGCCGGGGGCGGCCTGGGCGCTGCCGCCCGTCGTGACGCCCAGGGCGGTGGTGGCGGCCGCGGTCAGCACCAGCGCACGGGCGAGCAGTTGGGAACGGCGGTGCACGGGCATGGCGGCGGCTGCTCCAATCCTGCGGACCGGTCCCGCCGCCGCACCCAAGCGGGCGGTCCTGGAGCGGGAGTCCGGTGGCAGACGTTAGCGAGTCCGGGCAACCGAGTCCAAACCTCTCCCAACCCGAATATTTGACCCTTAATCGGACACCAGTCCGAGGAAAGGAAACGCCGCAGGCCCGGACCTCCGGGGAGGAGGGCCGGGCCTGCGGGAAGCCGAGCGGGGAATCAGACCCGCACGATGGACGAGAGCGGCATGTTGGTGACCGCCTCGTAGCGGACGCTCGCACCCGGCTTGGGCGCGTGCAGCACCTGGCCGTTGCCGGCGTAGATGCCGACGTGGTGGGCGTCGTTGAAGAAGATCAGCAGGTCGCCGGGCTGGGCCTGGGAGAGGTCCGTGCCGATCCGGGTCCCGGCGCCGGCCTGCTCCTGCGAGGTGCGCGGCAGCGAGACGCCAGCCTGGTCGAAGGCCCAGACCATCAGGCCCGAGCAGTCGAAGGAGTTCGGGCCGGTGGCGGCCCAGACGTACGGGCTGCCGATCTTGGTGGCGGCGTAGGACAGCGCGGCGGCACCGCGCGAGCTGCCCGCCGCCGGCGGCTTGGCGACCGGCGAGGACGACGGGGCCGAGCCGAGGTCGGTGCGGCTGCTGTCGCGGGAGGCGCGGTCGGCGGCGGCCTGCTGGGCCTTCGCGGCGTCGGCCTTGGCCTTGGCATCGGCGGCGGCCTTGTCCTCGGCCGCCTTGATGGCCTGGCGCTCCTGCTCGGACAGGGTGTTGAAGAGGTTCTGGGCGGCCGTCAGCTTCCCCTGGATCTGTTCCTTGGACGCCTTCAGCTGCTGGGTGGTCGCGTCCAGCTCGGCGAGCTTGCCCTGGGCCTCGGTGCGGTCCTGGTCCAGCTTGCGCTGCTGGTCCTGGAGCTCCTTCAGCTGACCCTTCTGGGTGCTGCCGGCCTGGTTCAGGGCGTCGGCCTGGCTGAGGAAGTTGTCCGGCTTGGACGAGAACATCAGCTGGACGGTCGGGGATATGCCCCCGTTGCGGTACTGCTCGCCGGCGATCTGGGCGAGGCCGCCCTGGAGGTCGGTCACCTGCTCCTGCTGGCGGGCCACCTGGTCCTGGAGGCCGCTGACCTGCTTCTGCAGCTCCTGCTGCTTGGACTGGGCGGCGTTGTACTGCTCGGTCGCCACCTCGGCCTGCTCGTTGAGCTGGTCGACCTGCTCCTTGACCTGGTCCTTGGTCGGCGCGGGGTCGGCGTGGGCGCCGGACTGCGCGGAGAGGGCGACGGCTGCCGCGGCAACTCCGGTCAGGAAGGAAACTCGGGCACGGCCGGCGGGCTTGGGACGACGATGGGACGCCACGAAGGCGGACTCCTTCTTCCTACGTCCGCCTACCGGGTGAGCTGACGGGTTCGGGCCGGAAGCATGCCCTACGACGCCTCACGGCCGTTCCACCGGCCGACCTGGCGCCGATTCACCCCGGAGGAACGTGGTTCCCCGGCTCCGCTCCACAGCGCCCCCTGTCACTGGGCTCCCCTGTCGGACGGTCGCTTCGACCCGTCCCGCTGCTTCACGAACTCGGCGGGAACCACCGCCGCCACCCTGGCTGGGCGATCGACAGTGCGGTGGTCCGGGTCACGACCCTAGTAACTGAACCGTGATCGGTTCAAATCCTTGTCAGAAAAAAGGCGGAAGAATAACCAAGTTCTTTTGTGAAGATGACAGAAGGTGATCGCAGCAGCACGCAAGGCTGATCACTTGTCACGCGAACGCGGCGAAACGCAGGGAAACGCGCTCAAGCGAACGCGCCACCCCCGCTCGGGAGGTGGCGCGGATCACAGGGCCGTCGCGCCGGCCCGCGGCGTGTCGGCGGGTCAGACCCGGCGGATGGTGTTGATCGGCATCGCGTCGGCCTTCATCACCTTGACGACGTCGCCGGTGTGCGGCGCGTGCACCACCATGCCGTTGCCGATGTACATCGCGACGTGGTGCATGTCGGGACCGTAGATCACCAGGTCGCCGGGCTGGGCCTGGTCCAGCGAGGGCACCCGGGTGCCGTAGTGGCCCTGCTCCTGCGAGGTGCGCGGCAGCGAGACGCCGGCCTGGCCGTACGACCAGAGCATCAGGCCCGAGCAGTCGAAGGTGCTGGAGCCGACGGCACCCCACACGTACGGCGAGCCCTGCTTGCTCATCGCCTTGGCCACGGCCACGGCCGCGTAGCCGCTGGCCGGCGGCAGGCTGCTCAGGTCGACCCGGTCGGTGCCGCGCGAGGCGCGGTCGTCCTGGGCCTGCTGGGCCTTCAGCGCGGCGCGCTCGGAGGCGCTGAGCGAGTTGAGGAGGTCCTGGGCCTGCTTGAGCTTGGCGTTGACGTCCGCCTTGGACTGGTTCAGGTCCTTGGTGGTGGAGTCCAGGGAGGCCAGCACCGCGGCGGCCTCGGCCTTCTCCTGGTCCAGGCGGCGCTGCTGGTCCAGCAGGCCCTTGAGCGCGTCGGTCTCGGTGGCGGTGGCCTGCTGCACGCTGGAGGCCTTGGCCAGGTAGTTGTTCGGGTCGGAGGAGAGCATCAGCTGGACGGACGGGTCGATGCCGCCGGTGCGGTACTGCTCGCCCGCCACGCCGGCGAGGCCGGTCTGAAGCTGGGTCATCTGCTCCTGGCCGCGGGCCACCTGGTCCTGGAGCTGGTCGGCCTGCTTGCGCAGCTGGTCGGCCCGCTCCTTGGCGCCGTTGTACTTCTCGGCGGCCTGCTCCTGCTCCTGCTGCAGCTCGTCGATCTGCGCCTTGACGTCCGTCTTGTTCGGCTGCGGCGCGGCGTGCGCGGCCACCTGGGCGGAGAGCGCGACCGCGGTCGCAGCAGCAGCGGTGAGCACGGAGACCCGCGCGCGGCTCGGCTGCTTGGGACGGCGGTGGGAGGCCAAGGGACCTGCTCCTTCTTCCATGGACTCACCGGTTCGGGTGAGAAATCCGGAAAATAGGTTTGACGCCAGACCCTAGTGAACATCCAGGCATTGCGCCACTCCCCCAAAGGCGTGAACTCCGAGCCCCCACGCCGCTTCACCGAATCCGCACATCACCGCAAACCGGACGCTGAGCGGCCGTCATCCCCATCGGCACGGAATCAGGGCCGCGCCAGCCGGTTCAGCAGCAGAACCGAGGCGACCGGGCGCGCGCCGGCCTTCCGCACGCCCTCCGCGACCTCCCGGTCGGCGGAGACCACCACGACCGGACGGCCCTGCGGCTCGGCCCGCACCAGGCGTCTGATCAGCTCGTCCGCCGTCTCGCCGGTCCGGCTGAAGCGCACCCGGACCCCGCGCGGCGGCGCCATGATCACCGGCACGTCCAGGTCCTGCCCGTCGAACACGCACGTGACCTCCGCCTGCGTGCGCTGGGCCAGCATCGCCAGCCCGCCCAGCAGCCGCAGCCGCTGCTGCTCCAGCGGCAGCGTCGGATAGCCGGTCTTCGTCACGTTGTAGCCGTCCACCACCAGGTGCACCTGCGGGATCGCCAGCAGCTGGTCCAGCAGGGCCGGATCGTCCTCCGCGAGCCCGCGCCGGGCCACGTCGTGCGGCGAGGCCGAACCCGGCACCACCGCCTCCACCAGGTCCGCCGGGCGGATCTGCGACACCGGCAGCGCCAGCTCGCGCTGCAGCCCCTGCGCCGACTGCAGCACGGTGTCCAGCAGCAGCCGCAGCCGCATGTCCTCCACGCTGCGCCCCTCGCGGGCCGAACGGCGGCCCTGCTCGGCGGCGGTCTCCAGCTCGCCGACGCGGTGCCGCAGCCGCCGTGCCTCGCTCTCGGCCGCACTGCGCTCGGTCGCCGCCTGCGCGCGCAGCGCCTCCAGCTCACCGGCCAGCCGACGGGTCTCGGCCTGCGCCCGGCGGGTGTCGCTCTCCAGCGAACGCACCTTCTTGCGCAGCGAGTCGGCCTCCCGCCGGACGTCCTCGGACTCGGCCCGCTGCCGGTCCAGGTCCGCGCGCGCCCCGGCCCGCACCTCGGCCAGCTCGGCCTGCAGCTTCTCCACCAGCCGGGCCGCCTCCGCGGCCGCGCCCTCGGCGCCGGCCCGCTCGGCCTCCTCGCCGGCCTCGGCGACCAGCCAGCTCCAGCCCGCCGACCGCACCAGGTAGGCGGCGGCCGCGACGTCCATCGGATCGGCGGCGCCGGGGACGCTGCCCGACTCCAGCGCCTTCACCAGGTCCGGCTGGCCCAGCCGCAGCCGCTCCGCTATCCGCAGCCGGAAGGCCGGCTCCGACTCCAGCGCCGCCGCGATCGCCGTGGCCGCGTACTTGGCCCGCCGGGCCGGGGTGAACTTGGCGTACTGACGCAGGCTCTGCGGCAGCTCGGCGGGCGGCAGTCCGCCGAGCGCGTCCGCGGCCAGGCCGACCACGCGCCGGCGCACGCCCTCCGGCAGCGGCCGGTCGAGCTTCTCGGCGGGACGGCCGGCGCCCGGGTCCGCGGCGGTTCCGGACGCGGCGGCACCGTCGGCGGCCCCCGCCGCCCCGGCGGCCGGCTCCGCAGCGGGCTGCCCCTGCGGTCCGGCGGGCTCCCTCGCTGCGTCCACCACGTCCTCGGCTCCGATCCTGGTCCAACGGGTGCGGCCCCGCGGCCGCCGTCCCTGTCGTCACGCTCCGTGCGTTCTGTCTGTATTGTCCCGTGCGGCGGACGGCCGTGCCGTGCACCGTCCACCGCACCGGCGGGGCATCAACCCTGCTCGGCCTCGACCGCCGCGTCGTCCGCGCCCGGGCGGGCGACCAGCTCGACCTGGTCCACCGCGTTGCACCAGCGGCAGCGCACCGTCTCGACCGTCTCGCTCAGGACTTCGGTCTCCTCGACCTTGGACTCGCCGGCCAGGTCGAAGTGCAGGAACTCGGTGACCCGCGCGGAGCGGGTCACGTCGAAGCGGGTGAGGTTGCCGCACAGGGTGCAGCGCCAACGCGTCTCGGCGGTCAGAGCGGGGACGGTCATCGGGGGTCCTCTCGGGTGGTCCCTGGGTGGGCTAGGCGCTCCCCCCGGAGCCCCGGCATCGGCGGCGGGAGGCGGGAATGCCCGCCCCAAGCCTATTGCCTGGGGCAACCATCACGGCCACCGGTTCGGGCGATCGGGACGGCTAGCCCACCTGCCGTACAGCGCGGTGTCACGGAGGGCCCGCGGAGGGATGCTTGGCCGCATGGCGCTCGCGGCCCCCGGCCACACCGACGCGCGGGACGGCGGCCCCGCGGTGCCCGCCCCGGCGGTCACCTACGCCCTGATCGCGCTCAACACCCTGGTCTTCCTGTTCGGGCCGGCCGCCGGACTCAACCCCCTCTACGGCACCGGGCAGGCCCGGCTCTGCGCCGAGCAGCGGTACGAGCAGCGCTGGGGCGCCGTCCCCGCCGAACTGCTGGCCGGGCGCCCGCTGACGGCCGAACAGCTCGCCGAGGCCCCGGACCCGGCCCCCGGCTGCCCGGCCGCTCCCACGCCGGGCAAGCGCCCGGCCGTCTCCGTCCTCACCGGCCTCTTCCTGCACGCCGGCTGGCTGCACCTGGCCGGCAACCTGCTCTTCCTCCACGTCTTCGGCCCCACCGTCGAACGGCGGGTCGGCCGGGCCCGCTTCCTCCTCTTCTACCTGGCCGCCGGGAGCCTCGCGACGTACGGCTTCGCCCTCGCCGAGGCGCACTCGGCGGACTCCACCCGCGTCCTGATCGGAGCCTCCGGCGCGATCTCCGCCGTCCTGGGCGCCTACCTGCGCTTCCACCCGCGCTCCCGGGTGACGACGCTCGTCCCGCTGCTGCTCTTCCTGCCGCTGCGGTTCCCGGCCTGGCTCGTGCTGGGCCTCTGGTTCGCCCTGCAGTGGTGGTCGGTGCACTCGGCCGGGCCCGGGGTCGCCTACCTGGTCCACGTGATCGGCTTCTGCGCCGGCTTCCTCTACGCCTGCACCGTCGTCGGTCACCCCCCGAGACGACGCGGCTGAGGCCCGATACGCTGGCGCCACCCCACGAAGGAGCCGGAACAGTGATCACCGCCATCGTCCTGATCAAGACCAGTGTCGACCGCATCCCGGAGATCGCCGAGGCCATCGCCGCCATCGAGGGCGTCAGCGAGGTGTACTCGGTGACCGGCGGCTACGACCTGGTCGCGATGGTGCGGGTGCGCAAGCACGACGACCTGGCCGACGTCATCCCGGGCCGGCTGAACAAGGTCCCGGGCGTCGCCCACACCGAGACCCAGATCGCCTTCCGCACCTACTCCCAGCACGACCTGGAGGCCGCGTTCGCGCTCGGCCTGGACGAGTAGTCCTCAGTCCTCAGTCCTCACGGCGAGTGTCGGCGACGCAACGGCCGCCCTCGTTCCGGTAGTTCCACGCCGCGCCGTCCGTGACCAGCTCGCGGACGGCGGTCAGGAAGCGGTCGACGTGCTCGTCCGGGGTCCCGGCGCCGAAGCTGACCCGGATGGCGTTCAGGCTGCGCTCGCCCGGCAGCGACGGCTCCGGCGCGCCGCACTCGGACGGCGCCACGTCCTCGTCGCCGAGCAGCGTGCGCACCAGCGGGTGCGCGCAGAACAGCCCGTCGCGCACGCCGATGCCGTACTCGGCGGAGAGCGCGGCCGAGAAGTGCGAGCTGTTCCAGCCCCGGACGACGAAGGACAGCACGCCCACCCGCGCCGAGTCGGAGCCGAACAGGCTCAGCACCTTGACCTGCGGGATCTCCGCCAGCCCGGCCGTGAGCCGGGCGATCAGCGCCTGCTCGCGGGCCTCCAGCGCGTCGAAGCCGGCCTCGCTCAGCGCCCGGCAGGCGGACGCGATGGCGTAGGCGCCGATGACGTTCGGCGAGCCGGCCTCGTGCCGGGCCGGGCCGGTGTGCCACTGGACGGCCACCGAGCCGTCGGCCTCCCGGGCCACCGTCCGGGTCGCGCCGCCGCCGGCCAGGTACGGCTCGGCCGCGTCCAGCCAGTCCGCCCGGCCGGCCAGCACCCCGGCACCGAACGGCGCGTAGATCTTGTGGCCTGAGAAGGCGATCCAGTCGACGTCCAGCTCGGCCACCGAGACCCGGTGGTGCGGGGCGAGCTGCGCGGCGTCCAGCACCACCCGGGCGCCGTGCCGGTGCGCGGTCGCGGTGAGCTCGGCGACCGGCCACAGCTCGCCGGTGACGTTCGAGGCGCCGGTGACGCACAGCAGCTTCGGGCCCTCGGGCGCCCCGGCGAGCGCGGCGTCCAGCGCGGCGACGGCCTCGGCGTGCGAGCGGGGAGCGCGCAGGTAGGTGACGTCGAGCCCGGCGTGGGCCCAGGGCAGCAGCGAGGCGTGGTGCTCGGTCTCGAACGCGAACACCCGGGTGCCGGCCGGCAGCGCGGCGGCGAGCAGGTTGAGCGAGTCGGTGGTGGCCCGGGTGAAGACCACCTGGTCGCCCTCGCGCAGGCCGAGGAACTCGCCGACGGTCCGGCGGCTCTGCTCGAACAGGTCGGTGGACAGCTGCGAGAGGTACCCGGCGCCGCGGTGCACGCTGCCGTAGTAGGGGGCGTACGCGGCGACGTCGTCCCACACCCGCTGCAGCGCCGGCGAGCTGGCCGCGTAGTCGAGCGGCGCGTAGCCGACCTTCTCGCCGTTGGCGAGCGGCACCTGGACGTCGTGGCCGAGGACGGCCAGGGGGGCGCAGATTTCGGTGGCAAGGGACACGAGGATGCACTCCTTCGGAGGTCGAGGGACCCCGGGAGTGCTAGTCGTCGGGCGTCCGCGCTTGCCTCGCGGACGGTTCGCCGCGCGGCCCGGTCCTCACCCAGGGCACCCCGCCACGGACGGAGGGTTGCCGGACAGCAAGCTGGGGCTTGTCGCTGTCACTCATGACCTGGACAGGACTCTAGGTCGCGTCCGCCCGGTGGTCAAACAGGCATCCACCATCCGGACAGCCGAAGGGGCCCGCGGCGACGAACTGCCACGGGCCCCTCAACTCGCTTGTCAGTCCCGGCCGGTGGCCTCCGACCAGCGCCGCAGCAGCTCCTGCGCCGCGCCCGAGTCCACGGCCGCCGCGGCCCGCTCCATGCCGGCCGCCAGCTGCTCGGCGAGCGGCGCGTCCGTCAGGTCCAGCGCCACCAGCGCCGCCGCCGTGTTGAGCAGGACGGCGTCCCGCACCGGCCCGCGCTCCCCGGCCAGCAGCCTGCGCGCGACCTCGGCGTTGTAGGAGGCGTCCGCCCCGCGGAGCGCCTCGATGCCGACGAGCTCGATGCCGACGTCCCGCGGGTCGAAGGCGGTCTCGGTGACGATGCCGTCCCGCACGATCCACACCTGCGACGTCGTGGTGACGGTCAGCTCGTCCAGGCCGTCGTCGCCGCGGAAGACCAGCGCCGTGGAGCCGCGCCGGGCGAGGACGCCCGCGATCAGCCCGGCGAGCCGGGTGTCGAAGCAGCCGACGGCGTGCGCGGTGACCTTCGCCGGGTTGGTCAGCGGGCCGAGGATGTTGAACGCGGTCGGCACCCCGAGGTCGCGCCGGGCGGTGGCGGCGTGCCGCATCGACGGGTGGAACTTCGCCGCGAAGCAGAAGGTGAGCCCGACCTCCTCGGCCACCTCGGCGACCCGCCGGGCCGACAGGTCCAGGGCGACGCCGAGCTTCTCCAGCACGTCCGACGACCCGCTCGCCGAGGAGGACGCCCGGTTGCCGTGCTTGACCACCTTGGCACCGGCGGCCGCCGCGACGATCGCGGACATCGTGGAGATGTTGACGGTCTTGGCGCGGTCGCCGCCGGTGCCGACGATGTCCACCGCCGGGCCCGGGATGTCCAGCGGCTCGGCGTGCGCGTACATCGCGTCCACCAGGCCGCTGATCTCGTCGACCGTCTCGCCCTTGGCCCGCAGCGCCACCATGAACCCGGCGACCTGGACGGGGGACGCCTCGCCGCTCATGATCCGGTCCATCGCCCACGCGGTGGCCGAGCGGTCGAGGTCCTCCCCCTTCAACAGCGCCGCCAGGAGGTCCGGCCAGGTGCGGACCACCTGCGCGGGGTCGGTACCACCGTTCGCAGGGTTCACGTTCACCATGGCTGACTCCAGCTTTTGTCGGTTCCCCCAGGGGGGACGTCCGTACGGATGGAGTCAGCCTATCGAGCGGCGGGGTACCTCCGGCCCTGTCTTCTCTAGTACTGAGACGGCGCCGCTCAGCGCGTCGCGGGGGCCCGCTTGGCCAGGCGCGCCCGCAGCAGCGTGGCCACCGCCCCGGCCAGCGCGACCGGGTCGACCGGGCGCGAGATCGCCGCGTCGGCCCGGCTCCAGGCGGCCAGCCAGGAGTCCTGCGGCCGGCCGATCAGCACCAGCACCGGCGGGCAGCCGTAGATCTCGTCCTTGAGCTGGCGCCCGAGTCCGAGCCCGCCGGCCGGCACCGCCTCGCCGTCCAGGATGCAGAGGTCGACGCCGCCCTTCTCCAGCGCCCGCAGCACCGCGGGGGTGGTCGCGCACTCCAGGTAGGACAGCTCCGGCAGATCCTCGGCGGGCCGGCGGCCGAGCGCCGTCAGCACCTGCTCGCGGGTGTTGCGGTCGTCGCTGTAGACGAGGACGGTGAGCGTCTCATCGGTCGTGTACGCCATTGACCCTGCTCCCTCAAGTGTGATCCGGACCACGTTCGCCTGACCCGGATGCTACTCCGGATCACCCCCGGCCGAGCCCTCCCCCGCGCGCGTTCCTCCTCAAGGCGCCGCGCCCGGGGCTCACCCGCCCGGAGGACGCCCCGTCACCCGGCCACGCGCAGTCCACCCGGACGGCCGACAGCCGGGCCCGCTCCCCTACCTCCGGGCACTGCGCCGACCGTGCATCGACACGCTGGGCAACGGGGTCCAAGGGCCCTCCGAGGAACCGTCAGAAAAGGGACACGCCGCTGCTCAGGTACCGTCCGGGCACCTGGGTGCCCCCCAAGCGGGCATACCGCACGCACCGGACACTCCGAGGGAGACCCCCCGGCGTGAAGACGGAATAAGGGACCGACATAATGTCCGTCGTGGCGACAGCAACAGCAGTAGAAACCGGGCACGCGCACGGATCGGTCAACCGGCCGAACATGGTCAGCGTCGGAACGATCGTCTGGCTCAGTTCCGAGTTGATGTTCTTCGCGGCCCTCTTCGCGATGTACTTCACGCTCCGCTCCGTCAAGGGGCCGGAGTTCTGGACCGAGAAGGCGCACGCCCTCAACGTGCCCTTCTCCTCGGTCAACACCACGATCCTGGTGCTCTCCTCGCTGACCTGCCAGCTCGGCGTGTTCGCCGCCGAGCGCGGGGACGTGAAGAAGCTCCGCTCGTGGTTCGTCATCACCTTCGTGATGGGCGCGATCTTCATCGGCGGTCAGATCTTCGAGTACACCGAGCTGGTCAAGAAGGACGGCCTCTCGCTGTCCTCCGACCCGTACGGCACGGTGTTCTACCTGACCACCGGCTTCCACGGTCTGCACGTGACGGGTGGTCTGATCGCCTTCCTGCTGGTCCTGGGACGGACGTACGCAGCCAAGCGCTTCACGCACGAGCAGGCCACCGCCGCCATCGTGGTGTCGTACTACTGGCACTTCGTCGACGTCGTGTGGATCGGCCTGTTCGCGACCATCTACCTGATCAAGTAACCAGCTGATCAGGTCGCTGGCCACCGGCTGCGGCCCCCGCCCTCACCGGCGCAGGGCCGCTTCTGCCGGTGCCGACGCTCCCACCGACCGACCGCGCGCGCAGCCCTAGCCGGGCCGCCTCGTGCCGGCCAGACCGGCAGCCGGGTGCACCCACCAGTCGACCAGATCCTGACACCGGGGTTATTCCGTGAAAAAGCTCTCCGCACGACGGCGCCACCCATTGGCGGCGCTGGTCGTCCTACTTCTCGCCCTGGCGGCAACCGGGGGGCTGTACGCCGTGTTCGCGCCCGCCGGCAAGGCGCAGGCCGACGTCGCCGCGCAGTCGCTCGCGATCGACGAGGGTAAGAAGCTCTTCGCCGTCGGCTGCTCGTCCTGCCACGGCCTGAACGGCGAGGGCAGCAGCGACGGCCCGAGCCTGGTCGGCGTCGGTTCCGCCGCCGTCGACTTCCAGGTCGCCACCGGCCGCATGCCGGCCCAGCAGCCCGGCTCGCAGGTCCCGCGCAAGAAGAACATCTACTCGCAGGCCGAGATCGACCAGCTCGCCGCCTTCGTGGCCTCGCTCGGCCCCGGCCCGGTGACGCCGACCCAGGAGCAGTACACCTCGACCAACCCCGAGGACATCTCCAAGGGTGGCGAGCTGTTCCGCACCAACTGCGCCCAGTGCCACAACTTCGCCGGCCAGGGTGGTGCCCTGACCAAGGGCAAGTACGCGCCGTCGCTGGAGGGCGTGGACGCCAAGCACATCTACGAGGCCATGCAGACCGGCCCGCAGAACATGCCGTCGTTCCCGGACACCACCATGCCCGAGGAGCAGAAGAAGCAGATCGTGGCCTTCGTCCGCCACACCACCAACGATGAGCCCAACCCCGGCGGTCTCACGCTCGGCAGCCTCGGTCCGGTGACCGAGGGCCTGTTCGGCTGGATCTTCGGTCTCGGCGTGCTCATCGCGGTCGCGATCTGGGTCGCCGCCCACACCCCCAAGGCCAAGAAGTCATGAGCCACGACATGTCAGAAGAGAAGCTTCCGGAGCACCACGGCTCCGCCGGCGAGGTCGCCGAGCACGGCGACCCGTTCGCCGACCCGGGCCTGCCGGCCCACGAGCCCCGTCGCACCGACATCGACGAGCGGGCCGCCAAGCGCGCCGAGCGCCAGGTGTCGCTGATGTTCGTGATCTCGATGATCGCCACCATCGGCTTCATCGCGTCGTACGTGGGCATCGACCCCGACAAGATCGTCTACATCTTCCCGCTCGGTCACGTCAGCGCGCTGAACTTCGCGCTCGGCCTGACCCTGGGCGTCGCGCTGTTCCTGATCGGCGCGGGCGCGGTCCACTGGGCCCGCACCCTGATGTCGGACGTCGAGCTGCCGGCCGAGCGTCACCCGATCGAGGCCGACGACGAGGTCCGCGCGGACGTCATCGACCAGTTCAAGACCGGTGCCGCCGAGTCCGGCTTCGGTCGTCGGAAGATGATCCGCAACACCCTCATCGGCTCGATGGCGCTGGTCCCGCTCTCCGGCGTGGTCCTGCTCCGCGACCTCGGGCCGCTGCCCGAGAAGAAGCTGAAGGAGACGGGCTGGAAGGAGGCGACTCCGGCCAAGCCGCTGCAGCTCATCAACATGAGCACCAACCTGCCGATGAAGGCCGACGACATCGTCATCGGCTCGCTGACCTTCGCCATGCCCGAGGGGCTGCACGTCCACGACGAGGACTTCCAGCAGGCCATCGCCAAGGACGCCCTGATGCTGGTGCGCATCGCGCCGGACGACATCAAGGACGACAAGTCCCGGGAGAAGGGCTTCGAGGGCATCCTCGCCTACTCGAAGATCTGCACCCACGTCGGCTGCCCGATCAGCCTCTACGAGCAGCAGACCCACCACGCGCTCTGCCCGTGCCACCAGTCGACCTTCGACCTGTCGGACGGCGCGCGCGTCATCTTCGGCCCGGCCGGCCACCCCCTGCCGCAGCTGAAGATCACCACTGACGAACAGGGTCACCTGGTCGCCACCGGCGACTTCGAAGAGCCTGTCGGCCCGAGCTACTGGGAGCGTGCTCGATGAGTAGCGCGAGCAGCACCACCTCCGGTGCCGCCAAGCCCACCAGCACGCGCGCCAACCCCGCCAACAAGTGGGAGGCCGCGGCTGACTGGACGGACGGCCGGCTGGGGATCTACTCCCTCGCCAAGGCCAACCTGCGCAAGATCTTCCCGGACCACTGGTCCTTCATGCTGGGCGAGATCTGCCTCTACTCGTTCGTCATCATCATCCTGACGGGCGTGTACCTGACGCTGTTCTTCAAGCCGTCGATGGCCGAGGTCGTCTACAACGGCTCGTACGTGCCCCTCAAGGGCATCGGCATGTCCGAGGCGTACGCGTCGACCGTGAACATCAGCTTCGAGGTCCGCGGCGGTCTGCTGATCCGCCAGATCCACCACTGGGCCGCCCTGGTCTTCGTGGCGGCGATGCTCGTGCACATGATGCGCGTGTTCTTCACCGGCGCGTTCCGCAAGCCGCGTGAGATCAACTGGGTCTTCGGCTTCCTGCTGCTGGTCCTGGGCATGTTCGACGGCTTCTTCGGCTACTCGCTGCCGGACGACCTGCTGTCGGGCACCGGTATCCGCTTCATGGAAGGCGCGATCCTCGCCGTCCCGCTGGTGGGCACCTACATCCAGATGTTCCTGTACGGGGGCGAGTTCCCCGGCACCGACATCATCCCGCGGTTCTTCACGATCCACGTGCTGCTGATCCCGGGCATCATGCTCGGCCTGCTGGTGGCTCACCTGATCCTGGTCTTCTACCACAAGCACACCCAGTGGGCGGGCCCGGGCAAGACCGAGAAGAACGTCGTCGGCATGCCGCTGATGCCGGTCTACATGGCCAAGGCCGGTGGCTTCTTCTTCCTGGTGTTCGGCATCATCGCCGCCATCTCGGCGATCGCGTCGATCAACCCGATCTGGGCGTACGGCCCGTACCGCCCCGACCAGGTGTCGACCGACGCCCAGCCGGACTGGTACATGGGCTTCTCCGAGGGCCTGATCCGCGTCATGCCGGGCTGGGAGATCAGCCTGTGGGGCCACACCCTGAACCTGGGCGTGTTCGTCCCGCTGATGATCTTCCCGCTGGTCCTGGTCGCGATCGCGGTCTACCCGTTCATCGAGGGCTGGATCACCGGCGACAAGCGCGAGCACCACATCCTGGACCGCCCGCGCAACGCCCCGGTCCGCACCGCCCTGGGCGCCGCGTGGATCAGCCTCTACCTGGTCCTGCTGATCGGTGGTGGCAACGACCTGTTCGCCACGCACTTCCACCTGTCGCTGAACTCGATCACCTACTTCGTGCGCGCCGGCTTCTTCGTGGTGCCGGTCATCACCTTCATCGTCACCAAGCGCTGGTGCCTCGGCCTCCAGCGCCGTGACAAGGAGAAGGTGCTGCACGGCCGCGAGACCGGCGTCATCAAGCGCCTGCCGCACGGCGAGTTCGTCGAGGTGCACGCCCAGCTGCCGCAGAAGGAGCTGTTCAAGCTCACCGCGCACGAGCAGAACCAGCCGGTCCAGCTGCCGGCCCAGACGGACGAGAACGGCGTGGCCGCCAAGGCCGGCGTCTTCACCCGCACCCGGGCCAAGCTGTCCCGCGGCTTCTACGGCGAGGGCAGCCAGATCCCCAAGCCCACCGCCGAGGAGCACCACGAGATCACCAGCGGCCACGGCCACCACTGATCCCGTCCGCACCGCAGCGCCACACCCGAGGGCCGCTGACCAGAGTTCTTCTGGTCGGCGGCCCTCGGGCTTTGCCGTCTCCCCAGCCCCCAGGCACCCTCAGGAGCCCATCGTGCAGCTGTCCGTCGACCCCGCCTCCGCCACTCCCCCGTACGAGCAGATCCGCGCCCGGATCGCCGAGCTGGCCCGCTCGGGCGAACTGCCCACCGGGCTGCGGCTGCCCACCGTCCGGGCGCTGGCCGAGGAGCTGGAACTGTCCGCCGGGACGGTCGCCCGCGCCTACCGGGAGCTGGAGGCCGACGGCGTCGTGGAGACGCACGGCCGGCGCGGCACGCTGATCGCGTCCACCGGCGACACCGCGCACCGGCTGGCCGCCGAGGCGGCCACCGAGTACGCCGAACGGGTGCGCCGGCTCGGGCTGTCGCGCGGGGACGCCCTGGCGGCGGTGGACACCGCGCTGCGGGTCGCGTTCCCGGAGGACTAGGGAGGACCAGGAGGACCGGGAGACCTGCGGAGGGCCTGCGGAGGGCCGCTCAGACCTCCGGGCGGATCATCCCCGTGGCGGGGGCCTGGGAGGCCGCGACGGTGGTGCTGAAGGGCTTGCCGAGGGAGCTGTGCTTGACCCAGTCCGCCCAGGACACGTTCCAGTCCCCGAAGCCGTTGCCGAACGGCTCCATCGTGGCGCCGTGGCTGTTGACCACCGTCACCAGGTCCCCCACCCGGGTGTTGTCGTAGAACCACTTCGCGTTGTCGGTGCTCATGCCGGTGCAGCCGTGGCTGACGTTCTCGTAGCCCTGCGAGCCGACCGACCACGGCGCCGCGTGGACGTACTCGCCGCTCCACGTCACCCGGGTGGCCCACTCGACGTTGAGGTCGTAGGCCTCCGAGCTGCCCGCGGATATGCCGATCGTCTCGCCGTTCATCCGCACCGAGCGCTCCTGGCCGAGCACCACCTTGACGCCGTTGCGGGTGTCGAAGCCGGGCTTGCCGGTGGTCACCGGGATGGTCCGGATCACCTCGCCGTCGCGCTTCAGGGTGAGCTCGTGGGCGGCGGCGTCGATCACCGACTCGACCCGGGCCCCGATCCGCAGCTTCAGGCTGCTGCGGTCGCCGCCGTACAGGCCGTCGGCGATCCGGGTGCCGGTGCCGTCGAAGGCCAGGCCGACGGTGGTGCCGACGGGCCAGTACTCCTCCGGGCGGAAGTGCAGGTTCTTGTCGTCCACCCAGTACCACGCGCCGGTGACGGCGGGCTGGGAGCTGACCGTCAGGGCCTGCTCGACCTCCTGCCGGGCCTGCGGGTCCTTGACGGCCTCGGAGAGCTGCACGGTCAGCGGCTGGCCGACCCCGTACACGCCGCTGCCGGAGGAGTCCGGGCCGAGCTTCGCGGTCAGCAGGCGCTGGGCGGCGAGGGTGCTGAAGTCCTGGGTGATCTCGCCTCGCCCGCCCCTGCCGTCGTCCGCCGCGATCCGGACGCTGTACGACGCCGAGGCCTTCAGCCGGCCGGTCGTCTGCCAGCTGCGCTGGTCGTCCGCGAGCCTGCCGGCCACCACCCGGCCGTCCGGCCCGACCACGGTGACGTCGGTCAGCCTGCTGCCGGCGACGGCGGTCACGGTGACCGACTGGGCCGGGTCGACCTTGCCCTCGGCCGAGAGGTGGACCAGCCGCGCCGCGTCGACCTTGTGCGGGCCGGTGCGATCGTCGTCACCACCGGCCGAGCAGGCGGCGAGCGGGGTCAGTACTGCGAGGGCCAGCGAGATGCCGCCGAGACCCGCTATTCCGCGCCTGTCGGCCATGACCGCCTCCGGGGGTTCGCACGATTGATCAGATCGTAGGAACGCCTTGCCGTGGAGCGACATCCGAGCGACCCCGCGTTCACCCGGGTGAGTGAGGGGCTCACCCCGGGGACGCAACAGGGGCCGGACCTCCCGTGTGGGAGGTCCGGCCCCTGCCGGTGCGGCGGAACCTACTGGTTCTGGTTCTCGCCCCGGTAGAACTCGAAGACCCAGCCGAACAGACCGATCAGGATGATCGGGATCGACCAGAACAGCAGCCACCAGCCGAAGATCACGCCCATGAAGGCCAGCGAGCCGCCGATGGCCAGCGAGAGCGGCTGCCAGCTGTGCGGGGCGAAGAAGCCCAGCTCACCGGCGTCGTCCGCGACCTCGGCCTCGGGGTTGTCACCCGCGCCGCTGTCCACCCGGCGGGCGGTGAAGGCGAGGTAGTACCCGATGAAGGCGCACAGCGCGAAGGCCAGGAACAGCGCGGTGGTGCCGGCGGCCTCGACGCCGTGGTCCGAGTGGGTGGTCCACAGGCCGTAGGTGATCGCCATCGCCAGGACGAAGACCGCCAGGCCGAGGAAGATCTTTCCCTGTTCCTTCATCAGGCGTCGCCGTCCTTCTTGCCCTTGCCCAGCTGCGGGGCGTCGTACTTCGCCGGGGTCACGCCGGCGAGGTGCTTGGCCTCCTCACCGTGGTTCTCCAGGTAGTCCAGCGCGGCGATCTCCGGGTGGTGGAGGTCGAAGGCCGGGGATTCGGAGCGGATCCGCGGGAGGGTGAGGAAGTTGTGCCGCGGCGGCGGGCAGGAGGTCGCCCACTCCAGCGAACGGCCGTAGCCCCACGGGTCGTCGACCTCGACCTTCTCGCCGTACTTGGCCGTCTTCCAGACGTTGTACAGGAACGGCAGGATCGACATGCCGAGCACGAACGAGCCGATGGTCGAGACGGTGTTCAGCGTGGTGAAGCCGTCCGAGGCCAGGTAGTCGGCGTAGCGGCGGGGCATGCCCTCCGCGCCGAGCCAGTGCTGCACCAGGAAGGTCGTGTGGAAGCCGAAGAACAGCGTCCAGAAGGTGATCTTGCCGAGGCGCTCGTCCAGCATCTTGCCGGTCATCTTCGGCCACCAGAAGTGGAAGCCGGCGAACATCGCGAAGACGACGGTGCCGAAGACCACGTAGTGGAAGTGGGCGACGACGAAGTACGAGTCCGAGACGTGGAAGTCGATCGGCGGGGAGGCCAGCAGGACGCCGGTCAGACCGCCGAAGAGGAAGGTGACCAGGAAGCCGACCGTCCAGAGCATCGGGGTCTCGAAGCTCAGCGAGCCCTTCCACATGGTGCCGACCCAGTTGAAGAACTTCACACCGGTCGGGACCGCGATCAGGAAGGTCATGAAGGAGAAGAACGGCAGCAGCACCTGTCCGGTGACGTACATGTGGTGCGCCCACACCGTCACGGACAGACCGGCGATCGCGATGGTGGCCGCGATCAGGCCGGAGTAGCCGAACATCGGCTTGCGGCTGAAGACCGGGATGATCTCCGACACGATGCCGAAGAACGGCAGCGCGATGATGTACACCTCGGGGTGACCGAAGAACCAGAACAGGTGCTGCCAGAGCAGCGCACCGCCGTTGGTCGGGTCGAAGACGTGCGCACCGAACTTGCGGTCCGCCTCCAGGGCGAACAGCGCGGCGGCCAGCACCGGGAAGGCCAGCAGGACCAGCACCGCGGTCAGCAGGACGTTCCACACGAAGATCGACATGCGGAACATCGTCATGCCCGGAGCGCGCATGCAGATGATCGTGGTGATGAAGTTGACCGCACCGAGGATCGTGCCGAAGCCGGAGAAGGCCAGACCCATGATCCACATGTCGCCGCCGACACCCGGCGAGTGCACGGCGTCCGACAGCGGCGAGTAGGCGAACCAGCCGAAGCTCGCGGCGCCGTTCGGGGTGAGGAAGCCGGCGACCGCGATGGTCGAGCCGAACAGGTACAGCCAGTACGCGAACATGTTCAGACGCGGGAAGGCCACGTCCGGTGCGCCGATCTGGAGCGGCATGATCCAGTTCGCGAAGCCCGCGAACAGCGGGGTCGCGAACATCAGCAGCATGATCGTGCCGTGCATCGTGAACGCCTGGTTGAACTGCTCGTTCGACAGGATCTGGGTCCCGGGACGAGCCAGCTCGGCACGCATGACCAGGGCGAGGATGCCACCGATCAGGAAGAAGGCGAACGACGTGCCCAGGTACAGGGTGCCGATCGTCTTGTGGTCAGTGGTCGTGAGCCACTTGATGATGGTCGCACCCGGCTTGCGGGTCCGCTGCGCCCCGACCGTGACGGCCTCGGCGCCCCCGCCGGCCGCGGCGGGCTCGTTGAGGATGGTCACTTCTCTTCACTTCCCATGGAGATGACGCCCGAGGGCACCGCGCCGGCCTGGCCCTTGGCCCGGAGGTCAGCCAGGTGCTTGTCGTAGTCGGCTCGGTCGACGACCTTGACGTTGAACAGCATGCGCGAGTGGTCGGTGCCGCAGAGCTCGGCACACTTGCCCCTGTACTCGCCCTTGACGGTCGGCGTGACCTCGAACTTGTTCACCACGCCCGGCACGACGTCCATCTTCATCATGAAGTTGACGGGCCAGAAGTCGTGGATGACGTCACGCGAGGTGAGACGGAACTGGACCGTCTCGTTGACCGGCAGCCACAGCGTGGGCGCGTCCTTGGGGGTGCCCACCTCGTACGCGGCGTCCTTGTTGGCCGGGTCGGGGTTCTCGGTGTTCTCGTAGTTGAACGCCCAGCTCCACTGGAAACCGACCACGTTGACGTAGTGCTGCGGCTTCGCGGAGACGGCGGTCAGCTTGTTCTCGTCGCGGGCGACGAAGTAGAAGAGCACCGAGACGATGATGATGGGGACCGCGGTGTAGAGCGCCTCGATGGGCACGTTGTACCGGGTCTGCGGGGGGATCTCCACGCCGGTGCGGCTGCGCCGGTGGAAGATCACGCTCCAGATGATCAGACCCCACATCAGTACGCCGACCACCAGCGCCGCGATCCAGGAGCCCTGCCACATCTGAAGGACCATGGGTCCTTCCTTGGTGACGGGGCTCGGGAGGCCAAGCCTGGGGAGGTCGTTGGCCGAGCAGCCGGTGGCGGTCGCGATGACGAGGCCCAGTGCCAGCGCCTGAGGCAGCTTCCGCCGCATCGTGCGCCGCGGCGAGCGGTCGGAGCCGTTGGGACTCACGTAGCGCCTTCCCGAAGTCTCGCCCGCCTTCGCGTCGCCCCGAGGAGGACTGCCCTCCCCGGCGACCCGTCCACGGGCACGGTTTGAATGCTTATGCGGGCCAAACCCTACTCCAGCCTTATGCGCTCCTGACGGGCAGCCCCCGGTAACGCGCCGCCCGGTCGCCCGATCAGGCCCGGCAGGGGCTGCGCCGCAGGTCACCGCAGGCATTCGAGGTCCGTACCCCCGATCGGGGGATGACCTCCCGCAACGTGGGTGACGGTCCGTCGGACGCGGACGAAGCGGACATTCGGGATGATCGACTGACGGGCGGTGAGCACCTGCGCCGGGCTCCGGAGCGGCCCGGCGTGTCGTTAAATGTGACCGTGTACTTCGACGTGGCTTCGACGGCGCCGCTCCACCCCGTCGCGCGGCAGGCCCTGACCGCCGCGCTGGACGAGGGGTGGGCCGATCCGGCGCGACTGTACCGGTCCGGACGGCAGGCCCGGATGCTGCTGGACGCCTCCCGCGAGACGGTTGCCGAGGTGCTCGGCGCCCGGGCCGACGAGATCTCCTTCACGGCGAGCGGCACGCAGGCCGTCCAGCTCGGCATGCTGGGCGCGCTGGCCGGGAACCGGCGGCGCGGCGGGCACCTGGTGCACTCGGCGGTGGAGCACTCCAGCGTGCTGCACGTCGCCGAGAAGCACGAGGCGGCCGGCGGATCCGTCTCGGTGGCGCCGGTGGACCGGGCCGGCCGGGTCGCCGCGGACGGCTTCGCCGGGCTGCTCCGGGAGGACACCGCGCTGGCCGCGCTGCAGAGCGCCAACCACGAGGTGGGGACGGTCCAGCCGGTCGAGGAGGTCGCCGGGCTCTGCCGCGAGGCCGGGGTCCCGCTGCTGGTCGACGCCGCCCAGAGCGCCGGCCGGGTCGGCGTGCCCGCCGGGTGGTCGCTGCTGGCCGCGAGCGCGCACAAGTGGGGCGGGCCGCCCGGGGTCGGGGTGCTGGCGGTGCGCAAGGGCGTCCGGTACGCCTCACCGCTGCCGGCCGACGAGCGCGAGGGCGGCCGGGTGCCCGGCTTCGTCAACATCCCGGCGATCGTGGCGGCCGCCGCCTCGCTGCGGGCCGTACGGGCCGAGGCCGAGCGGGAGAACGCCCGGCTGCACGCGCTGGTGGAGCGGATCCGGGGCCGGGTGCCGCAGCTGGTGCCCGAGGTCGAGGTGGTCGGCGACCCGGTGCGGCGGCTGCCGCACATCGTCACCTTCTCCTGCCTGTACGTGGACGGCGAGGTGCTGCTGACCGAGCTGGACCGGGCCGGTTTCGCCGTCTCCTCCGGCTCGTCCTGCACCTCGTCCACGCTGACGCCCAGCCACGTGCTGGCCGCGATGGGGGTACTCACCGAGGGGAACGTCCGGGTCTCGCTGCCGTACGGGACGGCCGAGGCGGACGTCGAGCGGTTCCTGACCGTCCTGCCGGAGCTGGTGGCCGGCGTCCGGGCGCCGCTCGGGCTGGACCTGCCGGCGCCGGAGCCGGCCGTGGGGACACCACCCCGAGCCGAAGGGCGGGCCGGTGCCGAAAGCGCGGGAGCGGGGGAGCGAGGAGATTCGGCACCGGACAGCCGGAGGGCGCGCCCGGAGGCGAGCGGGCGAGTCACAGTGATCGACGCGCTCGGCAAGCGCTGCCCGCTGCCGGTGATCGAGCTGGCCAAGCGGATCGGCGAGGTGCCGGTGGGCGACACGGTCGCCGTGCTGGCGGACGACGAGGCGGCCCGCCTCGACATCCCGGCCTGGTGCGGGATGCGCGGCCAGAAGTACGCGGGCGAGGCCCCGGCCGCCGACTACGGCGGCGACCGGGGCTCGGCCTACCTGGTGCGGCGGACTACTTGACCAGGTGCGAGCGGACGTCCGCGGCGGCGTCGGCGCCGTAGGCGTTCTCGAAGCGCTTCAGGAAGGCGGCCGGGCGCAGCTCGTACTCCTGGGTGCCGACGGTCTCGATCACCAGGGTGGCGAGCATGCAGCCGAGCTGGGCGGCGCGCTCCAGCTCCAGGTCCCAGGAGAGGCCGGTGAGGAAGCCGGCCCGGAAGGCGTCGCCGACGCCGGTCGGGTCGGCCTTGGTCTCCTCGGGGGCGCAGCCGACCAGGATGGCGGGCTCGCCCTTGCGCTCGATGCGCACGCCCTTGCTGCCGAGAGTGGTGATCCGGGTGCCGACCCGGCCGAGGATCTCGTCGGCGTCCCAGCCGGTCTTGCTCTCGATCAGCGCGGCCTCGTACTCGTTGGTGAACAGGTACGCGGCGCCGTCGACGATCTCGCGGATGTCGTCGCCCTCCAAGCGGGCCAGCTGCTGGGAGGGGTCGGCCGCGAAGGCGTAGCCGCGGGTGCGGCACTCCTGGGTGTGGCGGACCATCGCCTGCGGGTCGTCCGCGCCGATCAGGACGAGGTCCAGGCCGCCGACCCGGTCCGCGATCGGCTTCAGCTCGATGCTGCGGGCCTCGGCCATGGCGCCGGTGTAGAACGAGGCGATCTGGTTGTGGTCCTCGTCGGTGGTGCACATGAATCGGGCGGTGTGGCGGGTCTCGGAGATGTGGACGGACCGGCAGTCCACGTTGTTGCGCTCCAGCCAGCTGCGGTACTCGGCGAAGTCCGCCCCGGCCGCGCCGACCAGGATGGGGTTCAGCCCGAGCACGCCCATGCCGAACGCGATGTTCGGGGCGACGCCCCCGCGGCGGATGTCCAGGGTGTCGACCAGGAAGGACAGCGACACGGTGTGGAGCTGCTCGGCGACCAGCTGGTCGGCGAACCGGCCGGGGAACGTCATCAGGTGGTCGGTAGCGATCGAGCCGGCGACGGCGATGCGCACGGGAGGTCTCCTCAGGATGGCGGCAGGGCCATGGGCGAGCGGGGTTGTTAACCCGTTCACGGTACCGGGCGGGCGCCACGAGGTCCCACGAGTGCCGGAAATGGCACCGGCTGCGGGCGAACGTGTACTACCTCCGAGTAGCACTGGTGGGCGGGAAGAACGTGGTCCTAGGTTGGCCGCAGGGGCGCGCCGGACCGGCCGGCCCCGGTGACCGCGGCAGTGCGGCCGCGGCACGACCCGGATCGGAGCGGTGCCCGATGATGCCCAGCCCTTCCTCGCTCCCCGTGCTGCGCGGCGACGCGGACGGCGAGACGCTCGACGCCCTGGTGGACTCCTCCCGGCGGCTGCGCCGGTTCTGGCCACTGCTGGCGGCCGGCCCCCAGCCGAGCGCCCCCTCGCTCGCCGGCTTCCGGGTGCCGTCCGGCGCCCAGCGGCTGGTCGCGGGGATGGCCGAGTACGGCAACTGAGGCTTCCTGGGGCCCGGACGGAACCGGATCCGTCCGGGCCACGTCACATCCGCGCGGAGCGGCCCCGGAGGCGGCACCGCTGAGCCCTCGGGAGGATGTGCACATGGAGCAGGAGAGGATGCCGCGCGGTCGGCGGGCGGTGGCGCTGGCGGGTCTGGTGCTGGCGGCGGCGGTGACGGTGGCCGGGTGCAACGGGGACGGCAAGTCGTCCTCGGAGGCGGCGGCCACGGCGACGGCCGCGGCGACGGCGACGGGCTCCCCGGTGGCGCCGGTGCCGTCCGACGGCGCGTCGGCCGGCGCGTCCGCGGGCGCGCCCACCGCAGGCGCCTCCGGCGGGCCGGCCTCGTCGGCCACGGCTCCGCCACCGGCCGGGACGACCCCGGGCTCGGTGCCGCCGGCCCCGGCGCAGCCGACGGGGGCCACTCCCCCGGGACCCGGCATCGCGGTCGGCGAGCCGAACCCGAACGGGCCGTCGCCGGCGGCGCGTCCGGCGGTCACCTACCGGGTGGACGGCAGCAACAAGCTGACCGTGTACTTCTACGGCGGGGTGTGCCAGCAGTACGCGCTGAAGGCGGACGAGTCGCACCCGGGCCAGGTGGACGTCAAGGTCGTCGTGGCGGCGCCGGTGAAGTCCGGGCAGGTGTGCAGCGAGCTGGCCAAGCGGCAGACGGTGACGGCCGACCTGCGCGCGCCGCTGGCGGGGCGGACGGTGAACGACCTGTCCACCGGCAACGCGCTCCCGCTGGAGGCGGACCCGCACATGGGCCCGGCCCCGGTCTCGCCGGACGGCGCCGCGAAGTAACGGGAGAAGTAGCCGGACGCGGGCACGACGAAGGCGGCCCCGGGGTGCTCCCCGGGGCCGCCTTCGTCAGTCGTTCGAGCGCTGGGCCGCCGGGGCCTAGCTGAACGAGTCGCCGCAGGCGCAGGAGCCCGTGGCGTTCGGGTTGTCGATCGTGAAGCCCTGCTTCTCGATGGTGTCGACGAAGTCGACGGTGGCGCCGCCCAGGTACGGGGCGCTCATCCGGTCGGTGACGACCTTCACACCGCCGAAGTCCTTGACGACGTCGCCGTCGAGCGAGCGCTCGTCGAAGAACAGCTGGTAACGCAGGCCGGAGCAGCCACCGGGCTGGACGGCGACACGCAGCGCGAGGTCGTCGCGGCCTTCCTGCTCCAGCAGGGCCTTGACCTTGCCCGCGGCGGCATCGGTGAGGAGGATGCCACTCTCTACGGTGGTCTCGTCCTGGACGGTCATCTGCTTTCTCCCGGTCTTTGAGAACGGTCTGCCGCCAGTGCCAACCAAAGGCCGTCCGGATTCATTTCCCTGACGGCTGTGGTTTTGCGGCCTCTCGGCGGCGGATTTTCCGTGGGCCGGGTGTGCCACCCGCGTCCCCTACGGTTCCCATGCTCGCACAACCCGGATGGAGCGGGCACCGCCCGAGCCCCCGATCCGGGCGAAGCGGCCTCGCGGCGGCGCCGCGGACGCCAGGATGGTGGGCATGATCCTGCGCCAGGTCAGGGACACCGCCGCCGACGCGGAGGCCGTCCAGGAGATCGCCCTCGCCTCGTCCGCCGCCTCCGGGCCCGGCACCCCGGGCGCGGCACCGACGCCGGTCCAGTCGGCGCGCACCAGACACCTGGCCCGCACGGATCCGTCGGGCTGCTGGCTCGCCGAGAGCGCCGGGGAGGCGGTCGGCGTGGTGCTGTCGATGCGCCGGGAGGGGCTGTGGATGCCGTCCCTGTTCGCCGTCCGGCCGCACGCGCAGGGCAAGGGCGTCGGGCGGCTGCTGCTGGAGCGGGCGGCGGCCCACGGGCGCGGGTGCCTGCGCGGGATGGTGTGCGTGCCGCAGTCCGCGGCGGCGGCCCGCCGCTACCGGCTGGCCGGGTTCACGCTGCACCCGGCGATGCGGCTGGACGGCCGGGTGGACCGGGCCGGCCTGGTCGACCCCGGGGACATCCCGGTGCACCGCGGCAACGCGACCCACCTGCACCTGCTGGACTCGGTGGACCGGCGCCTGCGCGGCTCGGCGCACGGGCCGGACCACGAGCTGATGCTCGGCCACTTCGAGGAGCTGCTGATCGCCGACGCGCTGGCCGGCAGCGGCTACTGCTACCGCGACGGCGGCGAGGTGAAGCTGCTGGCCGCCACCTCCAAGCGGATCGCCGCCCGGCTGCTGCGCGAGGCGCTGGCCCGGGTGCCGGAGGGGGTGCGGGCGCGGGTGGACTTCCTCACCGCCGAGCAGGAGTGGGCGCTGGACGTCGGCCTGGAGGTGGGGCTCAGCCCGGAGCCCGGGGGCTACGTCGGCCTGCACGGGATGCGGCCGCCGGCGCCGTACCTGCCGAACGGGGCCTTCCTGTAGCGGCCTTCCCGTGGGCGCGCCGCGGCCCCGCCGGAGGTGCTCCGGCGGGGCCGCGGTGAGGTGTGCGGGGCTCAGGCCATGGTGTCCAGGATCTCCCGGACCATCTCCATCGTGGTGCCCGGGTGCAGGAAGGCGAAGCGGGCGACCGTCTCGCCGTCCCAGCCGGTGGGGGTGACGAAGCCGATCTGGTCCGCGAGCAGCTGCTGCGACCAGCGGTAGTAGTCGTCGTTGGTCCAGCCCGTGCGCTTAAAGCAGACCGCGGAGAGCTGCGGGTCGAACAGCAGCTCCAGGTGCTCGGTGTCGCGGATCAGCCGGGCGGTGTCCTGTGCCAGCTTGAGGCCGGTCTCGATGGCGTCGGTGTACGCCTGGGTGCCGTGCACGGCGAGCGAGAACCAGAGCGGCAGGCCGCGGGCGCGCCGGGTCAGGTGGTAGGCGTAGTCGGTGGGGTTCCACTCGTCGCCCTCGGTGTGCAGGACGTCGAGGTAGGAGGCGTCCTGGGTGTGGACGGCCCGGGCGAGCTGCGGGTTGCGGTAGATCAGCGCGGCGCAGTCGAACGGGGCGAACAGCCACTTGTGCGGGTCCACCACGAAGGAGTCGGCGTGCTCGATGCCGTTGTAGCGGGCCCGGACCGAGGGGGCGAACAGGCCCGCGCCGCCGTAGGCGCCGTCCACGTGGAACCACATGTCGCGCTCGCGGGCGACCTCGGCGAGGCCCTGGAGGTCGTCGACGATGCCCTCGTTGGTGGTGCCGGCGGTGCCGACGACCGCGATCACCGTCTCGGGGTTCGGGTCGGCGGCCAGGGCCGCGCGCAGCGCCTCGCCGGTGAACCGCCGGTCGACGGTCGGGACCTTGAAGGCCTCGACGCCGATGATGTTGAAGGTGTTCTTGACCGAGGAGTGCACCTGGTCGGCGACGGCTATGCGCAGGCGTGCCTCCGGCCCGACGCCCAGCTTGCGGCGCGCGGTGTCGCGGGCCACGACCAGGGCGGACAGGTTGCCCGCCGAGCCGCCGGAGACGAAGCAGCCGCCGGCCGTCTCGGGCAGGCCCGCGCGGTCGGCGATCAGCCGCAGCACCTGGTTCTCGGCGGCGATCGCGCCGGCCGCCTCCAGCCAGGAGATGCCCTGGAGGGAGGCGCAGGAGACGACCATGTCGAACAGCAGCGCGGCCTTGGTGGGGGCGCACGGGATGAAGGACAGGTAGCGCGGGCTGTCGGCGGAGATGACGGCGCGGGACAGCTCGTGGTCGTAGAGCTTGAGCACGTCGGCCGGGCTGTTGCCCTCGGGGTTCAGCAGACCGGCCAGCTGGGCGCGCAGGTGCTCGCCGTCGCCGGGGTGGTCGAGCGGGACGGGGTCGTACTGCAGCCGCTCCCGCATGTAGTCGAATACCAGGTCGACCAGGTCGTTGTCGGGCCGGTGCATGCGGTCGGGTGCTGCGGACACGGCTGTCCCTCTCGGCTGTGGGGTCGGGGGATCCGGCCGGGCGGGGAGCGTTCACCGCGCTGACCGGACGTGATCAGCGTAGGCAGCGAAGGGGGTGGGCCGCGCGTCGGAACGCGGCTGGTCAGGCAGGTTTCGAGCGTCTTCGGGCCGGTCCGCGCAGGATTCCTGCGTACGCCCCGGAGAGGGCCGTCCGGGTCAGCCGATCAGCTGGGACAGGACGACGGAGGAGCGGCTGCGCTGGACCCCGGGCTCGCGGCGGATGCGCTCGATGACGGCCTCCAGGTGGCGCATGTCGGCGGCGCGCAGGTGGACCAGGGCGTCCGGGTCGCCGGTGACCGTCCAGGCGGCGACCACCTCGGGGAACTGGCGCAGGCTCGCGAGGATCTCCTCGGGGGCGGTCCGCTCGCGGCAGTACACCTCGACGAAGGCCTCGGTCTGCCAGCCGAGCACGGCCGGGTCGAGCACCACGGTGAAGCCGCGGACCACCCCGCGCGCCCGCAGCCGGTCGATCCGGCGGCGGACGGCGGTGGCGGAGAGGTTCACCTGGAGGCCGATCTCGGCGTAGGAGGCACGGCCGTCGCTGCCGAGGCGGGCGAGGAGCAGCCGGTCGGTCTCGTCCAGGTCCGCCCCGGTCACCTCGTGCGCTCGGCTGCTGCTCATCGGTGCGGGGCTCCACGGGTCGTGCGGGGATCGGCGGACGGGACGGCAGTGGCCGGTCTGCCGAAACGGTTCGGCATCCATTCTGGCGGATGACATGAGCGAGTTCACCGCTGACAGATGACCGGGAGGCGTACACCAGGGCGCCACTCGTGGTTCAGGTCACCGGCAGCACGATCTTCTCGCGAGTGCGGCCCCCGGCGCTCGGCGCACACCCGGAGCCGCCCGGATACCGATTCGGCCACGCCCGGAAGCATCCGATCCGGCAAGCGGTTCTCGTCACATCGACAGGATGGCCATCGTCACTCTGACGCTAACCGGTTATCATAGATAGTGTCAGATAGACGAAAAGGCTTCACCGCTTGATCGGCCGCACAGAAGGGCACCCGCCCGTGACCACCACCATCACCGAGACCTACGGCGTCGACCCCACTCCGACGCCGCTCGCTCTGCTGCTGCTCGGCCGGGAGGCCGACCCGAACAGCGAGCGCGGCGTCGAGTGCCCCGGTGACCTCCCCCCGGCCTCCGACCCGAACCTCGTCGAGCGCGCCCGGGCGGCCAAGGCCGCGCTGGGCGAGCGCGTCTTCATCCTCGGGCACCACTACCAGCGCGACGAGGTGATCGAGTTCGCCGACGTCACCGGCGACTCGTTCAAGCTCGCCCGGGACGCGGCGGCCCGCCCGGAGGCCGAGTTCATCGTCTTCTGCGGCGTGCACTTCATGGCCGAGTCCGCGGACATCCTCACCGGCGACGACCAGAAGGTCGTCCTGCCCGACCTCGCGGCCGGCTGCTCGATGGCCGACATGGCCACCGCCGAGCAGGTCGCCGAGTGCTGGGACGTGCTGACCGACGCCGGCATAGCCGACGTGACCGTCCCGGTCTCGTACATGAACTCCTCCGCCGACATCAAGGCCTTCACCGGCAAGCACGGCGGCACCATCTGCACCTCCTCCAACGCCAAGCGCGCCCTGGAGTGGGCCTTCGAGCAGGGGCAGAAGGTCCTGTTCCTGCCCGACCAGCACCTCGGCCGCAACACCGCGGTGCGCGACATGGGCTTCTCGCTGGACGACTGCGTCCTGTACAACCCCCACAAGCCGAACGGCGGCCTGACCGCCGAGCAGCTGCGCGACGCCAAGATGATCCTCTGGCGCGGCCACTGCTCGGTGCACGGCCGGTTCAGCCTGGACTCGGTGAACGACGTCCGCGAGCGCATCCCCGGCGTCACCGTCCTGGTGCACCCGGAGTGCAAGCACGAGGTCGTCGCCGCCGCGGACATGGTCGGCTCCACCGAGTACATCATCAAGGCGCTCGACGCCGCCGAGCCCGGCTCCAAGTGGGCCATCGGCACCGAGCTGAACCTCGTCCGCCGCCTCGCCAAGGCGCACCCGGACAAGGAGATCGTCTTCCTGGACCGCGCGGTCTGCTTCTGCTCCACCATGAACCGGATCGACCTGCCGCACCTCGTCTGGGCGCTGGAGTCGCTGGTCGAGGGCCGGGTGCCGAACGTGATCACCGTCGACCCGGAGACCGAGCGGTACGCCAAGGCGGCGCTGGACCGGATGCTCGCCCTGCCGTAACACTCGCCCTGCCGCAACAGCGGCGGACGCACGAAGGGCGGGCCCCCTCCGAGTGGAGGGGGCCCGCCCTTTCGTCTGGCGCCGAGCGGTGCGGAAGGCTACTCCGGGTACCCGGGGATGACGCCCTCGTCATCGGCCATCAGCAGCGCGCGGACCTCGTCGATCGTCGCCTCCGCGGCCGGCAGGATCAGCTCGGACGGCTCCAGCGAGTCGTCCGGCAGCCTGGTGCCGTACTGCTTCACGGCGTCCAGCAGCTTGCCGTACGCCGAGCGGAAGAGCTCCTCGTCGCCCGAGTCGACCGCGGTGACAAGCTCCGCGTCGAGCTCGTTGAGCAGGTTGAGGTGGGCCTCGCCGACCTCGAACTGCCCCTCACCCATGACCCTCATGATCATGCCGTGCGTCTCCCTGGTTCGTGGGTGGAGCTCAGCTCACTTGTTGTAGTTGATGCGCGGGGTGTCCTGCGGCGCATCGTGCGGCTGCTGCTGCGGCTTGCCCTGCTCGATCGCGGCCGGGCCGGCAGCCGGACCGCCCGACAGCTCGGCCTTCATTCGGGCCAGCTCCAGCTCGACGTCCGAACCGCCGGCGACGCGCTCCAGCTCCGCCTCGATGTCGTCCTTGCGGCCGAGACCGCTCGCGTCGTCGAGCGCACCGGAGGCCAGCAGCTCGTCGATCGCGCCGGCCCGCGCCTGCATCTGCGCGGTCTTGTCCTCGGCGCGCTGGATCGCCAGGCCGACGTCGCCCATCTCCTCCGAGATCCCGGAGAAGGACTCGGCGATGCGGGTCTGCGCCTGGGCCGCGGTGTAGGTGGCCTTGATGGTCTCCTTCTTGGTGCGGAAGGCGTCCACCTTGGCCTGCAGCCGCTGGGAGGCGAGCGTGAGCTTCTCCTCCTCGGCCTGGAGCGCCTGGTACTGCGCCTCCAGGTCGTTGATCTGGGACTGCATGTTGGCCTTGCGGGTCAGCGCCTCGCGCGCGAGGTCCTCGCGGCCGAGCGACAGCGCCTTGCGGCCCTGGTCCTCGTACTTCGCGGACTGCTGCTGGAGCTGGGTCAGCTGGAGTTCCAGGCGCTTGCGCGAGGTCGCGACGTCCGCGACGCCACGCCGTACCTTCTGCAGCAGTTCGAGCTGCTTCTGGTAGGAGTAGTCGAGCGTCTCACGGGGATCCTCCGCCCGGTCCAAGGCCTTGTTCGCCTTGGAGCGGAAGATCAACCCCATACGCTTCATGATTCCGTCGCTCATGGGCCTCGGGTGCCCCCTTCTCCGGCCTGCGGTCTCTATCTCGTTACCAGACACGACGAGTGTATGTGCAGCGAGCCCGTCGCCGCAGTGCACCTGCCTGCAACAAGACTGCTACAGCGCTGGGTGCCTCTTCCTCATCCCCCGGGTGGATCCCATTCTCATCCCCCCAATCCTCCACCCGACTGATCCCCTACGGGAAGGGGCCGGAAAACCCCGGGCGGGTTCCCACCTCGCGGATCGATACGCGTTTGCGTCCGAGGCCGCCCCGAGAAGCGCCGCCGCACCCCGTACGCTGGTGGTGTGTTCCGACGCCGTTCAGATGATGCCGCTGCCTCCACCGTGCTGGAGAAGCAGGACGAGACGACCCAGGCCCGCGACCCGCAGGCCAAGAAGGGCCGGCCCACTCCCAAGCGCAGTGAGGCCGAGGCCAACCGGCGTACCCGGGTGGTCGTGCCCAAGGACCGCAAGGAGGCCGCCAAGCAGGCCCGCGACCGGATGCGGGTCGAGCGCGAGAAGCAGCGCCAGGCGCTCATGGACGGTGACGAGCGCCACCTGCCCGCGCGCGACAAGGGCGCGGTGCGCAAGTTCGCCCGCGACTACGTGGACGCCCGCTGGTCGCTGGCCGAGTTCTTCCTCCCCGCGGCCGTGCTCATCCTGGTCCTCAGCATCGTCAAGGTGCCGGCCCTGCAGCTGCTGTCCACCCTGCTGTTCCTGCTGTTCTTCGTGCTGGTCGCGCTGGACTTCGTCCGCCTCGGCCTCGGCCTGCGCAAGCAGCTCGGCGAGCGCTTCGCGGGCCAGAACACCCGCGGAACGGTCGCCTACGGCCTGATGCGCATCCTGCAGATGCGCCGGCTGCGGCTGCCCAAGCCGCAGGTCCGTCGCGGGGAGCGGCCCTGACCGCCGAACCGGTGGACTCCGGCTGGGCCCCGCCGTCCTGGGAGGGGCCCGGCCTCTACGCGCTGCCGGGCCAGGGCGACGGCGGGCACGACCGGCTCGGCCAGGAGCGCGCGGGCCAGGAGCGGGCCGGCCAGGAGCGCCGGCTGCCCTCCCGCAGCGGCTCCTTCGCCGGCGGCACCGCCGCGTGGCTGGACCGGCTCGGCGGACTGCGCAACTTCGTGCGCCAGGAGCTCGTCAGCCGGCAGCTCGCCGACCAGCTGGCCGGCCGCACCGCGCAGCGCGTCCTCGACATCGGCTGCGGCCAGGGCACCCAGGCGCTGCGCCTGGCCCGGGCCGGCCACTACGTCACCGGCATCGACTCCGACCCGGTCGCGCTCGGCGTCGCCCAGGGGGCGCTCGCCGAGGAGGCGCCCGAGGTCCGCGGGCGGATCCAGCTGCTCAGCGGCGACGGCCACCAGTGCGGGCGCTGGTTCGGCCCGCGCAGCTTCGACGTCGTGCTCTGCCACGGCGTCCTGATGTACCTGCCCGACCCGGACCCGATGATCGCCTCGCTGGCCCGGCTGCTCGCGCCCGGCGGACTGCTCTCGCTGCTCGTCCGCAACCGCGACGCGCTCGCCCTGCGGCCCGCCGCCGCCGGGGACTGGCGGGCCGCTCTGCACGCGTTCGAGAGCGATCGCTACTACAACCGGCTCGGACTGGCCGCCCGCGCCGACCGGCTCGCCGACCTGTCCGTCACGCTCTCCGAGGTCTCGGTACCGCTCAAGCACTGGTACGGCGTGCGGGTCTTCACCGACAACGCCCCCGACGACGCGGCCCCGCCGGTGGACGGGCGCCAGCTGGCCCAGCTGCTGGAGGCCGAGGACCGCGCCGGGCGCACCGACCCCTACCGGCAGGTGGCCGCACTGCTGCACGTCATCGGGGCCAAGTAGCGCCCCCTGACGGGCGGTTGCGCCGGTCAGTCCTCGTGCAGGCTCATCGAGTAGACGACCCGGTCGTCGTCCAGCAGGACGGCGTTGTCGACACCGTCCTCGGCGAGCTGCTTCCAGGTCTCGCCGATCCAGGTCTCGGCGTCGCCCTGGCCGGCGAACTCCTCGTGCCCGACGCCCGGCGCCACCTCGGTGCCGTCCGCCTTCTCGTACCGCCACGTCCAGACCATGCCCGGCTCCTCCCGCCGACGACCCTGCCAGTGTGCTGCGCACCTTAGCCTGCCCGGCACGATCTTCCGTATGCCCGGTCCGGCAGGATGGGAACCATGGCGACCCACCCCGAACCCTCCCGCACGCTCCTCCTCGGCGGTGCGCGCTCCGGCAAGTCCACCAAGGCCGAACTGCTCCTCGCCGACCGGGCGGACGTCCTGTACGTCGCCACCGGCGGCACCCGGGACGGCGACGCCGAGTGGGCCCAGCGGGTCGCCCTGCACCGCGAGCGGCGCCCGGCGAGCTGGCGCACGGCCGAGACCTGCGACCTGGAGGCGGTCCTCGCGGACACCGCCGATCCGGCCCCGGTGCTCGTCGACTGCCTTGCGCTGTGGCTGACTTCGGTGATGGACGAGTGCGGCGCCTGGGACGACGCGGCCTGGGCCGGCGGCGCCGAGGCCGCCGTGCAGCGGCGGTGCGACGCCCTCGCACGGGCCTGGGCGGCGACCGGGCGGCACGTCGTCGCCGTGAGCAACGAGGTCGGCATGGGCGTCGTCCCGGCGACCGCGGCCGGCCGCCGCTTCCGCGACACCCTGGGACGGCTCAACATGGCCGTGGCGGACGCCTCGCAGCGTGTGCTGCTGGTCGTGGCCGGGCAGGTTCTGACGGTCAAGCCAGCCGCAGCGTGAACACCTGCGGCGTGTAGCCTCTCGGACGATGGACACGACCGTGGATCTCGATACGTTCTCCTCGCTCGTCGAGCGCCCCGACGAGAGCGCCCGGCGGGCCGCCGACGAACGCTGGCAGGCGGCCGACCGGCCGCGCGGCGGGCTCGGCAAGCTGGAGGAGCTGGGCAGCTGGCTGTCGTCCGTGCAGGGGCGCTCCCCGGTGCGGCCGGTCTCGGCGCCCAAGGTGCTGCTGTTCGCCGCCGACCACGGCGTGGCCGCGCTCGGGGTGTCCCGGCTGCCCGCCGCGGGCGGCACCGCGGCCCGGGTGCGGGCCGTGCTCGACGGCACCGCGCCGGTCGCCCGGCTGGCCTCCCGGTACGGCGCCGACGTGCGGATCGTCGACGTCGCGGTGGACACCGACCCGGCGGACTTCCCGGACGAGGTGGTCGGCCACCGGATCCGGCGCGGCTCCGGGCGGATCGACATCGAGGACGCCCTCACGCCCGAGGAGACCGTCCGGGCCTTCCGGGCCGGCATGGCCGTCGCCGACGAGGAGGCCGACGCCGGGACGGACCTGGTGCTCCTCGGTGACCTCGGGGTCGGCTCGACGACCGTCGCCGGGGTGCTGATCGGCGCCCTGTGCGGGACGGACGCCGCCGCGGTGACCGGGCGCGGCTCGGGCATCGACGACCGCGTCTGGATGGTCAAGTGCGCGACCATCCGGGACTCGCTGCGGCGGGCCCGGCCGGTCCTCGGCGACCAGCTGGCGCTGCTCGGCGCCACCGGCGGCGCGGACTTCGCGGCCATCACCGGCTTCCTGCTCCAGGCCGCCGTGCGCAAGCTGCCGGTCGTGCTGGACGGGGTCGTCTCGGCGGCCTGCGCGCTGGTCGCGCAGCGGATCGCGTTCCGGGCGCCGGAGTGGTGGCGCGCCGGGCAGTCCAGCGGGGAGCCGGCCCAGGCCAAGGCGTACGACCGCCTGACGCTGACGCCGATGCAGGAGCAGGGGATCACGATGGGCGAGGGCGTCGGCGCGCTGCTGGCGCTGCCGCTGCTCCAGGCCGCCGGGGACGCGCTCGCGGACGAGGCGCCGCGCGCGTACGTGCCGGCGGCACCCAAGGAGCAGCCGAGGCTGCCGTCGGCGGCGGACCTGCTGCGGCGGCTGTAGGCGCGCACCGGTACGGACAACCCGCGGACGGCGGCTCGGATTTCGGGCCGCCGTCCGCCGTCTCACACAGTTAGGAAGTGCGTCGTGGAGCGGGCCGGCTGGGGCGACGGGCTGCGGTTCGCGTTCGGGACGCTGTCGGTCCTGCGGGTGCGGGTCGAGCGGTGGGACCGGGCGGCCGGGGGGCGGGCCATGGTGCTGGCGCCGGCCGTGGGACTCGTGCTGGGCGGGATCGCGGCCGGGGCCGGGGCACTCGTCGCCTGGCGGGCGGGCGGGCTGCTCGGGGCGGTCACGGCGGTGGGCGTGCTCGCGGCGCTCACCCGGGGGCTGCACCTGGACGGGCTCGCGGACGTCGCGGACGGACTGGGCAGCGGGAAGCCCGCCGAGGACGCGCTGCGCATCATGAAGCAGTCCGATATCGGGCCCTTCGGCGTACTTGTGCTGCTTCTCGCCCTGTTCGCCCAGATCGCCGCATTGGCCGGACAGTTCGGGCACTCGCCGCTGCGCGGGGCGCTGGCGGTTGTGTGCTCCGCGGTGGCCGCGCGGTGCGCGCTCGCATGGGGCTGCCTGCGGTCGGTTCCGCCCGCGCGGCCGGGCGGACTCGGGGCGATGGTGGCGAGCACCGTCGCTCCCCCGGCCGCCCTGGCCGCGACGGCCGCGACGGCGCTCCTTCTGGCCATTCTCGGCCTGTTTGACGGCTCGTCATCCGTTCGCCTCCCCCTGGCCCTCGCCCTCGGGGTCGGCTGCGCGTGGCTGCTGCTCCGCCGCTGCGTACGGCGCTTCGGCGGCATCACCGGGGACGTGCTCGGCGCCGTGGCGGAGACCGCCGCGACCGGCTCGTTGTTCGCCCTGGCGTTGCTGGCCTGACACCGGGCGGCGCGTGATCCCACCATGCGGACTACCATGCGGGGAGCACCGCAGCCCTGCACCGTCGCAGGTCCTGCCCGCCCGGCGCCGAGCGTGGAGCCGGGGCCTCTGGTGTGCGTGTCCGCGAACGGCGGGTGCGCGTAGCCAGGGGACCCGGACCCGGACCGCGCCGGAGGGACACCCGCGACGCCCGCCGGGCTGCGCCGGTGCGGCAGCCTCGCCGCACCCGGCCGTGGACCGCGAAAGAACAGGACGCATTACGTGACTGCATTGTCTGTGAGCACCTCCGCCGCCGCCTCGCTGCGTGCGGACGCGCTGGTGGTCGGTGTCGCGAAGGGCCCCAAGGGCATCGTGCTGGCCGCCGGCACCGACGCCGTGAACGAGGCGTTCGAGGGCAAGCTGGCCGAGGTCCTCACCACCCTGGGCGCGACCGGCGCCGAGGGCGAGGCCGTCAAGGTCCCCGCTCCCGCCGGGCTGAAGGCCGCGCTCGTGCTCGCGGTCGGCCTCGGCGAGGCGGCCGAGGAGGGCTACGGCCTGGAGACGCTGCGCCGCGCCGCCGGTGTCGCCGCCCGCACCCTGGCCGGCGCCAAGAAGGCCGCGCTGGCCCTGCCCGCCGAGTCCGCGGACGAGGTCGAGGCCGTCGCCCTCGGCGGTCTGCTCGGCTCGTACGCCTTCGGCACCTACAAGGGCGAGGGCGGCAAGGAGCCGGTCGGCGAGCTCGTCGTGCTGGCCCCGCGCAAGGGCAGCAAGGACTCCAAGGCCGCCGTGGAGCGCGCCGCCGCGATCGGCGAGGAGATGAACCGGGCCCGCGACCTGGTCAACACCGCCCCGAACGACCTGAACCCGAAGAGCTTCGCCGCGATCGTCCAGGCCGCCGGCAAGGAGCACGGCCTCAAGGTCGAGGTGCTGGACGAGAAGGCGCTCACCAAGGGCGGCTTCGGCGGCCTGCTGGGCGTCGGCAACGGCTCGGCGAACCCGCCCCGGCTGGTGAAGGTGGCCTACACCCACCCGAAGGCCAAGGCCACGCTCGCCTTCGTCGGCAAGGGCATCACCTACGACTCGGGCGGCATCTCGCTGAAGCCGGCCGGCCACAACGAGACCATGAAGTGCGACATGGCCGGCGCCGCCGCCGTGTTCGCCACCGTGGTCGCGGCCAAGCGCCTCGGCCTGGCCGTCAACGTCACCGGCTGGCTCGCGCTGGCCGAGAACATGCCGTCCGGCTCCGCCACCCGCCCGGGCGACGTGCTGCGCATGTACGGCGGCAAGACCGTCGAGGTGCTGAACACCGACGCCGAGGGCCGCCTGGTGCTGGCCGACGCGATCGTGCGCGCCGGCGAGGAGAACCCGGACGCCATCGTCGACGTGGCCACCCTGACCGGCGCCATGGTGCTGGCCCTGGGCAACCGCACCTTCGGCGTGATGTCCAACAACGACGAGCTGCGCGAGACCCTGCACACCGTCGCGGGCGAGGTCGGCGAGCAGTCCTGGCCGATGCCGCTGCCGGCCGAGCTGCGCAAGGGCATGACCGAGTCGACCATCGCCGACCTGGCCAACATGGGCGAGCGCATGGGCGGCGGCCTGGTGGCCGGTCTGTTCCTGAAGGAGTTCGTGGCCGAGGGCACCGACTGGGCGCACCTGGACATCGCCGGCCCGGCGTTCCACGAGGGCGCGCCGTTCGGCTACACCCCGAAGGGCGGCACCGCGAGCGCGGTGCGCACCCTGCTCGCCTACGCCGAGCGGACGGCGGCGGCGAAGGCCTGACCCGGCCCACCCGTTCGGAGGGGGCCCGGCGCACGTGCGCCGGGCCCCCTCCGGCGTTCCGGACGGGTTACCCGCAGGTAGGCCGCCACCCGGCCCCGCACCCCTGTTCGCTGCGGGCGAAACTTTGTTCCGCAGTGCGGAAGCAGCGGCGCCCGAAGGCCGTCACAGCGCCCGCCCGGTGGCTGTCAACCCGGCGTTGAGCTGCAATGATGCCCTTCCGTCGGGGGTGTTCCCACCCCCGTGACCACCCGGTGGGACACCCGCGGGGCGGACCCGGACATCAGCCGCCGTGAACAAGTGCGAAGATGTATTTCCGGCACGACTGGGCGCCCCACAAAGGCTTCCGACCCACCGGACCGCGACCGGCCCGGCGACCCACCCCATTGCATGGAGGACGTGACGTGGCGAACGACGCCAGCACCGTTTTCGACGTAGTCATTCTCGGAGGCGGAAGCGGCGGTTACGCCGCGGCGCTCCGCGCCGCTCAGCTGGGCCTGAGCGTCGCCCTGGTCGAGAAGGGTGAGCTGGGCGGCACCTGCCTGCACCGCGGCTGCATTCCGACCAAGGCGCTGCTGCACGCGGCCGAGATCGCCGACGAGACGAAGGAGGCCGCCGAGTTCGGCGTGCTGGCCACCTTCCAGGGCATCGACATCAACGGCGTCCACAAGTACAAGGACGACGTCATCGCCGGCCTGTACAAGGGCCTCCAGGGCCTGGTCGCCTCCCGCAAGGTGACCTTCATCCAGGGCGCGGGCAAGCTCTCCTCGCAGACCTCGGTGGACGTCAACGGCCAGCGCATCGAGGGCCGCCACATCGTCCTCGCCACCGGCTCCGTGCCGCGCTCGATCCCGGGCCTGGAGATCGACGGCGACCGCGTCATCTCCTCCGACCACGCGCTCAAGCTCGACCGCATCCCGAAGTCGGCCGTCATCCTCGGCGGCGGCGTCATCGGCGTCGAGTTCGCCTCGGTCTGGAAGTCCTTCGGCGTCGAGGTCACCATCGTCGAGGCGCTGCCGCACCTCGTCCCGCTGGAGGACGAGAACTCCTCGAAGCTGCTGGAGCGCGCGTTCCGCAAGCGCGGCATCAAGTTCGAGCTGAAGGCCCGCTTCTCGGGCGTCGAGTACACCGAGGCCGGTGTCCGCGTCTCCACCGAGAACGGCAAGCAGATCGACGCCGACCTGCTGCTCGTCGCCATCGGCCGCGGCCCGGTCTCGGCCGGCCTCGGCTACGAGGAGAACGGCGTCGCGATGGACCGCGGCTACGTCCTCGTCGACGAGTACATGCGCACCAACGTGCCCACCATCTCGGCCGTCGGTGACCTCGCCCCGACCCTGCAGCTCGCCCACGTGGGCTTCGCCGAGGGCATCCTGGTCGCCGAGCGGCTGGCCGGCCTGAAGCCGATGCCGATCGACTACGACGGCGTCCCGCGCGTGACGTACTCCAACCCCGAGGTGGCCTCTGTCGGCATCTCCGAGGCCAAGGCCGTCGAGCTGTACGGCAAGGACAAGGTCGTCACCCTCAAGTACAACCTGGCCGGCAACGGCAAGAGCAAGATCCTGAAGACCGCCGGCGAGATCAAGCTCGTCCAGGTCAAGGACGGCGCCGTGGTCGGCGTCCACATGGTCGGCGCCCGCATGGGCGAGCAGGTCGGCGAAGCCCAGCTGATCTACAACTGGGAGGCCCTGCCGGCCGAGGTCGCGCAGCTGATCCACGCGCACCCGACCCAGTCCGAGGCCCTGGGCGAGGCGCACCTGGCGCTGGCCGGCAAGCCGCTGCACGCGCACGACTGATCACGCCCCCACCCCCGTTCCGGTACTTCCGTACTTCCCGTACTCCCGTACGCAAGACTTGATAGGAGTCGCTGAAACCATGGCGGTCTCAGTAACACTGCCCGCGCTGGGCGAGAGCGTTTCCGAGGGCACCGTCACCCGCTGGCTGAAGGCCGAGGGTGAGCGTGTCGAGGTCGACGAGCCGCTGCTCGAGGTCTCGACCGACAAGGTCGACACCGAGATCCCGGCGCCGGCCTCCGGCATCCTGGCCTCGATCAAGGTCGGCGAGGACGAGACCGTCGAGGTGGGCGCCGAGCTGGCGATCATCGACGACGGCTCCGGCGCCCCGGTCCCCGCCGCTGCTCCGGCCGCCGCGGCCGCGCCCGCCGCCGCCCCGGCCCCGGTCGCCGCTCCGGCTCCCGTCGCCGCTCCGGCTCCGGTTGCCGCTCCGGCCCCCGTTGCCGCTCCGGCCGCTCCGGCCGGCGACGCCACCCCGGTCGTGCTGCCCGCGCTGGGCGAGTCGGTCACCGAGGGCACCGTCACCCGCTGGCTGAAGGCCGAGGGTGAGACCGTCGAGGTCGACGAGCCGCTGCTCGAGGTCTCCACGGACAAGGTCGACACCGAGATCCCGTCGCCGGTCGCCGGCGTCGTCGTCAAGATCCTGGTCGGCGAGGACGAGACCGCCGAGGTCGGCGCTCAGCTCGCGCTGATCGGCGCCCCGGGTGCGGCTACTGCCGCCCCGGCTCCGGTTGCCGCCCCGGCTCCGGTCGCTGCTCCGGCTGCCCCGGCTCCGGTCGCCGCTCCGGCTGCTCCGGCCCCGGTCGCCGCCCCGGCTCCCGTTGCCGCTCCGGCTCCCGTTGCCGCTCCGGCTGCCCCGGCTCCGGTCGCCGCCCCGGCCCCCGTTGCCGCCCCGGCTCCGGTCGCCCCGGCCGCCCCGGTGGCCGACGCCGGTGACGCCTACGTCACCCCGCTGGTGCGCAAGCTCGCCGCCGAGCACGGTGTCGCGCTGTCCGCCGTCACCGGTACCGGTGTCGGCGGCCGCATCCGCAAGCAGGACGTCATCGCCGCCGCCGAGGCCGCCAAGGCCGCGCCGGCTCCGGTCGCCGCTGCCGCCCCGGCCGCCGCGCCGAAGGCCGCCGCCGCTCCGTCCGCCCTGCGCGGCCAGACGGTCAAGATGACCCGCATGCGCAAGGTCATCGGCGACAACATGCTGAAGGCCCTGCACGAGCAGGCCCAGCTGACCAGCGTGGTCGAGGTGGACGTCACCAAGATCATGTCGCTGCGCGGCAAGGCCAAGGACTCCTTCCTCGCCCGCGAGGGCGTCAAGCTGTCCCCGATGCCGTTCTTCGTCAAGGCCGCCGCCCAGGCGCTGAAGGCCCACGCGGCCATCAACGCCCGGATCAACGAGGCCGAGGGCACCATCACCTACTTCGACACCGAGAACATCGGTATCGCGGTGGACTCCGAGAAGGGTCTGATGACCCCGGTCATCAAGGGTGCGGGCGACCTCAACATCGCCGGCATCTCGAAGAAGACCGCCGAGCTGGCCACCAAGGTCCGCGACAGCAAGATCACCCCGGACGAGCTGTCCGGTGCGACCTTCACCATCAGCAACACCGGCTCGCGCGGTGCGCTGTTCGACACCGTGATCGTGCCGCCGAACCAGGTCGCCATCCTGGGCATCGGCGCCACCGTCAAGCGCCCGGTCGTCATCGAGGCCGACGGCGGCACCGCCATCGGCATCCGCGACATGACCTACCTGTCGCTCTCCTACGACCACCGCCTGGTGGACGGCGCCGACGCCGCCCGCTACCTGGTCGCGGTCAAGGAGATCCTGGAGGCCGGCGAGTTCGAGGTCGAGCTCGGCCTCTGACCCCCCGTGGTCCCCGCGGAACCCCGCACCGTCCCCGGACGGCGCGGGGTTCCGCCGTTCCCGGCCCGGCCGCCGACGAACGTTCCGCCGGGCGTCACCAGCGTTTCGCCGGGCCATGGCATGCGCGGAGGCGGGCGAACGGGGATGCTGGAGCGGTGATGGACGAGACCGACTTCTGGCAGATCATCGACGAGACCCGGGAGGCCGCCGACGGCGACCCCGACGAGCAGGCCGACCGGCTGGTGGAGCACCTCGTCCAGCTGACCCCGGACGACGTCATCGACTTCGGCCGGCTCTTCGAGGCCCGCTTCCAGCGCGCCTACCGGTACGACCTGTGGGGCGCCGCCCACCTGCTGCTCGACGGCGCCTCCGAGGACACCTTCGACTTCTTCCGCTGCTGGCTGATCGGCCAGGGCCGGGACGTCTTCGAGGGCGGGCTGCACGAGCCGGACGACCTGGCCGACCTCCTGCCCGAGTTCGACGAGGAGGAGGACGGCGAGGCCGAGGACCTCGGCTACGCCGCCGACGAGGCCTACGAGCAGCTCACCGGCCTGCCGCTGCCCGAGGTGGGCGGGCGGCAGGCGGGCCGCCCGGCGGGGACGCCGCTGGACTTCGAGGACCCGGACGCGATGGCGAAACGCTTTCCCAAGCTCTGGGAGCGCTACGGGGATTAGAGCGCCGTCCTCCGGGGGGTCAGGTGGTGCTGCCCGTGCCGGCGCTGCCGTCCTGCTTGATGCCCCGGAGGATCTGGTCCAGGACGGAGGCGTCCGGCGCGGCCGGGTCGTCGTCCACGCCGCCCTCGAACACGACGAACCCGCCACCCTTGGCCGGGACAGTGGCCAGCAGGACGTAGCCCTGGGTGCCGTCCGAGGTGCGCACGTGCCAGCGGGAGGCGTAGCCGAGCACCCCGGCGACGGTGACGTAGGCCGAGCCCGAGTCGGTGTGCGAGGTGATCCCGGTGAAGATCGCGGCCGCGTAGTCGGGCATCGCGGCCTCGGCGGCGGCCTTGGCGGTGGCGCCCTGGACGGTGTCCTTCTGGATCGCGAACTGGCCGCGGATGCAGGTGTTGTTCCCGTCCGGGCAGGTGTAGCGGCCGGAGCCGAGGTAGACCGTCGACTTGGTGTTGTTGGTCTGCGCCTCCCAGCCGTCGAACAGCGGGACGGTGATGGCGTGCTGGGCGTCCGGCACGGTGCCCTTGAGGACGGGCGCGGGCTTGGGCGCCTGCTGCGTCTGCGTCGGGGTCGGCACGGTGGTGGGGAGCGTGTAGGTCGGGCTGGGGGCCGGGTCCTGGCTCCGGGTGACGGTGACCGTCGGGTTCGGGGTCGGGTCGGCCGACGGGGAGCCGCCGGCGAGCGTCAGGCCGGCGATCACCGCACCGACGACGAGGACCGCGGCGGCGATGCCGATGACGACGCCCGGCTTCACGCCTCCGCCGCGGGCCGGCGGCGGGTAGCCGTAGCCGGGCGGCTGGGCGCCGGGGTAGGCCGGGCCGTACTCCTGGTTCCCGTAGCCCTGGCCGTACTCGGGGGCGCCGTAGCCCTGGCCCGGGTAGCCGTAGCCGGGGGCCTGGCCGCCGGGGTAGCCGTAGCCGGGCGGCGGCGCGTCCTGCGGGGCCGGGGCTGGGGCGCCGTAGCCGTACCCGGCGGCCGGGGCCGAGGGCCCCGGCGGCTGCCAGCCCTGGGTCGGCGCGTCGGCGACCTGGGCGGCGCCGCCCTGGAGCGGGCGCACCTCGGAGGTCCAGGCGTTGCCGTCCCACCAGCGCTCCTGACCGGGCGCGCCGTCCGCACCGGGTACCGGGTACCACCCGGGAGGCGTCGAGTTGCTCACGGGCGTACCGTACCCGGCACGACGGCGGTCGAGACAGCGCGAGTCGGTCACGACTCTGCACCACTCGTTCACAACTGACACACCGTCAGGAGTGGTGGGCGAACGACCGGCCGGGGCGCTCAGCCGGTGAGGCGGCGGGCCATCCAGATGTCGTCCACGTACGAGCCGTCGATCAGGAACTCCTCGGCGAGCGAGCCCTCGACGACGAAGCCGCAGCTCTCGTAGAGGCGCCGGGCCGGGGTGTTCCAGCCGAGGACGCGCAGCGTCATCTTGCGCGCGCCCTCGGCGTGCGCCGCGGCGCACGCGGCCTCGACCAGCTTCCGGCCCACGCCCCGGCCGCGCGCGGAGGCGTCGACGGCCAGGCCCTGGATCTGCCGGACGTGCCGGTTGCTGGCGAGCGGGGTGGCCGGGACCGGGCGGATGTAGCCGACGATCCGGCCGTCGAGGAGGGCGAGCAGGTACTGCTCCGGGGCGTGCCGCTCGTCGAAGACGCCGTCCTCCTCGGGCGGCTGCGGGGCGACCTCGGACAGGGGGGACCACGCGGCGCGGTTGAGGGCGGCGAGTTCGCGCTCGTCCTCCGGCCTGGCCGGTCGGATGATCAGATCGTCATCGTGCATGCGCGTCAGCCTAATGAGGGGTGTCCACCCCGTTCTCCCGGTTAAAGGGGCCTACGGGTTAAGAACTGGGAGGATGGGGCCCATGCGCATCGCTGTCACAGGCTCCACGGGTTTGATCGGTTCGGCGCTCGTCCGCTCCCTGACGGCGGACGGCCACGAGGTGGTCCGGCTGGTCCGGCACCGCTCCAGGACGGGTCCGCAGCCCGACGGCACCACGGCCATCGGCTGGAACCCGCTGCTCGGCCAGGTGGACCGGGGCGGACTGGCCGGCGTCGACGCCGTCGTGCACCTGGCGGGCGCCGGGGTCGGCGACCACCGCTGGACGGACGCCTACAAGCGGGAGATCCGGGAGAGCCGGGTGCTCGGCACCGAGACGCTCGCCGTCGCGCTGGCCGAGCTCGAGGAAGCGCCGAAGGTCTTCGTCAGCGCCTCCGCGGTCGGCGTGTACGGGCAGACCGGCGACCGGGTGATCGACGAGGACTCCCCCCTCGGCGACGACTTCCTCGCCGAGGTGTGCGTGGAGTGGGAGGCCGCCGCGCGGCCCGCCGAGCGCGCCGGGATCCGGGTCGTCCACCCGCGCACCGGGCTCGTGCTGTCCGCGGCCGGCGGGGCCGGCGGGCGGCTGTTCCCGCTGTTCAAGCTCGGCCTGGGCGGGCGGCTCGGCGACGGGCGGCAGTACTGGAGCTACATCTCGCTGGCCGACGAGGTCGCCGCGCTGCGCTTCCTGATCGACCGGGAGGACCTGTCGGGTGCCTTCAACCTCACCGCGCCGGAGCCGGTGACCAACGCCGAGCTGACCGCGGCCCTCGGGCGCGTGCTCAGCCGGCCGACGCTGTTCCCGGTGCCGGAGGCGGTGCTGAAGGCGGTGCTCGGGGAGCTCGCGATCGAGGTCGTCGGCAGCCACCGGGTGGTGCCCCGGCGACTGCTCGACGCCGGCTTCGAGTTCACGCACACGGACGTCGACGCGGCGGTGCGGGCGGCCCTCTGACGGCCCTCCCGTCCCGGGGCCGGGCGTGCGTGCCCGGGGCCGGGCGTGCGTTCCCGGGGCCCGGTGTGCGTGCCCGGGGCCCGGAAACGTACCGGGGCCGGGCGTGCGTTCCCGGGGCCCGGAAACGTACCGGGCGTACGGCATTCGTGCTGGCCACGGGCATATGCCGAGCGGGGGTCGGACGGGGCTCCGGCAGGGGGCGCACGGGAGCACGCGGTGGGCGCGTTGCACGCCCCCGGTGACCGTGCGCGCCCGCCGACCCCCGAACCCGGCCGCCACGGCGCACAGTCCGTGACCGCGCCCCCGCCCACGCCCTTCCCGGCACCCGATCCGGCCCGATGCGTTTGTCTGACGCTCACACTGACTGGGCATCACATCGTCGGACCGTGTCCCGGCACCCCGCTGCCTGCGTCGGCCGGAGCCCCGGGAACCAGGGAGGGAGCACGCCCGTGCCCACGTACGACTTCACCCGCCGCGCCCGCCGACCGTCCGACCCGGACGTCGTCGTGGTGGGCGGCGGCCTCGCGGGCCTGACCGCCGCCCGCGCGCTCACCGGCCAGGGCCTCACCGTTCAGCTCCTCGAACGCGCCGACCGGATCGGCGGCCGCATGGCCACCCGCGAGCTGGACGGATTCCGGCTCGACGACGGCAGCCACCTGCTCAACACCGCGTTCCCCGAACTGCGCCGCGCGCTCGACGTCGACCGCCTGGAACTGCGCCCGCTCGCGCCCGGCGTACTCGTGCACAGCGCCGGCCGCCGCTACCGCGCCGGGGACCCTCAGCTCACCGCCGCCCGGCAGGCCGCCGTCCGGGCCCCGCTCGGCAGCCCGTTGGACAAGGCCCGCCTCGGCAGCTACCTGGCCCGGCTCGCCGCCACCCCGGCCGGGCGGATCCACGCCCGCCCCGAGACCACCGCCGCCCGCGCGTTCACCGGCCACGGGCTCGCCCCGCGCACCGTCGACGGCTTCCTGCGGCCGCTGCTCAGCGCCCTGCTCAGCGACCCGGCGCTCGGGACCAGCAGCCGGATCGCCGAACTGGTCCTGCGCTCCTACGCCCGCGGGCGGCTCTGTCTGCCCGCCGGCGGCATCGCGACCGTGCCGGCCCAGCTGGCCGCCGCGCTGCCCGCCGGCACCGTGCGCACCGGGATCGAGGTCACCGGGATCGCGGCCGACGGCGTCGAGACCGCCGCGCACGGCCGGATCGGCGCGCAGGCCGTCGTCATCGCCACCGACGCCCGCTCCGCCGTCGAGCTCATGCCCGGACTGCGGCTGCCGGACTTCCACCCCGTCACGACCTTCTTCCACGCCGCCGACCGGTCCCCGGTGAACGAACCCGTCCTCCTCCTGGACGCCGACCGGCCCGGCGGCCAGCCGCCGCTCGTCTCGCACTCGCTGGTGCTCAGCGAACTGGACCCCTCGTACGCCCCGGCCGGTCAGGCGCTCGTCGCGACCACCGTGCTCGGGCGGCGCGCCTTCGACGCGGGCGGCCCGGCCGGGCTCGAACCGGCCGTCCGGGCCCGGCTCGCGGAGCTGTACGGGACGTCGACCCGGGGCTGGCAGTTCCTCAGCGTCCGGCACCTGCCCGACGCGCTGCCCGCCATGCCGCCGCCGCACAACCCGCAGCGGCCGGTCCGGGTGCTCGCCGGGCTGTACGTCGCCGGGGACCACCGGGACACCAGCTCCGTGCAGGGCGCCCTGGTCTCCGGACGGCGGGCGGCGCGGGCCGTGCTGCGCGACCTCGGGCTGCCGGCCTCCGCGCGGGAGGCGGAGGCCGCGGCCTGACGGCGGTCACGGCTGCCCGGAACACGCGGACAGCCTGCCGGGACGGCGGTCACGGCTGCCCGGAACACGCGGACGGCCTGCCGGGACGGCGGACCGGCATCGTGCCAGGATGCCGCTATGCCCGCTATGACTGCTATTCGTGGGGTTTCACCCGTTGCGGCGCCCGCCGCCGCCCGGGCCCTGCGGCCGGTCGCGCGGTGAGCGCCGCCGTCCACCCGCTCACGCTGATCCTGATCCCCGCCGCCGCGATGGCCGCGCCGCTGCTCGCCGACCGGCTGCTGCGGTGGATCGCCGTCCCGACCGTCGTGTTCGAGATCGTGCTCGGCGTCCTGATCGGACCGGACGTCCTGGACTGGGCGCGCGTCGACGACCTCGTCACCGCGCTCTCCCAGTTCGGCCTCGCGATGCTGATGTTCCTGGCCGGGTACGAGATCGACTTCGCCAAGCTGCGCGGCGGCCCGCTGAAACGGGCGGGCACCGCGTGGCTGGCGACGGTCGTCCTCGGCCTCGGGGTGGGCGCGCTGGTCAACCCGAACCCGCTGGACGGCGCCTTCGCCGGGTTGGTGCTCACCACCACCGCACTCGGCACGATCCTGCCGATCCTCCGCGACTCGGGCGAACTCCCCACCCCCTTCGGCTCGTTGGTGATGGCCACCGGCGCCGTCGGCGAGTTCGGGCCGATCATCGCGATCGCGGTCCTGCTCAGCGGCAACTCCCCCGCCCGGACCGCCGTCATCCTCGGCGCCTTCGCCGTCATCACCGCCTTCGCGGTCCTCGGCGCGCAGCGGCCCCGGCCGGACTGGGTCACCCGGCTGATCGAGCGCACCCTGCGCACGTCCGGGCAGTTCGCGATCCGCGCGGTGATCCTGGTGCTCGCGGTGATGGTCGCCGCGGCGATCTGGCTCGACCTCGACATGCTGCTCGGCGCGTTCACCGCCGGGATCGTCTCCCGAATGCTGCTCTCCGGCGTCCGGGCGCACGAGGAGGAGGTGATCGAGGCGAAGCTGGAGAGCATCGGCTTCGGCTTCCTGGTACCGGTGTTCTTCGTGGTCAGCGGGATGAACTTCGACCTGGACGCGCTGCTGGACGACCCCGGCACGCTGCTGCTCGTCCCGGTGTTCCTGGTGCTGCTGCTCGCGGTGCGCGGGGCGCCTGCCGCGCTGCTCGCCCCGGCCGGGCTCGGGCAGCGCGACCGCGGCGCGCTCGGGCTGTACGCCGCGACGGCGCTGCCGCTGGTCGTGGTGATCACGACGATCGAGGTCGAGGCCGGGCACATGCCGTCCTCGACGGCCGCCGCGCTGGTCGGCGCGGGGATGCTCTCGGTGCTCGTCTTCCCGCTCGCCGCGCAGCGACTGCGCGGCGACGTCCGGCCGCTGGCGCCGGAGGCGGGGCGACCGCGGGTGCGCGCCGAGAGCTGGTGAGGCTGGGGCGTCTTTCGTCTTTGGAGTCGGGCCGGGTCAGGCGTCTTTCGGGTCGGGCCGGGTCAGGCGTCTTTGGGGCCGGGCCGGGTCAGGCGTCTTTCGGGTCGGGCCGGGTCAGGCGTCTTTCGGGTCGGGCCGGGCCGGGCCGGGCCGGTGCGGGCCGGGCGTCGTCGTGCGCCCGGCCCTAGCATCCGTCGGCCTCCGTTGTCCGGCCTGCTGGGGTCAGATCACCCCCGCCTGGCGGGCCGTCTCCTCGAACGCCCGCGCCACCGGGCTGCCCCGGTAGGGCGTGAGGCGGCGGTGGAAGTCCCGGACGTACTCCAGCGAGCGGGCCGAGCGCATCTCCCCCGCCGCCCGCAGCGCGTCGGTGGCCATCGTGCAGGCCTCGTCGAGGTCGCCCATGCCGAGCCGCGCGGTGGCGAGCACCAGCCGGCAGAAGATCCGGCTGCGGGCGTACGCGGGCGAGCGCAGCCGCAGCGACTTCTCGGCGTGCTGCGCGGAGGTGCGCCACTGCTGGAGGTCGCGGTAGCAGTGGGCGAACTCGTCGGAGAGCTGAGCCTCGTCGAAGTACCGTGCCCAGGAGGGCAGTTCATCGCCGGGCCGGGCCGCGGCCAGCGAGCGCTCGGACCGTACGAGCGCCGTGGTGCACGCCCGGACGTCGCCCAGCAGGCCGTGCCCGCGCGCCTCGGCGGCGTGCAGCAGCGACTGGACGACGGGCGGCACCGCGGTGCCCACGCCCTGCTGGGCGACCCGGGCCAGCTGGACCGCCTCCCGGCCGTGGCCGAGGTGGACGGCCTGCTGGCTCATCGTCACCAGCACGTAGCCGCCGAGGGCGCGGTCGCCCGCGGCCTGGGACAGGCGCAGCGCCTGGACGAAGTAGCGCTGGGCGAGGCCGTGGGCGGCGATGTCGAAGGACGTCCAGCCGGCCAGCCTGGTGAGGTCGGCGACCGCGCCGAACAGGGCGCGGCCGATCTGCTCGCCGTAGCGGCCGCGCAGCATCGGCTCGGCCTCGCTCTCCAGGTAGCGCACCAGCGCCTGGCGGGCGTGGCCGCCGCCGTAGGCGTGGTCGAGCGCGCGGAAGAGGTCGCCGACGGCCCGGATGGCGGCGATGTCGCCGCGGCCGACGCGCAGGGCGGGGCGCTGCTCGCGGGCCGGGTCGGCGTACGGGGGCTCGACGGCCGCGGGCGGGCGGCGGCTCTGGGTGGGGACGCGGCTGAGCGCGGCGGCCGTGGCAGCCGGGCGCGGGCCTGGGCCGCCGGGGACCGGTCCGCGTGCCGGGCCCAGGGCCGCCGCACCGGGCGCGTTGGCCGTCGGCGGGCCCGCGGGCGGTGGGCCGGTGGCGGCGTCCGGGCGGGCCAGCGTGGAGCCGTCCCGGGCGACGCGCTCGTCGGTGCGGCCGATCAGCCAGTCCCGGCTGGGGACGACCAGGCCGGCCGGGGTGAAGGCGATCCGGCGCAGCTCGGACTGCGGGCCGTTGTCCTTGCGCCACATGCTCGCCACGATGTCCACCGCCTCCTGCGGTGTCTCGGCGAACTCCAGGCCCGCGTAGACCGGGGCGCAGGCGTCCAGACCGAGGTCCTGGGCGGTCAGGCGGCGGCCGAGGCGGCGGGTGAAGACCTCGGCGATCAACGCGGGCGTGGCGCCGCGCGGCTGCTGGCCGCGCAGCCAGCGGGTGACCGAGGTCTTGTCATAGCGCAGGTCGAGGCCGTGCTCCAGGCCGAGCTGGTCGACCCGGCGGGCCAGGCCGGCGTGCGAGAAGCCGGCCTCCTCGATCAGCGCCGCCAGGTGGCCGTTCTGCGGGGCCGGACCGGAGTGGCCCGCGTGGCCGCCAGGGTGGCCGGCGGCGGGTGCCGGGGGCGCGGCGGTCGCGGTGGCCGTGGCGGCCGCGGTGGCCGTGGCGGTCGCCGTCGCGGTGCCCGCGACGGCCGTGGGTGTCGCGGGCTGGTGCCGGTCGGGCATGGCCTGCTCGGGCAGCCGCAGCTCGTCGGCGGCCGGGGCGTGGGCGGTCAGGGCGTCAGGGGCGTCCGGAAGGGCCCGGCCGACCGGACCGCGGTGCTGGTCGAGCGGGTCGAGCGGTCCGTACGCCGGGCTGTCGGTTGCAGGCCGTTGGGGCATATCAGTCAACACCTCTCGGACGCCGCACCGGGCTCTACCAGCGCTTCGGCTGCCTGTGGCGGCGCCCCCTGTCGGGAATCGGCGTGAATGTAGCGAGCATTCGGGCGCTATGGGTGGATCTGACCGAGCAATCCTCCGAACGGGTGAAGCAACCGCGCCCATTGTGGGGAAGCCGGGACAGGATGGGTTTGGACTTCCAGGGTCGAACCGTCGATCGACCGTCATAGTGGTGACCACCACCGTCCATCAGCATGCTGTAGTGCCCCGGCACATGGGAGGCGAGCCGCCGGATTCCTACCGTTCTGGCCCATGGACACCACTACAGCCCGCCCGCTCGACGGCCGCACGGCCCTGGTCACCGGCGCCGCCTCGGGCATCGGCCGGGCCTGCGCCGAGGCCCTCGCCGGGGCCGGCGCCCGGGTCTACGTCGTCGACCTGGCGGCCGAACCGGCCCGGGAGCTCGCGGCCCGGATCGGCGGACACGCCGTCGTCGCGGACCTCGCCGACCCGCAGGCGGTCGACGCCCTGCCGGCCGACGCCGACATCGTGGTCAACAACGCCGGCCTCCAACACGTCGCCCCCGTCCACGAGTTCCCGCCCGAGCGCTTCTCCCTCATCCAACGCGTGATGGTGGAGGCCCCGTTCCGCATCCTGCGGCGCACCCTGCCCCACATGTACGAGCGGGGGTGGGGCCGCGTCGTGAACGTGTCGTCCGTCCACGGCCTGCGGGCCAGCGCGTTCAAGTCCGCGTACGTGACGGCGAAGCACGGGTTGGAGGGGCTCAGCAAGACGGTCGCGCTGGAGGCGGCGTCGTACGGGGTCACGAGCAACTGCATCAACCCGGGGTACGTCCGGACTCCGTTGGTGGAGAAGCAGATCGCGGCCCAGGCAGAGGCACATGGCATCCCGGAGGAGGAGGTGGTCGAGCGGATCATGCTCGACCGCACGGCCGTCAAGCGGCTCATCGAGCCCTCCGAAGTAGCCGCGCTGGCCCTCTGGCTCTGCACGCCGGCTGCTTCCTACATCACGGGCGCGAGCCTGCCGGTGGACGGCGGCTGGACGGCGCACTGAGCGCGGCGGCGCTCCCGCTGCACAGGAAGTCCAGAAACGAAGGCCAGTCCTCGCCCTCCCACCCGCCACCTCCACCACAGACGCGAGCCCGCCGGCCGACGGAAGCTGGGCGGGACACTGAACGCAGCGGCACCCCCACAGCACAGGAAGTCGATCGGACCGACTTCCTGCGCGGAAGGGAACTCAGCGGCCGCCCGCCACCCCCGCCTCCATCACGCACGCGAGCCCGCCCGCCGACAGCGGCCGGACGGCGCACTGAGCGCGGCCGCACCCCCACAGCACAGGAAGTCGACCGAGCCGACTTCCCACGCAGAAACGAAGGCCAGTCCTCGCCCTCCCACCCGCCACCTCCATCACGCACGCGAGCCCGCCCGCCAACAACGGCCGGACGGCGCACTGAGCGCGGCCGCACCCCCACAGCACAGGAAGTCGACCGAGCCGACTTCCCACGCAGAAACGGAGTCGGCGGTCGCCCGCATCACGGACGCGAGCCCGCCGGCCGACGGGGGCTGGGCGGCGCGCTGGGGGCGCTTCTCGGTGCCGTACGGGCACGAGTGGCGCCGACGCTATGGCTGACGGCGACCGCTCGAAGGCCGCTACAGGTGCGGCAGAGGCCCGGGCGGGGGACGGGGTCGCGGCATTCCGCGCACTCGGCGTACCGGGGTGCTGGCGGGCGTTCCGGGGCGCGGCAGGGCGGCATCTTGTGCTCCAGGCGGTAGCGGAGCACGGCTGCGGCGGAGTGGATCGGGTTCGGCAGGCCGGGGAGGAGGGCTTGGGCGAGGTCGCTCGGAGTGCTGCCGCACTCCAGCCACTGGGCGACGAGGGGTGCGAGCATCTCCGCTTCGGCCTGGCCGAGGCGCAGGCGAGGCTCGGGGCGGATCGCCCGGAACAGGGCGGCCACTGCCTGTCGGGTCTGCTCGTCGGCAGCCGGGCTCGCGGGGAGGGTGGGTTCTTGCTGCCGGTCCTTTACGGGAGGGCTGCCTGTGCGACCGACAACCGGGCCACCGGGCGCCGGACGGGTGGCACCCGGACGGGAAGGCCAGGGGGTGTCGTAGACGTGGGACTCGCTGCGGAGGGTGCCGTCGGGCAGGCGGATCGTCTCGACGCGGTAGAAGCCGGCGTCGGTGAGCTCCTTGAGGGCTTTGCGGACGGCGCCGCGGCCTTGGGGACTGGTGGCGGCCATGTGGCGGCCGTCCTCGCGCCAGCCGTCGGGGCGGGAGAGGAGGTCCGCGAGGAGGCCGCGGGCGGTGTAGCTGAGCTTGCGGTACTGGAGGACGGCGTTGGGAAGCACGGTGAAGTGCCGTACCTGTTCGGTACGATGGATGCGCATGGGAGCTTCGACTCCTGGTGCCGGACCCCGGAGCGTTGGCGCGCTGCCGGGGTCACCTGTTTGCTGTTTGGTTCGGAACGTAACACGCGGGGTGGTCGGTCAACTGCCCATCACCGGAAGGGTGCTTATCGCACTAACCCTCCGCATCAGACCTCGCCGAACTCCCCCGAGTGGAGAGCGATGAGGAAGGCCGACCAGGCCTCGGCAGGGAAGGCCAGCACGGGACCGTCAGGGTCCTTGGAGTCACGAACGGGAACAGTGCGAACGCAGTTGGCCGCGACCTCGATGCACTCGCCGCCGTTGCTGCTGTAGCTGGACTTGAACCATTCGAGGGGCGTCACAGTTGCCTCCGTAGCTCGCGGATCACCACCAACAAGCATCAGGCTGCAGCAGCCAAGCAGCAAGAAGCCCCTACCCGATTAGGTAGGGGCTCGGCAACGCGGAGCGTCAGACCTCGCCGAACTCGCCAGAGCGAACGGCAGCGACGAAGGCAGCCCAGGCCTCGGCTGGGAAAGCCAGTGCAGGCCCCTCGGGGTCCTTGGAGTCACGGACGGGGATGGCGCCATGGAGGCCACGGGCCACCTCAACGCAATTTCCTGCCTGGGCGCTGTAGCTACTCGTATGCCACATGGCACTGCGCAGGTCATCCATGCTCAAAACCCTTCCGCACTTCTCGGATGAACTCGATGCTCTCCGCCCGGGACAACGCCTCAACCTGGAGATAATCGTACTCGCGAGTCAACGCGGCCAGCGTCTCCGGATCGCGCTCGAGGAAGCCGCGTTGCTCCGTCTCGCCGTATCCCACGACGGACCCGTTCGGCATGGTCAGCAACGTCAGCGGATGCTGGAACGGTCGAGTGGCTCCGAGGGAGAACGGGCTGACCTGCAGGAGGATCCGGGGCTGAGCTGCGAGAGCTTCCAGGTACTGCAGTTGTTCAACCATGACGGCGCGATCACCCATGGTCCGCCGCAGCGCTCCTTCATCTATGACCGCATGAACATGCGGCGCCGGATCGCGAGTTAGGCACCGCTGCCTGCGTTGGCGCAGTTCGGCTCGCTCATCAGCCTGCTGTGGCGTCGCGAACCCGCGAAGCACTGGCGCCTCCTGGTGAACACGGATGTACGCAGGCGTTTGGAACAAGCTCGGAACGATGTTGACCTCGAACAACCGAATGAGTACGGCCTTCGATTCGCAGCGCACGTACTCGTCGAACCCCTCGAACAAAGTGCGCTGGCCCGTGCCGTCCCATTCCCGAAGAAACTGGTCACCGGAGCCAAACACCCTGTCAAGTCGAGCAACAAACGGTTGACTTGGTTTCCTTCGGCCGCATTCGATGGCCGAGATGTACGACGACGTGCAGCCAAGCAGCTCCGCCAGGTGCTCCTGCGTCCAGCCGCGCTGCTCCCGTGACGTGCGAAGTAGCACCCCGAACTCGGCGGCGGGTGAGGACTCGGGGTCAAGTTCCTTTTTGTTCAAGGCGATTCATCCCACCAAACGAACGGCGCTGGACAAGTTGAACTACTCCAGAGCGTAGAGGACATTGAGCACTCCCGGTAGTCGTCGCACTACGAATCGGAGCCATCGCCATGAACAAGAGCACCCCCATGTCCGAAGTCCCCCTCCCCCACGAAGTGGTCATCGACCGCGGGCACCTCGACGACGGCCGGCCTCGCGAGGGGGTCTTCATGGAGCAGTGCGGCGGCATCATGTACCTCCGTCCGGTCGGCGGCGGCATCGAATGGACCACCCGGGCCGACCAGGTCAGCGTCCTCAACCCCCGCCAGATCGCCCCCGGCTCCGGTGCCCGCTCCCACCGTCGACTGCTCCAGGAAGAGCCGCCGTGAGCCCGAGCAGCCTCCTACTGCTCGCCACGCTCCACCTAACTTCCCTGGCCGCCGCCGGATTTGCTGCCGCAGAACGCGCAGCGCGAAGACGGCTCCAAGGGCGCGTTGGCGTACAGCCCTTGTCGAGCCGAACCGCTCCCCGCCGGCAGCCTCCTCCGGCGGGGAGCACCCAACTCCTCAACTCCTCTCCCAAGGAGCAACGTTGAACGACGACATCATGCGGAAGCCGCCCGCCCGACGCCTGGGCCAGCAGGCCTTCGTCCTCCGCCACAGCCCCGACGGACAGGACGAACTCCACGTCCTCCTCGTCGACCCCGTCTACCGGGACGGCTACACGCTCCCCGGCGGCAGCGCCGAGGCCGACGAGCTACCTCACCTCGCCGCCCGCCGCCACCTGGAGACCGAGACCGGGCTCGCCCTGCCCCTGCGAACGATCCTCACCGTCGACTACATGGCCCGGCACCAATACCCCGAGGGAATCAACTTCGTCTACGCGGGCGGCGTCGTAACCCCCAGGCAAGCCAAAGCCGTCAACCTGCACCGCCCGCCGCCGAACATCCGTGCCCTGCACTGGATCCCCCGCCACCTCCTGGACACCGTGATGCCCTCCAACCAGGCCCTCCGCGTCCACGACGCCTGGGACGCCTGGGAACACGGCGCCGGCCGCCCCCTCCTCCTCCGCGGCACCCCCGTCCCGGTCCGCTGATCACACACCACCGGCCTCCCGCCCAAGACTTCCGGGCAGCCTCAGCGGCCCGGCAGCGGGTGGCCGCGCGCTCTCTGCGTGGCTACTCGACATCATCCCGAGGGAACCTCAACGATATGGAGGAACCATGACCAAGAACCTCTACGAGCTGGCGCTGGGCGGCGAGTTGGCCGCCCAGTGCGGCGGCAACCTCGACAGCGAGGCCGAGTCGTGCGTCAGCGTCGCGCCGCTCACGGGCGTCGCCGATGCGTTCGCGCTCGGCGACACCAAGCCCGAGGGCGCCGGCCTCCAGCTGCGCTACACCGGCACCGAGCTCGACACCTTCGTCGTCCAGTGGGCGCAGAGCCGAGGCCTCACCATCTGATCGATCCGATCGCCTGGACGATCAACTCGCAACGCAAAGCCGGGTGGCCGTTCCCACCCTAATTGGGAGCGGCCACCCAGTCCTTGGAGGATACCCATGACTCCCGAGGCATTCGCCGAACGCGATGGACACTGGCACGGCTATGGCCCATGGGTCGGATCCCGCAGGCTCATGGAGCTGGAATACCTGCGCCGACCCGCATCACTGGACATGAATCTCCTGCGCGTCCCCAGCGGAATGAACGCACACCCGCAGGAGACCTTTCTGCCCTTCGCCCAACGCACCATTCCGCCCATGATGACCGGCCACTACCTCCTGCGCCGTCCCGAAGGCCTCGACCAGCGCACCTGGACCACCGCGCCCCCGGCCGTCGACTGGCTCACCAGCGTCTACAAGCAATTCCCGCCCCTGCGGCGCTCCGATGGAAAACAGGCCTACGCGTCGCTGGAGTGGTACCAGGAGTGCGCTCACCGCACCCTGCTCCACGGCTCGGACGTCGTGTGGTCGCACTACCTCGAAGACCTGCGGTTCATGAGCTCCGCCGTGATCTGCTGCCCGTCCCTGCCGTTCCACCCCGACATCAAGTGCCCATTGTCCTGAGGAGACGACGTTGTCTCTGCACGAGCTTCTCGGCACCCACGCCGGTGACCTGCTCGCCGCCTGCCCCACTGAACCACGCCTCTACCGTCGCCAACACACGGCACTCGACCAGGCCATCACCTTGGACCTGATGAACTCGTACATCGACCACGGTCTCACCGCCCCCTCGCGTACTGCGGCAGTCAAGAACGGCCGGGCCGTTCACCCCGGACGCTTCTCCGAGAACGGCCAGATGCGTCGCGGAAAGCTGCGCGGCCTCATCGAGGAGGGGCACACGGTGAACCTCCGCGAACTTCAGCGGAACGCACCGTTCCTGGCCGAGTTCTGTGCCCGGGTCCAGGCCGAGACCGGTTACACCCTGTACGTCTCCGCGATCATCACGCCCGCCGGGGAGACCGGCCTGACCCACCACTGGGACCAGGCCACCGTCCTGGTCGCCCAAATGTCCGGGCGAAAGCGCTGGCCGCTGTGGGCTCCGACCGTGCAGCACCCGATGGACGACCACCTCGGCTCCCCGACCCAATGGACGCGGGAGATGCAGCGGATCTGGGACACCACCGACCCGTTCGCCACCTACACCCTGGAGCCCGGCTCCACCCTCGTGATCCCAAGGGGATGGGTCCACGCCCCCGTCTGCGCCGGCGAGGAGCCGAGCTTCCACCTGACCTTCGCCCTACGCGAGCGGACCCCGCTCGACCTCGCCCACCAACTGATCGCCTCCGCACTCGACCACGACACCTTCCGCGAGGGCCTCGCCCCGGCTCAGCTGCGCGCCGACAACCTCGGCAGCACCTTGGGCAACGTGCGCGAGATGGTCACCGACTACCTGGCCGGCCTCGACCTGGACCGCCTCGCCGACCGCATCGCCCCGCAACTGACCGGCACGCCCTGACCATCCCGCCGAAACGCTCTCCTCCCCCTGCGCAGGAGGTCGGCCAGGTCGACTTCCTGCGCGCAGATTTGGAGCCGGGCCAGCCATGGGACGGCCGCGTCGCCAGTGGTGCGCAGCCGGGAACAATCCAGGTGGAGCCGATGTTCGGCGATCTTGGAAGTCATCGGTACTGCGACTGCAGAGAACGGGTGGACAATCATGTCGAGCAGCATCAGCGTCATAGTGACGATGAAGGCCAAGCCCGGCCGGGAGGCCGAGATGCGCGCACAGGCACGCTCGATGATCGAGCCGAGCCGGGCCGAGCCCGGGTGTCTCTCGTACAACAACTACGTGGACCCGGAGGATCCGCACTCCTGGGTGGTCATCGAGGAGTGGGCCTCCCACGCGGCGTTCGAGACGCACATGGCCAGCCCGCACCTGGCGGACTCACTGGCGAAGGTCGGCGATCTGCTGGCCGAGCCCCCGTCGGTTCGGATCCTCAGCACGGCGAACTGAACGAGTCCGGCGCCCCCGCGCAACTGCGGGCCGACAACCTCGGCAACATCCCGGGCGCCGCGCGCGAGATGGTCACCGGCTACCCGGCCACCGACTACATCACCCCGCACAGGAAGTCGGCGTGGTCGACTTCCTGTGCGGCTGAGCGATGACGGATCTCTGCCCCCTGCCGCGTTCGCCGGCAGGGGGTAGACGCGTATGTCCGCGTGGGAAGTCGGCGTGACCGACTTCCCACGCAGAGAGACACTGAGGGCAGACACCACCCTGGTGCCGCTTCGGCCCTGCCGAAGCGGCACCGGAACGAATCATGTCTCGCCGCTTTGGGGCTTCCCCTCAACGCGCAACCTCTTCTTCCACATGGGAAGTCGGCTCCGCCGACTTCCTGCGCAGAAGGGGCGAACACCACCCGGTGCCGAGGTAGATCCGCGTTTCTTGTATCGCGCTGAGGCCGCTCCGGCGCGCGCTTGCGCTCGGCGGAGCGGTCGTCATTCTCACAGTGCGAACGGCCTGTAGGCGAGGGCTAATTCGACAACCTCAGCCGCTGTCGGCTCCGGCCCGTCGGGCCAGTAGATCAAGTTGCTGACATAGCCACTCGGACAGCCAAGACCCCTGTCCAGCGCCTCAAGTGCGCGGTCGATCTCGGCGTCGTCGGCGCAGTCCCCATCCATGATCTTCTGCACCATCGCAACGGCCGACTCACGAGTCATCACCGCTCCAGCCACCCCCTCCAGGATAGTGAGACCTTAGCGAGCTATGTGATCGACCGGACAAGCCCCGAACCATGCTCGCCGCCTCCCCCAAGTGCGCAACTCCCCATTCCGCGCAGGAAGTCGGCTGGGCCGACTTCCTGCGCGCAGCGTGGGCCGTCGGCCCGGCCCGATCTTCGTCGGCAACCTCGCTGGAACGTTTCTTCTCCTCCCGGCCCTGCGACTTCCGGTGCTGCTTCGGCGGGCACCGAAGCAGCACCGGAACGGGCAACTGGAGCGAGAGCAGAGGGTGGGGGTGGGGGTGCGGGGCGAGGGGTGGGCAGCGGTCCTCTCGGGCTGGGCTGGTTATGGGGTGGAGGGCTGCAAGATGCCGGTGGACTATGTGGGTTGGGCACATGGGCCTCGGGCGCCGGGCTTCCTACGTTGTGGCGACATCGTCGTCCCCGGACCGGAAGTGGTGACCCATGGCAGCATCGGTTGAGAGGCGCTCACTCCCTCGGGTAGTGGCGGCGAGTCTGATCGGGACCACCATTGAGTGGTACGACTACTTCCTGTACGGAACAGCGGCTGCGCTCGTGTTCGGGAAGGTGTTCTTCCCCAACAGCGATCCGCTGACAGGCACGCTCCTCGCGTTCCTCACGTACGCGATCGGGTTCGCCGCGCGGCCGCTCGGGGCGCTGGTGTTCGGGCACTTCGGGGACCGGGTCGGGCGCAAGCGGCTCCTCGTCGTGAGCCTTCTGCTCATGGGCGGATCCACCACCCTCATCGGGGTGCTGCCCACGTACAGCAGCATCGGTGCCGCCGCGCCCGTGCTGCTGACGGTGCTTCGGCTGGTGCAGGGGTTCGCCCTCGGCGGGGAGTGGGGCGGGGCCGTCCTGCTGGTGTCGGAGCACGGGGACCAGCGCCGGCGCGGCTTCTGGGCCTCGTGGCCGCAGGGCGGCGCGCCGGCCGGGAACCTGCTGGCGGCCGGGGTCCTGTCGCTGATGACGGCGGTGCAGTCGGACGCCGCGTTCCTCGCCTGGGGCTGGCGGGTGCCGTTCCTGCTGTCGGCCGTGCTGGTGGGCGTGGGCATGTGGATCCGGCTCGCGGTCGACGAATCACCGCTCTTCCAGGCCGCGTTGGCCGCGCAGAAGAACCGCAAGACCGTCGAACAGCCGCCGCTGGTCGCCGTCCTGCGGCACCACTGGCGGGAGGTCCTCGTCGCGATGGGGGCTCGCATGGCGGAGAACATCTCGTACTACGTCATGACCACCTTCGTCCTCGCCTACGCCGTCAGCCACGCGCACTTCTCCAAGCAGACCGCGCTCAACGCCGTACTGATCGGCTCGGCCATCCAGTTCGCCCTGATCCCGCTGTTCGGCGCGCTGTCGGACCGCGTCGGCCGCAAGCCGGTGTACCTGGTGGGTGCGGTCGGCGTCGGGGTCTGGGCGTTCGTCTTCTTCGGCCTGGTGGACACGAAGTCGTTCCCCGCCCTCGTCGTAGCCGTCACGGTCGGCCTGGTCTTCCACAGCGCGATGTACGCGCCCCAAGCCGCCTTCTTCTCCGAGATGTTCGCCACCCGGATGCGCTACTCGGGCGCCTCGATCGGGGCCCAGTTCTCGTCCGTCGCCGCAGGGGCGCCCGCTCCCCTCATCGCCACCGCGCTCCTCAAGGACTACGGCAGCCCGACGCCGATCGCGGCGTACGTGGCTGCGGCGGCGGCACTCACGGTGCTCGCCGTCCTCTGCGCACACGAGACGAAGGGACAGGACTTGGCAGAGACCGGCGCCGAGACCGATGCCGAGACCGACGCCGAGGCCCCGGCGGCCGATACCACCCCGGTCGGCAAGCCCGCCACCGCGTGACGGCCCAGCCGCTACTATCGCGCTCCCGCCCCACTGCCGATTGGCGGCACGCACCATGAACGACCCCCAGACCGGCGCCGCGCCCGCCCTGCGGCAGCTGCTCGACCTGCTCGGATCCGGCGCCGCCACCGAGGACTTCGCCGAGGTGCTGGCCGACGCCCGCCGCCGGGGGGCGCCGGCCGCGGTGCTGCAGGAGATCGACGACGCCACCTGGCAGGCCCTACGGGTGCACCGCACGCTGCGCCAGCACCGGCGCCGCGAGGCCGAGTTGACGGCGCTGTTCGACACCGCCGGCGACCTCGCGGCGTCCCGCGACCTGGACACCGTGCTGAAGGCGATCGTCCGCCGCGCCCGCCTGCTGCTCGGCACCGACACCGCCTACCTGACCCTCCCGGACGAGGCCGCCGGCGACACGTACATGCGCGTCACCGACGGCTCGGTGTCCGTCCTCTTCCAGACGCTGCGGCTCAGCCTCGGCGACGGCCTCGGCGGCCTGGTCGCGCAGACCGCCCGCCCGTACGCGACCCCCGACTACCGCACCGACGACCGCTTCCACCACACCGGCACCATCGACGCGGGCGTGCTCGACGAGGGCCTGGTCGCGATCATCGGTGTGCCGCTGCTGCTCGGCGGGCAGGTCATCGGCGTCCTCTTCGCCGCCGACCGTTCGCCGCGCGCCTTCTCCCCCGACGAGGTCGCGCTGCTCTGCTCGCTGGCCGCGCACGCCGCGATCGCCCTGGACACCGCCAAGTCGCTGGCCGACACCCGCGCCGCGCTCGCCGAACTGGGCGCCGCCAACGAACTCGTCCGCGCCCACTCCGCCGCCGTCCAGCGCGCCGAACAGGCCCACGACCGGCTCACCGACCTCGTCCTGCGCGGCGCCGAGGTGCCGGACGTCGCCGCCGCCGTCGCGGCCCTGCTGGACGGCGAGATAGCGGTCCTGGACGCCGAGGGCGAGCCGCTGGCCGGCCGCGTCGCGTCCGCCGCCGGGCTGGCCGAGGCGGTCGCGGCCTCGCGCGCCGAGGGCCGGTCCGTCCGCCACGGCGGCCTGTGGGTGTGCGCCGTCCTCGCCGGGCAGGACGCGCTCGGCGCGATGGTCCTGCGCGGCCGGCCCGACCTCGACGACGCCGACCGCCGGCTGTTCGAGCGGGCCGGCGTGGTCACCGCGCTCCTCCTGCTGCTGCGCCGCTCCGTCGCCGAGACCGAGAACCGCGTCCGCGGCGAACTGCTCACCGACCTCCTGACCGCCCCCGACCGCGACCCCGCCGGGCTCACCGCGCGCGGCCGGCGGCTCGGCGTCGACCTCGGCCGCCCGCACCTCGTCCTGGTCGCCGAACCCGCCGAACCCGCCAGGGCCGCCGGAGCCGCCGGAGCCGCCGGGAGCGCCGCCACCACCGACCGCGGCCGGCTCGCGGGCGCGGCCGGGCGGTACCTGTTCGGCTCCCGGGGCATCGCCGCCGAGCACGGCGAGACCGTCGCCCTGCTGGTGCCCGACGGCGGCGACCCCGAGGAGACCGCCCGGCAGGCCGCCGAACGGCTGGCCCGGCTGACCGGCTTCCCGGTGACCGTCGGCGCGGGCCGCCCGGCCGCGGGCCCGCCGGCGATCGCCGCCTCGTACGCCGAGGGCCTGCGCTGCCTGCGGGCGCTGCGGGTGCTCGGCCGCGCGGGCGAGGGCGCGTCGGCGCGGGCGCTCGGCTTCCTCGGGGTGCTGCTCGGCGACGGGCACGACGTGGACGGCTTCGTCGGCGCGACGCTCGGCCCGCTGCTCGACTACGACGCCCGGCGCGGCACCGAGCTGGTCCGCACCCTCCGCGCGTACTTCGACTGCGGGGGCAGCCTGACGCGGGCCAAGGACGAGCTGCACGTCCACGTGAACACGGTGGTCCAGCGGCTGGACCGGGTCGAGGCGCTGCTCGGGCGGGACTGGAACGTGCCGGAGCGGTCGCTGGAGCTGCAGTTGGCGCTGCGGCTGCAACTGCTGGCGGAGGCGTGAGTCCACGGTGAGGGGTGGGGGGCGGACGGCTGACAGGTCCGATCGGGCTTGGGCGTACAGTGGCGAGGTTGGTCTCGAACGCCCGGCAAGGAGCGGCAAACGGTGAGCGAGAACGTACGTTTCGTTTCGTTGGGCATAGGCGAGCGCACGGTGCCCTACCAGGAAGCCTGGGAGGAGCAGCAGCGCCTGCACGCGCTGCGGGTCGCGGACGAGATCCCCGACACCGTGCTGCTGCTGGAGCACCAGTCCGTCTACACGATGGGCAAGCGCACCAACCCGGCCGACCTCCCGCTGGACGGCACGCCAGTGGTCGAGGTCAACCGCGGCGGGGAGATCACCTGGCACGGCCCCGGCCAGCTGGTCGGCTACCCGATCGTCAAGCTGCCCGACCCGATCGACGTCATCGCGTACGTCCGCCGGCTGGAGGAGGCGCTGATCCGCGCCGCCGCCGAGTTCGGCGTGGGGACCACCCGGGTCGAGGGCCGCAGCGGCGTCTGGGTGCTCGGCGACACCATCCCGGACGCGGTCGTGGACCCGTCCCAGGTGGTCGACATCGGCAAGCTCACCCTGCGACTGGGCCTGCCGCTGGGCATCGACCCGCGGCTGGCCGGCCCCGAGTACGCGCCGTCCAACGCCGGGCAGCGCGGCGACGACCGCAAGCTCGCCGCGATCGGCGTGCGCGTCGCGCGCGGCGTCACGATGCACGGCTTCTCGCTGAACTGCGCCCAGGACATGACCTTCTTCGACAAGATCGTGCCGTGCGGCATCCGGGACGCGGGTGTGACCTCGCTCTCCAACGAGCTCGGCCGCGAGCTGTCCGTCGGCGCGGCGCTGCCGGTGGTCCAGCGGCACCTGGCGGACGTGCTCGCCGAGCTGCCGGAGCCCGCGCTCAGTCGCTGAGGCTCCCGGCCACGGCCCCCGACGACCCGGGACGACCGGTGATCGCCGGTGATCACCGGGGAATCTACTGGCCGGTAGCTCTGTTGCCCTGCGATTGCAGGGCGGCACGCCCGGCGAAGCCCGTACAACCACAGGCGTACCCTGGGGGTACCCCGTCTAGTTCTAGGAGTCGCACGTGTCCGCTGTCGCACCCGACGGCAGGAAGCTGCTCCGCCTGGAGGTCCGCAACAGCGAGACCCCCATCGAGCGGAAGCCCGAGTGGATCAAGACCCGCGCGAAGATGGGCCCGGAGTACAACGCCCTCCAGTCGCTGGTGAAGAAGGAGGGGCTGCACACGGTCTGCCAGGAGGCCGGCTGCCCCAACATCTTCGAGTGCTGGGAGGACCGCGAGGCGACCTTCCTCATCGGCGGTGACCAGTGCACCCGCCGCTGCGACTTCTGCCAGATCGACACCGGCAAGCCCGCCGAGTTCGACCGGGACGAGCCGCGCCGCGTCGCCGAGTCCATCGTCACCATGGACCTCAACTACGCGACCATCACCGGCGTCGCCCGCGACGACCTGGAGGACGGCGGCGCCTGGCTGTACGCCGAGACCGTGCGCCAGGTGCACGCGATGACCGCCGACCGCGAGGCCGGCCGCACCGGCGTCGAGCTGTTGATCCCCGACTTCAACGCGGTGCCCGAGCAGCTGGCCGAGGTCTTCTCCTCCCGCCCCGAGGTGCTCGCGCACAACGTCGAGACGGTCCCGCGCATCTTCAAGCGGATCCGCCCGGCGTTCCGCTACGAGCGCTCGCTGGACGTCATCACCCAGGCCCGCGCGGCCGGGCTGGTGACCAAGTCCAACCTGATCCTGGGCATGGGCGAGACCCGCGAGGAGGTCAGCCAGGCGCTGGCCGACCTGGTCGGCGCCGGGTGCGAGCTGATCACCATCACCCAGTACCTGCGGCCCTCGCTGCGCCACCACCCGGTCGAGCGCTGGGTGAAGCCGCACGAGTTCGTCGAGCTCCAGCAGGAGGCCGAGGAGCTGGGCTTCGCCGGGGTCATGTCGGGCCCGCTGGTGCGCTCCTCGTACCGGGCCGGCCGGCTGTACCGGCAGGCGCTGGAGCGGCGCGAGCAGGCGTCGGTCTGAGAGCAGTCCTGAGCGGTCCTGAGCCATCGGAAGGGCGGAGCTTCGGCTCCGCCCTTCCGTTTTCACCAGGTTTTGACCGCCGGATCACGGACTGGTAACACGGGGTGGTGACGATGGACCCGACGAGGCCGTTCGGTCCGTCGTCGTTCGGTCCTTGGCCGTTCGGTCCGTCGTCGTTCGGTCCTTCGTCGTTCGGTCCGTCGTCGTTCGGTCCGTCGTCGTTCGGTCCGTCGTCGTTCGGTCCGTCGTCGTTCGGTCCTTCGTCGTTCGGTCCGTCGTCGTTCGGTCCTTCGTCGTTCGGTCCTTCTCAGCCACGAGGGGAGTTGCCCGGGATGCGCATGCGGATCCGGTCGGTCGGAGTAGCGGTGCGGTTCGCCGAGAGCGTCCTGATGGCCGGCGGGCAGCAGCACGCCCGGCGCAACGCCTGGGCGGCGGTCTGCGAGAACCGCCGGCACGCGGCGGACCGGCACCACGACGCCGCGGCGCCCGCGGGTGGTGCGGCGGCGCAGCCGGCCCGGAGCTGACGGAAGCGGGCGTTTCGTCGCTGTCAGCGACGACTGCCCGGCACACGGGTCACGGTTCGGTGCGAACGGGTACCCGGGCTTGGAGTTCCCGTACCCGTGGCACGTACCATGAGCGTTATGGCGAGGGAAACATCCGAGAACCCCGGGCGGCTGAAGCAGATCCGCCAGGCGTACATCATGACCAAGAAGGTCGACACCAAGATCGGCCTGATCATCGCCGGCGTCGGCCTGCTGACCTTCGGCGTGTTCCTCGCCATCGGCTTCGCAATCGACCACCCCGTCTATCTGGGCATCCTGGGCTTCATCGTGGCCTTCCTGGCCATGGCGATCGTCTTCGGGCGCCGGGCCGAGCGCGCCGCGTTCGGGCAGATGGAGGGGCAGCCGGGCGCCGTCGCGGCGGTGCTGAACAACATCAAGCGTGGCTGGAGCTCCAACTCCACCCCGGTTGCCGTCACCCGCAACCAGGACGCGGTCTACCGCGCCGTGGGCCGGGCCGGCATCGCGCTGATCGGCGAGGGCAACCCGAACCGGGTCCGCCAGCTGCTGGCGTCCGAGAAGAAGAAGATGGCCCGTGTCGTCGGCGACGTGCCGGTGCACGACATCGTCGTGGGCAACGGCGAGGGTGAGATCCCGCTGAAGAAGCTGCAGATCCACCTCATGCGCCTGCCCCGCGCCATCACCCCGGCCCAGGTCACCGAGACCAACGACCGCCTGCGCGCGCTGGGCGACCTGCTCTCCAAGGCGCCGATCCCCAAGGGCCCGATGCCCAAGGGCGCCCGGATGCCCAAGGGCGGCCAGGTCCGCTGATCCCCTCCCCCGTCGACACGAACGGCCCCGCCACTCCTCTGGAGCGGCGGGGCCGTTCGGCGTTCGCGGGCCTCGGCGAGATCCGGGCCTCGGCGAGATCCGGGCCTCGGCTAGATCCGGACCTCGGCTAGATCCGGACCTCGATGGTGCCGACCGCCTTGTCGTGCAGGCCGCGGGTGTCGCGGTCCCACACCAGCGGCGGCACCAGGAGGCAGAGCAGCAGCGTGCGCAGCAGCACCTGCGGGATCGTCGCGCGGCGGCCGTCCTGCCGGACCACCCGCAGACCGAACAGCCGCTTGCCGACCGTCGTGCCGGAGGTGGCGAGCAGCAGTGCGGTGACGCCGAAGAACAGCGGCGTCGTCCACAGGTTGGCCGAGGACGCGGTGCCCTTGCCGAGCAGTCCGTAGGCGACCAAGGAGACCAGCCAGCCGTCCACGAACAGGGCGCCGATCCGGCGGCCGGGGCCGGCGATCGAGCCGGGGCCCTCCTTGGGCAGTCCGAGGCGCTCGCCGCGGTAGCCGAAGTCGGCGCCCATCTTCTCGGCGGCCGCCTTCGGGCCGTCGATCCACGATCCCAACGCTTCTCTGGTGTCCACGAATCCACACTAACCGGGCGGTCGCCGCGCGCCGCCACCGGCTCCCCTGTCGTCCGCGAGCCTTCCCCGACCGAGTGAATCCCGGTGACCGGGCTTACCGAATGGTCCAGACCACTTATCGGAAGACCTGCAGGCCGGTGGGGTGTTTTGCCCTGGACCGTACGACTTTGCCGCCCGTTCGGCGGGTGTGGTTAACATCTAGGAAACGAGCGGGTCACCGGTCGGAAACGGACCGTTCCTAGGGTGAGCCGCATTCGCACGCCGAGGAGGATGCTTTGTTCAACAACGCCGCCGAAGTGAAGCAGTTCATCCAGGACAACGACGTCAAGTTCGTCGATGTCCGCTTCTGCGACCTGCCGGGCGTCATGCAGCACTTCTCCGTACCTGCGGCGACCTTCGACCCGTCCGAGACCCTGATGTTCGACGGTTCGTCGATCCGCGGCTTCCAGGCCATCCACGAGTCCGACATGGCCCTCGTCGCGGACCTCGCCACGGCCAGGCTCGACCCGTTCCGGGCCGAGAAGCACCTCAACATCAACTTCTTCATCCAGGACCCGGTCACCGGCGAGGCCTACAGCCGCGACCCGCGCAACGTCGCCAAGAAGGCGGAGGCCTACCTCGCCTCCTCCGGCATCGCCGACACCGCGTTCTTCGGGCCCGAGGCCGAGTTCTACGTCTTCGACTCGGTGCGGTTCGACACCAGCGCGAACGCGTCCTTCTACCACATCGACTCCGAGGCCGGCGCCTGGAACACCGGTGCGGCCGAGGGCGACGTGCGCGGCTACAAGGTCAAGTACAAGGGCGGCTACTTCCCCACCCCGCCGGTCGACCACTTCGCCGACCTGCGCGCCGAGATGTCGCTGGAGCTGGCCAAGTCCGGCCTGGAGGTCGAGCGCCAGCACCACGAGGTCGGCACCGCCGGCCAGGCCGAGATCAACTACAAGTTCAACACCCTGCTGCACGCGGCCGACGACCTGATGCTGTTCAAGTACATCATCAAGAACGTCGCGTGGCGCAACGGCAAGACGGCCACCTTCATGCCGAAGCCGATCTTCGGCGACAACGGCTCGGGCATGCACGTCCACCAGTCGCTGTGGACCGAGGGCTCGCCGCTCTTCTACGACGAGCAGGGCTACGCCGGACTCTCCGACACCGCCCGCTACTACATCGGCGGCCTGCTGCGGCACGCGCCGTCGCTGCTGGCGTTCACCAACCCCTCGGTGAACTCCTACCACCGCCTCGTCCCGGGCTTCGAGGCGCCGGTCAACCTGGTCTACTCCCAGCGCAACCGCTCGGCCGCGATCCGCATCCCGATCACCGGCTCCAACGCCAAGGCCAAGCGCATCGAGTTCCGCGCGCCTGACCCGTCCTCCAACCCGTACCTGGCCTTCTCGGCGATGCTGATGGCCGGCCTCGACGGCATCCGCAACAAGATCGAGCCGCTGGAGCCCGTCGACAAGGACCTCTACGAGCTCGCCCCCGAGGAGCACGCGAACGTCCCTCAGGTGCCCTCCTCCCTCCCGGCGGTCCTGGAGGCCCTGGAAGCCGACCACGAGTACCTCCTCGCGGGCAACGTCTTCACGCCCGACCTGATCGAGACGTGGATCGACTTCAAGCGCACCAACGAGATCGCCCCGATCGCCCTCCGCCCGCACCCGCACGAGTTCGAGCTGTACTACGACCTGTAAGAGGCACGTCCCGCCCGCGGAATCGCGGGTGGATCCACTCCCGTATGTGCAGGCCGGCGATCCGTCGGCCTGCACATACGTCGTTCCGGGGTCCGGCGGCTGGGCGGTTCAGACCTTCCTGCCCAGCGTGTCGGTCTCGGCCAGGATCGTTCCGGTGACGGCGAGGTTGCCCTTGATCGTCATCCCGCCCATACCCGTGCCCGCCGAGACGTAGTTGAGCTCGTCGATGTGGACGTAGATGCCGTTGTGGAGCTCGAGTACGCCCTCGATGTCGCCGCCTCCGGAAACCGACAGCCCGTTGTACACCTGAACCCCGCTGTCGGTGGCTTCCAGCGCGCGCTCGCCTTCGTCGCTGACCTCCAAGCCCCCTTGGACGACGAGGCGGCCCTTCACCCGTCCCTCGCCGGCGAGCAGGTCGTCCAGGTCGGCCTTCCCGGCCTTGACGGTGCCCAGGTCGTTCTGTCCGTCCCGGACCCGGATTCCGGCCTTCGGGAAGTCGATCCAGCCGTCGTCGGAATCCCGGCCGTGCACCGACCCGGTGTTCACGCGCTCCACGTCCGCCGTACCGGCCGTGACGGTCCCCCGAGCGCCGGTCCCGTTCCGGATCTCCACCCCTTCCGGGGAGAAGTCGACGCGGCTCCCGCTCGGCGTCCCCTCGACCCACGGAGTGCGCGTCCCGCCGTCGAACTCGGGGACGAGCGCATGGACCGTGGTGGTGAGGAAGTAGCCCTGCGACTGTTGCCCGGCACCGGCCGTCCCGGCGATGAGGACGTAGGTGGTGCCTCGCTTCGGCGGGGTGGGCGGCGACCAGGTGTAGGACTGCTGAGTCACCTGCGGTCCCTTGGCCGCCGACTGGACGAGCAGCTCGTTCCCCTGCGGATCGCGGATCCAGTAGTCGAGGTTGTCCGGCCCGTCCCACCGCAGAACGACGTTCCGGCCCGCGTCCACGTCCACCAAGGAGTTGCTCTCCGGGCGGAAGTTGCGCGGGATCCTCGGAGCCTGCTTCACCACTCCGAGAGTGGTGGTGAAATTCGCCCGCCGGATGGGGATGTTGTCGTCACCGCCGCCGGACCGCTCGTGGATCTTCAGGCGGACCGGTCCCGCCAGGTCGGAAACGGGGATGTTCTCCAGGACCAGGACCAGCGACTCCTCGTCGGGCAGGGTCAGCCTCCCCCCGGAGGGGGCATGCGCTCTGAAGCGGCCGAGGGTGCCGTCCCAGCCGAAGGTCGGGTCTTCCTCCCGCCAGACCGTGTAGTCCTTCTCGATGCTCGCACTGATAGCCGTCGGATCACCCGTCAGGTCGTCGCGGCCGCTGCCCACCGGTATCTCCACGTCGATGAACTCCCACTTCACCTCGGACTGGTGGGTGTTGGAGACGATCACGTACACCGTTCCCACCGACGGTGCCCCCGGCAGCGACGCCTGCAGCGAGGTCGGATCCGTGACGACGGCGTAGTGCAGCAAAGAGGGCACGATGAGGACTCCCTACCTCGGCGTTTCACACGATGCGGACGGAAGACACGCAGTGGAGGCTCGGTATTGGCGGGTGCACGATCGGTGCGGTGACAGCATCGGGCGGGACGCTGGAAGTTCCGGGGCAGGCGCACGGCGCCGACACCAACAGGATTGTACGGATGGGCAGTTGAGGATCCACGATCCTGCATGACTGGCTCGAACACGGCCTCTGGTGACCGAAAGCCGAAGCAGAGGACACGCGCGGTACGGAGCCCGGCCCGGGTCAGGTGGGCTCGGGGGTGAGGGCCAGGAGGGCGAGGTCGTCGGCGAGGAGGCCGGCGTACTCGTGGACGTCCTGGGCGAGGAAGGCGACCACTCGGTCCGGGGACGTCGTGCCGAGGGCGGCGAGGCGTGGGGCCAGGGGGTAGAACGTGCCGGTGGCGTCGCGGGCCTCGCTGACGCCGTCGGTGTAGAGCAGGACGGTGCTGCCCGGCGGCAGGGCCACGGCGGTGGGCTTGCCGTGCTCGTCGGCGGGCGCCAGGTTGCCGAGGCCGAGCGGGAGTTCGTCGGGGCAGGCGATCGGGGTGATGGTGCGGCCGGCGAGCAGCAGCGGGGTGGTGTGGCCGCGGTTGACGATCTCCACGCAGTCGGAGCCCGGGCGGTACTGCAGCAGGACGGCGGTGGCGAACAGTTCGTCGTCGCCGCGGTCGGCGGCGTCACGGAGCACCGCGCGGTCCAGCTGGTCGGCGATCTCGACCAGGTCGGGGGTGTCGTGCGCGGTGGCCCGGAAGGCGCCCAGCACGTCCGCCACCGTCCGTACCGCGCCGAGGCCCTTGCCGCGGACGTCGCCGAGCAGCACCCGCACGCCGAAGCGGGTGTCGCACACCTCGTACAGGTCGCCGCCGACCAGCACCTCGGCCTGGGCCGGGCGGTAGAGGCCGGCCACCCGCAGGCCGCCGGCGCGGTCCGGGACCGGGCGCAGCACGGTGCGCTGGAGCGTCTCGGCGACGGTACGGGCGTGCAGCAGGTTGCGGTTCTGCCGGATCCGCTGCCAGGACAGGGCGGTGCCCATCACTCCGGAGAGCAGCGTCGCGATGTACACCCAGACGTGGTGCTGCTCGTCGATGTGGCCGGCCCGCAGGGCGAGGACGAGCTGGAGGGCGACCGAGCCGACGGTGGTCGCGGCGGTCACCGCCGGGCCGTAGCTGAACGCCGCGACGACGGGCAGCGCGGTGAGCAGGAACCCGGCGGCGACGGCGTCCGGGACGATCGCCTCGGTGAGGAGGTCCAGGACGAGCAGCAGGACGGGGAGCCAGGGCACCCAACGCGGCACCCTGGATTCCACGGCCGCCCGGAACGGCGGGCGGGGCGCTGCGGGCACGGCGGGAACCTCCTGGACCACCGGGCGGAATGACCCGGTTCGTCCCTCCATGCTCCACCACGGTGGACCCCGCCACGAATGGTCGAACGTCCCGGATGCGTGCGGTCAGGGGCGGGCGGCGGAGGGTGACGGGCGGAGGGCCGGTCGGCGGCGGGCCGGTCGGCGCAGGGCCTGTCGGCGGAGGGTGACCGGCCCCGGCGGGGGTCAGCAGACGGTGACCGGGAGCGTCTCGTAGCCGCGCAGGACCAGGCGGTCGCGACGGGTGGGCACGCCGCCCGGGGCGAGCCGGGGGAAGCGGTCGAGCACGGCCGCGACCGCGATCTCGGACTCCAGGCGGGCCAGCCGGGAGCCCAGGCAGAAGTGCGGCCCGGCGCCGAAGCTGAGCGGCTGGCTGCCGGTGCGGGTCGGGTCGAAGACCTCCGGGCGGTCGTAGCGGGCCGGGTCGTGGTTGGCGGCGCCGATCATGACGAGCACCGTGCTGCCGGGCGGCGCGGGCAGGTCGTCGACGGTGAGGCCCTCGGCGAGCGCGATCCGCGAGGTCAGCTGGACCGGTGCGTCGTAGCGCAGCACCTCCTCGGTGAAGGCGGCCGGGGAGAGCGCGCCGGTCCGCAGGGCGGCGGCCGTGCCGGGGTGGCGGAAGAGCAGGGCGAGGCCGTTGCCGAGCAGGTTGGTGGTGGTCTCGAAGCCGGCCACCAGGAGGAGCACCAGGTTGGCCAGCAGCTCGCGGCCGGTCAGGCGCGCGGGGTCGTCCGCGGCGATCCGGGCGAGGTCGGTGACGAGGTCGTCCTGGGGGTGGCGCAGGCGCTCGGCGACCAGCCCGGTGAAGTACCCGGCCAGCTCGTCGGCGGCCTCGTCGGCGACGTCGAGCTCGGCCGGGTCCTGGACGAACTCCAGGGCGACGGTGAGGTCCGCGGCGAGGTCGCGGAAGAGGTGGCGGTCGCCCTCGGGGACGCCGAGCAGTTCGCAGATCACGCCGACCGGGAGCCGGTGGGCGAAGGCGTCCATGAAGTCGACCGGCGAGCCGTCCGCACCGGCCCCGGCCATCTCCTCGAGCAGCCCGGCGACCGCGGCCTCGACGGCCGGCCGCAGCGCGGCGACCCTGCGGGCGGTGAACACCGAGGCGATCAGCGAGCGGACCCGCGCGTGGTCGGGCGCCTCGCGCTCCAGGATCGAGCGGCCGAACAGGTCCAGCGAGGAGTGCTCGGCGAACTCGGGGGCCAGGCCGGCCTGCATCTCGGGGGTGGCGACGCCGAAGCCGGGGGTGCGCAGCACACGGTCGGCGGTGCCGTGGCCGAGCGCCAGCAGGAAGCCGGGCCCGGCCGGGGCGGCACCGCCCAGCTCGTGCGCCCGCGCGTACAGCGGGTACGGATCGGCCCTGCCCTCGCTGGTCAGAAGGTGCTCGACGATCGCCGCGCCGTCCATCCGCTGCTCCCCTCCCCGGCCGGTGTCCCGGGCCCGGACCGCTGTTTCCGGTTCGTGAACCACCGGCGGGCGCCCGGGAGTTCCCGGGGCACGGCCGGTTCGGGTCCGCGGTCCGGGCCGGAGCGCGGTCCGTCGGGCACGGCGGCGCTCGGTAGGGTGGGCGGCATGGAGATCTGGATCAACCCCCGCTGCGGCAAGTGCCGGTCGGCGCTGACCGAGCTGGAGGCCGCCGGGGCCAAGTACACCGTGCGGCGCTACCTGGAGGACCCGCCGAGCGCGGCCGAGCTGGAGGCGGTGCTGGAGCGGCTCGGCCTGGAGCCGTGGGACATCACGCGCATCGACGAGCAGGTCGCCAAGGACCTCGGGATGAAGCAGTGGACCAAGGAGCCCGGCGACCGGGCGCGCTGGATCGCGGCGATGGCCGAGCACCCGATCCTCATCCAGCGCCCGATCATCACCGCGGACGACGGCCACGCCGTCGTGGCCCGGACCCCCGAGGCGGTCAAGTCCGTCCTGCCGTAGCGCGGCCCGGCGCCCGGGCCGGTCAGTGGAGCATGGTGCGCTCCACCGGCCGGCCGGGGTGCCAGCTGAAGACCCACAGGTGGCCGTCGGCCAGGCCGGTGTGCACCACCTGCTCCAGGTCGAGCCGGAACGCGTGGAACGGGCCGGGCGGCGGCTCGGGCAGATCGGCGACGTAGGCGGTGAGCTCGGCCTCGTCGGTCAGCTCCACGGCGCGGCCGGACAGCTTGGAGTCGCCGCCCGCCATGGTCTCGTCGCCCGGGTGCGAGTGCAGCGCGAAGCGGCCGTCGCGCTGGAGGTCGCGGGCCTTCATCGAGCCGTACATCGACCCGAGCATCGCGTCGGCGCCGATGAAGTCGACCTCGCTGCCGCTCACCCGGGGCGATCCGTCCTTGCGCAGCGTCGCCAGGACGTGGTGCTTGTTGGCCTCGAACCGGGCCCGTACCAGGGGCGCGATGTCGGGGGCCTCCTGCTCGAAATCCTGCCAGGTAGCCATGGCGCCAGTCTGGCACCGGGTGCTGACAACCGCCCCGCCCGCCGCCCGCCGCGAAGGCCTTGTCGGTGGGCGGTGCCAGACTGGCCGGGTGACCACCACGACCACGTACATCGCGTTCCTGCGGGCCATCAACGTCGGCGGCCGCACCGTGAAGATGGAGCGGCTGCGGGCGCTCTTCACCGAGCTCGGGCTGGCCGGCGTCCGCTCGTACATCCAGACCGGCAACGTGTTCTTCACGACGGACGAGCCGGACCGCGCCGCCCTCACCCGGCGCATCGAGCGGCACCTGGCGGAGTCGCTCGGCTACCCCGTCCCGGTGATGCTGCGCACGGTCGACGAGGTGGCCGCCCTGCTGGCGGCCGAGCCGTTCCGGGGCGTCGAGGTGACGCCGGACGTCCGGCTGGTGATCGCCTTCCTCTCCGAGCCGCTGCCCGCGGACCTCGCCGCGCCGCACACCTCGCCGAAGGGCGACTACGACGTGCTCGGGGCGGACGCCGGCGCCGCGTACGTCGTGGTGCACCTGAAGGACGGCAGGTGGGTCACCAACGACCTGTTCGACAAGCGCTACCAGGGCTCGGTCACCTCCCGCTTCCTGCACACCACGGAGAAGATCCTGGCCGCCGCCAGGAAATCCTGACCGGCCGGCGGAACCGCCGGCCGCCCGGTGGTGTCCTGCTTCCCGGGGGGAGGCGGGAACACCGGGCGGCTGGCGGCCGGAACCTGGACAGCCGGGCACGGCGCCGCCGACAATCGGGACATGACGCAGCCTGAGATCCGGACGCACGCCGTCCGGCCGTCCGAGGACGAACGGGACCGGGCCCTCGGGGTGCTGCGCGACGGCGCGGGCAGCGGCCGGCTCTCGCACGACACCTTCCTCGGCCGGATGGAGGTCGTCCTCCAGGCCACCAGCCGCGCCGAGTTGGACGCCGTGATGGCCGACCTGCCCACCGGCGGCCCGGCGGAGCGGTTCGTGCTGCGGACGGTGGGCCGGATCTCCGCGTTCGGCGAGCGGATCGGCCGGGCCTGGCGCATCGAGAGGCTGCCCGGACTGAACCTCCCGCAGGCCGGCGCGACGCAGTTGACGATCGGTCGGATCCCCGGCTCCGGGCTGCGGCTGCACGACGCCTCGGTCTCCCGCCACCACGCCGAACTGCGGCACGAGGGCGGCGGCTGGGTGCTGTACGACCTCGGCTCGACCAACGGCACCCACGTGAACGGGCACCGCATCGCGGGCGGTGTCCGGGTGCGCCCGGGCGACCAGGTCCGGTTCGGCAACCTGGAGTTCCGCCTCGCGAACGGCTGAGCCCACGGATGAGCCCACGGATGAGCGCACGGATGAGCGCACGGCGGGGCCGGCGAGCCGCAGCGGTCAGTGCGGGAACTGCCGGGGCGGGCGCAGCTTCGGCAGCTCGTCCTGGAACTCCCCGACGACGGTGCTGATCTGCCGCGTCAGCACGGTGCGTTCGAGCCGGTCCAGGTAGCGGTGCTCGGCGGCCAGGGCCTCGACCGTGACCCCGAAGTAGATCGCCATCAGCGGGTTCACGAAGAGCTCGCCGTCCTTGGTGCGGTCGGTGAAGCGGACGTCGCCGAACTCGCCGCGCAGCGCCGCCGCCACCGAGCCGTTGACGATGCTGGGGTGCTCGGGGAACGCGGCCCTGGCGTGCTCGACGGCGTCCAGGTAGAGCGCGCCCTCGCGGCTGTCGCGGGGGACGGAGAAGGCGCCGAGGTAGCCGCCGGCCCGGTCGAGGGCGGCGAGGTTCTCCAGCACCAGCGAGTGGTTGACGCCGTGGTAGGCGTCGACGCCGAAGCCCAGGCAGGCGACCAGGCGCTCCGGCACCTCGGTGAGGCCGGCCACCGCGCCGAGGCTGGCCATGTCCTCCTCGGGGGTGCCGAGCCCGGCCTCGTCGCCGCGCATCAGGATGTCGGTGCCGCCGTCGACGAGGAGGACCGCGTCGACGCCCAGGTGGCCGATGAGCAGCCGGTAGGCGTCGCGCAGCGGTTGGACGCCGACCGAGGGGAACGCCCAGACGGTGTCGGGCATGCCGTGCAGGTGCAGCCAGCGGGCGAGGGTGCGCTCCGGGAAGTAGCCCTCGGGGGCCGCGGTGTCCGGGCCGATCCTGGCCACGTCGGGCTCGAACCACACCTCGCCGGGCAGGCCGTAGAGGTGGGTGAAGGAGAGGTTGGCCAGGTGCACCTCCTTGCCGGCGGCGCGCAGGGCGAGCGCGATGGGGAGGCCGGCGTAGACGTCGAAGCCGCCGCCGGCGCCCGCGACGAGGATGCGGTCGGCGGCCAGCAGGCGGGTGATCAGCGGGGGTTGCAGCAGCGAGGTCACCGCCGGGACGGTAGCAGGCCCGTGCGACCGGGGCGCTGTCGGTGGCGGGTGCGAGGATGCGGGCATGACGCAGGAGACGCCGATGCCCGAGCTCGACCCCGAGGTGCTCAGCGAAGCCCGTGACCGGGCCCGCGAGTTGATCCGGTGCGGCTTCCAGGAGCCGGACGAGATAGCCGGGTCCCTGGCCGAACTCCTCGACGACCAGGGGCTGACGGAGGAGGAGGCGGAGCTGATCGTGGCTCCGCTCTGGGAGGAGCGGCTGGCCGAGCAGGCCGGCTGGCCCGAGGTCACCGACGTGGACCGGCTGGGCGCGGCCTTCGACGCTCTGGAGGGGGAGGGCGTCGTCGCGGCGATGGACTTCACCTGCTGCGCGAGCTGCGGCTACGCGGAGATCGGCGACGAGGCCGACGAGAACTCGCGCGGTTTCGTGTTCTTCCACCAGCAGGACACCGAACGCGCCGCCGCCGGGCAGGGTCTGATGCTGCGCTACGGCGGATTCCGGGCGGCCGACGGGCCGGACGGGGAGGGCTCGGCGGACGCGGCGGCGCTCCGGACGGTGGGGATCGGGCGGGAGGTGGTGGCCGCGCTGACGGCGGAGGGCCTGTCGGTGGAGTGGGACGGCTCGCCGGACAGGGCGATCCTGGTCGCCCCGCTGGAGTGGCTGAACCGCCTGCCGGAGTAGCCGCCCACGCGTGCCCCGCATGCCCGCGCCTGCCCAGGCGTGCCCCGCATGCCCACGCGTGCCCCGCCTACCCCCGCCTGCCCACGCGTGCCCCGCCTGCGCCGGGGCCCGCACGCGGGTCACCGCATATGCCCGTGACACTGCCACGCGCGTAGATCGACGGCCTGCGAAAGGGCCCCGGGCTCAGTCGGGAAGGATCCCCCAGTCGCCCACCGGCCCCCACAGCGGCGAGGTGCAGCGCTCGTAGGTCGCCCGCCAGTGCGGCCAGGAGCGGGCCACGTCGTCGTCGCACTCGGCCAGCAGCCGGTCGACGACGGACGGCTCCACGCCCTCCAGCAGCCAGGCCAACGCGTCGGCCGAGCCCGGGCCGTCGGCCGAGCGCAGCAGGGCCAGCAGCTCGGGCAGGCCGCCGACCCGCGAGTTGTCGGCGAACACCCCGGCCATCCGCGGGAGCAGCTGGCGCTCCTCGATCCGCAGGTGCGTCTCCAGCCGGGCCGCCAGGTCCTCGATCGCGTACGCCACCGGCCAGACGCTCCCGGTGTCCCGGCTGGCGATCCGGACCAGCGTGGTGACCCGGGTGAACGAGTGGTCGAGGTTGTGGTGGTCCGCCTCCAGCCAGTTGAGCAGCAGCCGCAGCTCGGGCGCGAAGCGGCGCACGATCGGCCAGATCCGGGTGTCCTGCTGCTCGTGGTGGCAGGTCAGCATCGCCGTCACGAAGTCCCAGTGCCGCAGCAGCGCCTCGCCCTTGGCGTCCTCGCCGGGCTGCAGCAGCCGCAGCGCGTTGGGCAGGCGGGCGAGGTCGCGGCGCAGCGCGGCGTGCACCAACCGCAGCCCGGCGAAGCGGACCGCCTGTGGCTCCTCGTCCTCGGTCCGCTCGGGTGCGGTGGCGGACGGCGGCGGCAGCAGGTGGATCGGCATGGCACTCTCTTCACGAATCGGCGGGTCGTGCGGATCACGGCCCCCGGAAGGCGGCCCCGTTCACTGTGCGTGCAGTCGATCAGAGGTGAATCAATGTCCGATTGACGCGCAGGTCACAGCCTTTTGCGCGGCCCGGCCGACGGCGGTGCCGCACGGCCGGGGAGAGTGCCGGATGAAAAGAACCGCCGGTGCCGGGGATCGCTCCCCCGCACCGGCGGTCGGTGTGTCCGCACGGACGGCGTCAGTCGGCCGCCGGGCCCGCCAGGTTCTTGGTGAGCCACTGCAGCGTGTCCGGGATCATCTTCTTGAAGTCCGAGGTCAGGTGCTTGCCGCCGGGCTGCTCGTAGTACTCGATGGCGACCGGCGGGGCGGCCTTGGCCACCCAGCTCTTGACCACGCCCTTCTCGTAACCGTTGGCGCCGCCGGCGGTGACCAGCATCTTCACGTCGGCCTTGCCCTGGGTGACCAGTACGTCGGGGTTGTTGGCCATCCGCTCGGCGTCGTGGCCCTTCCACAAGTGGGAGTCCGGGATGAAGTAGCCGTCGATCGGGACGGCGGCCTTGTACACGTCGGGGTACTGGAGCGAGAGCTTGGCGCTGCAGAACCCGCCGGTGGAGGCGCCCATGATGCCCCAGCTGTCGCGGCCCTTCAGGGTGCGGAAGTTGGCGCGGACCCAGTCCGGGATGTCCTGGGCCATCCAGGTCGCCATCTTGGGCTGGCCGGGGATGTCGGAGCAGTCCAGCGCGTTGTTCTCGTCGCTGTTGAAGTTCTGCACCGGCATGATCATGATGAACGGGTGGGCCTTGCCGGCCTTGACCAGCTGCTCGTCCTCCTCCTGGATCGGCAGCTGGTTGTCGGTCCAGGTGTTGTAGCCGTTGCTCTGGCCGCCCGCGTAGAGGGTGAGCACCGGGAAGCCGGTCTTCGCGTACTTGGGGTCGTTGTACTCGGGCGGCAGCCAGACCCACACCTGACCGGTGACGCCGGACTTCGGGCCGGCCAGCTTGGTCATCATGATCGGGCCGGCGGCGGTGTCGCGGACCTTGGTCAGCGAGGGCTGGCCGGTCGGCATCTGGACCTTGCCGCCCGAGGCCGGGGCCGCGCCGGTCGGCGCGGGGGCGCCGGTGGCGGCGGCCGGGTCGCCGGGGACCGAGCTCGTGCCGGCCGCGCTCGGGGTGCCGGCCGCCTTGGCGCTGTCCCCCTTCCCGCCACCGGAGCTCCCGCAGGCGGCGAGCGAGGCAGCCAGGGTGAGCACGGCGGCACCGGTCAGGACGGCGCGGGAACGGGACGACTGCCTAAGCACGGTGAGGACTCTCCGACCGATGACGCGCCCGGGCCGGCTGGCCGGGCGGCGGCCCCCGGGTGGGGCCGGACAGGCCCGGGGGCGCCTCGGCGCGGCCCCCGGAAGTGCGGCTCGCCGCAGCGCGCCGTCCTGCGATCTTATGACGTGGGCCGGGGCGGGCCGGTTGCGCGTCGGCCACCGGAAATCCAATGTTTGTTCGCGATCAGGTAAAACCCCTCACATGTCCCGTGCGGCCCCCGCCGGACGGCGGGGTACACAGCGGACAATGCGCCGAGCGACGCGATCTTTGGGTCCTTGCACCAGTGACGGCGGCCCCGCCGATCGGCGACGATCGGCTCAGAACCGAGCCGGCTCGGACCCGAGAACGAGGAGCGCCGCCATGTCCCAGCAGACCGCCGCCGACACCGGAACCGCCGCCGGCACCGGGACCGCCGTCGTCACCGGGACCGCCGTCGTCACCGGAGCCGGCAGCGGGGTCGGCCGGGCCGTCGCGGTCGAGCTGGGCGCCGCCGGCTGGCGGCTGGTCCTGGCCGGGCGCCGCGAGGAGCCGCTGCGGGAGACCGCCCGGCTGGCCGGCGGCCCGGCCGCCGTCGTGCCGACCGACGTCACCGACCCGGCGGCGGTGGACGCGCTGTTCGCGGCCGCCGCCGAGCGCTTCGGCCGGGTGGACCTGCTGTTCAACAACGCGGGCGGCTTCGGCCCGGCCGTCCCGGTGGACGAACTGGCGGTGGACGCTTGGCGCGCGGTCGTCGACCTCAACCTGACCGGCGCCTTCCTCTGCGCCCGGGCCGCCTTCCGGCAGATGAAGGCCCAGGACCCGCAGGGCGGCCGGATCATCAACAACGGCTCGATCTCCGCGCACGTCCCGCGCCCGCACTCGATCGCCTACACCGCGACCAAGCACGCCGTCACCGGGCTGACCAAGTCGCTCTCGCTGGACGGCCGCCCGTACCGGATCGCCTGCGGGCAGATCGACATCGGCAACGCGGCCACCGATATGACGGCGGCGATGAGCGCCGGGGTGCGGCAGGCGGACGGGCGGATCGCGCCGGAGCCGACGATGGACGTGGCCGACGTCGCGCGCACGGTGCGGCACATGGCGGCGCTGCCGCTGGAGGCGAACGTGCAGTTCGCGACGGTGATGGCGACCGCGATGCCGTACATCGGACGCGGCTGACCCACCACTGTCACGTCACGCGTCACTCGTCACTCGTCGTGCGAGTGGCGGTAGCGCAGCTCCCCGCCCTCCCCGCCCAGCCGGTAGACGCTGGTGGTGGGCCAGTACTCGCCGCTCTCGGCGCTGGGCAGCCGGACCCGCAGGAGCATGCGCAGCGAGGGCGGCGGGGCGGCGGCGTTGACGCGTTTGCGGTGGCCGTCCCAACGCCCGCCGCAGAGTTCGACGTCGAGGACGACGGGGGTGGTGCTCATCCCGCGATGGTGTCAGCGCTTTCGCCCGAAACGGGGGTTTGAAACAGTCGGTCCACCCGCAGGAGGGATCCCCGTCACACCGCGCTGACGCGGCCGACGGGGATCCCCGACCCGCTACGGCCGCCAGGTGTCGTTCAGCGCGACCGTCCCCGAGGAGGGCACCGTCGCCGTCCGGTTGGTGCCGGACTCCCAGGTCACCGCCCCGCTCGCGTCCTTGCGGACGTACTTGTACTGGAAGGACGTGCCGGCCGGCAGGGACAGCGCCAGCGACCAGACCGGGTAGCCGGAGGACGAGAGCGGCAGCGCCTTGGCCGGGTCCCAGGCGCCCAGCGCCGGGTTGTCGCCGACGACGTAGACGTTCTGGCCGTACGAGGTCGTCGCGTTGACGTTGAACGAGGCGCCGGAGGCGTTCGTCCCGGGCTGGACGTACAGCGCGACCGCGTCGCCCGCGCCGACCGTCGCGGTGAACTGCCCGTTCGCGCCGACCTGGTAGGTCGGGCCGGTGCAGCCACCGCCCGGCTGCGGGTCGCCGTGCTGGACGTCGCAGTAGGTGCCGGCGGGCAGGCCGGTCTGGAAGGTCTGGGTGATCGCGCCGGTCTCGTGGTTGATCGCGACGTAGCCCCGGTTGCCGCGGCCGAAGGCGATCGCGTTGTTGCCGTTGGACCACCAGTCGGTGACGCCGGTGCCGGCGACGGCGTTGCGGAAGCCGACCATGTTGGCGATCTGCCGCCAGGCGTGGGTGCAGTTCCAGCCGTCCTGGTAGCAGGCGTTCACGGTGCCGCCGTTGGGCGGGCCGTCGTCGTTGTTGGTGAACGCGTAGCCGGAGTAGACGTTGGGCGAGCCGTAGGTCGAGGCGAGCAGGAACACGTTGGCCAGCGTGTAGGTGTTCCCGTAGGTGTAGTTGAGGGTCGAACCGTTGCGCTCGGTGTCCCAGTTGTCGATGAAGCTGCGCGCCTGGCCGCTCGGCAGGTAGCCCCAGGAGGCGCCCCAGCCGTTGAGGTTGGCGAGCTTGTCACCGGTGAAGACGCGCTTGAGGTCGGTGCCGACGCGGAACTCGTCGACGTCGCCGTTGCCGGTGTACTCGGACGGCTGGATCGGCTCGCCCGCGCCGTAGATCACCTCCTGCACCCAGAAGGCGTTGGGGTTGGCCATCTTGGCCTTGATCGCGGCCAGGTCGGAGGCGGCGATGTGCTTGGCGGCGTCGATCCGGTAGCCGTCGACGCCGAGCGAGGCCAGGTCGTCCATGTAGTGCGCGATGGTCTGCTGGACGTACGCGCTGCCGGTGTCCAGGTCGGCGAGGTTGACCAGCTCGCAGTCCTGCACGTTGGTGCGGTCCTGGTAGTTGCTGACCGGCTGGCGGCAGGTGTGGAAGTCCTGGTCCTGGTAGACGCCGGGGTAGTTGTACTTCGTGTAGGCGGTGCCGCCGGTGCCGGTGCCCGAGCCGGCCGTCATGTGGTTGATCACCGTGTCGGCGACGACCTTGACGCCGGCCGCGTGGCAGGTGTCGACCATGTTCTTGAACGAGGTCCGGTCGCCGAGCCGTCCGGCGATCCGGTAGCTGACCGGCTGGTAGGAGGTCCACCACTGCGGGCCCTGGATGTGCTCCTGGGGCGGTGAGACCTCGACGAACCCGTAGCCCTTCGGGCCGAGGGTGCTGGTGCAGGCCTGGGCGACGGAGTCGAAGCGCCACTCGAAGAGGGTCGCGGTGACGTCCTTGCCGTTGTCGGCGGGCGGGGCGGCCTGGGCGGTGGGGGCGCCGAGGCCCGCGGTGAACGAGAGCGCCAGCGCCGCCGAGGCGGCGAGCGCTCCGGCCGCGCGGGCGGGCCGGCGGGTCCTCCCGGCCGAAGGCCGGGGGAGGGTGGGGGCGGTGGTGACCACGTCGTCTCCAAGGGGGGCGGCTGGGGTGGGGCAGCCAAGGTGCAGGAAGTTTCTGTAACTTGCCGGAAACTTGCAGCGAACCTAGAGCCACCGGGAGACACCGTCAAGGCACGGGACGAAACGTTTCCGCATCAGTAGCCGCAGCCGTCGGAGAACCGGGACACGACGAGGGCCCGGCAGCCGCCTCGGCTGCCGGGCCCCGCCTACCGACCGAAGGTCAGCCGGTCTGGATGGAGGTGTCGTCGATCACGAAGCTCGTCTGCAGCGAGGCGTCCTCGGTGCCGGTGAACTTCAGCGTGACGCTCTTGCCCGCGTACGCCGACAGGTCGAAGGTCCGCTGCTGGTAGCCGGCCGCCGCGTCCACGTTGCTGTACGTCTTCAGCGTGGTCCCGTTGACCGACACCGCCAGCTTGTCGTACGCCGTCGTACCCGTCTCCGCGGTGTCGATGTGCAGCCAGAAGCTCAGCGTCGCCTTGCAGCCCGCCGGGATCGTCACCGTCTGCGACAGCGTGTCCGTGTGCGCCGAGCCGTAGCCGTCCAGCCACGCCTTCCAGCTGCCGCCGTGCGCCGCCTGCGACGCGCTGTTGTCGATCACACCGCTCGACGCCGTCCACGGCGCCGCCGAACCCGTCTCGAAGCCCGCGTTGCCCAGCAGCTGCGCCGGCGTGCAGCCGCCGCCACCGCCGGAGACGGCCCAGGAGAAGCTGGTCGTCGCGGTCTTGCCGCCCGCGTCGGTGACCGTGACGGTCGTGTTGTAGTTGCCCGCGGTGGAGGCCGTGCCGGAGATCACACCGGTCGAGGAGTTGATCGACAGGCCGGTGGGCAGGCCGGTGGCGGCGTACGACAGCGGCGCAGTGCCGCCCGAGGCCTGGATCTGCAGGTTCACCGAGCCGTTCAGCGCGGTGGACTGGCTGCCCGGGTTGGTGACGCTGACGCCGCCCGGGTTCGGCGGCGCCTGGCCGACGTTGACGCCCGCCCACGCGAGGCCCACCTGGTAGACCTCGTTGCTGTTCGCGCCGTAGAGGTCGGTGGCCGCGCTGACCGTCGCCGTGCGCGCGGCGGCGTAGTCGGTGGTCGAGGTCATGTAGGCGGTGAGCGCCTTGTACCAGATCTGCTTGGCCTTGTCCCGGCCGATGCCCGCGACCGTGACGTTGTTGGCCGTCGGGCTGTTGTAGTTGAACCCGTTGATGCTCTTCGCGCCGCTGCCCTCCGACAGCAGGTAGAAGAAGTGGTTCGCGACGCCGGACGAGTAGTGGACGTCCAGGTTGCCGACGCCCGAGTACCACGAGTCCGCCGAGGAGCCGTCCTTGGAGGGCTGGTCCATGTAGCGCAGCGGGGTGCCGTTGCCGTTGATGTTGAGCTGGATGCCGATGAAGTAGTTCGGCGGGGTGGAGGCCAGGTTGGCGTTCCACTCGACCATCTTGCCCATGATGTCGGAGGTGGCCTCGTTGAGGCCGCCGGACTCACCGGAGTAGTTGAGCGCGGCGGTCGCGGCGGTGACGCCGTGCGTCATCTCGTGGCCGGCCACGTCGAGCGCGGTGAGCGGGTGGGTGTTGCCGGAGCCGTCCCCGTAGGTCATGCAGAAGCAGGAGTCGTCCCAGAACGCGTTCACGTAGTTGTTGTCGTAGTGGACGCGGCTGTACGCGCCGACACCGTCGTTGCGGATGCCGTTGCGGTTGAAGGCGCTCTTGTAGAAGTCCCAGGTCGCGGCGACGCCGTACTGGGCGTCCACGGCCGCGGACTCGCCGTTGCTGGCCTGGCCGTTGCCCCACGTGTCGGTGGACTTGGCGTACAGCGTGCCGTTGCCGGACGTGCCGTTGCTCATGTTGGTCGTGTACTGGCCGCCGCGGGTGCCGTCCTTGAGCTGGTACTGCCCGCCGCTCTGGGTCGTGGTGAGCGGCACGTTGCCGACGTACACGCCGGTGCCGGTGCCGGTCTCGATGGTCTCGTTCTTGCCGAGCACCTCGCCGGTCGCCGCGTCGGTGACGACGTGCAGGCGGCTCGGCGTGCCGTCGTCGCCCTTGCCGGTGACGACGGTCTCGTACGCGAGCCGCGGGGTGCCCTTGGCGGCGAAGACCACCAGGCGCGGTGCGGCCTCCAGTGCGGCGCCCGACTCGGCGGCCAGCGCGCTCTCCTGGGCCTTCGGCGCGGCGAGCGCGGGGGTGGTGTCCAGGCCCGCCAGGACGGCGTCGCTGGCCTTGGTCACGCCCTTCGTGGCGCCGGCCGCGGTCTGGTGGACGACCAGGTCGCCGCCGAGGACCGGGAGGCCGGCGTAGGTGCGCTCGTACCGCAGGTGGCGGTCGCCGTTGGTGTCCTGGACGGCGTCCTTGGCGACGAGCTTCTCCTGGCCGCTCAGCCCGATGCTCTGGGCGAGGCTCGCGGCCTGCTGGTTCGCCGACGAGAGGAGCTCCGCACGGGCGGAGAGCTGCTGGGCGACGACCGTCGGCGCGTCGGGGGCGGCCGCCTGGGCGATGACCGGGATGCCGGTCACCAGCAGCGCGGTGGTGGCGGCCATGACGACCGCCGCCTTCCGGGCGTGGGCGTAGCGGGACATGCGGACTCCTTAACCGACCGGCGCGGGTGTGCGCACGGTGGAGGGCGACCTGGGCCGCGGGGTTGCGGCGCAGTGGGGGCCCCCGGCGGCGGTGTGCGCCAGGGGTGCAGCGGTGCTCACAGAGTCAGGTGCAGAGGAGTGCAGGTGTGCGGTGCGTGCAGAGGTGCGCACGGGGAAAGCCGCCGCGGGGAGGGAGAGTTGGGGGGTCCCTCGTCCGCAGCAGGGGGAATCGTGGCAGCAAATGAGCCGTTAATGACAGATGCATGCCATGGTTTGGCCGATTCGAGTCCGCACCGGGCAATCGCGAAGTGCTTCAACCGCGTTACAGGTAAAGGCACTTACAACAACGGTTTTCATGAGCGCCAAATTGTTCGGGTCCCCCGCACCGGCACTGACCAGCGCTCAGGCCGACGTCGGACCGCCCGGCCGGGGCGCAGCGTCCGCGGGGCCCGACACGTCACCATTCCGGCCGTGCCACCGCGCGGTTCCGGCCATTTCGAGCGGCCCCGGGAACGAACCCGGCACGAGCCCGGTACGGACCCCGAACGGACCCGGGCCCGGCACCGCCACAACGGCGGTACCGGGCCCGGGAGTCGGAGGTCGTCAGCCCTGGACGAACACCGCCACGGTGCGGCCGGGCACGGTGAACGTGCCGGTCGCGGCGTCGAAGCCGGACTGCTTGATCACCGGGTCCGCGCCGCCCGCCTGGACGGGGTGCAGCGCCTGGGCCGTCCCCTTCAGCGCGGAGACCGTCTGGCTCTGCGCCGTGGGCGTGGCGTTGAAGACCACGGTGACACCCTTCTCGGCGCCGGCCAGACCGGTGCCGTCCAGGTGCAGGGTGATCACCCCGGGCGTCTCGGCGGCGGTGCCGGAGAGCGGGTAGGACAGCCGCTGCTGGACGTCGGCGAGGGTCGGCAGGGAGAACAGCGGCGAGGACCGCTTGATCCGCAGGAAGTCCTGGAACTGCGCCGTGGTCGCCCGGATGTCGTCCGCGCCGACGGTCAGCTTCGGGTTGGCCAGGAGCGATTGGGCCGTCGGCCAGAGCTCCTTGTTGTCCGCCGCCATCGGCAGGCCGCGGCCCCAGCCGTTGCCGTCCGCGGCACTCCAGTGGATCGCGTTGAACCAGTCGCCCGAGTTGTAGGAGTTCGAGTCGAGCGACTTCGAGCGCAGCAGGTCGCTGCCCGCCTGGGCGAAGCCGGCGCCCTGGGTGAGCGCGGTGAGCGAGAGCCCGAGCGCCTGCATCCGGGCCCGGTCGGCGGGGGCGGTGCCGGTGGGCAGCTTGTAGGCGAGGGCGTCGAACAGGTCGGTGTTGTCGTGGGCGTCCACGTACTCCACCGCCTCGCCCGGCCTGCTCGCGTACCCGGTCGGGGCGCCGTTGTAGTCGACCTGGGCGCCGGTGACGGGCTTGCCGGAGCTGTCGGTGAACGCGTAGCCGGCCAGGTTGCCGGTCAGCCCGACCTTCAGCTGGTCCATCTCGTGCAGGAGCCGGGCCTTCTGCTGGTCGGGGGTGCCGTTGGCGGGCGAGCCGTTCGGGTCGGTGTACAGGCCCGAGGCGAAGCCCTGCTGCGGCGCGGAGCCGAGCATGAAGTTGCCGCCGCGGGCGGCGTCGCGCATCCGGTCGTCGAAGGTCGCGATGCCGGTGCCGGCCATGTTGGCCTGGGTGGCCTGGACGAACCGGGCGTCGTTGGCCACCGTGCCGAAGTTCCAGCCCTCGCCGTACAGGAAGACGTTCTTCCCGTCGACGCCGTCCGAGTCCGGCGTCATCTTCCGCAGCGCGGCCTGCACGTCGAGCATGGTCGACTTCGGGTCGAGGCCCATCAGGTCGAAGCGGAAGCCGTCGACGCGGTACTCGCGCGCCCACAGCGTGACCGAGTCGACGACGAGCCGGTTCATCATGGCGTGCTCGGGCGCGGTGTCGGAGCAGCAACTGTCCGTCGTCACCTTGCCGTTGGCGTCCAGCCGCTGGTAGTAGCCGGGCACCACCCGGTCCAGCACCGAGTTCCCGTCCTGGCCGCTGGCGGCGGTGTGGTTGAAGACGACGTCCAGCACGACGCGCAGCCCGGCCTCGTGCATGGCCTGCACCATCCGCCGGAACTGCACCGTGCGGGCGGTCCCGGTCGGGTCCGTGGCGTACGTGCCCTCCGGCACGTTGTAGTGCAGCGGGTCGTACCCCCAGTTGTACGCGTCGTCCGCGGCGACGGCGGCCACGCACTCCTGCTGCTTCGGGCCGTCCGGCGGAAGGGACTTGAGGTCGCAGGGCGGCAGCTTCTGCCCGGCCTTGTCCTTCGGGATGGACGCGATGTCGAAGGTCGGCAGCAGGTGGACCGTGGTCACACCGGCCTTGGCGAGGTCGCGCAGGTGCTGCATCCCGGCCGAGTTCGACTCGGTGAACGCCAGGTAGGTGCCGCGCTCGGCGGCGGGGACGGTGGCGTCCTCGACCGAGAAGTCGCGGACGTGCAGCTCCTGGATCCGCTGCTTCGCCGGCGGGACGGCCGCCGGGACGTTCTGGTCCTCCCAGCCCGCGGGCTTGAGCTCCTTGGCGTCGAGGTTCGCCACCAGGCTGCGCCTGGAGTCGGCGGACAGCGCGACCGAGTACGGGTCGGTGACGGTGTTGACGACGGTCTGCTGCACCGAGGGCGCCCAGACCTTCACCTGGTACAGGTAGTACTTGCCGTCCAACTCGGCCTTGTCGCGGACGACTTCCCACACACCGGTCTCGTCGTCCGGCTTCAGCGGCAGCGTCCTGGGAGTGCCCCCGGTGGCGCTGTCGAAGACCTGGACGGACACGTCCTGCGCGGTCGGCGCCCACACGGACAGCGCGACCTTGCCGTCGTAGTAGGCCGGGCCGAAGTCCACCCGGCCGGCCTTCCCCGCGTACAAGTCGTCCAGCACGCCCGGGATCTGCACGCCGGTCGCGGCCAACGCGGCCCCGCTCGGCAGGTGTTCGGTGAACAGCAGTTGGCTGCGCAGCGCGGCGGGCACGCGCGCGGCGTCCCGGGCATCCACGGTGAAGGCCCGGTAGCCCGCCAGGTGCGGGAACTTGGCCTTCTGCACGTCGGTCAGCCCGCCCTGGGCGGGGGTGAGCCGGATCCACTTGCCCGGCTTGGTCAGCACGCCCTTGTCGGCGCGGATGCCGCCCGCGGGGTCGTAGACGAGCTGGGCGCTGGTGCCGCCGGCGAGCGCCGCGTCGGCGGCGCCGTAGTTCGCGGGGACGACGACGGTCTTCGCGTCGATCCACTGCGCCTTGGCGGTGCCGGGGTCCAACTGCGAGGAGGCGGCGGCGTTCTGGGGCAGGAGGTAGCCCTCGCGGCCGCCGAGGATCCACACTTCCCGGCCGTTGACCGCGAAGTCCAGCGACTGGTCGCCCGGGAGGTCCTTGTCGTTGCCGTTGTGGAGGATGTAGCTGAGGCTGGTCGCCCCGGGGGCGAGGGGCACCTCGAAGACGTCGCCAAAGGCGTCGCGGCGGGCCGGCATCAGCGGCTTGCCCCAGTCGGTGGGGTTCGCGGCGCCGGTCCAGTCGTGCAGGCCCCAGCCGTCGTAGGCGCCGTCGGCCCGGTTGTAGTGGATGACGGCGGTACCGGCCGGCGGGGTGCTCGTCGGGCCGGGGTCGGTGGTCCGCACGGCCGGGTCGCCCTGCTTGACCCAGACCTCGCCGGTGCTGCCCACGTCGATGTGCCGGTCGGCGTCGACATCCTTGACGCCGTCCTTCTCGACGATGAACCCGACGTCCGACGCGCCCGGCTTGAGCCGCACGTACGCGAAGGCGCCGTACGCGTCCCGGCCGGTGAAGCCGTGCCCGGCCGGCCACTGGGTCGACTCGCCGTCCGCGAGGTCGCCCCAGGCGTAGAGGTTCCAGCCGTCGTAGTTCCCGTCCGGCCGGTTGTAGTGCACGACGGCGTACGGGCGCGCGGTGGCCGTGGGTACGGGCTTGGGCGCCGGGGTGCCGGTGGTGAAGCTCGCGGTGGCGGAGCGCAGGTGCCCACTGGAGTCCTGCACGACGGCCTTGTAGCGGACGACCGTGCCGGGGGCGACGGCGCTCAGGTCCTGGGTGACGGCGTACTTCCCGGTGTCGGCGGTGCCGAGCGTCTGCCAGGGCCCGTCGCCGATCTGCCCGGTGAACGTGACGCGGTTGAAGCCGCCGTCCGTCTTCGCGCCGATCGTCACGAGCCCGGTCGAGCCGTCCGCGGGCGGCTGCACCGAGAGCTGCGGCGCGGCGGCGACCGGCGCGAGCCTGGCGCCCGCCTTGTAGACGACGGACGACAGCGCGGGCACGGTGACGGTCGCCTTGCGGTCGGCGCCGCTGGTCAGGTGCTCCCCCGCCGACGGGTAGATGCGGTCGAAGCCCATCCCGGCGGAGAACGTGTCCAGGGTGACCGTCTTCGCCTCGGTGGCGTTGTTGACCGCCACCAGGTACTCGACCTGCTGCCCGGCGTCGATCCGGGAGAACGCGTACACGCCCGCGCCGTCGGCGGCGTACCGCTCGATCTGGGCGCCGTCGGCGAGCGCCGGGTTGTCGCGGCGCAGCTTGGCGAGGCCGGCGATGCCCTGGTAGAGCTCGCCGCCCTGCCCGTACCGGTCGGCCGGTCCAGGGGCGCCGCCGAGCACGCGGTCGGCGTTGTAGGACGCCGTCCGCGAGGCGAACATGTCCTGCCGGGCGTCCTTGTCGCCGCCCGCGCCGGTGAAGCCCTGCTCGTCGCCGTAGTAGACGACGGGCTGCCCGCGGGTGAGGAACTGCAGCTCGTTGCCGAGCCGGTCCTTCTTCAGGAGGGTGGTGTCGTCGGCGCCCGGGTTGTCGGCGAGGAGGAAGGAGCCGAAGCGGCCCATGTCGTGGTTGCCGAGGAAGGTCGGCAGCTCGTACGCGTCGGTGTCGGCGCTGGTGTAGCGGTAGTCCTGGCCGTAGACGTCGGCGAGGTTCTTCGCCGAGCCGCCTTGCGAGACGTACGAGCGCGCGGCGCCCTGGAACGGGAAGTCGAGCGTGGCCTGGAGCCGGCCCTTGGTGACGTACGGCGAGGTGACCGCCGGGTCGCCGGAGTAGACCTCGCCGAACATGAAGAACTTCTTGTTGCCCTGCTTGGCGGCGAAGTCCTTGAGCGCCGGCGCCCACTGCTGCCAGAAGGCCATGTTGACGTGCTTGACGGTGTCGATCCGGAAGCCGTCCACGCCGGCGTCCTTCACCCACTGCTCGTAGACCTTCTCGAAGCCCTTCACCACGCGGGGGTTCTGGGTGTCGAGGTCGTCGAGCCCGCTGAAGTCGCCCTCGGTCGCGGACTCGCCGACGAAGGTCGAGTCGCCGCGGTTGTGGTAGAGCGACGGGTCGTTGAGCCAGGACGGGCTCTTGGCGGTCGCGTCGGCGGGGGTGCGGAAGACCGGGGTGTAGGGGAAGGAGTCCTTGGTGATCTTCGGCCAGGGGGCTCCGCTGTCGGCCACGGCCGTCTCGTCGACCGGGTTGCCGTCGGCGTCGAGCGTCGGGTAGGCGCCGGTCGAGCGGTAGGCGTGCTGCTGCTCGGCGTCGTCGATGACGTCGGCGGTGTGGTTGGTGATGACGTCGAAGAAGACCTTGATGCCGCGGGCGTGCGCCTTGGCTATCAGCTCCTTCAGCTGGTCGTTGGTACCGAAGTGCGGGTCGACCTGGGTGAAGTCGGTGATCCAGTAGCCGTGGTAGCCGGCGGACGCCTGGTCCCCCGTGCCCTGCACGGGCTTGTTCTTGAAGATCGGCGCCATCCAGATCGCGGTGGTGCCGAGGTTCTGGATGTAGTCGAGCTTCTGGATCAGGCCGGCCAGGTCGCCGCCGTGGTAGAAGCCCTTGTCGGCGGGGTCGAAGCCGTTGTCCAGCCGCCCGCCCGTGATGCCGCCGGTGTCGTTGGCCTGGTCGCCGTTGGCGAAGCGGTCGGGCAGGACGAAGTAGTACTGCTCGCGGGTGAGGTCGTGCCGCCCGGCGGTGGCCGCCAGTGCGGCGTCCGACGGCGGGGCGGGCGGGGCGGCGGCGAGGGCCGCGGGGGCGCCGCCGAGGGTGGCGGCGGTCAGTGCGGCGGCGAGCAGGACGGCCGTGCGGCCGGGTCTGCGTCGTGGGGTGCTCCGCCGGGGGCTGAGCGGCGTATCGGCCACTGAGGGCTCCCTTAGGGGAAGGGGCGGTCGAGTTCCCTGGAAGCTAGCGGCCTGCAATATGTTTCAGCAAGATGCAGAAATGGTTTCGTGCCGGGAAAGTGCAGCGCACGACCGATCCGCGCACGCCTCGGGCACCCCGATTGCGCGCCCCGCACCGGTCGGCGTGACAATGGGACGTATGCCAGTCCCACCGGTAAGCACCAGACCCGACCTCACCCCCTACCCCGGTGGGAGTCGCCCCCTAACCCTCAAGGGGGACAGCCGGTGAAGAATCCACTTCCAGAGGATGAGCGGACGGCTACGGGACGTCTGGCAGACTTCTCGTCCATGGGGGAACCGACCGAGATCCAGCAAGCCGGCGCGCGGCGCGCCGACCAGGCGCACGGTGGTGGTTCCGGAGCTCGCCAGGCCCCGTCCGGCGGCCCCGACGGAGCCACCCGGGCCGTCCGCTCGCGCACCGCCGCCCTGCGCGACCGCGTCCGCGACCAGCGCCGCTCGCCGGCCCGGCCGCGGATCTGGTTCGAGCTCGCCCTGATCGGCATCAGCTACTGGCTGTACTCGATCGTCCGGAACGCCGTTCCGGAGCAGGCGGCGATAGCCCAGAAGCACGCCCGCTGGATCTGGGACCTGGAGCAGAACCTCGGCGTCGCGGTCGAGCGCTCGGTCAACCACGCCGTGGACGGCGTCGGCTGGCTCATCACGGGCATGAACTACTACTACGCGACGCTGCACTTCGTCATCACGATCGGCGTGCTGGTCTGGCTCTACCGCAGCCACCCCGGCCGCTACGTCGCCGCCCGCACGGTGCTGTTCGTCACCACCGGGATCGCCCTCGTCGGCTTCTACTTCTTCCCGCTGGCCCCGCCGCGGCTGATGACCGACGGCGGCTTCATCGACACCGTGAAGGCCCACGGCACCTGGGGCTCGATGGCCTCCGGACCCGCCGCGCACGTCTCCAACCAGTACGCGGCCATGCCCTCGATGCACATCGGCTGGTCGATGTGGTGCGGTCTGGCGATCTTCTTCCTGGCCCGCCGGACATGGGTCCGGGTGCTCGGCCTGATGTACCCGCTGGCCACGCTGGTGGTCATCATCTCGACCGCCAACCACTTCTGGATGGACGCCGTCGGCGGCGAGATCTGCCTGACGGTGGGCTTCCTCGCCGCCCGCTGGATCTACCAGGAGTGGGTCTACAAGCTGCCGCGGGTGCCCGCCCGGGAGACGGCCGAGGAGCCGATCACCGTCCCCGAGCAGTGGAGCGAGCCGGCCGTCGGCAGCGGCCGCCGCTAGACCGCGAAGAGACGTACGGAGGGGCCCCACGAGGGGCCCCTCCCGCGTTTCCGGCCCACCCCGGCCCACCCCGGCTCAGCCGTAGAACAGCCGCTCCACGACCGCCCGGGCCCGCCGGGTCGTCCGCCGGTAGTCGTCCACCAGCTCCCCGCTGTGCCCGGCGCCGTACCCGAGGTAGCGCGCCACCCCGGACAGCTCCCTGGCCTCCCCGGGGAAGCTGTCCCCCGGCCGGCCGCGCACCAGCATCACCGCCGCGCGCACCCGGGAGGCCAGCACCCAGGCCGCGTCCAGCACGGCCGCGTCCTCCTCGCCGATCAGCCCGGCCCCGGCCGCGGCGGCCAGCGCCGCACGGGTCCGGGTGGTGCGCAGCCCCGGCAGCTCGTGCCCGTGCTGGAGCTGGAACAGCTGGACGGTCCACTCGACGTCCGCCAGCCCGCCGCGGCCGATCTTGGTGTGCGTGGTCGGGTCGGCGCCGCGCGGCAGCCGCTCGGCCTCGATCCGGGCCTTGATCCGGCGGATCTCCAGGAGGTCCCGCTCCGGCACCCCGTCGCCGGGGTAGCGCAGCGGGTCGATCAGCCGGCGGAACCGCGCGCCGAGCTCCTCGTCCCCGGCCACCGGCTCGGCGCGCAGCAGCGCCTGGCTCTCCCACGCGTGCGACCACCGGCGGTAGTACGCCGCGTACGAGGCGAGGGTGCGCACCAGCGGGCCGCTGCGCCCCTCGGGCCGCAGGTCGGCGTCGACCAACAGCGGGGGCTCGGTGGACGGCGCCGCGAGCAGCGTGCGCAGCTCGTTGCAGACCGCCTGGGCGGCCTTGGCGGCGTCCTGGTCCAGCGAGCCGAGCAGGGGCTCGTGGACGAAGAGCACGTCCGCGTCCGAGCCGTAGCCCAGTTCGTGGCCGCCGAACCGGCCCATCGCGATGACGGCGATCCGGGTGGGCAGGTCCCCGTGCTCGGCCTCCCAGCCGGCGACGCAGGCCCGCAGCGCGCCCTGCAGGGTGGCGGCGTTGAGGGCGGTGAGCGCCTCGCCCGCGGTGTCCAGGGCCTCGGCGGGGTCGTCGCCGAGGCGGCCGAGGACGTCCGCGGCGGCCGTGCGGAACAGCTCGCGGCGGCGCACCGAACGGGCGGCGGCGACGGCCGCGGCGGTGCTCCCGGCGCGGCCGACGGCGGCCAGTATCTCCTGCTCCAGGGCGGCCCGGCGGCGCGGTTCCAGGCCCTGCGGGTCGCCCAGCATGGCCACCGCCTCGGGTGCGCGCAGCAGCAGGTCGGGGGCGAGCCGCCCGGCCGACAGCACCCGGGCCAGGTGCTCGGCGGCGGCGCTCTCGTCGCGCAGCAGGCGCAGGTACCAGGGGGTGCGCCCGAGCGCGTCGGAGACCTGGCGGAAGTTGAGCAGTCCGGCGTCCGGGTCGGCCGAGTCGGCGAACCAGCCGAGCATCACCGGCAGCAGCGTGCGCTGGATCGCCGCCTTGCGGCTGACCCCGGAGGCGAGTGCGGTGAGGTGGCGCAGCGCGGCGGCCGGGTCGGCGTAGCCGAGCGCCTCCAGCCGGGCCCGGGCCGCGTCCGGGGTCAACCCGGCCGCGCCGGGCGGCAGTTCGGCGACGGCGTCGAGCAGCGGGCGGTAGAACAGCTTCTCGTGCAGCCGCCGGACCTCGACGGCGTGCCGCTTCCACTCGCGCTGCAGCGCGGCGACCGGGTCGGTGCGGGTGTCGCCGTTGATCAGCCCGGCGAGCGAGCGGGCCAGCCGGCGCAGGTCCTCCTCGCCGGTCGGCATGAGGTGGGTGCGGCGCAGCCGGTGCAGCTGGATGCGGTGCTCCAGCGAGCGCAGGAAGCGGTAGGCGGTGTCCAGCGAGGCGGCGTCGGCCCGGCCGACGTACCCGCCGCGGGAGAGCGCGGCCAGCGCCTCCAGGGTGTTGCCGCTGCGCAGCGCCGGATCGGTGCGGCCGTGCACGAGCTGGAGCAGCTGGACGGAGAACTCGATGTCGCGCAGCCCGCCGGGGCCGAGCTTGAGCTGGCGGTCGACCTCGGTCACGGGGATGGAGTCGATCACCCGGCGGCGCATCTGCTGCACGTCGGCGACGAAGTTCTCCCGGGTGGCGGCCTGCCACACCATCGGGGCCAGCGCGTCCACGTACGCGGCGCCGAGCTCGGTGTCGCCGGCCACCGGGCGGGCCTTGAGCAGCGCCTGGAACTCCCAGGTCTTGGCCCAGCGCTGGTAGTACGCGACGTGGCTGGCCAGGGTGCGCACCAGCGGGCCGTTGCGGCCCTCGGGGCGGAGGTTGGCGTCCACCGGCCAGATGGTGCCCTCGCCGGTGGTGTCCGAGCAGAGCCGGGTGAGCGCGGCGGCCAGCCGGGTGGCGGCCTTGACGGCCTCGTGCTCGTCGACGGCCCCTTGCCCGTCGACCCGGTCGGGCGGTTCGGCCACGAAGATGACGTCCACGTCGGAGACGTAGTTGAGCTCGCGCCCGCCGCACTTGCCCATGCCGATGACGGCGAGCCGGCAGGCCGCGGCGGCCTGCGGGTCCTGCTCGACGGCGAGGTCGAGGGCGGTCTGCAGGGTGGCGCCAGCGAGGTCGGCGAGTTCGGCGGCGGTCTGCGCGAGGTCGGTGGTGCCGGAGAGGTCGCGGGCGGCGATCGCGAGCAGGCAGCGGCGGTAGGCGACGCGCAGCGCGTCGGCCGGGCTGCGGGCCGCGCCCGGCCGGACGCCCTCGGCGAGGGCCCGCCGGAAGTCCTCCGGGCCGGGGTGCATGTCCCGCAGCTCGAAGGTGACCAGGGCGTGCCAGTCGTGCGGGTGCCGGGCGAGGTGGTCGCCGAGCGCGGTGGAGGCGCCGAGGACGCCGAGCAGGCGGTCGCGCAGCGGCTTGGAGGTGGTGAGGGTGTCGCGCAGGGTGTGCCGGTCGGCCTCGTCGGCGGCCTCCAGCAGCCGGGCGAGGCCCAGCAGGGCGAGGTCGGGGTCGGCGGTGGTCCCGAGCGCGTCCAGCAGGACGGGGTCGTCGGCCAGGCCCTCCAGGCCCGGCCCCGCCAGCAGCCGGACCGCCCGCGCGGGATCGGTGAATCCGCGCCGCACCAGCCGGATCTCCGGCCGGCTGACCCGGCTCCCGGCTCGCTGTCCCTCCTCCGCCATCGCCATCGCCATGCCCTCCCGGCCCGCCCGGTCGCCCGCGCGGGTGCGCGGTCCCTGGACCTACCTTCCCAGGAGCCGGACCACCCGCGCCACGGGGGCCGTGGCGCGGGTGGGGTCAGGGCGTCAGGCTTGCTCCTGCGTCCGGTTCACCAGGTACCAGAGCACGGCCGCCAGCAGGACCGAACCGCTCGCGGCCGTGCCGGTCAGGACCAGGGAGTCGCGGTTCAGCAGGGTGCCGGAAGCCGTGCCGAGAAGGCCCGCGCCGACACCCGCGAGGGTGAGGCCGAGCCGTCTGCGCTCCGACATCCGGGTGATGACGACCCGCCGCCCCTGGCGACCGGTCCAGGAGGTCAGGTGCCGGCCCAGCACCCATTCCCGGAACATCACCCAAAGGGAAACCACGGTTCCCATGGTGCCCACCACGAGATATGCCGGATAGCAGGTGAGCGTCCGCCGGACGCCGATCTGCAGGGCGGCCGTCCCGAAGGTCAGGGCGACCATCATCAGGAACCAGACGCCCATCCAGCGGAAAGCGTCGAAATGGGTGAACCTGGTGGCCAGCTGGTAGAGCAGCGAAAGGTATCCAATGGCCATCAGGGCACTGTCCACGAGCATGGCACCGAATACCCGAGCGAATCCCCAGCTGCGGAGGAAAAGCCCGCGGTGCTTGTACAGCGCCTGCGCCCAGCCAGCCGCCCAGCGGTGGCTCTGCGCCCAGTAGACGGACCAGCTGCCCGGGTCGCGCACGCACACGTAGGCGCCCGCCACGAAGCCCGCCTTGCGCCCCGCCCGGTTCATCTTGAGCGCGAGTTCGACGTCCTCGCAGAGGCTGTCGGTGGACCAGCCGCCGACCGCCCGGACCGCCTCCGTACGGTACACGCCCGCACAGCCGGACAGCACGGCGACCCAGCCGTGCCAGGACTCCACCGTCCGGGACATCCGGTGCGCCGCCGCCCACTCGATCATGCGGGAGCGCTGGAACACGCCCTTCACGCTGTGCGGCGTGACGGACATGCAGACGCCGCCGTAGTCCTTGGCGTTCATCCGCTCCAGGCACGTCTCCAGTGCCCGGTCGGAGGCGAAGTAGCCGTCCCCGTCGAGCAGGGCCACGAACTCGGTGGTCACCTGCGCGAGCGCAAGGTTGAGCGCCTCCGGCTTGCTCCCCCGGTCGACCTCCAGCACCTCGGCACCGCACCGCCCGGCGATCGCCGCCGTGTCGTCGGTGCAGGCGTCCGCGATGACCAGCACGGTGCGCGGCACCACCGTCTGGGCGAAGGCGGACTTCACCGCGTCAGCGATGAAGTCCGCCTCGTTGTGTGCCGGGATCAGCACGGTCAGCGACTCGGTCACCGCCGGGCGAACCACTTCACGGCCGCACCGATCGCGGCGGCGGCACCGCCGGTCGCCAGCAATGCCAGCGAGGCGACACCGGTATGAGCGAGTCCGTACATAGATATTCCTCACTGCTGGTCCGAACCCTTGCGGTGAATTCACTCGCGAATTCAGAAGGAATTAACGAGCATTGGGCCACCGTCATAAAACCCGCATGATTTCTACCACGGCCCGGGCCGGGCCACAGCATTAACACACCAATCCGCGACGGGCGAACCGGGGCGGGAACGAGGAATTCATCCGGACGGCTCCACCCACTGCGCGGGCCGATCGTCCGACGGCGATCCTGACGCCATGGATCTTCGAATACTGATGGCGATGGCGGTGACGGTCGTCGCGACATGCACGGCCACCCCGTCGTCGGCCGCCCCCCTCTCCCGGCCGGTACGGGACACCACGGTGCTGCTGGAACGGTTCGACACCCTCGACGTCGGACCGGGTCGGTCCTGGGGCTGGAAGACCGCCGCGTATGCCAACTGCACCGACAATCCGAACAGTTGGAAACAGGATCGGCTGACCACCGACGCGCTGAGCACCGCCTCCGGGCACCTGACCATCACCGCCACCCACCCGGAGGACGGCTCCTGGAACACCGGCCTGCTGACCACCGGCGACTCCTGCGACTCCGGCGGCAGCGGGTTCCGGCTCCGCACCGGCGACCTCGTGACGGTCCACGTCCGGCTGCCCGCCGCGGACACCGGTGCCTGGCCCTGCCTGTGGACCTGGCAGGACGGCGGCCACGAGCTCGACCTGTTCGAGTGGTACGCCGACCACCCGGACCGGATCGAGTTCGTCAACCACCTGCGCCCCAGCAGCACCGTCTACTCCGGCCCGGACATCGGCCCCGAACGCTGGGTGTACGTGGCGGTCAGGCTCGGCACCGACACGGACACCTGGTACGTCGGGCCCTCCCAGGACCGGCTCACCGCGGTCTGGTCCGACGGGACGGGCGTCGGACCGGACTTCGCCGCCTACCTGATCCTCAACCTCTCGATCGGCGACGGGACCTTCCACGCCCCGCCGTCCCGCACCGACCCGGTCACCATGGAGACCGACCTGATGAAGGTCGACCGTCCCCTGAAGGGACGCTGACCGCGTGGTCCGGGCGGGGTGCCGCTCAGCGCAGCTCCGCCGGCAGCACCCGCCCGGGTGTCATCGCCTCCTCCCGGACCAGGCTCCCCCAGACCACCAGACGGTAGAGCGAGGTGTAGGCCGGCGTGCACGTCGTCAGCGTGATGTAGCGCCCCGGCGAGGTGTAGGGCGAGCCGACGGGCACCGGCGCGATCACGCCCACGTCGTCCGGGGAGGTCTCCGGCAGGACGCCGTCGACCCGGTAGACGTACCAGCGGGTCCTGGTCTCGACGACCACGGCGTCGCCCGGACCCACCCGGTCCAGGTCGTGGAACTTGGCCCCGTGGCCGTCCCGGTGCGCCGCCAGGGCGAAGTTCCCCTCGCCCTCCCACGGCGGTACCGAACGGTGCGGCACGGTGTACGCGCCGGCCACGCCCTCCGCCAGGGTCTCGTCGTCCGTGCCGAGCCTGATCAGCACCTGGTAGTCCCGGCCGAGGGCCGGCACGTGCAGGAACCCGAGATCGCCGTGGTCCGGCGCCGGCTCGGACCCGGGCGCCGGCGTGGCGGGCGGGGCCGCGGCGACCGCCCAGTCGCCGCGCAGCCGGGCCGCGGCGCCGTCCGCCTCCCGGTTCGCCACCAGGTCGGTCCACCAGACCGAGTACGCCGCGAACAGCACCACCACCACGCCCAGGGTCAGCAGCAGGTCGCCCAGCCCTCGTACCCCCGCTCGCACCACCGCACCGACGTTCCGCCGCTCCGCCACCCCGGCCCTCCTTCACGCCGTCGGCCCGACCATCGCCGTCACTCCAGCGGCCCCGCTCGGCCACCGCAAGCCGACACACGCCCGCGCGGCGGGACCGCCCCGGATGCAGTAACCCGCCGCGCCGGAACATGCGAAGGCCCGCCCGGCAGTGGGTCGCCGGGCGGGCCTGGGAGCCGGTTCAGAGCACCTGGAGGTTCTTCCGCAGCTCGAACGGGGTGACCTCGGAGCGGTACTCCTCCCACTCCTGGCGCTTGTTGCGCAGGAAGAAGTCGAAGACGTGCTCGCCGAGCGTCTCGGCGACCAGCTCGCTGCGCTGCATCAGGTCGATCGCCTCGCCGAGGTTCTGCGGCATCGGCTGGATGCCCAGGGCGCGGCGCTCGGAGTCGGTGAGCGCCCACACGTCGTCGTCGGCGCCGGGCGGGAGCTCGTAGCCCTCCTCGATGCCCTTGAGGCCGGCCGCGAGCGTCACCGCGTAGGCGAGGTACGGGTTGCAGCCGGTGTCCAGCGAGCGGACCTCGACCCGGGTCGAGCCCTGCTTGCCGGGCTTGTACATCGGCACCCGGATCAGCGCCGAGCGGTTGTTGTGGCCCCAGCAGATGTACGACGGGGCCTCGCCGCCGGCGCCGGCGGTGCGCTGGGAGCCGCCCCAGATGCGCTTGTAGGAGTTCACCCACTGGTTGGTGACGGCGGCGGTCTCGGCGGCGTGCTTCAGCAGTCCCGCGATGAAGGAGCGGCCGACCTTGGAGAGCTGGTACTCGGCGCCGGTCTCGTGGAACGCGTTGCGGTCGCCCTCGAACAGCGAGAGGTGGGTGTGCATGCCCGAACCGGGGTGGTCCGAGAACGGCTTCGGCATGAAGCTCGCGTGCACGCCCTGCTCCAGCGCGACCTCCTTCATGACCAGCCGGAAGGTCATGATGTTGTCGGCCGTCGACAGCGCGTCGGCGTAGCGCAGGTCGATCTCCTGCTGGCCGGGCGCGCCCTCGTGGTGGGAGAACTCCACCGAGATGCCCATCGACTCCAGCATCGTGATCGCCTGGCGGCGGAAGTCGTGGCCGACGCCGCGCGGCGTGTGGTCGAAGTACCCGGACTGGTCGGCGGGGATCGGCGGGGTGCCGTCGCCGGGCAGGTTCTTCAGCAGGAAGAACTCGATCTCCGGGTGCGTGTAGAACGTGAAGCCCTGCTCGGAGGCCTTCTCCAGGGTGCGCTTGAGCACGAAGCGCGGGTCGGCGAAGGAGGGCGAGCCGTCCGGCATCAGGATGTCGCAGAACATCCGCGCGGTGCCCGGCGTCTCCGAGCGCCACGGGAGGATCTGGAAGGTGGTCGGGTCCGGCTTGGCGATCATGTCGGACTCGTACACCCGGGCGAAGCCCTCGATCGCCGACCCGTCGAAGCCGATGCCTTCCTCGAAGGCCTGTTCCAGCTCGGCCGGTGCCACCGCGACCGACTTCAGGAACCCGAGCACGTCGGTGAACCACAGCCGGACGAACCGGATGTCACGCTCTTCGAGCGTCCGAAGCACGAACTGCTGCTGCTTGCCCATGGGGACAGTCTCACCTCTGCTCTTTACGCTCGTGTTACGCGCGGAAGACCCCCGAGGGACCCAGGGGAAGCGACTGCTCCCATCATGGCCGATCATCGGCCGCGAGGGCAGTGCCGACCCCCCTGCCAGGACATTGCGTCAGTTCGACGATTACACTGCGGACCATGCCCAATCTCCGTCTCGCCCTGAGCCAGATCGACCCCTGGGTCGGTGACCTCGCCCGCAACAGCGATGAGGTGGTGCGCTGGACCAAGCAGGCCGTGGAGGCCGGCGCCCAGCTGGTCGCGTTCCCCGAGATGGTCCTGACCGGCTACCCGGTCGAGGACCTCGCGCTGCGCCGTTCCTTCGTCGAGGCGTCCCGGGCCGCACTGGTGGAGCTGGCCGGGCGGCTGGCCGCCGAAGGGCTGGGCGAGGTGCCGGTCTTGGTCGGCTACCTCGGGCGCTCCGAGCACGCCTCCCCGCGCCTCGGCCGCCCGGCCGGCTCGCCGCAGAACTGCGCGGCCGTGCTGCACGGGGGCGAGGTGGTGACCCGCTTCGCCAAGCACCACCTGCCCAACTACGGCGTGTTCGACGAGTTCCGCTGGTTCGTCCCGGGCGACCAGCTGCCGGTACTGCGGGTGGACGGCGTGGACGTCGCTCTGGCGATCTGCGAGGACATCTGGCAGGACGGCGGCCGGGTCACCGCCGCCCGCGAGGCCGGGGCCGGCCTGCTGCTGGTGATCAACGGCTCGCCGTACGAGCGGAACAAGGACGACCAGCGGCTCGACCTGGTGCGCCGCCGCGCCGCCGAGGCGGGCTGCACCCTGGCCTACGTCAACATGGTCGGCGGCCAGGACGAGCTGGTCTTCGACGGCGACTCGATCGTCGTCGGCGCGGACGGCGAAGTACTGGGCCGCTCCCCGCAGTTCGAGGAGCACCTGATGGTGCTGGACCTCGACCTGCCGGCCGCGAGCAGCGACCACACCGACGGCCTGCTGCTGACCGACGGCCTGCACCTGGTGCGCACCGAACTGAGCGGCGAGCCGCGGCCCGCCCCCGCGGAGAAGCTCGCCGCCGAGGTGGCGCCGCGGATCTCCGACGAGGCCGAGATCTGGGCCGCGCTGGTCTCCGGCACCCGGGCGTACGCCACCAAGAACGGCTTCACGTCCGTACTGATCGGCCTCTCCGGCGGCATCGACTCCGCGCTCGTCGCCTCGATCGCGGTCGACGCGATCGGCGCCGAGAACGTGTACTGCGTCTCGATGCCGAGCCGCTACTCCTCCGAGCACTCCAAGGACGACGCGGCCGACCTGGCCCGCCGCACCGGACTGCACTTCCGCACGGTCTCCATCGCCCCGATGTTCGACGCCTACCTGGCGGCCACCGAACTGACCGGTCTGGCCGAGGAGAACCTGCAGTCCCGCCTGCGCGGCACCCTGCTGATGGCGATCTCCAACCAGGAGGGGCACATCGTGCTCGCGCCCGGCAACAAGAGCGAGCTGGCGGTCGGCTACTCGACCCTGTACGGCGACTCGGTGGGCGCGTTCGGCCCGATCAAGGACGTCTACAAGTCGCTGATCTTCCGCCTCGCCCGCTGGCGCAACGAGGAGGCCGAGCGGCGCGGCGAGGCGCCGCCGATCCCGGAGAACACGATCACCAAGCCGCCGTCCGCCGAGCTGCGCCCGGACCAGGTGGACAGCGACTCGCTGCCCGACTACGACCTCCTGGACAGCGTGCTGGCCCGCTACATCGAGGGCGACGAGGGACGGGACGCGATCGTCGCGGCCGGCTTCGACCCGGCGGTCGTGGACCGGGTGGTGCGACTGGTGGACACCGCCGAGTACAAGCGGCGCCAGTACCCGCCGGGCCCGAAGATCTCGGTCAAGAACTTCGGCCGGGACCGCCGCCTGCCGATCACCAACCGCTGGCGGCGCGGCTAGGGATCACTGGAACCGGTAGGCGGCGGCCACCGCGAGGTGGTCGCTGCCGTCCCGGGGCAGGGTGCGGGACTCGACCGGGCGCAGGCCGCCCTTGCTCATGATCTGGTCGATCCGCGCCATCGGGAAGGACGACGGCCAGCTGAAGCCGAAGCCGTCCCCCGCCGCGCCCTGGGCCGAGCGCATCTGCGAGGTGACGGGCGCCAGGCTGCGGTCGTTCATCGTGCCGTTGAGGTCGCCGAGCAGCAGCACCTTCTTGAGCCGCTCGGCCTGGATCGCGTCCCCGAGGGCCTGCGCGCTGACGTCCCGCTGGGCGACGGTGAAGCCGCCCTCGGCCTTCAGGCGGACGGACGGCAGGTGCGCGACGTACACCGCGACCGGGCCCTGCGGGGTGGTGACCTCGGCCCGGAAGGCCCGGGTCCAGCCCATCCTGAGGTCCACCGGCTGGACGTCGGCGATCGGGTACTTCGACCACAGGCCGACGGTGCCCTCGACCGCGTGGTACGGGTACGCCGGCGCGAGGCCGGTCTCGTAGCCGCGCAGCGCCTTGCCGGCCAGCTCCTGGAGGGCGACGATCTGCGCGCCCGAGTCCACCAGGTTGCGGACGGTGCCCGGCACGTCGGTGTTGCCGGCGGCCACGTTGTGGGTGACCACCGTCCAGTCGCCCTGGCCGCCGCTCTTGTCGGTGACCAGGCCGCCGAAGAGGTTGACCCACAGCACCGCGGGCACCAGCAGGGCGATCAGCGCGGTGGCCGAGCGCCGCAGCAGCGCGGGTACGAGCAGCACCGGCACGGCCAGGCCGAGCCAGGGCAGGAACGTCTCCAGGAGGCTGCCGAGGTTGCCGGGACTGTTCGGCACGTCGGCGTGGAAGCCCAGCAGGAGGCCGGTGACCAGGGCCAGCGCGGCGACGACGAGACCGCGCCGCCACGCGGTGGCACCGCGGCCGTCCCGGCCCCAGTGCCGCAGGCCCAGGAAGCGTCCGCCCAGGTCCCCCCGGACGCGCGCGGCACCCGCGGGGGCCGGGGCACTCTCCTCGCCCCTCACCCGGTCGGTCCTGTCCGCCTGCGTCATCCGTGGCTCCCGTTCGCTCGTGCCCTCGCCCGTCCGCCGCCCGGCCCGTGGGGGTACGGGCGGCATGCCGGACTGGTGCCGGTTTGATCGGATCCCGGCTCAGCCTATGCCGGGACAGACGCGGGGCCGCCGGAGCGGGTTCCGGCGTGGCCCGCTTTGGTGAGCGAGGCCACGCCGGGGGCGGACGGGAACGGACGGGGACGAACCGGCGTTCAGGCGCCGGGCGCGAGGCCGTCGAGCAGGGCGTCGATCATCTTGCCGGCCAGCTCCGGGTCCTCCAGGTCGGAGTCGTCCCACAGGATGCTGCGGTAGAGGATCGGGCCCATCAGGAGGTCGCCGAGCAGCTCGATGTCGAGGTCGGCGCGGAGCACGCCCTCGTCGACGGCCCGGCGCACGAGCGCGAGCGCGGCCTCGCGCCGGGGCCGCACCACCCGCTCGTGGTAGGCCTTGTGCAGCTCGGGCAGGCTGTGCATCTGGCCGAAGGCGGCCTTGAGGATCCAGCGGCTGCGCTTGGCGAGGCCGCGCCGCCGCATGTAGTCGATCATCGCGACCAGGTCGTCCCGGGCGCTGACGCCGGTCGGCTCCGGCATCGCGATCTCCAGCCGGCTGACCACGTCGACCAGTAGGGCCTCCTTGTTGGGCCAGCGCCGGTAGATGGTGGCCTTGCCGACGCCGGCGGCGGTGGCGATGCCCTCGATGGTCAGCTCGGACAGGTTCGCACCGCCCGCCATCAGGTCCTCGACCGCGGTGAAGATGGCCAGCTCGGCGGCCTCGCTGCGCGGACGGCCGCGGCGGACGGCCGCGCAGGTCGGCGCGGCCTCGGCGGTCGGGGTGTCCGTCTTCATCCCGCTGGTCTCCCTGGATGTGCGCGGGCGCGGGGGCGCCGTTCCGTTGTCTCCGATGGTGGTCCGTGGCGGCGGACCGCGGCCCTGCCGCGCCGGGTGCCCCCGGGGCGGCAGGGCTCAGGGCCCGTCTTCGGACTCATTGTCGCTCAGGTGGGCCGCCGGTCAGGCGTCGGCCACCGCGCTCTCGCGGCGGTCGGCGACCTCGGGCGCCGCGGCACCGGGCCCGCCGGTGGGACCGGCGGCCTTGCGCGGGAGCAGGAACCAGGCGATCAGCGCGCCGGCCACGGTGATGCCCGCGGAGAGCGAGGCGACCACGTGCATGGCGCTGATGAACGCGTCGTCGGCGGGACCGAGCAGCGCCGCGCCCTTGGGGCCCATCCGGCCGGCGATGGCCAGGGTGGCCTCCAGGGACTCGCCCGCCTTGTCGCGCAGCTCCGCCGGGAACCCGGCGAGGGTGTCGCTCATGTGGTCGCGGTAGACGGTGGAGAGCACCGCGCCGAGGACGGCGACGCCGAGCGAGCCGCCGACCTGGCGGAAGGTGTTGTTGACGGCCGATCCCGCGCCCGCCTTCTCGCGGGGCAGCGAGCCCATGATCGCGACGGTGACCGGCGGCATGACGTGGGCCATGCCGGCGCCCATGAGCAGGCCGAGCACGATCAGCACCCAGATCGGCGTGGTGGCGGTCAGCACGGCGTAGCCGACGAAGCCGGCCGCGATCAGCAGCATGCCGACGGCGGCGGTGGCGGCGACGCCGAAGCGGTCGACCACGAGCCGGGCCCGGGGCGCGAACACCAGCTGGGCGGCGGCCAGCGGGAGCATCAGCAGACCGGCCTGCAGCGCACTGTAGCCGCGCACGCTCTGGATGTAGAAGACGCCGAAGAACGAGACGCCCATCAGCGCGAAGAACACGACGCCGACCACGACCACGGAGGCGCTGAACACCTTGTTGCGGAACCACGTGACGTCCAGCGCGGGGTGTGCGGTGCGGCGCTCGAACCAGACGAATGCGGCCAGGGCCACCAGGCCGATCAGCACCGGCCCCCAGGCCTGCACATCGGTGAAGTCGGCGAGCTCGCCGCCCTTGATGATGCCGAAGATCAGCGCGACCAGGCCGATGATCGACAGCAGTACGCCGACCGGGTCGAGCCGGCCCGGGTTCGGGTCCTTGGACTCCGGCACCAGGATCACCATCGCGATCACCGCGACGATGACGATCGGCACGTTGATCAGGAAGACCGAGCCCCACCAGAAGTGCTCGATCAGGACGCCGCCGGTGATCGGGCCGATGGCGATGGCGAGACCGACCGCGCCGGCCCAGACGCCGATCGCCTTGGGCTGCTCGGAGCGCTCGAAGACGTTCATGATGATGGCCAGCGTGGCGGGCATCGCGAGCGCGGCGCCGACGCCCATCAGGGCGCGGAAGCCGACGAGTTGGCCGGGCGTGCCGGCCATCGCGGAGAGCAGCGAGGCGATCCCGAAGACGACCATGCCGGCGAGCAGCGCGCGCTTGCGGCCGAAGCGGTCGCCGAGCAGGCCCGAGGTGAAGAGCAGCCCGGCGAACACCAGCGTGTAGGAGTTGATCGACCATTCCAGGTCGCTCTGGGTGGCGCCGAGTCCGACCGGCGCCGGGGTCGCGATGGTCTTCATCGCAACGTTGAGGATCGAGTTGTCGAGCACGACGACGAGCAGGGCGAGCACCAGGGTGCTCAGGATCGCCCAGCGGCGGCGGTGGATGGCTTCCGGCACGCGGGGCGGCGCGGCTGCGGTGGTCATTGGTCTTCCCGTCCGTGATGGTGTGGCACTGGCGGGCAATTCCGAGCCGCGGACGTCTCGTAACCCCCCGAACAGCGTAACCGCATTTTCGATACGAGACGACGCCGTATCGCAAAATGGCGGCAAAGACCCCCGGTGTGCCGCAGATCGCACCGGGCCCTGTGCACCTGTCTTTGCGCAGCCGTCCGGGCGTGCAAGCATGGAGGGGATCCGGGGACGCCGTACGGCGCCACGAGACGACAACCCTTCAGGAGCCTGTTCGATGAACGCTTCTTCGCCTTCGCCTGCCCAGAACCAGGTGTCGCCCGCCACCCTCTACGGCGGGGTCACCAACCGACGCGTCACCGTCCGCGACCTCGCCGCCGCCAAGCAGCGCGGCGAGAAGTGGTCCATGCTCACCGCCTACGACGCCCTCACCGCGGGCGTGTTCGACGAGGCCGGCATCCCCGTCCTCCTGGTCGGCGACTCGGCCGGCAACTGCCACCTCGGCTACGAGACCACCGTCCCGGTGACCATGGATCAGATGGTGATGCTCTCCGCCGCCGTCGTCCGCGGCACCAAGCGCGCGATGGTCGTCGCCGACCTGCCGTTCGGCTCCTACCAGGAGTCCCCCGCCCAGGCCATGCACAACGCCGCCCGCCTGATGAAGGAGGCCGGCGTCGGCGCGGTCAAGCTGGAGGGCGGCGAGCGCAGCGCCCGTTCGATCGAGCTCCTGACCGAGGCCGGCGTCCCGGTGATGGCGCACATCGGCCTCACCCCGCAGTCCGTGCACGCCCTCGGCGGCTACCCGGTCCAGGGCCGCGGCGACGAGGCGGCGCACCAGCTGCTGCGCGACGCGAAGGCCGTCCAGCAGGCCGGCGCCTTCTCGGTCGTGCTGGAGGCGGTGCCCGCCGAACTGGCCAAGCAGGTCACCGAGCAGCTCGCGATCCCGACCGTCGGCATCGGCGGCGGGCCCGACACCGACGCCCAGGTCCTGGTCTGGACCGACATGGCCGGCATGACCGCCGGCCGGGTGCCCAAGTTCGTCAAGCAGTACGCCAACCTGCGGGCCGTCCTCGGCGACGCCGCCCGCGCGTACGCCGAGGACGTCCGCGCCGGCACCTTCCCCGCGGCCGAGCACAGCTTCCACTGACGCGCCGCCGGCCGGCCCCGCTCCCCGCCCCGGGAGCGGGGCCGCAGCCGTTTCCGGGGGCCCGCACCGGCGGCGCTGTCACGCCCGGCCGCCCGTGACAGCGGGGTGACAGCGCCGCGCCGGGCCCTCCCCCGCGATGACAGCCCGCTGACAGCCGGGCCGGACACCCTTCGGGGCATGACACGAATCGCCACCGCCCCGAACGACCGGCCCGGCTCCCGGCAAGCCGTCGCCGCGGGCAACGCCGTCGAGGTCCGCGGCATCGTCAAGCACTTCGGTGACACCAAGGCCCTCGACGGGGTCGACCTCACCGTGGCCGAAGGCACCGTCCGCGCCCTGCTCGGCCCCAACGGCGCCGGCAAGACCACCCTGGTGCGGGTCCTGTCCACGCTGATCAAGCCGGACGCGGGCACCGCGTTCGTCGGCGGCTACGACGTCCTGCGCCAGCCCAAGCAGCTGCGCCGCACCATCGGCCTGACCGGCCAGTACGCCTCCGTGGACGAGCTGCTCTCCGGCTACGAGAACCTCTACCTGATCGGCCGGCTGCTCGACCTCCCCGGCCGTGAGGCCAAGGCCCGCGCCACCGAGCTGCTGGAGCGCTTCTCGCTCACCGAGGCCGCCAAGCGGATCGCCAAGACCTACTCCGGCGGCATGCGCCGACGCCTCGACCTGGCCGCCAGCATGATCGGCCGCCCCCGGGTGCTCTACCTGGACGAGCCCACCACCGGCCTGGACCCGCGCACCCGCAACGAGGTCTGGGACGAGGTGCAGCGGATGGTCGCCGAGGGCAGCACCGTGCTGCTGACCACCCAGTACATGGAGGAGGCCGAACAGCTCGCGAACGAGCTGACCGTCATCGACCGCGGCCGGGTGATCGCCAACGGCGGCGTCGCCGAGCTCAAGGCCAAGGTCGGCGGCCGGATCCTCCAGGTCCGCCCGGCCCACCCGGCCGAACTGCCGGAGATGGCCCGCTGCCTGCACGAGAACGGCATCTCCTCCGCCACCTTCTCCCCCGACGACGGCCTGCTCGCGGTACCGCTCGTCGACGAGCAGCAGCTCACCACCGTCATCGGGGTGCTCGGCGGACGCGGCTTCGCGATCGCCGGCATCGACACCAAGGTGCCCAGCCTGGACGAGGTCTTCCTCGCCATCACCGGCAAGCCCACCGCCGACGCGGCCACCACGGCCGCCGCCGGCCTCGTCAAGGAGCCCGTCGCATGACCACCGCCACGCTCGCCCCCGCCCGGGTCGAGGACTCCGGCGCCGACGACACCCGGATCGGCCTGGCCGGCACCCTGCGCCACATCGGCGCGCTGACCCGCCGCAACCTGATGCGGATCAAGGCCGACCCGGAGTCGATGTTCGACGCCGTGCTGATGCCGATCGTCTTCACGGTGCTGTTCGTCTACGTCTTCGGCGGCGCCGTGTTCGCCGGCGACCAGGACAAGTACAAGCAGTTCATGATCCCCGGACTGCTCGGGCAGACCGGCATGACGCTGGCGCTGGCCGTCGGCACCGGCCTGAACACCGACTTCCAGACCGGGGTAATGGACCGCTTCCGCACCCTGCCGATCGGCCGGGCCTCCGTCCTGCTCTCCAAGATCGTGGCCGAGACGCTGCGGGCCCTGCTCTCCTCCGCGATCCTGCTGACCTTCGCCTTCATCCTCGGCTTCGAACTGAAGACCGGCGTGCCGGAGCTGCTGGCCGCGATCGGCCTGTCGCTGGTGTTCGGCATGTCGATCGTCTGGATCTCCATGCTGCTGGGCATGTCGCTGCGCAGCGCCCAGGCCGTCCAGGGCGTCTCCATGCTGGTCCTGATGCCGATGCAGTTCGGCAGCTCGATCTTCGCGCCGACCAGCACGATGCCGGGCTGGCTGCAGGCCTTCACCAAGGTCAACCCGCTGTCCGCGCTGGCCGACGCCTCCCGCGCGCTGCTCAACGGCGAGGGGGCGGTGGCCCACCCGGTGATGATCGTGCTGATCTGGTCCGCCGCGTCGACCGCGATCTTCGCCCCGCTCGCGGTGGCGCGGTTCCGCAAGCGGGTGTGACGGCCGGCGGCCGGCCCGCCGCGGGGGGCGGACCGCCCGCGATCCCGCCTCCGGTGGAGGCGGGATCGCCGTCCCTGGTGCCGTGGCCCTAGCCGATCAGCCCGTCCAGGACGGCGCGCGTCTGCTGCGGGGTCATGCCGTGGCCCTCGGCGCAGGCGGCCTCGAACGCCTCGTCGCCCAGCAGGGACCGCAGGGCGGCTCCTGAGCGCTCGCGCTCGGCGCGGTCCAGGTAGCCGCCCTTCGGGCCGTTCATCCCGTTGTGGGCCGCGAGCAGCACGGCGCCCAGGCGGGCCTTCACGAGGTCGGCGTCCCGTTCGGCGAAGGACCGCAGCACGCCGACCACGGCCGGCACCACCATGACCGTCATCTGCTCGGCGAAGCCGGTCGCGCCCTCCATCGCGGTGAGCAGCCGCCGGCCCTCGCGCAGCAGGGCCAGCCCCTCCTCCGGCCGGCCGGCGCGGGCGATGATCCAGCCGCGGGCGGTGGTGAGCAGACCGGCCACCACACCCGGGCTGAAGCCGCCCACCCGGGTCCCGTCCAGCTGGTCCAGTTCGGTCAGCGCCCGGTCGTAGTCCCCGCGCTGGGCGTGGATGCCGCAGAGCGTCAGGTGCCCGAACAGGAAGGCGCCGCTGACGGAGTGGTTCGCGCTCGTCCGGTCGAGGCCGTCGATGGTCTCCCGGATGATCCGCTCGCCGCGCTCCATGTCCCGCTCCAGCAGGGCGGCGCCGAGGTTGACCCGCAGGATCGGCACCTCCTGCGGCGCGCCCAGGACCTCGGCCAGCTCGATCGCCTGCTCGTACGCGGCCGCGGCCTCCTCCGGCTCACCCGAGTTGGCCAGCGCCTCGCCGCGGGCGGCCAGCGCCTGGGAGATCCCCCAGAGGTCCCCGGCCTCCCGGTACAGCGCCAGGGACCGCTCGCCGTCGAGGACGCCCTGCTCGGCCCCGCCCGGCCAGTCGTTCATCACCTTGGCCCGGATCTGCAGGACGAACGCGAGGTCGGTCAGCCCGCCGTGCACCTCGCAGCCGCGCACGGCGTCGTCCATCAGGTCCTTCATCACTTCCAGCCGGCCGGCCAGGAAGGCGCCGAACACCCGCATCAGGGCCGGGAAGCGGTAGGACTGCGGCAGCCCCGGGCCGAACACCTCCAGCAGGTGCTGCGAGACCGCGATCGCCTCCTGGTCCCCGAGCACCTCCAGGTTCCCCTCGAACAGCCCGATCAGCCGGTACATCGCGAGCAGCCGGCGGGCCTCCTCGACGACGCCCTCGGGCATCGGCACGCCGTACGCGAGCACGTTGCGCTCCAGCGGCACGGGGGCCGGTCCGGCCGGGTCGAACGGGTCGGGGCCGAGCGCGGCGATCGCGGTGTACCAGCCGCGGGCCTCCAGGCTGTAGCCGCGCAGCGACCAGTACCAGCTCATGCCGAGCGCGAGGGCGAGGGCCTGCTCCTCGTCCCGCCGGTCGACCGCGCGGCGCAGCGCGGCCCGGATGTTGTCCTGCTCGCGCTCCAGCACCGCCAGCCAGTGCAGTTGCTGCGGGCCGTGGATGCTCAGGTCGGCGGTGGCGACCAGTTCGCGGAAGTGGGCGAGGTGGCGGCCCTCCGTCTCGGCGTTCTCGACGGCCTCGGCGAGGCGCTCCTCCGCGTACTCGTGGATGGTCTCCAGCATCCGGTAGCGCGGCAGGTCCCCGTCGCCGAGGTCGGCCACCAGCAGGGACTTGTCCACGAGGGAGAGCAGCAGGTCGGCGACCTCGGTGCGGGTCACCTCGACGCCGTCGGCGCAGACCGCCTCGGCGTCCTCCAGGCGCCAGCCGCCGGCGAACACCGACAGCCGCCGCAGGACGGCCCGTTCGCGCTTGCCGAGGAGGTCCCAGCTCCAGTCGACCACCGCGCGGAGGGTCTGCTGGCGCGGCAGCAGGGTGCGGCTGCCTGCGGTGAGCAGGCCGAACCGGCCGTCCAGGCGGTCGGCGATCTGGCGGGCCGTCATCACCCGCAGCCGGGCGGCGGCGAGCTCGATGGCGAGCGGCAGGCCGTCCAGGCGGCGGCAGATCTCGGCGCAGGCCTCCGGCTCGCTGCCCGGGTCGTAGCCGGGACGGGCGGCGGCGGCCCGCTCGCCGAGCAGCCGCAGCGCGACGGGGGCGGGCAGCGGCTCGACCGGCACGACGGTCTCGCCGGGCACGCCGAGCGGCTCGCGGCTGGTGGCGAGCACGGTCAGGCCGGGGCACTCGACGAGCAGGGTGGCGGCGAGGTCGGCGGCGGCCTGGATCAGGTGCTCGCAGTTGTCGAGGACGAGCAGCATCCGGCGGTGGGCGCAGTGCTCGACCAGCCGGCTCAGCGGGTCCTCGGCGCGCTTGTCGATCACCTCGGCGACGATGCTGCCGGTGTGCAGGACGGTCTCGCGCAGGCCGAGCGCGGAGACCACGGCGGCGGGGACGGCCTCCGGGCTCTCCAGCGGGGCGAGTTCGGCCACCCAGACGCCCTCCGGCCAGCGGCCGGCGGCGAGTTCGGCGCGGCCGGCCTCGACCGCGAGGCTGGTCTTGCCGGAGCCGCCGGGGCCGGTCAGGGTGGTCAGCCGGCCGGTCGTCAGCGCCTCGCGCAGGGCGGCGAGATCGCTCTCGCGGCCGACGAAGCTGGTGAGCCGGCCGCGCAGGTTCCCGGCGACGACGGCGCGGGCGGGCGCCCTGGGCGGTGGCACGGCCTCCTCCGGCACCAGCAACTCGGCGTGGAGGTCCTGGAGTTGACGACCGGGGTCGACGCCGAGCTCGTCCGCGAGGGCGCGCCTGGTCCGCTCGTAGTGGCGCAGCGCCTCGGCCGTCCGGCCGCTCCCGTGCAGCGCGCGGAGCAGCAGGTACTGCCAGGGCTCGTCCAGCGGGCGCCGCTCGCAGTGCTCGGTGAGCTCGGCGACCAGGTCGGCGGCCCGGCCGAGCCCGAGCTCGGCGGTGATGCGGTGCCGGCGGGCCTCGTCGCGCTGGGCCTCCAGCCGGGCGGCCGGGCCCCGGTCCGGCAGGTCGGCCAGCGCGGGGCCGCGCCACAGCGCGAGGGCGGCCCGCAGCCGCTCGGCGGCGAGCGCGTGGTCGCCGGCGTCCAGCGCGCGGCGGCCCTCGGCGGAGAGCCGGCGGAACTCGGCGAGGTCGGTGGCGGGGCCGGTCAGCCAGTACCCGGCGGGACCGGAGCCGATCTCGTCCCGGCCGACGGTGCGGCGCAGCCGGCCGACCAGGGTCTGCAGGGCGGCGGAGGCGTCCTGCGGTGGTTCCGCGTCCCACACCTCGTCCACCAGGAGGTCGGCCGGCACCGGACGGCCCTCGCGCAGGACCAGGGCGGTGAGCAGCGCGCGCAGCCGGGCACCGCCGAGCGGGACCGGCGTGCCGTCGTCGTGATGGGCCGTGGTGGTTCCGAGGATGCCGTAGTGCACCGGACCATTCTGGTCGATGTCCGGTCGCGGGGGCGCACAATTGTCCGGGCACCCACGGAAGCCCCCGGAACCCGGACGAGGGCGCCGGACGTTCACCCTGGACGGCTTGTCCGGTCACGGGCGCGCCCGGCATGATCGGTGCGCCGTCCGCTTGCCCCGTTCCACCCCCCCTGACCCCCGGAGCACCACACCATGACCTTCGCCGCAACGCAGCGCTCGCGCAGCGACGACCGCCGGATCAGCCCGGTGTTCTGGGTGCTCCTGGCCATACTGGGCACCTCCGGCTGGGCGGTGTACGCCGGCTACGGCAACGCCTCGTTCGGGGTGTTCCTGTTCGTCGTCGCGGGCTGGATGGTCTCGCTCTGCCTGCACGAGTACGCGCACGCGCGCACCGCGCTGCACGGCGGCGACATCAGCGTCGGCGCGAAGGGCTACCTGACGCTCAACCCGCTCAAGTACGCGAACGTGCTGCTCAGCTTCGTGCTGCCGATCGTCTTCGTGATCCTCGGCGGCATCGGCCTGCCCGGCGGCTCGGTCTGGATCGAGCGCCACCGGATCCAGGGGCGGCTCAAGCACAGCCTGATCTCGGCGGCGGGGCCGCTGGTGAACCTGGTCTGCGCCGCGGTGCTGCTGATCCCGGTGGGTGCGGGGTGGCTGCACAACAGCGACGTACCGTCCTACCACCTGGCGTTCAGCGGCGACCAGATGACGGCCCTCGAAGCCGGCATGGGCTTCCTCGGCCTGCTCCAGCTCAGCGCGGCGCTGCTGAACCTGCTGCCGGTGCCGGGCCTGGACGGCTACGGGATCATCGAGCCCTGGCTGTCGTACAACGCGCGCCGCGCCGTCGAGCCGTTCGCCCCGTACGGGATGCTGGCCGTGTTCGCGCTGCTGTGGCAACCGCAGGTCAACTCGTTCTTCTTCGGGATCATCTACGACGTGATGGACCTGTTCGGGGTGAACTCCACCTACGCGGCGCTCGGCCGCGCCCTGTTCAGCTTCTGGAAGAACTAGCCCGGCCGCAGCAACCGGCTAGCCCTGTTCGGCGGCCTGGGCGGCGGCCAGCTTCGCCCGGCGCCGGTTCATCCACAGGACGTTGCTCGCGACGCCCGCCAGCGGGATCCAGATCAGGCCCAGCCAGAAGCCCTGGGTCAGCGAGACGACGGCGGCGGCCAGTGCGAGGACGACGACGATCAGGGCGAAGACGGACGTGCGGGGCATGGCGGGCGGCTCCTCGGGCGCGGACGGCGGGCCGGCCGGAAGGGATCTGCCCGGCGGCCGGCCCCCATTGTCGCCGACCTCACCTCCGGACCGGGTCCAGGGGTGAGGCCGACACGGCGGGACGTGCTCAGACGTCGGTGATCCGCAGGCCCGCGTGCGCCTTGTAACGGCGGTTGACCGAGATCAGGTTGGCCACCAGCGACTCGACCTGGTGGGCGTTGCGCAGCCGGCCGGCGAAGATGCCCCGCATGCCGGGGATCCGCTCGGCGAGCGCCTGCACGACGTCGGTGGCGGCCCGCTCGTCGCCGAGGACCATGACGTCGGTGTCGATCCGCTCCACCGACTCGTCCTGGAGCAGCACCGCCGACAGGTGGTGGAACGCGGCGGTGACCCGCGAGTCCGGCAGGAGCGCGGCGGCCTGCTGCGCGGCGCTGCCCTCCTCCGGGACGAGCGCGTAGGCGCCCTGCTTGTCGAAGCCGAGCGGGTTCACGCAGTCGACGACGATCTTGCCGGCCAGCTCCTCGCGCAGGGCGGTGAGGGTCGCGGCGTGCCCGTCCCACGGGACGGCGATGATCACGATGTCGCTCTCCCGGGCGACGGCGGCGTTGTCGGCGCCGCGCACGCCGAGGCCCAGCTCGGCGGCCGAGGCCTCGGCCCGGGCGGCGTCGCGCGAGCCGATGATCACCTGCTGGCCGGCCTTGGCCAGTCGCAGGGCCAGCCCGCGCCCCTGGTCGCCGGTGCCGCCGAGGACGCCGACCACCAGCTGCGAGACGTCCGGCAGCTCACGGGCCGGGTTTGTCGCTGAATCGAGGGAAGTCATGGGCCGATCCTGCCAAATCCCCGGCCGGGCGGACATTCTGAGGCCCATGGACGCGGTGAGAGTTTCGGCACTCCGGGAGCGGCTGGCGGGCACCGGCTGGCTGGAGGCGGTCGGCGGCTTCGCCGGAGCGCTGCGCCGCTCGGTGTCCCGGCGCGGGGCGGGCGAGCTGCTGCTGGTCGGCACCGAGGCGTACGAGCCCTGGCACCTGGCCGCCCACCTGGACGACGAGGCCGCCTGGTCGGACGTCCCCCGGCTGGCGCCCACCCTGCTGCGGCACGGCCCGACGGCCGGCGCCCCGGCGCACCTGGCGCACGGCCTCGGGCGGCTCAGCGGGGCCCGGCGCGGCGCCACCGTCCTGGTGGTCGCCCCGCGGGCCGTCGGCGCGCCGCTGCTGGAGCGCGTCCTGGACGCCCGCCGGGGCGGCGCGACGGTGCTCGCGCTGGACGGCGGCGCCGCGGCCGGCGGGCCGGGCGGGCTCGCGAATCCCAGCGGGCTCGCCCGCCTCGACGACCTCCGCGGACTCGACGGCCCCGACCGGCTCGACGGCCCCGACGGACTCGACGACCTCCGCGCGCTCGCGCACGAGCGGCTGGCCGTCGGCACCGGCGCGGAAGAGCCCTTCGACCTCGCCCAGCACCTGGTGAGCGCCGCCGCCGCGCAGCCCCCGCCCCGCCGCTCGGCCCTCGGCCGGCTCGCCGACCTGGCCGCCCGGCTCACCGCGCCCCCGGCGATCGGCCGCTGGTAGGCCCCGCCCCGGCGGCCGGAAAACCCGTTGCGGCACCCGGAACGGCCGTCCGAGGATGGTCGTTCGTGAACGACGACGAACCACCCCATACCGGTCGGCTGCGCGCCCTGCTGCGCTCGCTGCGCCCCGACCTCTCGCCCTGGCGCTCCTCCCGCGACTTCCGGCTGCTCTGGACGTCCGGCTGCGTGACGAGCTTCGGCAGCTTCCTCACCTACGTCGCCGTGCCGATGCAGATCAAGGACCTCACCGGCTCGTCCTTCGCGGTCGGCCTGGTCGGCGCCTTCGAGCTCGTCCCGCTGATCGTCTTCGGGCTCTGGGGCGGCGCGCTCGCCGACGCCCTCGACCGGCGCCGGCTGGTGCTGCTGTCCGAGGCCGGGCTCGGCCTGCTGGCCGGGCTGCTCCTGCTCGACGCGCTGCTGCCGCACCCGCTGCTCTGGCCGGTCTACGCGGTCGCCGCGCTGGTCGCCGCGGCCGACGGCCTCCAGCGCCCGGCGCTGGACTCGCTCGTCCCGCGGATCGTCCGGCACGACCAGCTGGCCGCCGCGTTCGCCCTCAAATCCCTGTACCGCAACGTCGCTTCGGTGGCGGGCCCGGCGCTGGCCGGCGTCACCGTCGCCTTCGCCGGGGTGCGGACGGCGTACGCGCTCGACGTCCTCACGTTCGCCGTGTCGCTGCTGCTGCTCGCCCGGATCCGCGCCGTGCCGCCCGCGAGCGACGCCGAACGCCCCACCCTGCAGGCCGTGTTCACCGGACTCCGGTACGCGTGGAGCCGCAAGGACCTGCTCGGCACGTACGCGATCGACCTCTGCGCGATGCTGTTCGCCTTCCCCGTCGCCGTCTTCCCGTTCCTGGCCTCGGAGTTGGGCGCCGACTGGGCGCTCGGCCCGATGTACGCGGCCTCCGCCGCGGGCGCCCTGCTGGTCGGCGCGACCAGCGGGTGGACCTCCCGGGTGCACCGGCACGGCCGCCTGCTGGTCGTCGCCGCCGTCGGCTGGGGTGCGGCGATGGCGCTCGCGGGCCTGGCCGGCAACGTCTGGGTGGTCCTGCTCGGCCTGGCGCTGGCCGGCGGTGCCGACGAGATCAGCGGCGTCGCCCGCTCGACCATGTGGAACCAGTCCATCCCGGACGAGGTCCGCGGCCGGATGGCGGGCGTGGAATTGCTCAGCTACTCGGTCGGCCCGCAGCTCGGGCAGGTCCGGGCCGGCACGATGGCCGGCCTGATCGGTGTCCGGGCCTCCGTCTGGACCGGCGGTGCGGCCTGCGTCCTCGCCGTCGTCGCCGTCGCCGCGGCGCTCCCCGGCCTGCTGCGGTACGACGACCGCACCGACCCGAACACCGCCGCCGTCCGGGCCGGGCACGAACGGGCAGAGCGCGAACGGGCGGCGGCGGCAGCCCCCTGACGAGCCGTCACTCGGCCTGTCGCTCCGCCCCGCCCTCCGGCTTGTCGTCCGACGCGTTGCGCCACTCGCGGTTGCGCTCCTCGACGAGCTGGAGGGCGTGCGCCGCCTCGTCGCGGGTGGCGTACGGGCCGAGGCGGTCCTTGGCCGGGCACTCGGGGCCCTCCTCGACCTTGTTGTGCTTGATGCAGTAGAACCACTCGCCGGGCTTGCCGGTCGGCTTGCGGTGGAATCCCAGGGGCATGGCGGTCTCCTGTACGACGGCGGACGGTCCGCTACCGATCATTCCCCCGCCGGGGCCGCTCCGCACACCTCCCGGCCGCCCGGGGCCCGGCCGATAGACTCGCCGCATGGCTCTCGTACCCGGCACCCAGTCCCCCACCCGCAAGGTCCCGGCGCACATCGCGCGCCCCGAGTACGTCGGCAAGCCCGCGCCGACGCCGTACACCGGGCCCGAGGTGCAGACCGCCGAGACGATCGAGAAGATGCGGATCGCGGGCCGGATCGCCGCGCAGGCGATGGCCGAGGCGGCCGCGCTGATCGCGCCCGGCGTCACCACCGACGCGCTGGACGCCGTCGCCCACGCGTACATGTGCGACCACGGCGCCTACCCGTCCGACCTCGGCTACCGGGGCTTCCCCAAGTCCGTCTGCACCTCGATCAACGAGGTGATCTGCCACGGCATCCCGGACTCGACCGTGCTCCAGGACGGCGACATCGTCAACATCGACGCCACCGCCTACATCCACGGCGTGCACGGCGACCTCAACGCCACCTACCTGGTCGGCGACGTGGACGAGGAGTCCCGGCTGCTGGTCGAGCGGACCAGGGAGTCGCTCGACCGGGCGATCAAGGCGGTCAAGCCGGGCCGTCAGATCAACGTGATCGGCCGGGTCATCGAGTCCTACGCCAAGCGCTTCGACTACGGCGTCGTGCGGGACTTCACCGGCCACGGCATCAACACGTCGTTCCACTCCGGCCTGATCATCCCGCACTACGACAGCGAGCGGGCCACCGAGGTGATCAAGCCCGGGATGACCTTCACCATCGAGCCGATGCTCACCCTCGGCACCTACGACTACGAGATCTGGCCGGACGGCTGGACCGTCGTCACCAAGGACCGCAAGCGCACCGCCCAGTTCGAGCACACCCTGGTGGTCACGGCGGACGGCGCGGAGGTCCTGACCCTGCCGTGACCCACGCCGCGGTGCCCCGCCCCGGCGGGCGTCGTCAGCCGATGAGCCACTGCTCCTCGGCCACGGCGCCCACCTCGGTGCAGGCGTCCGTCAGCACGTCGAGGACGCGCAGCGGGTCCGGCAGGGACAGCTCGGGCCCGCGCAGCCACCGCACCTGGGAGCCGTCCGGCAGCGCGGCCGGCGGCAGCAGCGTGTACGAGCCACGGCAGTGCCAGCGCAGGCCGGGGTGCTCGGACATGGTGTCCGGCGTGGAGTCGAGCGCGCTCGGCCACCACTCGTCCTCGTCCTGCGGGGTGCCGCGGGTGGCGGTGAAGAACAGGTAGCGGTCCTCGCCGACGGCGGCCACCGGGCCCTCGACGCCGAGCGCCGTCAGCCGCTCCAGGGCGAGCCGCCCGGCCTCGGCCGGGACGTCCAGGACGTCGTGCGCGCGGCCGGTGGCGGTCACGAAGTTGGCGTGCGGGTCGCGGGAGAGCCAGCGGGCCAGCTGCTCCGGATCCGTGGTGGCCTGGGTCTGCCAGGCGAAGGACACCGGGTGCTGGGCGGGCGCCGGACAGGCGACCCGGTCGCACGAACATCGGTAGCCGGCCGGATGGGCCGCGGGTGCGAGCGGGAAACCGGCGCGGACGGCGCCGAGCAGCTGATCCAGTCGGGCGGCGGGAGTGTCCGCGTCGCCCGGACGGGCCCGCTCACGGTCACGCTTCTGCCACCAGGTCGTCCACCTGCTGCCGGCTTCCATCGGGCCCCTTCCGCGCGCTGCCGTGCCTGGTGCGACACAGCGTTCGACGTACCTCTCCGACGCAACGCACGGCGCCCCCCGCTGCTTCCCGGGTCGGTGCTCGGCCTTGCCGTCCACGCCCTGCCGGCCGGAGCCGGGGTCACCGGACGGCCGACGCCCGGGTCACGGTACGGAGTCGCGGCAGCGCTCGGGCTGCGGCTCGAAGGCCGGGAGAGCACGCCGATCCGCGCCTCGCCCGGCCCGCACGGGGCCCGCTGACCCGGGTGGACCCCGAGGGCGTAACAGGAAGGATAAGGGTGCGCGGGCCCTTCGGATGACCGGGGGCGGTGCCTCGCCGGTCACACTCCCGGCACGCAGTGGCCACAAGGCCCCCTCCGGTGGTCCGCCGTAACGTCACCCGCCCGGAGGTGAGACCCTGGTGGGGTGAAAGCGGAGACCGAATTCGTCGGCGGCCCCATGGACGGCCAGGTCCTCCCCATCGAGGTGGGGATGATGCTCGGCGTGCCCAAGAAGTACAAGGTGCCGGTCCCCGCGCACGGCGACACCCCCGCGCGCACACTGGTGTACGTCCGGTCCAAGCAGGTGCACGGCACCCGCTGGTTCTGGCGCTACGAGTACGACGAGGCGGCCACCGAGCGCGCGTCCGACTGACGGCCGCGCGGGCCGCGCCCCTCCGCAGCCTCCCCGGGAGGACGGCCATGGCGAGAACCGTGCGGCACCCCAGGAGCAGGACCCAGGCCATCGCGCACCACAACCGGCAGGTGGCCGGCGTCACCGCGGCGCTGCTGGTCGTGATCAGCCTCTACACCGTCGTCATCGGGCCCGACGGCTGGCTCTGGTTCGCGTGGGCGGTGCTGCTGCTCTCCTGCGTGGCCCTGTTCACGATCCGCGGCTGAGCCCGCTCCCGGGCCCGCCCCCGAACAGCGGCACCGCCCGCTTCCCCCGGCGACGGTCGGGCACCTCGGTCATTCGTCCCCGGTCATTCTTCCTCGGTCATTCGTCCTCGGCGAGGATCAGGTACAGCTTCTTGCGGGCCTCGGTCAGCACCGCCAGGCCCTTGGTGCGCTGCCCCTCCGAGCCGGTGGCCATGACCTGACGGATCGCCTGGTCGACCGCGGCCAGCGCCTGGCCGACCTCCTGGACGGCCTCCCAGTCGACCTCCCGGCCGGCCTCCGCCCACGGCTCCGCGGCCCCCGCCTCGGCCTCGGCCCGGCCCGCCTCGGTGAGCGAGACCAGCCGCTTGCCGCCGATCACCTCCGCGACGATCAGGCCCTCCTCCTCCATCAGCTGGAGGTTCGGGTAGATCGAACCCGGACTCGGCCGCCAGGCCCCGCCGGTCCGCTCGGTGATCTCGGCGATCATCTCGTACCCGTGCATCGGCCGCTCCTTGAGCAGCGCCAGCAGCGAGGCACGGACGTCCCCGCGCCGCGCCCGGCCCCCGCGCCGCCCGTGCGGGCCGCCGCGCCGGCCGCCGTGCCCGCCGAAGCCGTGCCCGAACGGACCGCCCATCGGGCGGCCGGGGCCACCGCCGCCGAACGGCGGACCGAAGCCGCCGAACGCCGCGCGGCGCTCGTAGCCCTCCCCCGGCATCCCCTCGAACTCCGGGCCCGGGCCGCGACGCCGGTCGCCGCGGGGACCCTCTCCACGAAATCGCATTCCTGAGCGCATGGCGCCCACCTCCTGTGGTTCGGCGAAACAGTCGAGTAACTGTCTCGATAGTTCGACGATATATCGGTGACTGTCGCTCGTCAACGGATACCGACACCCGACACGGCCGCCGAGCGCAGCGGTCGGCCCCCGTCCAGCCGCTACGGTGACGGGCATGGCCGGAGAACGCGATCTTTCGACGCTGCTGCGCGGCATGCGCCCGCTGCTCAACCCGGGGCGGTACGTCTACTGCACGCTGCCCGCGAAGGTGCCCGCCGGAATGCGGCCGGTGGTGACCGTCGCCGAACCCGAAGGGGTGACGGTGGTGCTCCCGCAGGAGGAGGCGGACGCCCTCGGGCTGCGGTACGAGTACGTGGCCGCCTGGATCACCCTGCAGATCCACTCGGCACTGGAGGCCGTCGGACTGACGGCGGCGGTCGCCGGCCGGCTCGCCGAGGAGGGGATCAGCTGCAACGTCGTGGCCGGCTTCCACCACGACCACCTGTTCGTCGGCGCCGACGACGCCGAGCGCGCCGTCCGGGCCCTGACGGAGCTGGCCGACCGCTCCGCCTGACGGTGCCGCCGAGTGGCCGCGGCCGTCCGCCCCTTCGACACTGGAGGCAGCCGCCCCGCCAGGGCCGGCCCCACCGGAAGGAGACGGCCGCCATGGCCATCTGCGTCACCTGCGGCAACGACTACTGGCTCGCCTTCGAGATCAAGACGGTCACCGGCGACACCTACACCTTCGACAGCTTCGAGTGCGCGATGGAGAAGCTCGCGCCCCGCTGCGAACAGTGCAGCGTGCGCATCGTCGGCCACGGCGTCGAGGTGGCCGGCATGTTCTTCTGCTGCGCCAACTGCGCCCGCGTCAACGGCGGCCTCGGCGAGCAGATCCGCGACGCCGTCGGCGCCCACCCGGCCTAGTCGGACCCCGCCCCGGCACGACGAAGGCCCTCCGGCCCGCGCTTCTCGCGCGGCCCGGAGGGCCTTCGGCTGCATGGGGGCGGAAGAGTCGGCCTGTACGCCGGGTTCTGTCACCCGGGCTGCTTGCGCGGCCCGGGGAGACGGCCATCCATCTAGGGCTGCCGTTGCCGACAGCCTCGTGCGGTCTACCCGCGAGCTCGGGCGAGCAGCCCTCGAACACTCGCGCACGGCGCCCGGAGGCACCGATCTTGACCTTGCTCCAGGTGGGGTTTACCGAGCCGGCCGGGTCACCCCGGTCGCTGGTGGTCTCTTACACCACCGTTTCACCCTTACCCGCCGCAGAACGGCGGGCGGTCTGTTTTCTGTGGCACTGTCCCGCGGGTCACCCCGGGTGGGCGTTACCCACCACCCTGCTCTGTGGAGCCCGGACGTTCCTCGGCGGGTCTGGGACCCGTCGCGACCGCCCGGCCGGCTCTTCCGCCGTAGTGGTCATCGTAGCCGCTCGGGCGGCGCCTGCCGTACTCCGGTCCGGACCGCCGGCGCATCCCCGCCGAGCCGGGCGGCGACCTGGGCCGCGGCCGCCGTCGCCCGGGCCGAGGTGGTGGCCAGGCCGAGGGCGAGGATCGCACCGCCGAGGCCCACCAGGATCCACCAGCCGGCGTGGCTGGCCGGCGCGAAACCCGTGGCCACCGGGCCGACCACCGCCGAGGTCACCACCGTCCCGATCACCGCCACCCCGAGCGACTGGCCGACCTGCCGGCTCGTCGACGCGACGGCCGCCGCCACACCCGCCTGGGCCCGCGGCATGCCGGAGACGGCCGCGTTGGTGATCGGCGCGTTGACCATGCCGAAGCCGAAGCCGAACAGCGCGTACGCGACGAGCAGCAGCACCGCCGGGGAGTCCGCGGTCAGCCGGGTGAGCAGCAGGCCGCTCGCGGCCAGGCCCAGCCCGGCCGCGACCAGCGGCAGGCGCGGGCCGCGGCCGCCGACGATCCGTCCGGACAGCGGCGCGCAGACCAGCATCATCCCGGCCATCGGCAGCGTCCACAGGCCCGCCTCGACCGGGCCGTAGTGCCGGACGTCCTGCAGGTAGAGGGTGTTGAGGAAGAGGAAGCCGCCGAGCCCGGCGAACGCGCACACCGCCGTGACGGTGGCGCCGGTGAACGGCGGGCTGGCGAAGAAGCGCGGGTCGACCAGCGGCTCGGCGACCCGCCGCTCCCACAGCGGGAAGGCGACCAGCGCGGCCACCGCGACCCCGGCCAGGGCCAGGATCAGCGGGGACGTCCAGCCGTTGCCGGGGCCCTCGATGATGGCGGCGGTGCCGCAGCCCAGCAGCAGGACCATCAGCAGCTGCCCGACCGGGTCCAGCCGGCGCGGCCGCGGGGCGCGCGACTCCGGGACGTAACGGATGGTCAGCGCCACGGCGACCAGCGCGACCGGAACGTTGATCAGGAAGATCGACGGCCACCCGGCGCCGTCCACCAGGAACCCGCCGAGCAGCGGCCCCATCGCCATCGAGATGCCGACCACCCCGCCCCACACGCCGATCGCCCGGGCCCGCTCGGCCGGGTCGGTGAAGGTGTTGGTGATGATCGACATGGCGACCGGGTTGAGCATCGACCCGCCGACCGCCTGGAGCGCCCGGAACGCCACCAGCCACTCCAGGCTCGGCGCCAGACTGCACAGCAGCGAGCCGAGCGCGAAGCACAGCAGACCGATCTTGAACACCCGGCGGCGGCCGAAGCGGTCGGCCACCGAACCGAACAGCATCAGCAGCGAGGCCAGCACGAGGGTGTACGCGTCGATGATCCACTGCAGGCCGGACGCCGGGGCGTCGAGGTCGTGCTGGATCGCGGGCAGCGCGATGTTCACCACGGTGTTGTCGAGGCCGACGATGAACAGGCTCAGACAGCAGATCGCCAGCACGAGCAGGCGCCGGCGGCGCCCCTGATCGGCGGGGGCGGTGGGGGCGGAGGGTTCGGACACGGCACGATCCTCCCACCCCCGCCCGCCCCCGGGCGGCTCAGAGGGCCGCGAAGCGGACCGTCCGGGTGGCCGGATCGGCCGCCGCCAGCCGCACCCGGATCAGCCCGCCGAGCGGCAGCGGGGCCGGGACCGCACCGGGGGCGGCCGCTTCGGGGCCGGCCGGCCGGTCGCAGCGGGCCCGGACGGCCGGCTCGCGCAGTTGGACGGTGCCCGAAGCCGGCCGCTTCTCGTCCACGTCGATCACCACCGCCGTGAAGTCCTCGCCCTCCCGGCCCGCCAGCAGCTCCGCCTCCACCAGGTCCACGCACGCCCGCTCGACCTCGGCCGAACGGCGGTCCCCGCTCGCCATCAGCGCCGGCACGCCGGGCAGCGCCTCACGCGTCCAGTCCGGCACGTCCTCCCCCGCGGCCACCGCCGCGCACACCTCCTGGGCGAACCGGTCGCCGAGCCGGCGCAGCGGCGCCGTGCAGTGCGCGTACGGCGCCGCCAGCGCCGCGTGGCCCGGATCGGCGGGGGCGGGCAGGCCGCGGGACTCGTCGAACGCGTGGTAGCCGGCGCCGCGCAGCAGCCCGGTGCACTCGTTGAGGAACGCGGCGTTGAGCGGCACGTCCGGATCCAGCGAGCGGATCAGCTCCTGGTACGGGAGGCCCTCCGGCCAGGCCACGTCCAGGGCGGCGGCGATCCGGCGCAGCCGCGCGTACGCGGAGGCGGGCGCGGCCGGCAGGGTGCGCAGCAGGCCGACGCCCGCGTCCAGCATCATCTCCGCGGCGGCCATGCCGGTGAGCAGCGAGATCTGGGCGTTCCAGCCGTCGGCCGGGCCGGGCGCGCGATAGCCGAGGACGTACCCGTGCAGGGTCTCCTCCACCTCCTGCTCGGGCACCGGCAGGCTGATCCCGCCGCGCGCCCGCTCCTGCTCCTCGCGCAGCCCGCCGACCGTCGCGAGCAGGGCCAGTTGCTCGTCGGCCCCGCCCAGGTCGACGGCGCGCTGGACGGCCGCGTAGTCCAGGCGGCGGTGCGAACGGACCACGGCGCGGCGCGCGTCCGCGAGCACGACCCCGCCGTCCGCGTCCAGGTCCAGTTGCCACAGCAGCGCCGGGCGGGGCTCGCCGGGCAGGAGGCTGGCGGCGTCCTCGGAGATCCGGGTGGGGTGCAGCGGGATGCGGTGGTCCGGGAAGTACAGGGTTTCGACCCGGCGGCGGGCCTCGGCGTCGATCGCCCCGCCCGGGCGGACGAAGGCGGCGACGTCGGCGATCGCGTAGTACACCCGGTAGCCGCCGCCCGGGCGGCGGGTGAGGTGCATGGCCTGGTCGAGGTCCCGGGAGCCGGGCGGGTCGACCGTGAAGAGCGGCAGGTCGGTGGCGTCGTACTCGGGCATCCGGGGCCGCTCGGCCGCCTCCTCCGCCTCGGCCAGCACCGCCTCCGGCCACTCGGCGTGGATCTCCAGTCGGGTCCTGAGCTCGGCCAGTTCCGCGTTGATCCGGGCGGAGTCGGCGGCCTTGACGCGCAGTTTTCGGCGTGGCATGCACGTCAGCGTAGGGCGAATCGGGTGATTCCGGACGGAGGCTCGGCGGCCCCGGTGGCCCCCTCCGGGGTTTCGGTGGCCTCCGGGGTATCGGTGACCTCCGGGGTATCGGTGGCCTCGGCGGCCTGAGCGGCCTCAGCGGCCCAGGAGCTTCCTGAGGTCGGCGGCGGCGAGGGAGACGGAGTCGTCGTAGCCGCCGGTGGCCAGGCACAGCACGAAGGCGACGGCGTCGTCCGGGTGCGGGTCGGTGTAGGACTCGCCGTTGTAGTCCAGGAACAGCAGCATCGCCTCGAAGGCGGTGCGCTTGTTCCGGTCGACCAGCGGGTGGTTGCGGGCGAGGCTCTGGCCGAGCGCGGCGGCCTTGGTCCAGAGGTCCGGGTAGGCGTCGGCGCCGAACAGGCTCGCTTGCGGGCGGCCGAGGGCGGACAGCAGGGCGCCGAGGTCGCGGATGTTCTCCGGGCCGCCGGCGAGGTAGGTGACGTCGTCGAGGTCCAGGAACTCCGTGGGCCCGGTGGGCCGGGTCACAGGTCCTTCAGCCTCTCCAGCGTCTCGGCGTTGGCCGCGCGGATGCGGGCCACCATGGCCGCCCGGCGCTCGGCCCGGCCGGGCCGCGTCAGGCCCTCCGGCACGTCGGACTGCCGCACCTCGAACGCCAGCTCGGCGGTGTCGCCCCCGCCCTCCCCCTCGGTGACCCGCACCCGCCCGGCCATCACGGCCTGCGCGGCGGCGCGCAGCGCGAACTCCAGCGCCTGCCGCGTCTCCACCGGCAGGTCGGCGGGCAGCCGCACGGACAGGGACTCCTCCACGGCGTCGTCATCCTCGCCGGGCACCAGGTCCAGGGGTCGCAGGGACATCTCACTCACTCTCCTTCGCCACCCACCGTAACGGCCGGTGGACCCCTGCCCCCACCGAATTCCCCCCGCTGTTCCCCCTGGGCACGGGCAGGGCGCAGCAGCCGAACGGCGGGCCACGGCCCGGGGAGCGGACGGACAGCCGACCGACACCCGCCACCCCCACCGAAATACCCCGGGCGCCACCGGCGACAGCAGCCGAACGGCGGGCCACGGAACAGCGAGCAGGCGGACAGCCGACCGACACCCGCCCCCACCGAAATACCCCCGGCACCACGGGCGACAGCAGCAGCCGAACGGCGGGCCACGGCCCGGTCGGACGGCCGGCGGTCAACGGACGTAAGGGTCCGTAGAGTTGGGGCAGGTGGTCGAACGTGGAGGGGGTCCGGTGATGAGTACGGTGAAGGCGACCGGGGTGGCGGTGTCGGCCGCGTTGGCGGGCGTCGGGGCGCTGCACGCGGTGTGGTCGGTGACGCCGTGGCCGTTGCGGACGCCGGAGGAGTTCGCGGACACCCTGGTCGGCGCGGGCGACGAGCTGCCGCCGGCGGCCGCCTGCCTCGCGGTGGCGGGGCTGCTCGGGACGGCCGCGTACCTGGTGGCGGCCGAGGCCGGCGCGCTGCCGCCGGTGGGACCGCGGCGGCTGCGGCGGGCCGGAGTGCGGGCGGTGTCCGGGGTGATGCTGGCGCGCGGGATCGGCGGGCTGGCGCTGTTCGGGAACGTCGTCGAGCGTTCGGAGCGGTTCACGCGACTGAACACCCGGTACTACTCGCCGCTCTGCCTGGCCCTCGGTGCCGGGGCGGCCGTGGTCGCGCGGGCGGGTGCCGGGGAGCCGTCGCAGTAGGGTGGCGGGGTTCGGTTGCCACAAAGTGTTGAGGAGTCCGCTGTGCTGGTGCTGTTGCCGCCCTCGGAGGGGAAGGCCGCGTCCGGGGACGGGGGGCCGGTGGTGCTCGACCGGTTGTCGTTGGCGGGGCTGACGACGGCGCGGGCCGAGGTGCTGGAGGCGCTGGTCGCGCTGTGCCGGGGGGACGAGGACACCGCCGCCGAGGTGCTCGGGCTCAGTCCGGGGCTGCGCGGGGAGATCGCGCGGAACGCCGGGCTGCCGTCGGCCGGGGTGCGGCCGGCGGGCGAGGTTTACACAGGGGTGCTGTTCGACAACCTGGGCCTGGCCACCCTGGACGAGGCCGCGTACGGCCGGGCCGAGCGCTCGCTGCTGGTGTTCTCCGGGCTGTGGGGCGCCGTGCGGATCGCCGACCGGATCCCGCCGTACCGCTGCTCGATGGGCGTGAAACTCCCCGGCCTGGGGGCACTCGGGGCGTACTGGCGGAGTGCGATGGCCCCCGTGCTCCCGGAGGTCGCGGACGGGCTGGTGCTGGACCTGCGCAGTTCCGCGTACGCGGCCGCGTGGAAGCCGGCCGGCGAGGTGGCCTCGCGCACGGCGACCGTCCGGGTGCTCCAGGAGCGGAACGGCAAGCGCACGGTCGTCAGCCACTTCAACAAGGCGACGAAGGGCCGGCTCGTCCGGGACCTCCTGGTGGCCGGCGCCGAGCCGAAGACCCCCGCCGAGCTGATGGACGCCCTGCTGGAGCTGGGCCACCGGGTGGAGCTCGCCGCGGAGGGCACGGCCCGCAAGCCGTGGCAGCTGGACGTCGTCGTCACCGAGGTGCACTGACGGTGTGAGGCGGGGCCCGCGCACTGACGGTGTGAGGCGGGGCCCGTGCCCCGCCTCACGGTCGGGTCAGCGCAGGTGCGACGTGTCGTTGAGCAGCCGCACCGACGCGTTGCCGTCCGCGTAGTACTGGACGGCGCACAGCGAGGCCGCCGACAGCTCCATCCGGTACAGCGAGTCCGGCGGGGCGCCGAGGGCCAGTCGGACCAGCGTCTTGATCGGGCTGACGTGCGACACGACGAGGACCGTCCGGCCGGGGTGGCGGGCGATGATCTTGTCGCGGGCGACACCGGCCCGGTGGGTGAGCGTGGTGAAGCTCTCGCTGCTGCCGGTCGGCTTGGCCTTGGCCGAGCCGAGCCACGCCGTGAGGTCGTCCGGGTAGCGCTCGCTCACCTCGGCGAAGGTCAGGCCCTCCCACGCGCCGAAGTCGACCTCGCGCAGGCCCTCCTCGTACCGCACCTCCAGGCCGAGCCTGGCCGCGACGGTCTCGGCGGTCTGCCGGGTGCGCTGCATCGGGGAGGCGACGACCGCCTGGATGCTGCCGCGCGCGGCGAGCGCCTCGGCGGCCCGCTCGGCCTGCCAGCGGCCCTTCTCGGAGAGCTCCGGGTCGCTGCCGCCGCTGCCGGAGAAGCGCTTCTCCGGGGTGAGCGCGGTCTCGCCGTGGCGCAGCAGCACGAAGGTGGTGGGGGTGCCGAGGTCGGCCGGGGCGGCCCAGCCGGCCTTGGGGGCCGCGGTCTCCAGCGGCGGTTCGGCGACGGCCGCCGCGGCCGGCGCTGCCGCAGCGGGCTTCCTGGGCTCCCACTGGCGGCCCGCCTTGCCGGCGTCCATGGCCTCGTTGGCGAGCCGGTCGGCGCCCTTGTTCCGCTCGCGCGGGATCCAGGTGTAGGTGACGCGGCCCCGCGGGAGGACGGTTTTCGCCTCGGCGGCGAGCGGCTGCATGTCGGGGTGCTTGATCTTCCAGCGCCCGGACATCTGCTCGACGACGAGCTTGGAGTCCATCCGGACGTCCACCGTGGCGTCCGGGTCGAGCTCGCGCGCCGCCCGGAGCCCGGCGATCAGGCCCTTGTACTCGGCCACGTTGTTGGTGGCGTGCCCGATGAACTCGGCGGCCTCGGCGACGATCTGCCCGGTGTCGCCGTCGCGGACGACCGCGCCGTAGCCGGCCGGCCCCGGGTTGCCCCGGGACCCGCCGTCCGCCTCGACGATGAAGCGCGCCACCACCGGATCAGACGCCCGAGTCGGCGGTGCGGACCAGGATCCGCGAGCAGTTCTCGCAGCGGACCACCTTGTCGGCCGGCTCGGCCTTGATGGCGTTGAACTCGGTGATGGAGAACTCGGTGCGGCAGCCCTCGCAGCGGCGCTGGTAGAGGCGGGCCGCGCCGACGCCGCCCTGCGTCTCGCGCAGCTTGGCGTAGAGCTTCATGAGGTCGGCCGGGACGACGGCGGCGACGGTCTCGCGGTCGCGCTTGACCTTGTCGGCCTCGGTGTCGATCTCGGCGAAGGCGGCATCCCGGCGGCCCTCGGCCTCGGTGAGGACGACGGTGGAGTGCTCCAGGCGGGCGGTCAGCTCGGTGACGCGGGTCTGGGCGCTCTCCAGGCGCTCCATGACGTCGAGCACGACCTCCTCCAGGTCGCCCTGGCGCTTGGCGAGCGAGCCGATCTCGTGCTGGAGGTTCTCCAGGTCCTTCGGCGAGGTGATCGCGCCGGAGTCGAGGCGCTGCTGGTTGCGGGCGGAGCGGGCGCGGACCTGCTCGACGTCCTGCTCGGCCTTGGTCAGCTCGCGGGCGGTGTCGCCCTGCTGGGCCTGGGCGGCGACGACCAGGTCCTTGAGCGCGGTGTGGTCGGCGGTGGCCTTCTCGATCTCGGCGTGCTCGGGCAGGCTGCGACGCCGGTGGGCCAGCTGGTCGAGCTTGGAGTCGAAGGCCTGGAGGTCGAGCAGGCGGATCTGGTCGGCGGGCGCGGCGTTCAAGCGGAGAGCTCCTGTGAATCGGGTCAGGCGGGGAAGGACATGGGGGCGTGCGCGGTCCACGGGTCGGTGACCCGGTGGGAGACCTTGGTCTCCACGGCCCAGCCGCGCTGGTCGGCGGCGGCCCGCAGGGCCCGCTCGGCCAGGGTGAGCCAGGGCCACTCGGTGGCCCAGTGCGCGGCGTCGACCAGCGCGACCGGGGCCGCCTCGGCGGCTTCGGACGCCGGGTGGTGGCGCAGGTCTGCGGTGACGTAGGCGTCCACGCCGGCCGCCCGGACCTCGGCGAAGAAGCCGTCCCCGGAGCCGCCGCACACCGCGACCCGGCTGATCAGCCGGTCCGGGTCGCCGGAGACGCGGACGCCGGCGGCGGTGGCGGGCAGGCCCTTGGCGACCTGCTCGGCGAAGGCGGCGAGGGTCAGCGGGGGCTCCAGCAGGCCGATCCGCCCGCCGCCGCGGCGGCCGAGCGGGTCGGTCGGGTCCGGCACCAGCGGACCGGTGACGGTCAGGCCGACGGCCTCGGCGAGGGCGTCCGAGACCCCGGGGTCGGCGTGGTCGGCGTTGGTGTGCGCGACGTGCAGGGCGATGCCGTTGCGGATCAGCGTGTGCACCACCCGGCCCTTGAAGGTGGTGGCGGCGACGCTGGTGGTGCCGCGCAGGTAGAGGGGGTGGTGGGTGACGACGAGGTCGGCGCCCCACTCCACGGCCTCGTCGACGACGGCCTGCACGGGGTCGACGGCGAACAGGACGCGGCCGACCTCGGCCTCGGGGTCGCCGCAGACCAGGCCGACGGCGTCCCAGGACTCCGCCCACTGCGGCGGGTAGACCTCTTCGAGTGCGGTGATGACGTCGGACAGTTTCGGCACCTGTCGAGACTACCGTGCGCGCGGGGGCGGTCGGGCCCCGGCCGCTCGGTCTCGGGGGCGGTCGGGGGGTCTCCCGGGCCCGGGCTGCGGGTTCGGCCGGCGTACATGGGTGCCACCCGCACACGGATGCTCGTCAACCCGCCACGATCCGCCGCTCGCACCCCCCGGGCGCCGGGGGCGCGGGCCGCGCACGCCGGTGCGCCGGGCGCGCGTTGCTCACACCGTGCCCTTCGCACGAATTCGAAACCCGCGCTGGATCACCCTTATGAGTGAAGTGACCGGCTGTGCGTTGAGCCTCTCCCGCCTCGAAAGTAACTTCAGTTCTGCGAACGGCAGTTGCCCCGGCCCGAGGTCGGGATCGCACTCCGTCGGCGCGGGCCGGAGCCCGCCGCACCAGGGGTTGGGCTCATCGCCCCTCATGAGGAATTGCAACGAGGGGCCGTAGCGAGGGGCTGCCACGAGCAGCGCGCACCCGTGGGCGGCGGCCGATACGAAGGGATGTGGATGCGGATGATGGGGGCGGGCACATCGCTGCGTACGGCCGGGGGCCCGGGCCCGGTGACCGGCGGGCCGGACGCGGCCGGTCCGTGGCCGGAGGCGACGCGGGCGGCGCTGGCCGGCACCGGAGACCGGGAGGGCGGCGGGGACTGGGAGGTCACCGCCGGGGGCTTCTGGTGCACGGCCAGGCCGTCCGGGTCGTCACCCTTACCCGGGCAGGGCTGGAAGCTGCACGTCAGCGCGGCCTCGGCGGTGGGAGAGGCGGTGCTCGCGGCCGTCGTGCGGGTGGTCGCCGAAGACCCGTGCACCTTCAAGTTCGCGGCCGGGGAGCAGCGGCTGCGGGAGCTCAACTCACGCAACGGCGACCGCGGTTCGGCGGGCAAGTTCATCACCGTCTACCCGGCGGACGACGGCCAGTTCCGGCGCCTCGCCGCCGCGCTCGACCGCGCGACGGACGGGCTGCCCGGACCCGTCGTGCTCTCCGACCGGCCGTACCGGCCCGGCAGCCGGGTGCACTACCGCTACGGCGCGTTCGCGGCACGCGCCGAGCTCGGCAACGACGGGGAGTACCGGTCGGTGCTGCGCGGGCCGGACGGGGAGCGGGCGGTGGACGTCCGCGGGGCCTCGTACCGGGCGCCGGGGTGGGTGCGGGACCCGTTCGCCCTGCCCTTGGGGCCCGCGACACCGTCGCCCAGGAAGCGGGCCGGCGGCGTGCTGCTCGCCGGGCGGTACGCGATCACGTCCGCCGTGCGGCACAGCACCAAGGGCGGCGTGTTCCTCGGCCGGGAGGCGGCGAGCGGCGCCGAGGTCGTGGTCAAGCAAGCCCGCGCCCACATCGAGGTCGACCGCGCCGGAACGGACGCCCGCGACGCGCTGCGGCACGAGGCCGCCCTCCTGACCCGGCTGGCCGGGCGGGGCCTGGCACCGGCCGCGATAGAACTCATCGAGCAGGACGACTCGGTCTTCCTGGTGCAGGAACGAATCGCCGGGCAACCGCTGGGCAGCTGGGTCGCCACCCGCCTGCGGCGCGACGGCAGCCCCGACGTCGACTGGGCCGAGGCCGGACCGATGGCCCGGGCCCTGCTCGACCTCGTCGAGCGGGTGCACGCGGAGGGACTCGTCCTGCGCGACCTCTCCCCCGGCAACGTCATGGTGCGGCCCGACGGCGGCCTGCGGCTCGTCGACCTCGAACTCGCCGCCGAGACCGGCCGGCACGCCGGCGCGGCCGGCACCCCCGGCTACCGCGCCCCCGAACAGGGCCCGGGCCGGCTCAGCCTCGTCACGGACGGCACGTGCGTCGCCGACCCCGCCGTCGACCTGTACGCCCTCGGCGGCCTCCTCTTCCTCCTCGCCACCGGCCACGACCCGCTCCTCCCCGAGGACCTCCCCCACGCCCGCCCCGTCACCGAACGCCTGACCCGCTGGCTCACCCTCGCCGCCCGCACCGGCACCACCGCCCGCCGCCTGGCCCCGGCCGTCCTGGGGCTCCGGGCGGACACCCCGGCGGAACGCTGGGGGGTGGCGGCCGTCCGCGCGGCGGTCTTCGGCGGGGACGGGGAGGGCGCGCCGTCGGGTGCGAGCCCGAGCGCCGAAGGCCGGAGCGGGGAGGGCACGCCGTCGGGTGCCAGCCCGACCGCCGAAGGCCGGGGCGGCGAGGGCACGCCGTCGGGTGCCAGCCCGACCGCCGAAGGCCGGGGCGGCGAGGGCACGCCGTCGGGTGCGACCCCGACCGCCGAAGGCCGGGGCGGCGAGGGCACGCCGTCGGGTGCATCCGGCGCCACACAGCCCCCTAGCGCGCTCCGCCCCGTCGGCGCCTCCGACCTCCTCCCCCGCGATGCCGCACCCGCCGCCGAGCAACAGGGCGGCACGCAGCCCACGGCAGGAAGCCCCGAGGCCTCCGCGCAGTCCCCCAGTGCACTCCGCCTCGCCGACGTCGTTGGCCTCCCCTGGTACGACGCTGCGCCCGCCGCCGAACGACAGGACAGCACGCAGCCCACGACCGAGAGCCCCAAGGCCGACGGCCACCCTGGGTCCGCAACCGCCCACCCGGGTGCGCAGCAGGCCGGGACGGGCCCGGCCGGAGACGCCTCCGCGCAGTCCCGCAGCGCGGTCCGCCTCGCCGACGTCGTCGACCTCCACTGGTCCGACGCTGCGCCCGCCGTCGACCTCGACCGGGTGCTGACGGACGGCCTGCGGCACCTCGCCGTCACCGCCACGCCCGCACGGCGGGACCGCCTGTGGCCCGTCGTGGCGGCCGGGGAGCGGACGGATCCGTGCAACGTGCAGCACGGGGCCGCCGGGGTGCTCGCCGTTCTCGCCCGTGCCGCGCTCGTGGGCGGGCTTCCCGAAGACGACGGAACGCTCCGGGTGGCGGCGGACTGGATCGAGCGCCGCTGCGCGGCCGAGCCGGTCGTCCTGCCGGGGCTGCACTTCGGGCGGTCGGGCACGGCGTGGGCACTCCTCGACGCCGCCCGGGCGCTCGACGACCGCGAACTCGCCGAGCGGGCCTCGGCGATGGCGCTGCGGGTCGACGTCGAGTGGCCCAACCCCGATGTCTGCCACGGCGCCGCGGGGGCGGGCCTCACCCAGCTGCGGTTCGCCGCCGACGCCGACGCCGACACCGACGGCACCAGGGCGTCCGCCTTCCTCGCCCGCGCCGCGCGCGGCGGCCGTGCGCTCCTCGCGGCCGCCCGGCGGGAACCGTACGGGCTGGTCTGGCCGGTGCCGAAGGACTTCGACTCGGCGCTCGCCGGGATCACCCACCTCGGGTTCGCGCACGGTGTCGCCGGGGTCGGCGCCTTCCTGCTCGCCGCCGCCGAGGCCACCGGCGATCCCGCGCTCCTGGCCGGTGCCGTCGAGGCGGGCCGCACGCTCACCGCCACCGCCCGCCGCGACGGCGGCGGCGGCGCCGGCACCGGCACCGGTCCCGCCTGGTGGCCGCAGAGCGCGGACGACGCCCCGCACGTCCGGCTCCCGCACTGGTGCAGCGGCTCCTCCGGCGTCGGCACGTTCCTCCTCCGGCTCTGGCAGGTCACCGGGGACGCCACCGCCCACGAGCTGGCGCTCGCCGCCGGGCGGGCCGTGCTGGCCGGCCGCTGGCACAGTGGGGTGAGCGCCTGCCACGGTCTGGCGGGCGACGGCGAGTACCTGCTGGACCTCGCCGAAGCCACCGGTGAGCGCGAATTCCACTCCGGGGCCGAGGAGTTGGCGCACCTGATCGTCGCCCGCTCCGCCCTCCGCGACGGCCTCGTGGTGCTCCCCGACGAGACGGGCACCGGGTGCGCGCCCGGCTACGGCACCGGCACCGCCGGCGTGCTCGCCTTCCTGCTGCGCCTGCGGCACGGCGGCCCCCGCCTCTGGGTGGACCCGGTGCCGCCCGCCACGCGCCGGCCGGCCCGCGCCACGGACGAGGTGGGCCGACCGTGAACGTCGCCGCCCCGACCCGCACCAACGCGCTGCGCCGCCTGAGCTTCACCTTCGCGCCCGACGGCAGCCACGCCGCGTGCCTCGCCTCGGCCGCCGACGGCGGCTGGTACGCGGAGAGCTGGCTCCTCCCGGCGGACGGCGGACCGGCGGCCCCGACCGCGCTGCCGCTGTCCGGCAACCGTTCGGAGAGCCTGCGCTCGCAGTTGGTCTCGCTGCCGGACGGGTCGGTCCTGATCTGCCGGCACGACGGCGAGCGGCACGACCTCGTCCACCTGTCGTCCCGCGAAGGCACGTGCACGGAAACGCAGTTGGCGACGCTCCGGATGCCCGGCCTGCGCCTCCTGCCGCTGCCGGCCGGCCGCACCGCCCCCTCCGCCCCCGTGGCGCTCGCGCTCGGCACCGACACCCGCCCGGCGACCACCGTCTGGCTGGTCCGGACGGACGGCAGCGAGCCCGAACAGGTCGCCGAGGTGCCGGGTCTGCACGGCGGCGGGGTCTGGCTGGACCACACCGGGGCGCTGCTCGCCCTGGACCGGGTGAGCGCGGGGATCGTCCGCACCGTCGTGCTGGACGTGCGCAGCGGCGCCGTCACCCCGCTGCTGGAGATCGGCGAGCGCAGCAACGACCGCCTGGTCCTGTTCGACCCGGACAGCCGCTTCGCGATGGTGCGCAGCGACGCGCCGGGCACCGACCGGCTGGGCTGGGGCGTGCTGGGCGGCGGCGAGCCGCTGCGGTTCCCGGAGCGGCTGCACGTGGCGGGGATGTTCCTGCGGCCGGTGGCGCTGCGGCAGGCGGCAGACGGGCCGCGGGTGGCGGTGCAGATCGACCACGGCGCGGGTTCGGCGCTGGCGCTGTGGCGGCCCGCGGCGGGACGGCTGGACCCGCTCCCGGTGCCGCCGGGCCGGCTCGGCGCGGTCGGGCACTGGGGGGAGGCGGGGCTGCGGATGCCGTACTCGGCACCGGACCACCCGGCGGCGCTCGCGGCGCTGGACGTGGACGCACTGCTGGCGCACGGCCCGGCGTCCCCGGCGTCCGGACCGATGCCGCTGCCCCTCCAACTGGCCCCGCTGGGCTCGGGGTTGCCCGGCCCTTGGCGGGACACGGTGCTGCCGTGGCAGCCCGGCGGCGCACGCATCCCCCGTACGCAGCCGCCCGGTTGGCGGCTGGACGGCAGCACGGCACCCGGCGACGGCGGTCGCTGGCAGCCTGCCCAGAGCATCGAACTCGCGGGCCCGGCCGGGCCGTTGGAGGCCGTCGTATACGGCGGCGACGCGTGGCTGAGCAGCCCGCACCTCGTCCTGGCGCTGCACGGCGGCCCGGCGGACGCCTGGCGGCTGGAGTTCGACCCGGCCCTGCAGCGGATGGCCGCGGACGGCCTGGCCGTGGTCGCGCCGAACCAGCGCGGCTCCACCGGGTACGGCGTGCCGCACGCGATGGCGATCCGCGGCGCGTGGGGCGGGCCCGACCTGGACGACGTCCTGTACCTGCTCGACGGCCTCGCGGGGCAGCGCGCGGCGCTCGGCCTGGAGCCGCCGTCGCTGTTCGGCGTCAGCTACGGCGCGTTCCTCGCCCTGCTGGCGGCGGCGCACGCCCCGGCCGAGCACGTGGCGCGGTGCGCGGTGGTCGCGCCGTTCCTGTCCGGCGCCCGGCTGCTGGCCGAAGCGGCGCCCCCGGTGCGGGCGTTGACCACCCGGCTGGGCGGCGGCGAGCAGATCGCGGACGCCCGCGGGCCGCGCGACGTGCTCCAGCTCGCGCACCGGCTGAGCGCCCCGCTGCTCGTGGTGCACGGCAACCGGGACGAGGTCGTCCCGGTGAGCCAATCCCGTTCGCTGCGACACGAGTTGCTGCGGATCGGCCGGGTCGAGGGCGCGGACTTCCGGTACGTCGAGGCGGCCGGCTCCGGGCACGAGGTGCTGGCCGAGGAGGGCGCGGCCGTGCTGCACGAGCTGCTCGCCGCCTTCCTGCGCACCGGCCGGCCGGGCTGACCGGCCCCGCACGGCGACACACCCCACAGACTCCCGGGCCCGACGGCCCGGGGCACCACCCCGGCGCGGCGGACGGAGCCGCCCGGGGGCGATACCCGGCGCCCGCAGGCAGATCGCGGCGGGCGCGCACTCAAGGGGAGGAACAGATCATGGAGAACATGGTGGACTTCGAGACCGACCTCGCGGCGCTCCAGGAGCTGCCGGAGAGCGAGTCCGTCGAGCTGACCGGCCACGGCGCCGGCTGCCAGTACACCTGCCTCATCCTGACCTGCCTGATCTTCACCATCAACTGATCACGGCAGCGCCAGGGTCCTCCGATGACCCACGGGCGCCGTCCCGCCTGTCCGGACAGGCGGGACGGCGCCGTCCTTTTCCCCCGACTCTCCTGCAGGAGCGCCCACTTGCCCCGCCGACCCGACGGACCGACCCTCGCCCTCGGCCTCGCGCTGCCCGTCGAGGCCGCCACCACGCTCGCCCTGCCCGCCGCTCTGGCCGGGGCCGTCGACGCCGTCCTCGCCGGCGCGGGCCGGTCCGCGACCGGCGCGTTCGCGCTGCTCGCCCTCACCGTGGGCACGGCCGCCGCCGCCAACGCCGCCGCCGCTGCCGCCGGACCGGCGGGCGCGGCCGACGCCACCGCCGCCCTGCGCGGACGCCTCGTCCGGCACCTGCTCGACCTCGGGCCGGGCGGCCGGCTGCGCGGCGGGCCGCCGCCCGGCGACCTGGCCGCGCGCCTGGTGGGCTCGGCCGGCGACGCGGGCGGGCGGCTGCCCGCCGGGCTCGGCGCGGTCGGCGCGCTCTTCACGTCGGTGGGCGCGATCGTCGGCCTCGGGGTGCTGTCACCGTGGCTGGCGCTGGCCTTCTTCGCCGGGGTGGTGCCCGGCGTGGTGCTGATCCGGCTGTTCCTGCGCGACGCCGGTTCGGCGTTCGCCCGCTACCAGGAGGTGCAGGCGGAGCTCGCCGCGCGCCTCACGGGCGCACTCACCGGGCTGCGCAGCATCCACGCCGCCGGCGCCGAAGAACGCGAGGCCGCACGGGTGTTGGCGCCGCTGCCCGACCTCTCCGCGGCCGGGCACGCGCTGTGGACGGCGCAGCGCCGCACGGCATGGCAGGCGACGCTGCTGATCGCCGCGGTCGAGATCGCGGTCCTGACGACGGCGGGCGTGCTGCTCGCCGCCGGCGCCCTGGCACCGGGAGACCTCGCCGCCGCGGCCGGGTGGGCGGCGCTCGGGGCCGGCCTCTTCGAACAGGTCGAATCGCTGGTCGGGGTCGCCCACGCCCGCGCCGGGCGGGCCCGGGTCGATGCCCTGCTCGCGCTCCCGCCCGCACCCGTGGGAGCGGCGACGCTTCCGGTCGGCGGCACCGGCGAACTCGCCTTCCGCGGCGCGGTGGTGCGCGACGGCGACCGCGTGCTGCTCGGACCGATCGACCTCACCGTCCCCGGCGGACACACGCTCGCACTGGTCGGGCGCTCCGGCTCCGGCAAGTCCCTGCTGGCCGCCCTCGCCGGACGACTGCGCGACCCCGACGAGGGCGCGGTGCTCATCGACGGCGTCCCGGTCGACGAGCTGGCCCCCGACGAACTCCGGAACGCCGTCGGCTACGCCTTCGAGCGGCCCGCCCTGGTCGGCGGCACGGTGCGCGACGCACTCGCCGGCGCGGGCGAGGCGGAGGCCGAGGCCGCCCGCGCGGACGGCTTCCTGCGTCGGCTGCCCCGGGGATGGGACACCCCGCTCGACGAACTACGGCTCTCGGGAGGCGAGTTGCAACGCCTCGGGCTGGCCCGACTGCTGGCCCGGCCGGCGCGGGTGGTGGTGCTGGACGACGCGACGTCGGGGCTCGACCTCGCCACCGAGTACCAGGTCACCGAGGCACTCGACCGCGCCACCCTCGGCCGCACCCGCATCGTGATCGCCCACCGCGCCACCGTCGCCGCCCGCGCGGACCTGGTGGCCTGGCTGGAAAACGGCCGCCTCCGCGCCCTGGCCCCACACACCGCCCTCCTCGCACACCCGGACTACCGCGCCGCCCTGTCCGACACCGCCCTACAAGCAGCCGCCTGATGGCCCGCCACCGCACACCACACACAGAAAGTCGGCCGGGCCGACTTCCCACGCAGCCCTCTGCGCCCTCCGCACCCCATCAAGCAACCGATGCCGGCACAGAAAGTCAGGCCAACCGAGTGCCGAACGCCTCGAACACCGAAAATCGGCCCGATCGACTTCTTGTGCACGACCCGGCATCGGCCGCCGCAGGCATGGAAAGTCGGCCCGACCGACTTCTCACGCACGACCCGGGAACGGGCGCCGCCAGCGTGGAAAGTCAGCCCGACCGACTTCTTGTGCAGCACCCTGGGCCATCCGCGGGCCACCAGCTCCGCGACGCCCGAGTAGAAAGTCGGCCCGATCGACTTCTCACGCCAGGCCTCGGGCCGAACGCCTCGGACAGCGAAGATCGGGCCGACCGATTTCCCGCGCACGACCCAGGGCCGAACACCTCGGGCACCGAAAGTCGGCCCGACCGACTTCTCACACACGACCCGGGAACGGGCGCCACCGGCGTGGAAAGTCAGCCCGACCGACTTCTTGTGCAGCACCCTGGGCCCGGCGCGGGCCACCAGCTCCGCGACGCCCGCATGGAAAGTCGGCCGGATCGACTTCCCGCGCCAGACCCGGGGCCGGACACCGCGGACACCGAAAGTCGGCCCGATCGACTTCTCACACACGACCTGGGACCGGACACCGCGGACACAGGAAGTCGAGTAGGCCGACTTCCCGCGCACGGCTCGACATCGGCCGCCGCAGGCGCTGTCGCGCAACCCGGCGACGCAGGAAGTCGGCTCGGCCGACTTTCCGTGCAGACGGCTCCTGCCTCCGCTTACTCAGGGCGCGGAGCCCACCGCCGGTCCTCGCGTGCCAAGGCGCCCGGCGCGAGAAGTCGGGCCCGCCGACTTCTCGCGTCACCGTCACCGTCACCGTCACCGCCACCGCAGCCGCCCCGGACGCCCACGGCCGCCCACCACCGCCGCGCAGGAAGTCGGCGGCGCCGACTTTCCACTCCCACCGCCACCTCGCCCGGGTGGGCGCTCCTCCTTCGGCAGTTCGCCACCACACGGCGACCGCTACTGCGGTTGCTCGCCTGGTCCGTGGTCGAGGCCCTGCCGCCGTTGCTCTCCGGGCTGCTCGTGTCGGCCGCCGTGGACCGCGGCTTCCTCGCCGGGCGGCCCGGGGCCGGGGTGGCCTGGCTGGCCGGGTTCGGCGCGGCCGCGGTTCTGCGGGCGTTCGCGGCGCGGGCCGGGTTCCCGCACCTCGCGGCGGTCGTCGAGCCGTTGCGGGACGCGCTCGTCACGCGGGTGGTCCGGAGCGCGCTCGCCCGGCCCGTCGCCGACGCCGCCGAGGTCGCTCGGCTCACCGAACAGGTCGAGTCCGCACGACAGTTGACCGCCACCCTGCTCCGCACCCTGCGCGGCGTCGGAATCACCCTGGCCGCCGCCCTGATCGGCCTGGCGCTGCTCGCGCCCGCCGTCCTGCCGCTCGTCCTGCTGCCGCTCCTGGCCGCCGGGCTGCTCTTCGCCCGCCTACTGCGGCCGCTGGTGGAACGCCGCCGGGCGGTCGTGCTGGCGGAGGAACGGTTCGCCGCCGAGGCGGGCCGCGCCCTGCACGGCCTGCGCGACGTACAGGCCACCGGTACGCAGACGCAGGTGGCCTCCGCACTGGCCGAGGCGGCCGGGACGAGTGCCGCCGCCTCCCGCGCGCTGGGCCGGGCGTCCGCCCTGCGCGCGCTCGTGGTCGCGCTCGGCGGGCGGTTGCCGGTGCTCGTCGTGCTCACGGCAGCGCCGTGGCTGCTCGCGCATGACGTGCTCACGGCCGGCGAACTGCTCGGCGTCGCCACGTACCTGCTCCAGCAGCTCGACCCGGCGGTGCGGACGTTGGCCGGTACGGTCGGCGGCTGGCTGCTCGGCCTCGCGGTCGTGCTGGACCGCCTGGCGACGGCTTCCGTCGCCGACGCCCCGACCACCCGGTCGACGGCGGGAGGCGCGACCGCCCGTGACACGAGCCTGCGCCTCACCGCTCTTCGCTACGCGCACGCCCCCACCGCCGAACCGGTCCTCGACGGGCTCGACGTGACGATCGGCGCGGGGGAGCACGTCGCCGTCGTGGGCCCGAGCGGAGCCGGCAAGTCCACGCTGGCCGGGTTGCTCGCCGGATTGCTCACACCCACCTCCGGCGATCTCACCATCGGTGGGGAACACCTCTCGCCGGGCGATCGCACCCGGGTGGTCGCGTTGCTGCCACAGGAGGCGTACGTCTTCCCCGGCCCGCTGCGCGAGAACCTGACGTGGCTCGCGCCGGATGCCACCGACGCCCAACTCACCCGTGCCATCGAGGTTGTGGGCGCCGGTGAACTCGTCACGCGGCTCGGCGGAACGGACGCCGTCCTCACCGACCCCGCCGCACTCTCCGCCGGCGAGCGGCAGTTGCTCGCGCTCGTCCGGACGTACCTCTCCCCCGCCCCGGTCATCGTGCTCGACGAGGCGACCTGCCACCTGGACGCCACCGCCGAGGACCAGGCCGAACGGGCCTTCGCCGCCCGACCGGGAACACTCGTCGTCGTGGCGCACCGGATCAGCTCCGCCCTGCGCGCGGACCGCGTCCTCCTCCTGGACGGCGGCCGCGGCACGCTCGCGAGACATGGAGACCTCCAGGTCCTGTCGCCGCTCTACCGGGAACTGGTCGGCCACTGGCTGGACTCCACACCGCGCAACAACAGCGCATCGCACACCGGGCACGCGCCATGAAGAAGCCGCCCGCGCAAGCCAACACCTGCGCTCCGGCCAGCGGATCCACGGGATGCGACGCGGAAGGTCGGCGGGCCCGACTTCTCGCGCAGGAGGCCCGGGGCGCGGGCCGGGGCGCGGGGCGGCCAACACCCCTCCACCGCAGGCCGGGCACAGGACGCCGATGTCGCCGACTTCCCACGCAGGCGGCCAGTGGCTGGGGGCGGAGGGCGCTGCACGAGGCGGGCGCCGGCGGGCTGTGCGCTGCCGGGCGTGGGATCAGGATCTCCCGTAGCCGGGGCAGGGCAGCGCAGGGGCAGCCACCGGTCGGAGGCGGGCGGCGCCGGGCGGGGTGGGTGCTGGCGGGCCGGAGGCGGTCAGGGTCTCGGCGGGGCCAAGCGGGGGCGGCGCCGGGCGGGGTGGGTGCTGGCGGGCCGGAGGCGGTCAGGGTCTCGGCGGGGCCAGGCAGGGGCAGCGCCGGGCGGGGTGGGTGCTGGCGGGCCGGAGGCGGTCAGGGTCTCGGCGGGGCCAAGCGGGGACGGCGCCGGGCGGGGTGGGTGCTGCCGGGCCGGAGGCGGTCAGGGTCTCAGCGGGGCCAGGCAGGGGCAGCGCCGGGCGGGGTGGGTGCTGCCGGGGTGGAGGTGGTCAGGGTCTCGGCGGGGCCAGGCCGGGACGGCGCCGTGCGGGGTGGGCGCTGGCGGGCCGGAGGTGGTCAGGGTCTCGGCGAGGACGGCGCCGTGCGGGGTGGGCGCTGCCGGGCCGGAGGCGGTCAGGGTCTCGGCGGGGCCAAGCCGGGACGGCGCCGGGCGGGGTGGGCGCTGGCGGGGTGGGGTGTCAGGATCTCGATAGGATCTCGGGCGCCGCGGCCGTTATGGTGGCCGGGGCACGGGCCGCGATCACCGGCTGTGGCGCGGTTCCTGCGCCCGAAACGGGGGCCCGACCGCGCATTCACAGTGCCGGGCGGGGCGCCGATGCATCTGCAAGCTCCGCACGGAAAAGACGATTCTGATGTCCGACACCCTCACCGACACCACCGGCCCCGCGACCAACGGGACCGACGCCGACGAGATCACGGCCGAGGACACCGCGTCGCACGGCCGCCACCGCGGCCTGTCCTCCGCCGACGACAGCCCCGAGGCCGGCGCGCACGGCCGCCACCGCGCTGCGAACCAGGGCTGACGAGAACCAGGGCTGACGGAGGGCCCGCCGGGAAGAGCTCCCGGCGGGCCCTCCGCGCGCTCAGTCCAGGGTGACGACCGTCCGCAGGGCCTCGCCGCTGCGCATCTGGGCGATCGCGTCGTTGACGTCGGAGAGCGCGACCCGGTGCGTCACCATGCCGTCGAGGTCGATCCGCCCGGCCCGCCACAGGTCGACGACCAGCGCGATCGTGGACGGCACGGGCGCCCCGCCGTAGAGCGAGGGCAGCAGGCGCTTCTCGTTGAAGAACAGCTCGCCCATGGTGAACTGCGCGAGGTCGTCCTGCGCCCCGGCGCCGATCACGACGACCGCGCCGCCGCGCCGGGTGGCGTCGTACGCGGCGCGGACGGTGGCCGAGCGGCCGACCGCCTCGAAGACGTAGTCGTAGCCGCCGCCGGGCAGGCCCTTGGCGGTCGCCTTGAGGTCCTCCGGGGCGATGGCGTCGGTGGCGCCGAAGGCCAGTGCCCGTTCGCGCCGCGAGACCACGGGGTCGACGACGGTGATCCGGCCCGCGCCGCAGACCCGGGCGCCCTGGACGGTCGCCACGCCGACGCCGCCCGCCCCGATCACGGCCACCGAGGCGCCGGGCTCGACGCGCGCGGTGTTGACGGCGGCGCCGACGCCGGTGGTGACGCCGCAGCCGATGAGCGCGGCGGCCTCGTACGGGAGGTCGGCGGGGACCTTGATCACGGCGTCCTCGGCGACGACGACCTCCTCGGCGAACGAGCCGGTGCCGTAGAACCCGGACGCGTCGACCGCGGCGCCGCCCTCCTCGAAGCGGAACCCGGGCGCGCCGAGGCGCCGCAGGCTCGCGACGCAGAGGTGGCCGCGGCCGCGCTCGCAGTGCGCGCAGCGCCCGCAGGGTGCCATCCAGCACAGGACGACGCGGTCGCCGGGCGCGACCGACCGCACGCCCTCGCCGACCTCGACGACGTCGCCCGCGCCCTCGTGGCCGGGCACGAACGGCGCCGGCTGGGGCAGCACGCCGTTCATCGCGGAGAGGTCGGAGTGGCACAGGCTGGCCGCGCGCATCCGGACCCTGACCGTGCCGGGCCCGAACCCGACCGCCGTCACGTCCTCGCGGACGTCGAGCGTGTCCTGCCCGGTCTTGTGCAGAACGGCTGCGCGCATGGGGCTGCTCCCGGTGTGCCTCGGATCCATGGTCGGGCCGATTCTGGCACGGGCGCGGGGCGGCGACTAGAACACGTTCCAGCGGCGGTCCCGGGAGGAAGCGCGGACGTACCGTCGAGTAGGGTCCGACCGGAGTACCCGGAACCCACCCCGTCGCGAGGAGTCGCCCCATGTCCGACCTGCTGGAGAGCGTCCGTCCGGCGGACGAGGTGGTGGCGGCGTTCGAGGCGGCCACCGGGTTCATGCCGGTCGACGAGGGCCTCGCGCTGTACGCGGCCGCGGTCACGGCGGCGCGGCGCACCGGGTTGCCGGTGCTGGAGATCGGGACGTACTGCGGGCGCTCGGCGGTCCTGCTGGCGGCGGCGGCCCGGGAGACCGGGACGGTCGCGCTGACGGTGGACCACCACCGGGGGTCGGAGGAGCAGCAGCCGGGCTGGGAGTACCACGACCCGACGCTCGTGGACCCCGAGGTCGGGCTGATGGACACGCTGCCGGCGTTCCGCCGGACGCTGCACGCGGCCGGGCTGGAGGAGCACGTGGTGGCGCTGGTCGGCCGGTCGCCGCGGATCGCGGCGCTGTGGGGCCGTCCGGTCGGCCTGGTGTTCATCGACGGCGGGCACACCGACGAGCACGCGACCGGCGACTACGAGGGCTGGGTGCCGCACCTCGCCCCGGAGGGCCTGCTGGTGGTGCACGACGTCTTCCCGGACCCGGCGGACGGCGGCCAGGCGCCCTACCGGGTGTACCTGCGGGCGCTCGCGGAGGGCTTCGAGGAGGTCTCCGTCACCGGTTCGCTGCGCGTGCTGCGCAGGCGTGCACCGATGCTCTAACGTCGTGCCGGAGCCGCCGGGCGGGGGTCCGGAGGGTACGGTGGCCGCGCCGCAGCAGGCAGCGAGCGGCAGCGGGACACGGCGGCACCGGACAGAGCGACGGCGGATGGTGGGGGCTAGCGGCACATGACGGACCAGAACAACACCGCTCCGGCGGTCTGGGACCCCACCGCCCGCGGCGGCGCCGGCGGCTGGGTCCGCGGCCCCCAGCAGCCCGCCCCCCAGCAGCCCGGCCGGCCCCAGCCGAACCAGCCGCAGCAGCCCGCCGACGCCGCGCCCCAGGCGCCTCCCGCACCTCCCGCACCTCCCGCGCGCCCCATGGCCCCGCCGCCCGGCCCGGGCGGGGTCGGCGACCAGGGCCCGCCGCTGGGCGCCCGCCCGTACCTGGCGACGGCCCCGGGCTACGACGCGCCGACGGCGCCCGCGTTCCCGTCCGCCGCGCCGCCGCCCCCGCCCGTCCCTCCCGCGTCGCCGTTCCCGGCCCACGCGAGCGCCCAGGCGAGCGCCCAGGCGGCCGCGCAAGCGCCCGGCCCGTACCCCGGCCCCGGCTACCAGTACCCGCCGCGGCCCGGCTACCCGGCCCAGCCGGACCACCCGGCCGGCTACGAGGACCTGGACGACGACGGGGAGCGCCCCACCAACCGCAAGGCGCCCCTGCTGATCGGCTTCGCGCTGCTCCTGGTGCTGGCGGTCGGCGGCGGCCTGCTGATGGCGGTCAAGGACAACGGCAAGAAGGACCAGGCCGCGCCCGCCCCGGCCGCCACGGCCACCGACCCGGGAGCGTCCGGCACCCCGCAGCCGGCCCCGGCACCCAGCGGTTCGGCCGGCGACCCGAGCGCCGCCGCGACCGACCCGGCCTCGGCGGGCGCGACGCCCAGCCCGTCCGCGACCACCGCCGGGCCGAACGCCAAGGCCCAGGCCGGCGCGCTGGACGACCTGCTCACCCAGGGCGAGAGCGCGAAGGCCCCGATCGGCAGCGCGGTGGCGAAGGTCAGCAGCTGCCCGGCCAAGCCCGACATCGCCGACGCGGCGCAGGTGTTCGACAACGGCGCCAAGCAGCGCGACGAACTGCTGCGCAAGCTGGGCGCCTTGAGCGCCTCGGACGTCCCGGGCGGCGCGGACGCCATCCAGTCGCTGAAGTCGGCCTGGCAGCTGTCGGCCGACATCGACCGGGCGTACGCGGCCTGGGCGCGCTCGGTGGCCGGCCAGGGCTGCTCCGGCACCGCCCCGACCACCGCCGACAAGAAGCACGCCGACGAGTTCAACCCCCAGGCGACGCAGGCGAAGAAGGACTTCGTCGGAAAGTGGAAGCCGATCGCCGACGCGTTCGGCCTCACCGCACGGACCCAGGACAGGATCTGAACCGCTCGTGACCGGCCCGACGAACCGCCCTCCCCGCCGCTCCGCCCTGCTGCGCACCACGACGGTGGTCGGCGCGGCCGTACCGCTCTGCCTCGCGGGCTGGTTCGGCTGGCAGGCCGTCAGCCACGACGCGCCCGCCGGCGCGACGGCCGCCACCGGCACGGCTGTCGCGAGCGCCGCGCCCGGGGCGGCACCGCCGTCGACGGCCGCCGCGCCCTCGACGGCCGCCACCCCGGCGCCCGGGGGCACCCCGAGCGCCGCCACGCCACCCGCCGCACCACCCGCCACCCCGTCGGACGCTCCCACCCCCGGGACCGCCGCCTCGACCGCCCTCACCGGCCGCACGATCCTGCTCGACCCCGGCCACAACCCCGGCAACTCCTCGCACACCACCGAGATCAACCGTCAGGTCGACATCGGCAACGCCCGCAAGGAGTGCGACACCACCGGCACCGAGACCGACGCCGGCTACACCGAGGCCGACTACACCCTGGACGTCTCCCGCCGCGCCCGCGCGATCCTCACCGCCCGCGGCGCGACCGTGGCGTTCACCCAGGACGGCGACCGCCCGTGGGGCCCGTGCATCGACGAGCGCGCCAGGGCCGCCGCCGACGCCCACGCCGACGTGGCCCTCTCGGTGCACGCGGACGGCGCTCCGGCGAGCGGCAGCGGGTTCCACGTGATCATGCCCGCCAAGGTGGTCGCCGGGAAGGCGGACAACTCGGCGATCGTCGAACCGTCGCACCGGCTCGGCCTGCTGCTGCGCGAGCGGTTCCACGCCGCGACCGGCGAGCCGTTCGCCGACTACATCGCCGAGAACGGCCTGGACACCCGCTCCGACCTGGGCGGCCTCAACCTCTCGACGGTCCCCAAGGTGTTCATCGAGTGCGGTAACATGCGCAACCCGGCGGACGCGAAGCGGATGACGGACCCTCAGTGGCGCCAGAAGGCGGCCGAGGGGATCGCCGACGCGCTGACGGCGTATCTGACCTCGCGGGGCTGAATCCGGCGGCGCTCCCGCGGCGCCCGGGCCACGCTCCCGGGGCGCTCGGGCTGCGCCGTTTGCAACGAATTCGCCCCGTTCCCGGTCCCCGCTGTGCGCCGGTGGGGCGGTTGGCCCTAGGCTTCTGGTCCGTTCGGGGGTTCCCGGCCGGTCGGCGCGACCGGGCGGACCGCCGTCCACGAACCGTCAACGAGGGGAACGTAAGTGAATCTGCGCGCTCTCACCAGGGGAGACGCCGCCGTCGCAGGCGCGGCCGTCCTGCTCTTCATCGCCTCCTTCCTGCCCTACCTGAGCTGGAACTGCTCCGGGGCGTACTGCGGGAACATCGACACGTCGCAGAACGCCTGGAGCACCGCGCTGTTCCCCGTCCTGCCGTCGATCTACCTGCTGGGCATCGCCGCCGCCGCGCTGATCCTGGTGCAGCGGTTCCAGGGCCCGGCCGCGGCCAACCGTCAGGTCCTCGGCCTGCGGCTGGACCAGTGGGGCATCGCCTTCGCGGTGGCCGCGCTCTGGACGTCCGTCTGGGCGCTGGGCGGCGCCGGCACCGGTCCGAGCGTCAGCCACGGCTTCGGCGCCTGGCTCGGCCTCATCTCGCTGATCGTGCTCGCCGGCGCCGCCGCGGCCGCTCCGCTGGTGCCCGCGCTGAAGGCGCCGCTGGTGACCGACCGTCCGGCCGTCCCGTACCAGGGCGGCTACCCGATGCCGGGCCAGCCCGGTCAGCCCGGTCAGCCCCAGCCCGGCCAGTACGGCTACCCGGTGCAGGGCCAGGACCCGAACCAGGCCCCGGCGTACGGCGCCCAGCCCGGCGGCTACGGCTACCCGGCCCCGGGTGCGCCCGGCCAGGCCGGCCAGCCCGGCCCGCAGGACATCACCCCGGCCCCGGTCGCCGCGCAGCCGGCCCCGGCCCCGCAGCCGGCCCCGGCGGCCGACTTCGCGCCGTTCTGGTTCGCCGTCCCGGCCCCGCGCGCGCTGGCGCCGAAGGACAACCCGGTCGGCGCGCCGATCGGCGAGCTGGTCCCCGGCACCTGGTACCTGGCGGTCGAGCAGCGCGGCACCGCGCTGGTCGCCCAGCTCCAGGACGGCACCCAGGGCGTGCTGGCCGACACCTCGGGCATCCAGCGCGGCTGAACCGCCACGCAGCCGGAAGGGGCGGGACCACCTCGTGGTCCCGCCCCTTCCGCGTGTCCCGGCCCGGCCGCCTCAGCAGCAGTCCTGGACCACCAGTCCCTCCGGCAGGTCGTCCCCGCCGAACACCGCGACCGTCGCCGGGTCGCCGCCGAGCGCGGCGACGGCGAGCAGCAGCGCGCCGGCCGTCCAGGTGGTGCGCTCCTCGGGCCAGATGGCGTCGTCCTCGAACACGTACCCGGTCCAGTAGGAGCCGTCCTCGTGCCGCAGGTGCTTCTGGATCCAGCGCAGGATGTCCACGGCGCGGTCGGACTCGCCGATCGCCCAGAGCGCGAGGGCGAGTTCGGCGCTCTCGCCGCCGGTCACCCACGGACGGTCGCTGACGCAGCGCACGCCGAGGCCGGGGACGACGAAGCGGTCCCAGTCGCGCTCGATCCTGGCCAGCGCCGCCTCGCCGCGCAGCGCGGTGCCGAGCACCGGGTAGTACCAGTCCATCGAGAAGCGGTCCTTGTCGAGGAACCGCTCGGGGTGGCGGGCGACGGCGTGCCGCAGCCGGCCGGCCGCGAGCTCCCAGTCGGGCTGCGGCTCCTCCAGGTACTCGGCGACGGCCAGCCCGCAGCGCAGCGCGTGCAGGATGCTGGACGAGCCGGTGAGCAGCGCCTCGTCGGTCGCGGTGCCGTCCTCGTCGAGGCGCCAGGAGATCGGGCCACCGGGCAGCCGCAGCCGGACGATGAAGTCCAGGGCGCGGCGGACCACCGGCCAGATCCACTCCAGGAACGCGTCGTCGCCGGTGCTGAGGTGGTGGTGCCAGACCCCGACGGCGACGTAGGCGCAGAAGTTGGTCTCCTTGGCCCGGTTGGAGACCTCGCCGTCCGTGTAGGCCGCGTACCAGGAGCCGTCCGGGTTCTGGTGGGCGGCGAGCCAGCGGTAGGCGGCCTCGGCGGCGGCGTGCTCGCCCGCGGTGTCGAGGGCCATCGCGGCCTCGGTGTGGTCCCACGGGTCGAGGTGGTGGCCGGTGAACCACGGTATGGCGCCGTCGGGGCACTGCTCGGCGAGGATGCTGCGGACGGTGCCGGCGGCCTGCTCGGCGTCGAGCACCCCGTCGAGCAGCAGCACCTCGGGGACGGCGGCGGTCATGCGCCGGCCCGCCGCGGCTTGGAGGCGTAGGCGACGAAGCTCTTGCCGATGACCGGGTTGAGGGCCTTCTCGGCGGCCTTGGTGAGCGTGCTGATCACCGGGGTGCCGACGATGTCCCAGACCAGCAGCTGGTGGTAGGCCTTGACGGGCAGCGCCTTGTCGTTGTCCACGCCGACGGCGCACTTGATCCACCAGTACGGCGAGTGCAGCGCGTGCGCGTGGTGGGTGCCGTAGGGCTCCAGGCCGGCGTCCTTGAGCTTGCCGAGCAGTTCGTCGCCGCGGTAGATGCGGATGTGGCCGCCCTCGACCTCGTGGTACTCGTCGGACAGCGCCCAGCAGATCTTCTCGGGCAGCCAGCGCGGCACGGTGACGGCGAGCAGGCCGCCGGGCTTGAGGACCCGGAACATCTCGTTGAGCACGCCCTTGTCATCGGGTATGTGCTCCATCACCTCGGAGATGATGATCTTGTCGAAGTACTCGTCCTCGAACGGCAGCGCCAGCGCGTTGCCCTCCATCGCGGTCGCCGACGCGCCCTCGGGGGCCTCGCCGGCCTGCTCCATCGCGGCGAACCACTTCTTGACCTCGGCGATCTCCTCGGCGTTCTGGTCGAGGGCGATCACGTTGGCACCGCGGCGGTAGCACTCGAACGCGTGCCGGCCCCCGCCGCAGCCCAGGTCGAGCACCCGGTCGCCGGGGGCGAGCGGGAAGCGCGAGAAATCGACGGTCAGCACTGCAGGGCTCCCATTCCTTTTGCTACCAAGCGTCTTGCTACCAAGCGTCTTGCCATCAAGCGCGTTTGACGCTTCACCAGATCTCCCGCACGCCGGTCGGCGCCGCGGACCGGCCCGGACTCAGGGCACGTACCGCCAGCCCGGCCCGGAGCGGGCCCGCGCGCCGACCCCGGTGGCGATCGCCGCGCGGTAGGCGTCGGCGGTCAGTTCGGCGGCCCGCTCCCAGGTGAACCGGGCCAGCACCCGCTCGCGGCCGGCCGCCCCGAGCCGCTCGCGCAGCTCCGGGTCGTCCAGCAGCCGGCCGAGCGCGCCGGCCAGCGCGTCCGCGTCCCCCGGCGGCACGGCCAAGCAGGTCTCCCCGTCCGGCCCGGCCACCTCGGGGATCGCGCCGCCGGTGGTCGCCACCAGCGGCGTGCTGGTGGCCATCGCCTCGGCGGCGGGCAGCGAGAAGCCCTCGTACAGCGACGGCACGCAGGCCACCTCGGCCGAGCGGTACAGGTCGACCAGCTCCGGGTCGGTCAGCCCGCTGCGGAACTCGATGTGCTCCTCCAGCCCGAAGCGGCGGACCGCCTCGGTGACCGGGCCGTCCTCCTTCTGCGGCTTGCCGACCACGACCAGGTGCGCGGGCCGCTCGGTGCGGACCTTGGCCAGCGCCTCGACCAGGTACACCAGGCCCTTGAGCGGGACGTCCGCGCTGGAGGTCGTGACGATCCGCCCGGGCACCCGCGCGACCTCCGCCGACGGGGACCACAGCCGGGTGTCGGCGCCGATCGGCACCACCGAGACGGCGCCGGGCGCGGCGCCCAGGTGCTCGGCGATCTCCCGCTTCGAGCTGCCGGAGACGGTGATCACGTGGTCCAGCCGGGTGGCGACGCGGCGCTGCATCCGGGTGAAGGCGTACCAGCGGCGCAGCGACAGCCGGCGCATCCGGGTGGTGGCCGCGTCCAGCTCCAGGCGCCGGTCGACGGTGATCGGGTGGTGGATCGTGGTGACCAGCGGGAAGCCGTGCCGGGCCAGCCCGAGCAGGCCGTAGCCGAGGGTCTGGTTGTCGTGCACGACGTCGTAGCGGCCCTTGTGCCGGGCCAGGTACTGCCGGGCGCGCAGCGAGAACGTCAGCGGCTCGGGGAAGCCGCCGGTGCGCATCGTGGCGAACTCCAGCACGTCCACCGGCCCGCGGAACTCGCCGCGCCCGGGCGTGCGGAACGGGTCGTCCGCGCGGTACAGGTCCAGGCTGGGCAGCTCGACGAGGCGCACCGACCCCGGCCCCTCGACCTCGTCCAGGACGGCGTACGGCTGGGCGCCGATCACGTCCACGTGGTGGCCGAGCCTGGCCAGCTCGCGGGACAGGTGACGCACGTAGACGCCCTGGCCACCGCAGAACGGGTCGCCGCGGTACGACAGCAGGGCAATCCGCAGCGGCTGCGCGGTCATCCTGGGCCCTCTTCTCTAGCTGCTATCTGTGCTGCCGGTCGCTAAAGTAGATCAGGTTTCAGTGGCTGTGGAACTCGTCATCGACCATGTGAACAATGAGAGACCTCGAAGATACCGGCCCGTAGCTTTCCCTCCGGAGCCAGGGCTGGTGATTCCCGCCACGCCGACCCGGCCGACCCCGGGTCGACGGTGCGCCGCCCCCGTGCGGCGCGCCGCCACCCACGCGCCCCCGGGAGCACCCCTTGTCGTCGCCGAGCACGTCCGCGAGCCCCGCCGCCCCGCCGGCCGGGGAGCCGCCGCTGACCGCCCGCCAGGCCGAGCGCCGGCGGCGGATCCTGCGGGCCGCCACCGCCCTGGCCGCGCGCGGCGGGTACGAGGCGGTGCAGATGCGGGAGGTCGCGGAGAGCGCCGAGGTCGCCCTCGGCACGCTCTACCGGTACTTCCCGTCCAAGGTCCACCTGCTGGTCGCGGTCATGCTCGAACAGCTGCAGAGCCTCCAGGAGCACATCCGGCGCCACCCGCCGACCGACGACGAACCGGCGCCGCGGGTGGCCGACACGCTCACCCGGGCCTTCCACGCGCTCCAGCGCGAACCGCTCCTGGCGGAGGCCATGGTGCGGGCGCTGTCCTTCGCGGACCGCTCGGTCGGGGCCGAGGTGGACCAGGTGAGCTCCGCGACCGGACAGCTCATCCTGGACGCGATCGGCCAGTCCGGGCCACCGAGCGAGAGCCAGCGCGCGGCCGTCCGGGTGATCGAGCACACCTGGCACTCGGCGCTGGTCTCCTGGCTCTCCGGCCGCTCCTCGATCGCCGAGGTCCGGGCCGACCTGCACACGGCGGCGCGGCTGCTCACGCTGCCGTGAGGTCTCCGCTCGCCCCCGCTTACTGGAACGTGTTCCTGCTCGCCGCGGTCCGGCGGGCGGCGCCGGCGGCTAGAGTCAACAGGCAGCAAAAACTTCATCCCGTCCCTCTCCCGGGGGAAGCCGGTGCGAGTCCGGCGCTGACCCCGCAACCGTGAGGCCGTGCTCCCGCGCGTGAGTACCGGCCGAGCCGGAGCGCCCGGGGAGGGGCGAGCGGCCAGGACGTGTCCGTCGGATCAGCCCTCCGACCTGATCCGAGGGACACGACCCGAGGGCCGGACGCACCCGTCCGGCACCGTCGAGGACTACGGAAGGGCCCCGCCGGGCCCGCCCCGCTCACCGAAAGGCACACCTCCACCATGCTCACCGCCGCCCGCCTGGGCGCCGCCGCCCTGTCCGCCGCGCTGCTCACCGGCGCCGCCGCCGCACCGGCCCTCGCCGACACCCCCTCCCCGTCGGCCCCCGCTGCCCCCGCTGCCCCCGAGGGCCTGTACGGCAAGGGCGACCCGACGTACGACGGGGTGTGGCGCCAGTCCCTCGCGCTCACCGCGCTCGCGGCGGCCAAGGTGACCCCGGCCGACCAGGCGGTCGCCTGGCTGACCGGACAGCAGTGCGAGGACGGCGGCTGGCCGTCCTACCGGGCCGCCGGCGCGGCCTGCGACGCCAAGACCGAGGACAGCAACGCCACCGCCGTCGCCGTCCAGGCCCTCGTCGCGCTCGGCGGGCACCAGGACGCCGTCGACAAGGGCGTCCAGTGGCTCAAGACCGTCCAGAACGCCGACGGCAGCTGGGCCTACAACCCCGGCAACCCCGGCGACGCCAACTCCACCGGCCTCGCCGTCAACGCCCTCTTCGCCGCCAGGACCGACCCGGCGGGCGTCGCCAAGGACGGCAAGAACGCCTTCGACGGGCTCGCCCGCTTCCAGCTCGGCTGCGCCGCCCCCGCCGACCAGCGCGGCGCCTTCGCCTTCCAGCCCGACGCCGCCTCCGGCGCCCTCGCGCCCAACGCGCTCGCCACCGCCCAGGCCTCGCTCGCCGCGGCCGGCGGCCGGCTCCCGGTCACCGCCGGCGTCCGCTCCGACGCCGCGCCCAAGCCGCTGACCTGCCAGGACGGCGCCACCGCCACCCCCGCCACCCCGGCCTCCCCCGTCGCGCACGCCGACTCGGCGGAGGCCGCCGGGGCGTACCTCACCGCGCAGCTCGGCGCGGGCGGCAACCACCTCACCCTCACCATGCCCGGCGCCACGCCCACCCCCGACTACACCGCCACGGCCTGGGCCGCCCTCGGCCTCACCCAGAGCGGCCACCCGCAGCAGGCCGCCGGCGCGGTGGACTGGCTGACCCAGAACGGCGCCGCCTGGACGAAGGGCGGCACCGACGCGGGCGCCGCCGCGACGCTGCTCCTGGTCGCCCAGGCCGCCCAGCGGGACACGGCCGCGCTGGTGCAGCAGCTCACCACGCTCGGCCCGGTGCCGAAGGCGACGGCTTCCGCCCCTGCTGCTCCCGCTTCCGCCGCGCCCGCCGCCGAGAAGAAGAAGGACGGCGGCATCTCCCAGTACTGGCTGATCGGCGTCGGCCTGCTCATCGGCGTCGGCGGCGGCCTCATCCTGAGCCTCCAGCGCAAGCGCGCCCCGAAGCTGTGACGTCCAACCCCCGCCACGCCGCCGGAGCCTCCGGGCTCCCGGCGGCGGGCGGGCCCGGCTGGAGCCCGTCGTTCGAGGGCAGCGCGTCGGGCCCGGCGCCCGCGCCCGCTGCCCGCACGCGACGCCCGACGGCGACCGGGCGTGCCCGCACGGCGGTCCGGGGAGCCTCGTCTGCGCCGGGCACCCCGGTCGGGCTCACGGCAGCGAGCGACCGCTCCCGTGCCGCCGCGCCCGGCAACCGCCTCGGGCGCGCCGACGCTCCCACCACCCCTGCCGGCCGACTCGCCAGCCGCCTGGCCGGCCCCACCACCACCCCCGCCAGGCAACTCGCCAACCGCCTGGCCGGCCCCACCGCCCACGGCCACACCGCCGCCAGGCAACCCACCGGCCGCCTCGCCGCGCTCCTCACCGGCCTGCTCACCGTGCTCCTCGTCGCCGGTTCCGCCGTGCCCGCCGAGGCGGCCGGGTACCGGTACTGGTCGTTCTGGAAGGGTGCCGACGGCGGCTGGGCCTACCAGCAACAGGGTCCGTCGGTCCACGTGCCGGCGGACGGGAGCGTCGACGGGTGGCGGTTCGCCATCAGCCCGGACGGCGGGCAGAACGCCGCGCAGCCCCGCGCCGGCGCCGACTTCGCCGCCCTCTGCGCGAGCACGCCCCCGCAGCAGGGCCGCAAGCGCGTGGCCGTCGTCCTCGACTTCGGCACGGCCGACGATGCCGCCTCCGCCGAGCAGCCGCCCGAGCAGCGCACCGCCTGCGCCACCGTCGCCGCCAACGCGACGTCCGCCGAGGTGCTCGCCGCCGTCGCGCCGCCGCTGCGGTACGACACAAACGGCCTGCTCTGCGCCATCGCCGGCTACCCGAAGGCCGGTTGCGCCGACCAGGTCGGCGCCGGTGCGAAGACGGACAGCAAGGCAACGGCCAAGGACGACGGCAGCGGCCCGGACCTCGGCCTGATCGCCGGCGGAGTCCTCGTCGCCGCCCTCGCGGCCGGTGCCGTCTGGCAGTCGCGCCGCCGCCGTCCCCGATGAGGTCCCTTTCCGTGCACGTCTCCCGTCAACTGCACCCCGGCGCCTGGTGGTTGTGGGCGCTCGGCCTGGGCGCCGCGGCCACCCGCACCACCAACCCGGCGATCCTGCTGCTGCTCGCCGCCGTCGCCGGCTACGTCGTCGCGGCCCGGCGCGGTGACGCGCCCTGGTCGCGGTCGTACGGCGCGTTCCTGCGGCTCGGCCTGTTCGTCCTCGGCATCCGGCTGCTGTTCGCCATGCTGCTGGGCTCGCCGATCCCCGGGACGCACGTGCTGTTCACGCTGCCCGAAGTGCCCCTGCCCGCCTGGGCGCAGGGGGTGCGGATCGGCGGCCGGGTCACCCTCGAAGGCCTGCTGGCCGCGCTCTACGACGGGCTGCGCCTGGCCACGCTCCTGGTGTGCGTCGGCGCCGCGAACGCGCTCGCCAGCCCGGCCCGCCTCCTGCGCGCCCTGCCCGGCGCGCTGTACGAGGCGGGGGTGGCCGTCGTCGTGGCGATGACGTTCGCGCCGAACCTGGTCGCCGACGTCCGGCGGCTGCGCGCCGCCCGCCGCCTGCGCGGCCGGACGGACAAGGGCGTCGCCGCCGTGCTGAGCGTCGGACTGCCCGTCCTGGAGGGCGCGTTGGAGCGTTCGGTGGCGCTGGCCGCCGCGATGGACACCCGCGGCTTCGGCCGCACCGCCGACGTCCCGCGACGCCTCGCGCGGGCGACGGCCGCGCTCACCCTGGCCGGGCTGCTGGGCGTCTGCCTGGCCGCGTACGGCCTGCTGACCGCCGGGGGCGCCGGCTGGGCGCTCCCCGTCCTGCTGATCGGCCTGGCCGCGGCGTTCGCCGGACTGCTCCTCGGCAACAGGCGGTCCGTCAGGACGCGCTACCGGCCGGACCCCTGGGCGCTCCCGGAGTGGCTCACCGCCGGTTCGGGCGTCGCCGTCGCCGCGCTCACCGTCTACCTCTCCACCCGCGATCCCGCCGCCTTCGCGCCCACCGTCGTGCCGCCGAGCGTCCCCGTGCTGCCGGCGGCCGCCGTCCTCGCCGCGCTCCTGGGCCTGGTACCGGCGTTCGCCACCCCGACCCCGCCCCGGAGGGCTTCGTGATCACCTTCGAGCAGGTCTCCGTCCAGTACGCGGACGCTCCCGCGCCGGCCTTGAACGGCGTCGACCTGACCGTCCCCGAGGGCGAACTCTGCCTGCTGGTGGGCCCGTCGGGCTCCGGCAAGTCCACCCTCCTGGGCACCGTCAGCGGGCTCGTCCCGCACTTCACCGGCGGCACCCTGCACGGCCGGGTCACCGTCGGCGGCCGGGACACCCGCACCCACCGCCCACGCGACCTGGCCGACCTGGTGGGCACGGTGGGGCAGGACCCGGTCGCGCACTTCGTCACCGACACCGTCGAGGACGAACTCGCCTACGGCATGGAGTCCCTGGGCCTGCCGGCCGACGTCATGCGCCGCCGCGTCGAGGAGACGCTCGACCTGCTCGGCCTCGCCGACCTGCGCGACCGCGCCCTCGGCTCGCTCTCCGGCGGCCAGCAGCAGCGCGTCGCGATCGGCTCCGTGCTCACCGTCCACCCGCGCGTGCTGGTCCTGGACGAGCCGACCTCGGCGCTCGACCCGGGCGCGGCCGAGGAGGTGCTGGCCGTGCTGCAGCGGCTCGTGCACGACCTCGGCACGACCGTCCTGATGGCCGAGCACCGGCTGGAGCGCGTCGTCCAGTACGCCGACCAGGTGCTGCTGCTCACCCCGGGCGCCGCGCCCGTCCTCGGCGAACCGGCCGACGTGATGGCGCACTCGCCGGTGCACCCGCCGGTGGTCGGCCTCGGACGGCTCGCGGGCTGGCGGCCGCTGCCGCTGTCCGTACGCGACGCCCGCCGCAAGGCCGCCGGGCTGCGCGAGCGCCTCGACGGACACCGTCCGGCCGCCGCGCCCTCCCCCGACGGCTCCCCGCTGGCAGCCGCCGACCGCCTCGCCGTCCGACGCGGCCCCGTGCACGCCCTGCGCGGCGTGGACCTCGCCCTCCGCCCCGGCGAGATCACCGCGCTGATGGGCCGCAACGGCGCCGGCAAGTCGACCCTGCTGGGCAGCCTCGTCGGCCTGCACGCCCCCGCCTCCGGCACCGTCCGGGTGGGCGACCGCACCCCGCACCGCACCAGGCCCGCCGACCTGATCCGCCAGGTCGGCCTCGTCCCGCAAGACCCGCGCGACCTGCTCTACGGCGAGAGCGTCACCGCCGAGTGCGCGGCGGCCGACACCGATGCGAGCGCCCCCGCAGGCACGTGCCGCGCGCTGGTCGAACGCCTGCTGCCCGGCATCGCCGACACCGCCCACCCGCGCGACCTGTCCGAAGGCCAGCGACTCACGCTCGCCCTGGCCGTCGTCCTCACCGCCCGGCCCCCGCTGCTCCTGCTCGACGAGCCCACCCGCGGCCTCGACTACGCGGCCAAGGCCCGGCTGGTGGAGATCCTGCGCGGCCTCGCCGCCGAGGGCCACGCCGTGCTGCTGGCCACCCACGACGTCGAGCTGGCCGCCGAACTCGCCCACCGCACGGTCATCCTGGCCGAGGGCGAGATCGTCGCGGACGGCCCGACGGCCGAGATCGTCGTCTCCTCCCCCGCGTTCGCCCCGCAGGTCGCCAAGGTGCTGGCCCCTGGACCGTGGCTCACCGTCCACCAGGTGGCGGAGGCGCTGGAAGCATGACCCGTCCCGTCCCCCTCGGCCGCCGCTCCGTCACGGCCCTGACCCTCACCTCCCTCGTCGGCGTGACGGCCTTCGGCTGGCCGCTGCTCGCCTCGACCAAGTCCGCCCTGGTCGGCCACTCCGCCGACGCCCCTTGGCTGTTCGCCCTCCTGCTGCCGTTGCTGTTGGCCGTCGTGATCGCGCAGATCAGCGAGGGCCGGTCGGCGGGCGGGGGCGCTCCAGGCCTGGACGCCAAGTCCGTCGCGCTGCTGGGCGTCCTCGCCGCGGCAGGCGCCGCGCTGCGCCCGCTCGGCGCAGGTACGGCCGGCCTGGAGCCGATGTTCTTCCTGATGGTGCTCTCCGGCCGCGTCCTCGGCCCGGGCTTCGGCTTCGTCCTCGGCTCGCTGTCGATGTTCGCCTCCGCCCTGCTGACCGGCGGCGTCGGCCCATGGCTGCCGTTCCAGATGCTCGCGATGGGCTGGGTCTGCCTGGGCGCGGGCCTCCTCCCCGGCGCCGCGACCCTGCGCGGCCGCCGCGAACTCGCCCTTCTCGCCGCCTACGGCGCTCTCTCGTCCATCCTCTACGGCACGATCATGAACCTGCAGGGCTGGCCGTACATCGGCGGCCTCTCCAGCTCCATCTCCTTCGTCCCCGGCGACCCGCTCCCCGCCAACCTGGTCCGCTTCGCCGCCTACTGCCTGACGACGTCCCTCGGCTGGGACCTCCCCCGCGCCGCCCTCACCGTCACCCTGTGCCTCACCCTCGGCACCCCCGTCCTGCGGGCCCTCCGCCGCACCACCCGCCGCGCCGCCTTCGCGGCCCCGGTGACCTTCCACCCGCCGGCCGAGTAACGGCCTAATCAATTGCCCTGCCCCACAACCACGTTGCACACTGACGGACGGCCGCGTCCATCGACCGGCCGTCCCACGGGGAAGGGGAAACCGGCATGACCCACACGATCGGCAGGGTGCTCGCGGCCGCCGCACTGGCAGCACTCGGGGCGCTCCTGGTCACCACGCCCGCCACGGCCGGCAACGCCAACGCCTGGGTCGGCAACCCGGTCAAGGCCGGATCGTCGACCGGCCCGGACGGCATCGAATGGCCCGACGACTGATAGCACCCTGCTGAGACGGGTCCTACTCTCGGCACGACACGCACAGACTGCGCGCCTCACGAACCGGCCGACCGCACAGGCCGTCCCGGCCGGGGCACTCGTGGTGCCGCGTCCCCGGTTCCGAGCCGACCACGGCTGGCCGAGGGCGCGGGACGGGCGGAACGGCCAACAGGCGGGCGGCGAGGATCGCGCCGACGCTCCGGGCGATCCGGTCCGGCAGCGGGGCGGACAGTACGCTCGTCAGCTCATCCGGCGTCCAGCCGCCTGCCAGGAGCCCCTCCACCATGGCGGCCTGGTCCGCCAACGGCCTGCCCGCGAGGGCCATACGGGGCTCGCGGCGGCCCAGTTCGAGCAGCAGCGCCATGCCGTCGGTCAGGCGCTGGGGCCGAGCGGGAGGGACGGACGGCCTTCCGGCATCCTTCTCCGTCAACTTCCTTACCTTCACGGAAGGGTTTCCCGTCTTTCCGCCGCCTGGCTCCCCAGCTCCAGGACACCCGGCGGCCGGAGACACGGGAAGCGGCGGCAGCGCGTGAACGGCCTTGCCCGCCACCGGCACTTCATGCACCGAAACAGCCGTCCGAACCTGCCCCGTCAGCGGATCCCGCTGAGTGCGCCGGACGTAGTGCCCGGCCGCCTCCAGCTCACGGAGAGCCCGCGCCACCGTCGTGCGCCCCTCAACGCTCTTCGCCGCCAGCGTCCGAACATCTTCACGAGCGCCGTCCGGCAGGCTGAGCAGGTAACTGAGCAGCCCACGCGCCGCCCAACTCAGCGAGTGCTTACGGACGACATGCCCGTTGTCGAGAATCGTGTAGCCGGGGGCGTGCTTGGGGATACGATGAATCTGCATTGGGAGTCCTTAGCTCCAGGTGCCATACCCCGGGGTGTTGTCAGCACCGCCGGGGCTCACTATGTGCGCGCGCTCCGCTCGAAGCACTCACGCCGCAATAGTCACCGTAGCTTCGTGACTAGCCGTCAAACTCCGATCCACGTCACCCATTCGGACGGCGCAGGCGCACAGCCCCCGGCGCACATAGATCGCGAGTGACACTCGCCACAGGTTGCTACCTTCAACGCATGACTGACTACGAGACTGCGTTCCGGTCGTTGGACGGCACAGCGCTGTTCGGCACGGTCACCCCCTCCCCGACGTCACCTACCGCCCTGGCCGTTCTCATTCACGGAGCCGGTGTCACCCGCGAGGAGGGCGGGTTCTTCGGCCGACTGGCAGCCGGCCTGGCCGCGACCGGAGTGACCTGCCTGCGGTTCGACCTGCGGGCCCACGGCGCCAGCGGCGGGCGTCCGGCAGATCTCACGATCGCCGGAGTGGCCAACGACATTCGCGCCGCAAGCGATCACCTCGCCGAAGTCGCCAAGCGGCCGCGCCCAGTTCACGTCATCGCAGCATCGTTCTCAGGTGGCGCTGCCGCCATGCACGCCGGCCAGTACCCGGGGGAGGTCGAGCGACTGGTGCTGTTGAACCCGCGAATCGACTACAAGGACAGGTTCATCACCGAGCGAGCCGGCTGGTCAGGGAACTACCTCTCGCCGGATCGCGCCGCGCAGCTCGATCAAACCGGAGCTTTGCCGCGACAGCCGTTCGAGACCGGCCGGGCACTGCTCAATGAGATGTTTCTCCTGCCGGCGCCGGAAGCCGTCTGCGCCGGCGTTCATTGCCCGGTACTCATCGTCCACGGGACAAAAGACACCTTCGTGGATGTGCAGTTGTCACGCCAGTACGCCCCCTTGTTCCGGAACGGCTCGGGAGCCGAGTTGTATGAACTCGACGGCGCGCAGCACGGCTTCGCAGTCCATGACGATCCCGCATACGCCGACCCGCAATCACAGGCTTGGCAGCGAGACGTGATCGCCAAGGTGACTGCCTTCCTCTCTTCCTAGCCGGCCGCCAGGATCACCAGTCGCTCGTGGAGTTCCCGTACCTGTGGTCTCTGTCGGTACGGAAACAGGGTCTTCGCAGTGCCGTGAAGTGCGCCGATGGCTTGCCGGGAGCGAACATCCGTAGCAACACGCAGCGCTTTCAGGGCGACTGCGGCAGCTTCGTCAGGTTCCCCGAGATCGGCAAGAGCACCGGCCAAGAACGCGCTGTAGTGAGCACGGTCACGTGGAGCGAACGCCTCGGCGGTGAGATGCGCCTGGAACGCTGCGATGGCTTCAACGGGGCGTCCGGCTTCCCGTAGTCGGATCGCCGTCTGGATGAGGAGCCGTTCCCGCGTGTATCCGTCGCCGAGCGGCCCCGTACACGATGGAGGCTCCGCTGGTCGGTCGGCCCGGTCGAGGGCGGCGTGCGCTTGGTCCAGTACCCGGGCGATCTGATCGGGGTGGGCACCGGTCATCGCCATTCCCCGCGCCTGCTGCTGGAGCGCTTCGGCATGCGCGCGGGCCGGCAGCTTCGACGGCCCGCTCGTCGCGGCCCTGGCAAGGTCGAGCATGCGCGCGGCATCGTGGCGCCCGAGGATCTGGGCCTGCCGCATCAGCACGTAGGCATGCATGGCTTCATCATTGGTGAAGGTCGCCCATTCCTTGGCCTGGTTGTGCCAATAGGCAACGACCTGGTCAGGAGCGCCCGCGTCGTGGTGCAGCCACGCCGCGAACTCCGCCGCCCTGGCCCCGAGGACAAGAAGCTCACGACGGATAGCCGGCCTGGCGTCGCGGGCAGTGGTACTGGTGGCAGACAGGATTCCCAGTGCTGCGGGCAACGCCCGATGCGACCCCACGCGCAGATCCGTACGAGCGGTGTCGTCCAGAGCATCCCGAAGGTGGCCCACAAGTTCGTGGTCAGCAAATCGGTAGGCATTGCAAGCGGCCGCGGTGAGGTGCTCCAGGGCTGCGAGATCGAGCAAGGGCGTGGCGAGCGGACCACTCATGAAGCTGCGGTGAAGCATTGGCTCCTCCACGTCTGACTTCGAGCCGGTAGCCGTCCCGAGCCGGATCGGCTTACTCGGCAGCGGGACGAAACCAAGTCGTTCGAGAGGCGCATCGAACATCTCGGTCAGCACGTACCGCGCATCCCGATTGGGCCAGGCGGTCTGACCGGACTCCCAACGCCTGACCTGGCGAACCGAGATCCTGGCCTTCGAGTTCAGAGTGACGGCTTTGGCGTTATACGCATCGGCGAAGTCCTCTTGCGTACGCCAGCCACGTTCGATCCGCGCGGCTACGAACGTCCCGTTCGCTGCGCATTCGGGCATATCTTGCACCCCCACGAATCCACGCTAGGCCACTGACACCATCCTGCGGCAGGAGACACAAGCTACCCGCCGAGATGTCCGGTGATGTGTCCTCCGGTCCGACCTGGTTCTTTGCCACGAGCCGCCATTGACTGTTCATCAGTCATCTCGGAGGAGGCTCCCGTGCACCGCTCAGTCGACGGCCGGATCCGGCAGCAGCGGCTTCTCGACACCACAGCCGACCGCTCCGAGTCCATGTCGCAGACGGGCTCCGCGAGGGACTCGGCTCCAGCACGCACCGAGATCCCCGGCCCGGCAACGGCCTCCCTGAAGTACCGGTCGGAGTCTGCCTGCACGGCTCGCAAGCTGGTTCGACGCAAGCTCCGGGAGTGGGAGCTGGACGACCTGGCGGACGACGCCCAGCTGATCGTCACCGAGTTGGTCAGCAACGCCTGCAAGACCGGCTGCCTGACATTCATGCTCGTCAAGATCCGCAGGATCACACCCCAGACAGTCAGGATCTCCGTCCGCGATGGCTCGCGCACGGTGCCCGTGCTGCTCCAAGCCGGAAGCGACGACGAGTGCCATCGAGGCCTCGCCCTGATCCACCTGCTGACCGCCGGGTGCTGGGGCACAGCGCTGGACACCTGCGGCAAGACCGTGCATGCCGATCTCCGTGCCCGCTGACGCCCGGTCCCCCCGAAGAGAGGAGCACAGTGTCCGTCCTCCTGTCCCACAGCTCACGCGACCGGTACCAGCGACGGCGCTTGTTGCGGTGCCCCTCGGCGAGCCGAGGGGCACCGCTGTGCGTCAACTGCGCTGGCCAAGTCAGGCGTTGACGATCGCTGCCGTACGGGACATCCGCGCTAGCATCCACGAGCTACTGGCGAACGGACCCAAGGGAACGGCATGGCAGTGATCGCAGTGACCGGGCACATGGACCTGACCGCGGGCAGCATCCAGCCGGTTCGCGATGCGCTCCTGGACCTGCTCTCCGAGTATCCGAGCGATCAGCTGACCGGACTGTCCTGCATCGCCAAGGGCGCCGATGCCTTGTTCGCCGACGTCGTCTTGTCGCTCGGTGGCCTGCTGATCGCTGTGATCCCGTCCGCGGATTACCGCAAGGCCAAGGTCAAGCCCGACTACGCAGCCGAGTTCGACCGCCTGTACGAGGCGGCAACCGACGTGATCGTCATGCCGTTCGCAACAGCCGACCGCGAGGCGTACGAGGCCGCAAGCAACGAGTTGCTTCGCCGCGCTGACCGGCTGGTAGCGGTATGGGACGGTCAACCGGGCAACGGACGGGGTGGGACGGCCGACACAGTGGCAGGCGCACAGGCCGCAGCGATCCCGGTGGACGTCGTATGGCCCAAGGGAGCCTCCAGGAAGGGCTGAGGCGCCGAACGCTGCCCTCCAGATCACAACCTGCACAACGCCCAGGCGTTCCAGTGAGCCCGCCGAAGTCGCCCAGCCACGCACCACCGGTCAGGTCCCCCTGGGCGCCCCGGCCACCCGGCCGGGGCGCCCAGGCAAAAGACCAACCTCCCGGGTGGTCGCGCACCTCCGAGAGTTCCGCCAGTTGCTCAGGCCGCATCGCCGAGCCGGCCGGCTGATCAGAGGCTGGCCTCATCCAGCAGCAGGTACAACACGCCCACCAGCGTGCCGCTGCTGACGATCTCGCGCCGGTCGATCATCCCTCGCAGCTCAGAAAGGGGAATCCACTCGATCCGGTCGGACTCGTTGTGTTCGGTCGGCGGACCCACGTGCTCGACGGCGTCAGCCCGGAAGACGAAGTGCTCGGAGTCGGTGATCCCATTCGCCGGCTGGGCGTAGATCAACGGCTTGACTTCGCCAACCCTCCAGCCTGTCTCCTCCAGTGCTTCGCGAGCAGCCGCCTCCGCAGGGGTTTCGTCCGGTTCGATCAGCCCCATCGGGAGTTCCCAGGCCCAGGTGTCGGTGATGAAGCGATGCCGCCACATCATGAGGACCTGCTTCTCACCGTTCACGATGGCGGCCACGGCAAGGTGCCGCAGCTTGACCACATGATGCTCCCACCAGTGTCCGTCAGGCTGCTCGACGTCGGCCAGCCACAGGTTCACCCATGGGTTCTCGTAGATCGGACGTTCCCCATGGATCTTCCACTGCATCGCGGCGGCCCCTCTCGATGGCCTTCAGCATGTCAGACGCAAACCGGCCGCAGACCTGCCCCGACAGATTTATGTCAAGGTGACGAAATCCTCCAACCCACCGCCGGTCAGGCACCCAGGAGAGCAACGAAGGCCTCCCACGTGCGGGCCTGCCGCGTGGCGCGGCAGGCCCGTCTCGTCACACTCTCTCGGCTGCCGTCCCGGACGGAGACCACCGTGGCCGGGCCCGCGACGCCTGGCGCGGGCCCGGCTCCTTCGAGAGCGAGCGCGCAATGACCACCCGCACCTTCGGCCGCACCAGCATCGCCCTGCCCGATCTCGCCGACGGCTACCTGTCCAACGTGACCTCCCTGGAGAGCGGCCGGGGCACCGTCCAGGACTTCAACTACGCCGACGCCGGCCTGCGGGATCTCGACCTGGCGCACGCCCACCTCATCACAGGCCGAATCACCAGCCCGCGCGCGTCCTACGTGCGGATGGACGAAGTGCGAGTCGACTCGGTCGAGTTCGACGGCTGCGATCTCGGCGATCTCCAGTGGGCCGACGGCAAGCTGTCCCGCGTCGTCTTCAAGAACTGCAAGATCATGGGCGGCACCTTCAACGACCTCACCCTCGACAACGTGCTGTTCGACAACTGCAAGCTCGACTACTCCACGTTCGAGAGGATCCGCGCAGCTGGCCCGGCCGCCTTCACCCACTGTGTGCTCACCGAATCGACGTTCACCGGGTGCGACCTCACCAACGCCGTCTTCAACGACTGAACGTTGCGGGACACCGAATTCCGCCGTGGCACCTACAAGACGACCGACCTGCGCGGCAACGACCTCTCCGCCCTGCGTGGCGTCGGAAATCTTGCGAAGGTCGTCATCGACCGCTCCCAGCAGATCGAGCTGACGCAGGCCCTCATGGCCGAGCTGGAGGTCACCTTCGGGGAACCGTGACGGACAGCAGAGCGGCACGCCGACTGGAAGCCGGGCAACGCGGCCTGACGTCCGCGTACGCTGCGGAGCACACGAGTAGGAGGCATTCCGATGGAGTGGATCAACCCGCAATACGCGGACCTGGTCGCGCGCTACCGGCAGCAGGACGACGACGCCGAGCCGGTCACCCCGTTCGGCGCCCCGCTCCGACGGGTTGACGGCGAGGATGTCCCATCGCGGCTCGGGTTCATCGTGGAGCCGCTCCTGAGCGAGTAGCAGGTGGCGCCCCTGGTCGGCCGCACACCGGTGCGGCCGACCAGAGCCCATTTCCCACCAACCACGCCGACCGACGACGACCGTACGCCCAACGGGGAGCCCGCCCAGCACTCGGAAGTCGGATGGGCCGACGTTCACGCAGTACCGGAGAACTTCGTCTCCACCACCAGGGAAGCTCTCATCAGCTACCTCATTAACGGTCCGAGCGTCTCCCTCGAATCGTGGTCCCAGTGAGGCATTTGTTGCGGTGCCCCTCGGTGAGCCGAGGGGCACCGCTGTGACCGAACTGCCCCGGATGCAGCGTTTCGACCCGGCCCAAGGTGCGCGCCGCCACCGCCTGGAGCACCGCTGGTCGGATGCCGGGTGACGTCCGGTGCGCCGCATCTGACAGGGTGGCGCGTGTGATGATCTCATCGGCGGCAGCCGGCGGAATGGCCCTGGTCGAACTGGGAATGGCGCTGACGCCGGGCCCGAACATGGTGTACCTGGTGTCCCGGAGCGTCAGCCAGGGCCGCGCGGCCGGGCTTGTCTCGCTGGTCGGGACTGCGGTTGGCTTCCTTGTGTACATGACTTTGGCCAACCTGGGGTTGGCGGTGGTCTTCGTTGCCGTCCCATGGCTGTACATCGGCTTCAAGGCCGCCGGCGCGGCCTATCTCGCCTTCCTGGCCTGGCAGACGCTCAGGCAGGGAGGCCGCGGGTTGTTCGAGCCACGCGGCCTCCAGCGCGATTCGCACTGGAGGCTGCTGCGGATGGGGCTGATCACCAACCTGCTCAACCCGAAGGTCGCCATCCTGTACCTCGCGCTCATCCCGCAGTTCATCGATCCCGCTCGCGGCCACACCACGGCCCAAGGGTTCGCCCTCGGCGCCATACAGATCGCGGTGGGCCTCACCGTGAACGGGCTGATCGTGCTCGCGGCCGGGTCGATCGCCGGTCTGCTCAAGAGCCGCCCGGCATGGGCCACGTGGCAACGCCGGATCACCGGGAGCCTTCTCGGTGCCGCCGCGCTCGTCCTCGCCCGGGAGGTACCCGCCCGCGCGCGGGCTTGACCTCGGCCCACGAACCTTCCTCCCACGACGAAGCGGCGCGCCCCGAATGCTCGGGGCGCGCCGCTCGTTCAGCAGATGCTCAGGCCTTCGGGCCCGCCGACTGGACGACCTCGAAGGACCACAGCGTGGAGCCGGACGCGGCCGGGCGCTTCGGGGCCTCGCCACCCCCGGCGGGGGCGCCGCGGTGGGCGGCCTGCATCGGGCCCTCCATCCAGGCCTTGAAGTCCTCCTCGCTGCGCCAGCGGGTGTAGACCAGGTACTGGTCGGTACCCTCGACCGGGCGCAGGAGCTCGAACCACTCGAAGCCGTCGGAGTTCTCCACCGCGCCGGCGCGGGAGGCGAAGCGCTGCTCCAGCACCTCGCGCTGCTCGGCGGGGACGGTCAGGACGTTGATCTTGACGACGGACATGCTGCTCCTTCTCTCGGGTGCTTCGAGAAGTCTCCTACACCTCACGCGATCCACGGCGGGAGCACCCGCTCGTCGCCCTTCGGTGCCATCCCGCAGGCTCCCTCCGGGGTGACGGCGTCGGGATTGTAGGCGTGGGCGGGTGAAGGTGAGGCCACGATGGCGGTGAAGCCGTCGTCGGTCGAGATCTGGCGGGCCGCACCGGCGGGGAGGGCGACGGTGTCCCCGGCGAAGAGGGAAAGCGCTTCACCGGCGAGAGAAACGACGGCGGAGCCGCTCAGGAGCGTCCAGATCTGCTCGACGTCCATGGCGTGCAGCGGCCCCTGCTTCCCGGCACCCATGTCGACATGCCACATCGCAAGGGCAGTTGAGCCCTGGGTCGGCGAGGCGTAGGTGGTCATGACGGCGTTCGGCGTCTCGGTGCGGCGCGCGTCGGCGTGACGGATCACGGGCATGGCGATGGAACCCCCTAAGATGGACAATGTCGTTGTCTATATGGTCAATGAGGTTGTCTATTGTGTCAAGCGAACCCGCCCCGCCCGGCTTCGAGCTGCCGCTGCGCCTCCTGCTCGCCTTCCGGACGATCATCGACGAGCTGCACGAACGCCTGGCCCGCGAAGGACATCCCGACGTGCGGCCGATGCACGGCTTCGTGTTCCAGGCGATCGGGCCGCACGGCACCACCGCCGTCGAGCTCGGCCGCCGCCTCGGCGTGTCCAAGCAGGCCGCCGGGAAGACCGTCGAGGGCTTGGAGCAGCTCGGCTACGTCGAGCGCGGCAGCGACCCCGCCGACGCCCGCCGCAAGGTCGTCCGCCTCACCGCGCGCGGGGTGGACTGCCTCGCCCGTTCGGCCCGGATCTTCGACGAGCTGCGCGCCCAGTGGTCCGCCACCCTCGGCGAGGAGCACCTCCGACAGATGGAGAAGGACCTGCGACTGCTCGCGCCCGGCGACCCGTTCCGGCTCGACACCCCGCGCTGGTTCGGAGCACCGTGAATCAGAACGAGCGGCCCTCGCCCCGGTACGGCGGCTCCAGGCCGCCCACCGGGTCGGGGCGGTCACGCGGGTCGGCGCAGAGGCCGGAGCTGAGCCGGGTGAGCAGGTCGGCGAGGTCGGCGTACTGCTTCTCGTCCCAGTCGCCCAGCAGTTCGGAGAGCTGGGTGCGCCGGGCCGCGACGAGTTTCAGCGCGGCCTGCTCCCCCGGCTCGGTGAGCCGCAGCGGCAGTCCGCCGTGGCGCGAGGCCAGCCCGCGGCTCTCGACCTCGCGGGCCGCCGCCTCGATGACGGCGATCGGCACGACCCGCCGCTCGGCGAGCTCGGCCGGCTCGGCGGAACCGTGCTGGTGCATCTGGAGGAGCAGCCAGCTGGAGGCGGGCAGCAGGTCCAGGCCGGCGGTGGCGGTGATCCGGCGGAACAGGTCGCGCCGGGCCTCGCGGGTGCTCAACACCGAGAGGGCGCGGGCGATTTCGTCCAGCGAGGAGCGTTCCACCGGATTGAGGCCGATGGACTCGCTCAGGTCCGGTGCCGTCACGGTGGTGCGCAGCGTCTGCTCGCGCAGGAACAGCGACAGCACGAAGGCGACCACCGCGACGGGCACCGCGTACAGGAACACGCGGGTGATCGATTCGGCGTACGCGTGGTGGACGGCCGTCTGGACGGCGGCCGGCAGGCGGCTGACGACGCGCGGGTCGGAGGTGATCGCGTCGGGACGGAAGCCGGGCGGCAGCGGCACGCCCCGCAGCGCGTCCGCGAGCCGGGACTTCAGGCCGCTCGCGAAGACCGTCCCGAAGATGGAGACGCCGAACGAGGCGCCGATGGAGCGGAAGAAGGTCGCGCCCGCGGTGGCCACGCCGAGGTCCTGGTAGCCGACCGAGTTCTGCACGATCAGCACCAGCACCTGCATCACCAGGCCCAGCCCGAGGCCGAAGACGAGGAAGTACAGGCTCATCTCCCCCGTGCCGGTGTGCTCGTCGAGCCGGGAGAGGAGCAGCAGGCCGACGGTGGTGACGGCCGTCCCGGCGATCGGGAAGACCCGGTAGTGCCCGGTGCGGGCGACGATCTGGCCGGAGCCGATCGAGGTGGCCAGCATGCCGAGCACCATCGGCAGCATGTGGATGCCGGACATGGTCGGCGAGACCTGCATGACGACCTGGAGGAAGGTCGGCAGGTAGGTGAGCGCGCCGAACATCGCGAAGCCGACGACGAAGGAGATCACCGCGACCAGGCTGAACGTCCGTGAGCGGAACAGCCGCAGCGGCAGGACGGGCTCCTGCCCCGTCCGCTCGACCTGAACGAAGGCGACGAGCAGGACGAGCCCCAGCACGCCGAGCCCGACGATCTGCCAGGAGCTCCACGCCCACGTGGTGCCGCCGAGCGAGGTCATCAACACGAGGCAGGTCGCGACGGAGGCGATCAGCGCGGTGCCGAGGTAGTCGATCCGGTGCTCGCGCTTGACCTCGAGACCGTGCAGCACCGCCGCGATGACGACCAGGGCGACCACGCCGATCGGCAGGTTGATGTAGAAGACCCAGCGCCAGCTGAGGTTGTCGACGAACAGACCGCCCAGCAGCGGCCCGAGCACGCTCGTCACGCCGAACACGGCGCCGAACAGGCCCTGGTACTTGCCGCGGTCGCGGGGCGAGACGAGGTCGCCGACGATCGCCTGCGACAGCACCATCAACCCGCCGCCACCGAGGCCCTGGAGCGCCCGGAAGGCGATCAACTCGCCCATGTCCTGGGCGATTCCGCAGAGCACCGAGCCGAGCAGGAAGATGACGATGGAGGCCTGGAAGAACCGCTTCCGGCCGTACATGTCGCCGAGCTTGCCCCAGAGCGGGGTGGCCGCGGTCGAGGCGAGCATGTAGGCGGTGACCACCCAGGACAGGTGTTCCAGGCCGCCGAGGTCGCTGACGATCGTGGGCAGCGCGGTGGAGACGATGGTCTGGTCGAGCGCGGCGAGCAGCATCGCCAGCAGCAGGGCGCCGATCGGCACCCAGAGGTTGGGGACGGTGACCGCCGGCGGGCCGGGCTCGGGCGCCGGGCTCCGGCCGAAGGCCGCGGGAGGGTCCCGAGGGTCCGGCAGGTCCGTCATGGCGCCTCCTGGCGTCTGCGTGGGGTCGCGGGCCGGGCGGGAGCGGACGGCCCGGGCGGATGATCACTCCCAGCCACCATGCTGTCAGAATTGCCCTGCTTTGTGCCGCCTGATTGAGCCGAACGTAAGCGCCCCACCTGTCAACCGAACACGGACCGTTCACCTGGTGCCAACCACCACCAACCGGCACAACCCCACCGCGGACGGCCGGACGGCCCTGTCCACCCTCCGGGACGTCCTGCATAATCAGGCCCGATCGTGCGACCCGGGACCGCCCGGCCGCGCGCCAGAGAGCACGAGAACCGCGAACCGAGATCCGAGGAGGGCCGGCCCATGCCGGACCAGCACTGCCCGACGTGCGGCACCGCACGCACCGCCGGGTGCGGCTGCCTCCCGGACCGGAGTCTCGACGAGACCGCCGTCCTCCCGCACGTCGAGGGCCCGCCGCTGGTCCGCCCGTACGTGCCGCAGGCAGCCGGCCAGGTCGCGGAGGAGCCGCCGCACGCCGCAGCGCCGCACAGCCCTCCGGCAGCCGCACCCATGGCCGCGCACCCGCCCGTGCCGCCGCTCGGGCCCGACGCGGACGCGTACGCCACCACCGTGCTACCGCCCGTCCCCGGCGCCGCTCAGGACGCGTACGCCACCAGCGTGCTGCCGCCCGTCCCCGGCGCCGCCCCGGACGGGTACGCGCCGGACGGGTACGCGCCCGACGCGTACGCCCAGGACGGCTACGCGACCACCGCGATGCCGCCTGTCCAGCCCGTCCCGCCCGTCCAGCCCGGGGACGACCTCGGCTACTTCCCGTTCGACAACCCCGCCCCCGAGCCCGACCCGGAGGCCGCCCCCGTCGCCGGCCGGGCCGCGCGGAGGGCCGCCGAGCAGGCCGAGCAGAGCCCGCTCGCCCGGCACAAGCTGCTGGTCGCGGGCGCCGGCGCGGGCCTGCTGGCGCTCACCGTCGGCCTCGCGTACGCCGTGACGCCCTCGTCGCCGCCGGCGCAGAAGGCGCTGCCCGCGCCCACGTCGCTCGCCCCCGCGCCGGCGGACCCGACCACCGATCCCGCCCCGCAGCCGAGCGCCGCGGCGCCGACGAGCGACACCCCGAGCCCGACGGCCACCCGGACGGCCAAGCCGAGCCCGACGAGGACGCCGACGCCCACCCCGTCCCACACCCCGACCCCGACGCCGACGCCCACCCCGACGCCGACGCCGACCCCCACTCCGACGCCCACGCCCACCCCGACGCCGACCCCGACCCCCACGCCGCGTCTTCTGCAGCTCGGGATGGCCGGCGCCGACGTCAAGGCGATGCAGCAGCAGCTCTACGCCGCCGAGTGCGGATTCGTCGACAAGTCGATCGTCACCGGCACCTTCGACTACTGGACGCAGTCGGTGCTGATCAGCTACCAGCACGACAACCGGATCAAGGGCGAGAACGGCGTCTACGGTCCCAAGACCCAGGCCGCCCTCGCCGCGGACCCCGGCTGCTGACCCCGGCTGCTGATCCGTTCCCGCTAAGGGCGAGCGGATCCGCCCCCCCCCCCCCCGCTAAGGGCGAGCCGATCCGCCCCCGCTAAGGGCGAGCCGATCCCGCCCCGGAGAGCCGGAACGGGCGGGCGCGTCAGCCCGTGACGGCCCCGACGATGCTGACGCCCGCCAGCACCACCATGATCGCCGCCGCGACGCGGACGATCAGCTTCATCGGCACGTGCTTCAGCAGCTTCTGCCCGCCCACGATCGCGATCCCGCCGACCGCGCACAGCGCCAGCCAGGAGCCGATGCCGACGGCCAGCGGATCGGCGTACTTGGCGGCCAGGTTGGCGGTCATGATCTGGGTCAGGTCGCCGAACTCGGCCACCGCGACGACCACGAAGCTCGCCCCGGCCACCTTCCAGAAGCTGCTGGAGGACGGCTCCTTGGCGGCGTGCTCGTCATCGTCGCCGCCACCGTGGAAGAGCAGCATCGCGGCGCCGGCCAGGAACAGCGCGCCGGTGACGCCCTCGACCCAGCGGTGCGGCAGGAGCGAGAGCAGGTGCCCGGCCACCAGGGCGATGCCCACCTGGACGGCGAAGGCGGCGGCGATGCCGGCGAAGACGTAGCTCGCGCGGTACTTCGTGCCGAGGACCAGGCTGGCCAGGGCGGTCTTGTCCGGCAGCTCGGCCAGGAAGATGATGCCGAACGTCAACGCGGCTACGGTCACACTCATCGGAGGATTCCCTCGGTCGGGCCGCCGGTCCGCGGCAGCTCCGTCAGGGGACGCCTCGGCCCGACAGCACTGGAAACGGTCACAGCACTGCGGCCGAAGGTCTCGCCGGCACCGGTCTCACGACCGCGTGCCCCGGGCGCCGGGCCCGTGGGGGCCAGTATGTCGACGGTCCGGTGGAGGGCTACTCCCCTTCAACGCCGTCCAGGTTACCCGACGCCGGGCGGGCTCCCCACCCGGTGGGAGGTCGGCCGCCGTCACCAGCCCGCGCCCGACCAGCTCCAGGACCACCACGACGGCGGCCGCCTCCACCGCCAACAGGCCGACCAGCACGAACAGTTGGACCGCACCGGCCTGCACCGGGGAGGACCCGCCGAGCAGCATGCCGACGAAGGCGCCGGGGAGCGTCACCAGGCCGACCGTCCGCGTCTGGTCCAGGGCGGGGACGAGCGAGGTCGCGGCGGCCGTCCGGCAGATCTCCAGCCGGGCGTCGCGCTCCTCGAAGCCGAGCGCCAGCGCCGCCTCCACCTCGCCGCGCCGCTGCCGGAGCTCGTCCAGGGCGCGCCGCCCGGCGAGCGAGGTGGCGGTGAGCCCGCCGCCGATCAGGATCCCCGCGACCGGGATGACGGACAGGCCCTTCGGCGGCAGCAGTCCGACGGCCAGCAGCAGGACGAGCACCGGCAGCACCCCGGCGCCGATCGGGGCCGCCGCCCACACCCAGCCCGGCCCCGGGGTCATCCGCCGCCCGGCGGTGCGCACCGCGACGGTGAACATCAGCAGCACGAACAGCGCCGACCACCACAGGGAGCCGACCACCCAGGTGATCACCGCGGCGACGGCCGCCAGCTGCACCACCGCCCGCAGCCCGGCCCGCAGCACCGCGTGCCCGTGCCCCAGCAGGCCCCACCCGGCCACCGCGACGGCGGCCAGCAGCAGGACGGCGGCCACCACCCCGAGCACCGGGGTGACGGGCAGCAGTTGTCCGCCCGACGCGGCGAGCGCGGAGCCCGCCCAGGACCGTCCGGTCAACGGGCTCAGATCCAGCTGGTGAACCACATCCGGTCCTGCCAGGACGTCAACGGGATCACCTCCGCCGTGTAGAGCGGGTAGAAGAAGGCGAAGCACCCGACGATCGCGAGCACGATCAGCCCGGCCGCCGCCGCGCCGATCCGCCGCCGCTCGGGGGTGCTGCCGGCCGGGCCGAGGATCGCGCCGAGCATCTGGGCGACGGCCAGGCACAGGAACGGCACCAGCACGACCATGTAGAAGGAGAAGACCGTCCGCTCCTGGTACTGGAACCAGGGCAGGTAGATCGCGGCCACCGCGCACAGCACGGCGCCCGAGCGCCAGTCGCGCCGGAAGAACCAGCGCCACAGCAGGTAGACGAGCGCGAAGCAGGCCGTCCACCAGAGCAGCGGCGTGCCGAGCCCGAGGATCTGCGCCGAGCAGCCGCCGGGCGTGGTGCAGCCCCGGGTGCCGATCGGGACCTGCTCCCAGTACATGGAGACCGGGCGGCCCATGACCAGCCAGCTGAACGGGTTGGACTGGTAGGTGTGCGGGGTGCTCAGCCCGGTGTTGAAGTCGTACATCTGCGAGTGGTAGTGCCACAGGCTGCGCAGCGGCGCGGGCACCCAGCTCATCGAGACCTGCGGCAGCGGGACGCCGAGGACGCTGTCCGGCGAGAGCCCGGCGCGGTCGTCGGCCCAGTGCCGGTCGTACCCGCCGCCGCCGTTGGCGCCGTTGGCCAGCCAGCCGCTCCAGGCGCCGACGTAGACGACGACCGCGGAGCCGACCATGGCGAGGAAGGCGGGGACGGCGTCCCGGCGCAGCATCGAGCGCCAGGGATGGCGGGCGCCGGCGGCGCGGCGGCCGGACTGGTCCCACAGGACGGTCAGGATGCCGAAGGCGGCGAGGACCATGACGCCGTTCCACTTGACCGCGGCGGCGGAGCCGACGAACACGCCGGCGGCGATCCGCCAGGGCCGCAGGCCGAGCCGGACGGTGTCGCCGTCGGTGACGCCGGCCAGCCGGGCGCGCACGTGGTCGCGGTCGATCAGCAGGCTGCCGAACGCGGCGAGGACGAAGAACATCTGGACGCCGTCGAGCAGGCCGACCCGGCTCATCACCAGCTGGAGGCCGTCGACGGCCATCAGGAGGGCGGCGGTGCAGCCGATCAGGGTGGAGCCGAAGAGGCGGCGGCCGATCCGGGCGAGCATGAGCACGGTGACGGTGCCGAGCAGGGCGGTCATGAACCGCCAGCCGAAGGGGTGCAGTCCGAAGAGCTGCTCGCCGACGGCGATCACCCACTTGCCCAGCGGCGGGTGGGCGACGAACTCCGGGGCGTTGGTGAGCGGGACGCCCTGCGGGACGGCCAGGACGTCGGCGTTGGCGTGGTCCGGCCAGCTGCCCTCGTAGCCCTGCTTGAGCAGCGACCAGGCGTCCTTGGGGTAGTACGTCTCGTCGAAGACGAAGGCGTTGGGGTAGCCGAGGTTCCAGAACCGCAGCAGGCCGGCGAAGAGCGCGACGCCGATCGGCCCGAGCCAGCCGAACCACGCGGCCCGGTCGGCCGCCGCGACCAGCGGCCCGCGCGGGGCCGGTCCGGGGTCCGGGGCCGGTGCCGCCGGGGGGTGCGTGAGCGCCGCTTGCGTCATAGCCTCGCCGATTCGCCGGTGTACCGCTGTGCCAGTGACCGCCGTGCCGGCCGGGGCCGGGCGGTCGACAGGCACTGACACTATGTGGCGGTGGTCGCGAAGCCAAGCGCGACGGGCGCCGCCCGGGTGACCCGGTCGGCGCCCGTGCGCGCGGTGTTCGTCGGGGCCCGCTCAGGCGGCCGTCTGGAGCTCCCGGACGGGGATCGCGTGGACGACGGCCGGGGCCGCGTTGTCCTGCTCCGGCGTGAGGTGCGGGCGCAGCCGCAGGGCCAGGGCGACGATCAGCAGGGTGGAGCCCGCCATGGCCGCGAGGTAGAGCGGCCAGGTGCCGGAGCCGACCAGCAGCACGCCGACGGCCGGGCCGACCGCGATCGCGATCTGCTTCACCAGGGCGTAGCCGGCGTTGTAGGTGCCGAGCAGCCGGGCCGGGGCGAGGTCGGCGACGATCGGGCCCATGGTGGGCGCGAGCAGCGACTCGCCGACGCCGAACAGGGCGTAGATCGAGACGATCGCGACCGTGGCGGCCATGGCCTCGGTCCGGATCAGGCCGGCCACGAGGGCCATCGTCCAGGCGCCGAGCCAGACCACGCCGGCCGCGGCCATGGCGGTGGTGCGGCGGCGGCGCGCGGTGATCCGCACCATGAACATCTGCAGGACGACGATGGTCAGCGCGTTGGCGCCGATCGCGAAGCCCAGGGTGGAGGGCGCGGTGCCGACGGTGTCGGTGGCGAAGGCCGCGACGCCGGACTCGAACTGGCCGTAGCAGGTGAAGAAGATCAGCCCGGCGAGGACGCAGAGCCGCACCATCGCCTTGTCGGCGACCAGGGCGCGCAGGCCGGTCGGGCCTTCGGTCTTGCCGTGGACGGCGGTCAGCTGGACCTTGGGCATCCGGGCGGTGCCGGTGACCAGGGCGAGGCCGAGGAAGGTCGCCGCCTCGATGGTGAACAGCCGGGTGAGGCTGGCCGGGTCGGCCACGTTCACGATCTGCCCGCCGACCAGCGCGCCGATGCCCATGCCCAGGTTGACCAGGGTGAACTGCAGCGCGAAGGCGTGCGCCCGGGTCGCCGCGGTGGAGCAGCGGACGATCATCGTGGCGAGCGCCGGCTGGCAGGTGGTGACGCCCGCGCCGAACAGGAACGAGGAGACCAGCAGGGCGGGGGTGCCGGTGGCGTGCCCGAAGGCGAACGCGCCGGTGGCGGCGAGCGCGGTGCCGGCCAGCAGGACGGGCCGGGGACCGTACTTGTCGATGCCGCGGCCGGTGAACGGCAGGACGGCGAGCGCCGCGAGCGCGAAGACGGTGAACACCATCCCGGCCGCCAGCGAGCCGAGCCCGCGCACCTGGTCCACGTACACGAACATGTACGGCATCGTGAACCCGCTGCCGAACGCGCTGAGCGCGTTGCCGATCTGGACGCGGCGCAGCGGGCCGCCCGCCCCGCGTCGCTGCTGCCTCTGCTGCTTCACCGTGCCGGTCACCGTGCACACCCCTTCTTGGAGATTCGACTGGATACTCTTAAGTCCAGAAGATTTCAGAGCTAAAGTTTGACGAGATAAAGTCTTAGCACCAGAAGAGTGTGGAGTCAAAGGCTTAAGAGATGCACGCCCCCGTGCGACACTGGTCCGCATGACTACGGACAAGCCCGCTCCGGCCAAGCCCAGGGAGCTCGGCATCGCCGAGCAGGTGGCCGTCTACCAGCGGGAGTTCCCCACGGTGGACCCGCAGGTGGAGACCATCGTGCAGACCCTGAACCGGGTCTCGCGGCGGATGGGGGTGGCCTACGACCGGCAGCTGACTGTGCTGGGGATCACGTCCGCGGAGTGGGAGGTGCTGAAGGCCCTGGTGGTCTCCGGCAGCCCCTACCGGCTGGGACCGGGCGAGCTGGCCAAGCGGCTCGGGCTCACCCCGGCGGCGATGACGCACCGGATCGACCGGATGGTGGCCGAGGACCTCGTCACCCGGGAACGGGACGAGTCCAACCGGGTCCGGGTGATCATCGAGCTGACCGAGAACGGCCGCGACAAGTGGCTGGAGTCGATGCGGATGGCGGCGGTGTTCGAGGAGGAACTGCTCCAGGACATCGCGGGCGAGGAGCGGGCCGTGCTGTCGGCCCTGCTGGCCCGGATGCTGCGGCGCATCGAGGAGAGCCGGCCGGACGCACCCGGGCGCGCCGCGGACCCCGCGTAGCAGCCCCGCACATGGCTCCGGCCCGCCGAGGGAGTGGTCTCCCCCGGCGGGCCGGACGTCTTTCGGTTTCGGTGCGGGGTCCGTCAGGCCCTCAGCCGTTCTCGGGATCGGGCCCGGGCGTCAGCAGGGGCCGTTGTCGGTCCAGACGCCCCACTGGCCGCTCTGGGTCGGGTCCTCGCCCTTGGTCCACCACTTGTTGGTGTAGTAGTGGCCCTTCCAGGAGACCTTGGTGCCGCCGGCCGCGTAGGTGGCGTTCGGGTCCCAGCTCGGGGCGGCCGGGCAGGTGACCGGCGTGCCGGTGGGGGTGCCGGTCGGCGTACCGGTCGGGGTGCCCGTGGGGGTCCCGGTCGGCGTGCCGGTGGGGGTGCCGGTCGGGGTCTGGGTCGGGGTCGCGGTGGAGCTCGGGGTGCCGGTCGGCGGGGCCGGGCAGGCCGCGGCCGAGCCGTTGGTGGCGTTCGCCATCGTGTCGAACAGGGAGGTGTTGGTCCCCAGGTCGTACAGCGAGAAGGCGAAGGAGCCGCCGAGGCCGTTGCAGTGGGCGTAGTCGAGCTTGGCCTGGATCGACCGGGCGTCCTCACCGCTCCAGAAGGTGGTGCCGTCGTAGAAGTACGTGGCCTTCGCGGCGTCGTCCCAGAAGGTCTTGGACGGGTTGTCGACGAAGCCCGTGAGCTCCTTGTACATCTGGATGCCGGGGACGTTGCCGGACATCGCGGCGCCGGCGGCGGGGTTGGCGGCGGGCTGGAACAGGCCGTTCTGGCCGTTGTTCGGGACGCCGGTCCAGCCGCGGTAGTAGAACGGCACACCCATGTTGATCTTGTTGGCGGGGAAGCCGCCGGGGATGCCGTAGTCCGGGTCGCCGACCGTCCACGCCTTGACGGCGTTGTCGATCGAGTACTTGCCGTGGCCCGGCTTGGCCGGGGTCATCGGGTCGTTCGGGCCGGAGTAGAGCGGGGCCTGGTGGTTGGTCGGGCCCTGGGCGTCCCAGCCGCCGTGCATGTCGTAGGTCATGACGTCGAGGAACGTGAGGTACTGGCCGATCTTGTCGGTCTCGACGTTCATGATCTTGTCCTGGCCGGCGCCGACCGCCGCCGACAGGGCGTAGGTCTTGTTGTCGGCCTTGCCCTGCGCGTCCAGCTGGTTGCGGAACTCCTGCAGCAGCAGGGTGTAGTTCTGCTTGTCGGCCGGGCTGGAGATGTTGCCGGTGTGACCGCCGCCGCCCGGGTACTCCCAGTCGATGTCGACACCGTCGAAGACGCCGGCCGCCGAGCCCGGGCCGCCGTAGCCGGCCTCGCTCGGGAGGTTGCCCTTGATGAACATGTCGAGGCAGGACGAGACCAGGTGCTTGCGCGAGGCGTCCGTGGCGGCCGCCGACGAGAAGTACTTGGAGTAGGTCCAACCGCCCAGCGAGATCAGGACCTTGAGCTTCGGGTTCTTCGCCTTCAGCTTCTTCAGCTGGTTGAAGTTGCCCGCGATGCCCTGGTTCCAGACGTCGCCGACGCCGTCGACCGAGATGTCGGCGCCGAAGCTCTTCTGGTAGTCGGCGAACGCGTCGCCCGCGCCGTCACCCGCGTTGGGGTTGTTGTCGTTCGTGTCCGCGGCCTTGGTGGCCTCGAAACAGCCCAGGTCGGTCGGGTTGATGTTGGCGAAGTCGTAGATCAGGTAGTCCAGCTTCCCGGCCACGCCGGTGTCCTGGATCGTCTTCGGGTAGTACCCGTTCGCGTAGATCGACCACTGGTCGAAGTAGGCGACCTTGATGCCGCCGCTGGTGGCGGGCGCGCCGGTGGAGTTGGTGGTCGCGGCATTGGCCGCGCCGCCGCCGGTGAGGGCGAGGCCCGCGCCGAGCAGCAGGGAGGCGGTGGTGCCGGCCGCGATCGCGGCCAGGCTCTTCGGGCGCCGACGGCGGACGCCTTCCTGAGCCGGGGTCCCGGCCCTTTCAATGCGTGAGCGCAGCATGGGTGCGTGACTCCTGGGTGTGGGGGTTCTGTCCGCCCCGGGGACGCCGTCCGGGGTGGGGCCGGACGACCGGGGCATGACAGATCAAGGAAGGGAATCGAGCGGGAAAGGGAATCGAGCGGGATCAGGCCGTAACGGACACCGGGATGTGCCGAACCGGCGCCGGCGGCCGTACGGCCGCTGACGCCGGTTCAGGGGCTCCCTGCACCTGGGCAATAAAAATGGACTAGACCAACTCGCCCGTCAAGAGGGGCCGTCGGGCCTTGACCCGCGCTTAAGGTTCGCCTCCCCCACGGGCACCCCCGGCGACCTGCGCGTCAGTAGCGGACGGCGTTCGCCACCACGGCCTTGATCGTCCCGGACAGGTCCCGGTTGCTCTTCGCGGTGGCCTGGGCGCCCTGCCCGGCGGCCACGTCGTCCAGGGTCACCGCCGTCGCGTCCTGCACCTGGCCGGATCCGTCCGTGAAGTCGACCTGGATCACGTACCGGTAGGACTGCTGCCCGTGGTTGGTCACCGTCAGCTGCGCCTGCGCCCTGCCGTCCGAACCGGTCGTCACCGCCCCCACCGCGACGTCGGCCTTGGCGTCCAGCCCGCCCTTGATCCCCGCCACGGCGGACGAGGCGGCCGAGAACGCCGCCGAGGCCTGCGCCTGCGCCGACGAGAGCGCCGAACCGGCCCCGCCGGCCGCCGAGGCCAGCGCCGAGGCGGCCGACGCCGCGGCCGAGACGCCCTTCTCGATCTCGCCGGCGGCCGAGGACACCGCGCTGCTCGGGCTCTTGCCCGACGAGCACCCCGCCAGCACCGCACCCGCGACCACCGCGGTGGCCAACACCCCGGCCACGGCGCGGCGTCGGCGGCGCAGCAGCGGGGCGTCCGGCAGCTGCGCGGTGACCCTGCGGGTGACCCGGGTGGCCCGGGTGAGCGGCTGGCGGTCCATGGGCGGTCCCGTCCCTTCTGGTGTCCTCCGGCGCCCGGGCCGCCCGGCACGCCTCCCGGCCCACCCTCCGAGGCCCCGGGCGGAGCCGCCAGCGGGGCGGTGCCTCCGGGTGAGCCGGGCGGGCGGCGACGTCAGGGTGGCGATGTCAGGGCGGCGACGTCAGGACAGGCCCGAGCCCTCCTGCTCGTCCGCCTCCACCGCCGCCCGCTCCTCGCGCAGCCGCACGACGTGCCGGCGCCGGGCCACCACGCCGTACGCGGACGCGGCGCTCGCGACGAAGGCCAGCACGCCGACCCACGGCCGGTCGAAGGCGTGGCCGGTCACGTGGTCGAGCGAGTACCGGCCCGGGCCGGCCAGGCCCAGCGCCAGCCCGGTCGCGCCGAGGAATGCCGGGTACTCGTAGCCGCCGGAGGTCATGAAGAAGCCGGCCGGGGCGTGCACCGCCACGGCGCCGGCCATCGTGCCAGCCACCACCGCGCCGGCCGCCGGCGTGGCCAGGCCCGCCACCAGCAGCGCACCGCCGCCCGCCTCGCCGAGGCCGGCCGCGATCGCGCTCTCCCTGGCCGGGTGGAAGCCCATGCCCTCCATCGCCTTGGTGGTGCCCTCCAGGCCGCCGCCGCCGAACCAGCCGAACAGCTTCTGGGTGCCGTGCGCGATCAGCACCCCGCCGACCGCGCCGCGCAGGGCCAGCAGGCCCAGGTCCCTACGGTTCAGACACATGTCGCAACCTCGTTCCCGCGGTGGTGGTCCTCCGTCCATGGGACCCGAGACCGCGCACCCGTTCGAGCCGGGACCGCCATCCGGGCGAATCAGCCGCCGACCGGGAACGGACCGCGGCCCCCGGCGGACCCCGCGGTCATGCTGAGCGGATGTTCGTCTTCAACCTGTCCAGCGCCTTCATCACCTTCTTCGCCGTCGTCGGACCGCCGAAGGTGCTGTTGTCCTTCGCCCGGCTGGCCCCCACCCGGACCACCCGGGAACTGCGGCGGCTCGCCGCCTGGAGCACGGTCGTCTCGGCCGTGATCGGCCTGGTGCTGGGCTTCAGCGCGGACGAGGTCACGACGCTGTTCCACATCAGCGACCAGTCGCTGCAGCTCGCCGGCGGGACGATCTTCTTCATCTACGCCGTCGCGCTGGTCTTCGGGGTGCACCTCGGCGAGGGCGAGGACGACGAGCACCTGCCGAACCCGATGCTGGACGGCTTCCGCGAGCTCCTGCTGCCGTACATCGCCAGCCCGCTCGCCGTCAGCGCCGTCCTGGTCGCCTCGCTCACCAAGGACGACTGGGGCTGGCGGACCACCGTCGCCGGGGCCTACGTGGCCGTCGTGGTGATCAACTACGTCGCCGTGGCGCTGCTCGCCCCGCTGATGCGGCGCACCCACCGCACCTCGCTGGAGGTGCTGTCCCGGCTGCTCGGACTGCTGCTGGCGGCGGTGGGCGTCGAGCTGTTCCTGAACGGCCTGGCCGGGCTCGGCGTGCAGATCGCCGAGGGGCACTGAGGGGCACTGGGGGCCCTTGAAGGGCGCCGGGCCCGGCGGCGCCGATGGGCGCCGGGCCCGGCCGGCCGCGCCGTCAGGCCGCGGCGAGGCGGGTCAGCACCTCGCCGATCCGCTCCCGCGCCAGCGGGTCGGCGATCAGGCCGTCCGCACCGACCGCCCCGCGGTCCAGCGGGATCCGGACACAGGCCTCGTCCACGACGGCCGCGCCGGTGTAGCCCAGGACGGCGCGCAGGGTGGCCTCGGCGCCCTCGCCGCGGCCGGGGGCGGCGCAGTTGATCCAGGCCGCCGGCTTGTCGGAGATCTCGACCCCGCCGACCGTCCAGTCCAGCAGGTTCTTGAACGAACCGGGCAGCGTGCCCGCGTACTCCGGCGTGCAGATCAGCAGCGCGTCGGCGGCCTCGACCGCGGCGCGCAGCGCGGCCACCGCCTCCGGCAGCGGATCGGTGTCGTGGTCGGGGTTGAAGTGCGGGAGGTCGGCCAGCCCCTCGAAGTAGGTGGCGCGCAGGCCCGGGGCCCCGGCGGCGAGGGCCTCGGCCGTCCGCAGCACCGTCTCGTTGGAGGATCCGGCGCGGAGGCTCCCGGTCAGAAGCAGGATGTGACGCTCGTTCGGCATGCCGAGGAACCTACTCCCCGGTCCCGGGACCGGGGAGGGGTTTTCCCCACGGCCACGGGAGTCACGGGAGCCATGGGCGTCACGGGAGTCACGGGAGTCACGGCACGACGACCGTGCGCCACGGCACCGGGCTGGAGAGGATCATCGAGCTCGACGGCTGGCCGTAGCCGCCGAGCCGGTCGCACAGCCGCTCGAACTCGGCCATCGTGGGCGCCGCGACCAGCAGCACGCAGCAGGCCCCGCCGGTGACCCGGTGCAGCTGGAGCACCTCGGGCCAGTTCGCCACCTCCGGGTCGCGCAGCACGCAGCGCGGGCCGTAGCACTGGATCTGGACCAGTGCGGTGATCGGCAGCCCGGCGCGGGGAAGGTCCACGTGGGCGTGGTAGCCGGTGATCACACCGTCCGCCTCCAGCCGGCGGACCCGTTCGGCCACCGCGGGTGCGGACAGGCTCACCCGGCGGGAGAGTTCGTTGTACGAGAGCCTGGCGTCGGCCTGGAGCTCGGCCAGCAGGCGGCGGTCGACGGCGTCCATGGCGGCTCCCGGAGTGCTGTGCACGTGGCGTGCGAGTGGCTGGAATCGGCGGTCTTGCCGATCGTAAAGGGAATCGGCGCAACGCCTCGCGAACAACAGCCCGAGGGCCCGTTGCGGTACCCGGAGGCCATTCAATCCGGGGCCGACACCGCCGCACAATGGGGCCCCCGGTGGAACCAGGCCGTCCGTCTGGTCACCGGGCCCGGGCCGTGGTGCCCGGCCGTCAGGAGGGATCGGGATGGGGCACGACACGGTGGAAACGCCCAGCCTGTCATTCGTCGGGGGCGAGGAACCGGGTCGGGGGACCCCGTACGCCCGCTACGCGCGCCTGGACGAGCTGCACGGCCTGCAGCACCCGCTCAGCAAGGCGCCGGCCGAGATGTCGTTCATCGTCACCACGCAGGTGATGGAGCTGCTGTTCGACCTGCTGCGGCACGAGTGGACGCTCGCCCAGCAGGCACTGCGCGAGGACGACCTGCCGGCGGCGCTCGCCGCCCTGCGGCGCGGCACGCACGTCCAGGACGTGCTGACCGAGTCCTGGGACCTGCTCGCCACCATGACACCGCAGGAGTTCAACTCCTTCCGCGCGCTGTTCGGCGAGGCCTCGGGCTTCCAGTCCTCGGCCTTCCTGCACCTGGAGTTCCTGCTCGGCAACAAGAACGCCGCGCTGCTGAACATGTACGCGGACGCGCCGCGCACCCGCGACGAGCTGGCCGAGGCGCTGCGCGCGCCCAGCCTGTACGACGACGCGCTGGCCGTGCTCGCCCGCCGGGGACTGACCGTCCCGCACCTGCCGTCCGAGCAGCGCCACCACGCCTCCCCCGAGGTCGAGGCGGCCTGGCGCCGGGTGTACGCCGAGCCGGAGTTCGCCGGCCTCCAGCCGCTCGCCGAGGCGCTGCTGGACGTCGCCGAGCGGGTCACCCGGTGGCGCCAGCGCCACCTGAACGCGGTCCGCCGCACGATGGGCGCCAAGCCCGGCTCGGGCGGCTCCAGCGGGCTGACCTGGCTGCGCAAGTCGGCCGACCAGGACGTGTTCCCGGAGCTGTGGTCCATCCGGGACGAGATGTGAGCGAGAGGCAGGACATGGGCACGGGCAAGATCACGGGTGCGCTCACGCGCGAGGAGTGCGCGGCGCTGGACGCCGTCGACCCGCTGGCGGCGTTCCGCAAGGAGTTCGCACTGCCGGACGGGGTGATCTACCTGGACGGGAACTCGCTGGGCGCACTGCCGGTGCGCACGCCCGAGCGGGTGCGCCAGGTGGTCGAGGAGGAGTGGGGCCGCGACCTCATCCGCAGCTGGAACGACGCCGGCTGGTTCGAGCAGCCGTACGCGCTCGGCCGCCGGATCGCACCGCTGGTCGGGGCCGGCGCGGACGAGGTCGCGGTCTGCGACACCACCTCCGTGAACCTGTTCAAGGTGCTCTCGGCGGCGCTGCGGCTGCGCCCGGGGCGCGGCACGGTGCTCGGCGACGCCGAGGCGTTCCCGACCGACCTCTACATCGCCGAGGGCGTGACCGGCCTGGTCGAGGGCGCGCGCAGCGTGCTGATCCGCCCGGAGGAGCTGGACGCGCACCTGGACGGGGACGTCGCCGCCGTCGTCCTGTCCCACGTGGACTACCGCACCGGGGAGCTGCTCGACATGCCCGGGATCACCGCGCGCGTGCAGGCCGCGGGCGCGCTGATGATCTGGGACGTGTGCCACTCGGTGGGCGCACTGCCGGTCGAACTCGGCGCCTCGGGCGCGGACTTCGCGATCGGTTGCACCTACAAGTACCTGAACGGCGGCCCGGGCGCGCCGGCCTTCCTGTACGTCGCCGAGCGGCACCTGGCGGCCGGTCCGGTGCAGCCGCTGAGCGGTTGGTTCGGCCACGCGCGGCCGTTCGCGTTCGAGCCCGGGTACGACCCCAAGGAGGGCATCGGGCGCTTCCTGTGCAGCTCGCCGTCACTGCTCGGCCAGGCCGCGCTGGGCGCCAGCCTGGACGTGTGGGAGCGCGCCGACCTGGCCGCCGTGCGGGCGAAGAGCCTCGCGCTGACCGACCTGTTCATCGCGCTGGTCGAGGGCCTGGACGGGATCGAGGTGGCGACCCCGCGCGAGCACGCCCGGCGCGGCAGCCAGGTCGCGCTGCGGTTCGCCGACGGCTACCCGGTAGTGCAGGCGCTGATCGCGCGCGGCGTGATCGGGGATTTCCGCGCGCCGGACCTGATGCGCTTCGGGTTCACCCCGCTCTACCTGTCCCACGTCGACGTCTGGGACGCGGCACAGCATCTGGCGGAGGTGCTGGAGAGCGGCGAGTGGCGGCAGGAACGGTTCTCCCGCCGGGGCGAGGTGACCTGACCGGGCCCGGGCTTCCCGGCCGGGGGATCCGGCCGGGAACGGGCGCTCCCTGCCCGCGTCGTGGGGCAGTGACGAAGGCCATGGACCGGTTCCTCGCGGGACGCTGACCGCACGACCGGTGGCCGGCCCCTCGCGTTCCGGCCTCTTCACACGCTCGCCGACGGCCGCCGGCACGGCTCGGGCCGCCCGGTCGGGAGTGACCGAGCGGCCCGTCGTGCCGTGGGGGTGGTCAGCTGTGGCGGCCGCGGCGGCGGGCGACCATCACGGCGAGGCCGCCGAGGGCGAGTGCGCCGACACCCGCGGCGCCGAGGACGAACGGAGCGTTGCCCGCGCCCGTCGACGGCAGCTCACCGCCACCGTGGTGGTGACCGCTGGACTCGTGCCCGGTCGGGTGCCAGCTGGTCGGCACGGGGCCCGCGGTGGACGAACTCGCCGAGGGCGAGGTGGTGGTGGCCGACGGCGACGTGGTGCTCGCGGTCGGGGACGGCGACGGGGAGTTCGTCGGGGACGGGGAGCTGGTCGGCGAAGGCGAGTTGGTCGGCGAAGGCGAGTTGGTCGGAGACGGGGAGCTGGTCGGCGAAGGCGAGTTGGTCGGCGAAGGGGAGTTCGTCGGGGACGGGGAGTTCGTCGGAGACGGCGAGTTCGTCGGCGACGGGGACGGCGAGTTGGACGACGGCGACGGGCTCGGCGAGGTCTTGCACTCCGGCAGGTCCCCGTCGAACGGGTAGCTGTGGATCTCGTAGCCGCCGGTGCCGGTGTGGATCAGGTTGCCCGCGAGGTACACCCGGCCGTTCATTCCCGCCTGGGCGATGGTCGTCGTCCCGCCCGGGTTGCCCGCCAGGACAGAGCCCTGGAACTGGGCGCTGCCGAGGATCTGCGCCGTGGTCGCGGTCGGGAAGTTGTACATCAGCTTCGAGCGCATGTCCGTGGTCTGGTCCCCGGCCAGGCCCGTGCCCGTGTAGGTGTTGATGACCGGGCTGTCGCCGAGCATGTTCACCACGACGGTGGCCCCGGCCGGGATGTTGTTGAACACCAGGCCGATCTGCCCGCCGGTCGGCGAGGCGAGGTTCCGGGTGACGTTGAAGACCTGCTTCGTGCTGGTGCCGTCACCGGTGAAGGTGGCCTGACTGGAGGACACGTCGACGGTGCCCGTGGCGGTGGCCCGCCCGACGCAGTCCGAGACCTCCTCGATCTGGGTGAGCACCGTCTGGTACGGCGCTGCCGCGTTCGGGTCCTGGATCGACTCGCCGATCGGGTCGATGCTGACGGTTCCGGTGACGCTGCCCGCGTGGCGCAGGTTGCCGAAAGCCGGGCCGTGGGAGTCGCTGCCGCCGATCAGGATCGAGTTGCCGCTCTTCACGTCGACGTTGCCGCCGGTGGTGACGAAGTCGCTGCCGTTGGGCGGCACGACGCGTGAGCCGACACCCACGACGCCCATGTTGTAGACGCCGCCCCCGTTCTTGTCGAGGGTCAGGACCCCGAGCGTGACGATCTTGCCCTCGGCCTCGGCGGCACGGCCGTTGACGGTGTAGTCGCCGCCGGTGAAGACGTTGATCGTGGCGTCCCGGCCGGTGAAGTCGCCGTTGTTCGGCGGCGGCCAGGTGGACGGGCAGTCGGGCCCGGTGCAGGCGCCGAGCGGCGGCGCCAGCGGCGCGGCGGAAACGACCGACAGCACGGCGGCCATCGGCACCGCGGCGAAGGCCGTGGCGACGGCGATCCGCACGGCCCGGCGGCCGGGAACCTGCGGTCTCTTCACGGCGGTCGTTCTGTGATCCGGCGTACCGGTGCCCTGACCCATCGACGCGTTCCTCCACACAAGGAAAAAGGCAGGTCGCTCAACCTGCCATCTTCGGGTGATTACCTGGTGATCCCACATATTCGCGACGCGACGTCACAAATCGGACTATTCATACCCTGTGGATCCTCGGATCCGATCCCGGTGTCCATCGAACGGCCGAGCGGATCGACCGGCCCCCGGGGCGCGGGCCCATGGCCTAGGTTGGGGACATGACCACCGAGGACCACGACCGGCGCCAGGACCGGCCCGCCCCGCTCGTCGCCGTCGCCTCCGCCGAGGCCGTCCTGCGCCGCCCCGAGGTGGGCGAGCACCTGCTCACGGACCTCGAACGGCAACGCGCGGCACGCTTCCGGACGGAGACCGGGCGGGTCGACTTCACCGCCGGCCACCTCCTGGTCCGGCTCTGCGCCGCCCGGCTCCTCGGCGTCCCGGCCGACGGCCTCGCGCTCGCCCAGCAGTGCCCCGACTGCGGCCGGGCCGACCACGGCAAGCCGTTCCTCCCGGACCACCCGGACGTGCACGTGAGCCTCTCGCACACCCGGGGCGTGGTCGCCGCGGCCGCCGGCTTCGAGCCCGTCGGTGTCGACGTCGAGCTCGCCGCGCGCGGGCGCTCGCTGGGCGAGGTCGCGCAGCGGGTGCTCGCGCCGGCCGAGCTCGCCCTGGTGCAGGCGGCCCCGGAGCCGGACCGGGCCTTCCTGCGGCTGTGGGTGCGCAAGGAGTCGCTGATCAAGATCGGGCGGACCAGCATGGACACGCTGGCCGCGGTCGACCTCTCCGACCTGCCACTGGCCGTCCCGGCGGACGGACCGCTGCGCAGCCGCCACCAGGACCTGCACTTCGTCGACTGGACGGACCCGGCGCACGGCGCCGCGGTGGCGGCGGTCAGCACCGCCGAGCCGCAGGTCGTGGAGCTGACGGCCGGGGCCTGACCCGCGCGGCGGGCGCCGGGGTAAGCGGTGTTAGCGTGCCTGGTCGGGCGCCGGACCGCGGCCGCCCCGCCGAATCGCTGCCCACCGCCGGATTAAGGGTGTCCCCGCCATGGCCAAGTTCCTGCTGAGCCTGCACGTCCTCGCGTCGGTCCTGTTCATAGGCCCGGTCGCGGTGGCCGTCAGCATGTTCCCGCGCCGTGCGAAGGCGGCGCTGGCGGGCGGGCCCGACCAGGCCTCCGACGCCGGCGTGCTGCGGATCCTGCACCGGATCACCCAGGTCTACGCGCTGCTGGGGGTGGCCGTGCCGGTGCTGGGCATCGGGCTGGCCCAGGTGATGGACGTGCTCGGGCAGTCCTGGCTGATCGTCTCGATGGTCCTGACCGCGGTCGCCGCGCTCTCGCTGCTGCTCTTCGTGCTGCCCGGCCAGCAGGCCGCCGTCGACGCGCTCGCCCAGGAGACCGGGGACGAGCAGCGCGACAAGGCCGTGAAGGGCCTCAAGATGCTGCCGATGACGGCCGGCGTCTTCAACCTGCTGTGGGCGGTCGTCGTGGTGCTGATGGTCATCCGTCCGGGGTCGAGCACCGGCGTCTGAGGCCGGTAGGCGCTTGAGCGTTGGCGCTTGGGTGCTTGGGCACTTGGGACGCCGGGACGCTGGTGAGGCCCCGGTGGGCCCGGTCACCGCTGTGGGCCGAGCCTCCTGAGCGGGACGCCCGCCCGCTTCACCGCGCGCGCGACGATCGCCGTCTCGGCGCGCGTCACCCCGAGCGGGCCGAGGGTGTCCGTGACGAACCGGTAGAGCCCCGCGTGGTCCCGGCAGAACACCGCGGCCATCAGGTTCGTCGGCCCGCTGGTCGCGAGCACCCCGTGCACGTGCGGGTGCCGGGCCAGGGCCGCGCCGGTCTCGGCGAGCCGGCCGGGCGGCACGTCCAGCCAGAGGTTGGCGTCCACGGCCAGGCCGAGCAGCCGGGGGTCGACGGTCGCGTGGGTGCGCAGCAGCCCGGACTCGTCGAGGCGGTGCAGGCGGCGGCGGACGGTCGACTCGGGTGCGCCGACGGCCTCGGCGAGGGCGGCGTGCGACTGCCGGGCGTCCTCGGTGAGCCGGGCCAGCAGCGCGTGGTCCAGCTCGTCCGACGGCGGGGGCGTCCGCGGGCGCGGTGCGACGGGCCGGGCGAGCGCCGCGGCCTCGTCCGCGTCCAGGTATCCGGCCTGCCACTGCCCGGCGTCCGCGTAGGCGTGCAGGACGGCGTGGGTGGTGGTCTCGGTGACGGCGGCGGTCGCGGGCAGCTGCCCGTACAGCAGGCGGTCGCGGCCGCCGGCGTCGCTCAGCATGACGGCGCCGATCTCCTGGCCGCCGAGCATCACGTCGACGAACGGGACGTCCGGGCGGTCGGCCAGCGCCTTCGCGATGGCGTCCACCGTGCCGCGCAGCACCCGCACGCGCAGCAGCGCGCCGACGGCCGCGTCCTCCACGTCCGGCATCCGCACCACCCGCAGCACGCCGGCCCCGCGCAGCCTGGCCAGGCGGCGGGTGACCGTCCGGGCTGAGACGCCCAGCACCTCGGCGATCCGGCCGGTCTCGGCCCGGCCGTCGACCTGGAGCGCGCAGACCAGCCGGCGGTCGAGGAGGTCGAGGGCCGTGTCCGGATCAGCCGTCGATAGATCCATGGTGTCCGATCTCCATCATTCTGAGCCCATTGAGCGTCCTGTTCATCCGCTCCGACGGTACTCCTTGTCCTGTGCGGCCGGACGGTCCGGCCAGGAGTGGGGTACGACGATGGAACTGTGGGCGCTGGCCGAGGGTGTGGAGGCCGCGGTGCGCGAGGTCGGCGCGAAGCTGGTGGCCCGACGGCCCACCGAGCCGACCCCGGCGCGGACGGCCGAGGAGGCGGTGGCGCGGTTCGCCGAGATCGACGGCCCCGCCGCAGCCGAACTGCGGGAGCGGCTCGGCTCGTTGCGCCCGGACGCCGGTTGGCTGGACGACGAGTTCGACGGCGCGGTGCCGGCCGAGGGCGAGTGGTGGCTGTGCGACGCCACCGACGGCGCGGTGCAGTACCTGCTCGGCCTGCCGTACTGGGCCGTCACCGCGACGCTCGTCCGGGACGGCCGGGCCGTGCTGGCCGTGGTCCACGCGCCCGAGCTGCTCGGTGGACGGACCTACCGCGCCGTGCTCGGCGGCGGCGCCCACCTGGACGGGCGGCCGATCGCGCCGCTGCCCCGCACCCTGGGGTCGGCCGTCGCGGCGACCAGCCAGCCGCCGACCGCCGCCGGCGACCCGGTCGCCCTGCGCCGGGCGGGCGAGTCGCTGGCCGCGATGGCCGGCGCCGTCGTCGCGGTGCGCAACCTCGGCCCGACCGCCCTCCAGGTGGCGCAGGTCGGCTCCGGGCACCTCGCGCTGTTCTGGGAGTACGGCGCCGACGCGCCCAACCTGCTGCCCGGCGCACTGATCGCGAGCGAGGCGGGCGCGACGGTGACGGACACCGCCGGGGCGGCCTGGACGGCCGCGTCCGACGGGTTCCTCGCCGCCGCGCCCGGACTGCACGCGGACGTGGTCCGGGTGCTGCGGAACGTCGACTGACCTGCGGGGCGCGGACGTGGTCCGGGTGCTGGGGACGTCGACTGACCTGCTGCACGCGGACGTTCGGCGGCCTACGCGGACGGGCCGCCGAGACCGAACAGACCAGCCGCGTTGTCGTGGCAGACGGCCCGCAGCCACTCCTCCCCCAGGCCCAGCCCGGCCAGCGACTCCAGCTGGTGGACGTACCGGTACGGGATGTTCGGGAAGTCGCTGCCGAGCAGGACGCGCTCCTGCAGCCCGCGCAGGCGCGGGAGTTCGTCGCGCGGGAACGGGACGTCGGCCTCGGCGAAGTCGGTGAACGCGATCGTGGTGTCCAGCCGGACGGCCGGGTGGCGCTCGGCGAGGTCGAGGAAGTCCCGGTACTCGGGCATGCCGAGGTGGGCGACCACCAGCACCAGCCCGGGATGGCGGGCCACCACCTCGCCGATCGGCCCCGGACCGGTGAACTTGCCCGGCACCGGCCCGGATCCGCAGTGCGTCACCACCGGGGTGCCGCTCTCCGCCAGCAGCCCCCACACGTCGTCCAGCCGCGCGTCCGCCGGGTCGTAGCCGCCGACCTGGAGGTGCGCCTTGAACACCCGGGCGCCCTCGTCGATCGCGCGCGCCACGTACTCCGCCGCCCCGGGCTCGGGGAAGAACGTCGCGGTGTGCAGGCAGTCCGGCGTGCGGGCGGCGAAGTCCGCGGCCCACGCGTTCAGCCAGGCGGCCATGCCCGGCTTGTGCGGGTAGAGCATGGAGGTGAACGCGCGGACACCGAACTCCCGCAGCCGCTCGACGCGCCGCTCCTCGGCCTCCCGGTAGGTGATCGGCCAGGGGCGGTTCACCAGCGGGCCGGCCGCGTCGAAGTACGCCCACACCTTGTCGAGGACGTTCTGCGGCATGAAGTGGGTGTGGACATCGATCAGGCCGGGCAGGCCGAGGTCCCGCCAGAACGCCCGGACGGCCGCCGCCTCGGCGCCTTCCGCGGTGTGGTCGTTCACGCGGGCACCGGGCGGGCGCGGTCGATGATCTCCGTGACGTCGACGCCGGGCGGCAGGGTGCCGAACGCACCGCCGTGGTCGCCGCCGAGGCGGGTCGCGCAGAACGCGTCGGCCACCGCCGGGCTGCCGTACCGGACGAGCAGCGAGCCCTGGAAGGCCAGCGCCATCGCCTCGACCAGGCGGCGGGTGCGGTACTCCAGGTCCGTCGGGTCGGAGAGCTGCTTGCGCAGTTCGGCGACCGCCGCGTCCAGGCGGCGGTCCGCGCCGGCCGCCGAGTCGAGCTCGCCGAGGAACGCCTCGACGCTCTCCGGGCGCCTGGCCATGGCCCGCAGCGCGTCCAGGGCGGCGACGTTGCCCGAGCCCTCCCAGATCGAGACCAGCGGCGCCTCCCGGTAGAGCCGCGGCATGCCGGACTCCTCCACGTAGCCGTTGCCGCCCAGGCACTCCAGCGCCTCGGCCGCGTGCGCCGGACCGCGCTTGCAGACCCAGTACTTGGCGACGGCCAGCCCCAACCGCCGTACCAGCGCCTCGTTCTCGTCCCCGGCGAGGGCGAGGTCGGTGGCGTGGGCCAGCCGCATGGCGACGGCCGTGGCGGCCTCGGACTCCACCACCAGGTCGGCGAGCACGTTGCGCATCAGCGGCTGGTCCACCAGCGCCTTGCCGAACACCCGCCGGTGGACGGCGTGGTGGACGGCCCGGGTCGCGCCGTAGCGCATGCCGGAGGCACCGCCGACGGTGCAGTCGAGGCGCGTCATGTTGACCATCTCGATGATGGTCGGCACGCCCCGGCCCTCCTCGCCGACCAGCCAGCCCACCGCGCCGTCGTACTCCAGCTCGGCGGAGGCGTTGGACTTGTTGCCCAGCTTGTCCTTGAGCCGCATCAGGTGGAGGCGGTTGCGGCCGCCGTCCGGGAGCACGCGCGGCAGCACGAAGCAGCTGAGCCCGCCCGGCGCCTGGGCGAGCGTCAGGAAGAGGTCGGACATCGGCGCCGAAGTGAACCACTTGTGGCCGGTCAGGCGGTAGGTGCCGTCCGCGTGCGGGGTGGCCGTGGTGGTGTTGGTGCGGACGTCCGAGCCGCCCTGCTTCTCGGTCATCGACATGCCGGCGATCAGCCCGCGCTTGGAGCGCGGCTCGCGCAGCCCGAAGTCGTACTCCGTGGCGGCCAGCAGCGGTTCCAGCTCGGCCGCCAGGGAAGGGTTCGCCCGCAGGGCCGGGACAGCGGCGTAGGTCATCGAGACCGGGCAGGTGTGACCCGCCTCGACCTGGCCCCACACGAAGAACTTCGCGGCGCGGGCGGAGTGGGCGCCGGGCCGGCCGTCCCGCCAGGGCGCGGCGTGCAGGCCGTGGGAGACGGCGGTGCGCATCAGCTCGTGCCAGGCCGGGTGGAACTCGACCTCGTCGATCCGGTGGCCGAAGCGGTCGTGGGTGCGCAGCACCGGCGGGTTCTCGTTGGCCAGCCGGCCCCACTCGGCGGCCTGCTCGGAGCCGGCCAGTCGGCCGAGCTCGCGCAGCTCGGGCTCGGCCCAGCCGGCGCCGGCCCGGTCCAGGGCGGCGAGCAGGGTCGGATCGGCGGCGGTGTCGTGTCCGTACGGCAGGGGCACCTGGTTGGTGACCTCATGCGTCGCTGTCATCGCGTCCTCCCAGGGCACGCAGGGTGAAGGAGACCAGGGCGGGGACCACCTCGGCGGTGGTCCGTTCGGGTCCGGCTCCGGCGGGGGTGGTGCTGGGCGGCTCGGGCTCGGCGGGGGCCAGCGCGGGCTCGGGCTCCATGCGGGCCGGATCGGGCTCGGGCTCGGCGGCCAGGGGGCCGGCCAGGGCCTCGCCGACCGCGCCGACCAGGGCGGCGGCGGTCAGCACCGGGTCCTGGGCGGGCAGCCGCCCGGCGGCCACGGCGGCGGCGATCTCGGCCGCGATCACGTCGCGGAACGCCCGCCGGAACACCAGGCGTTCGGCGTCCACGACCGCGTCGGCCGGCTCGACCAGCAGCGCGTACGCCAGCCGTGGCGCGCGCAGGGCACGGGCGGCGAACGTCTCCACGACCGCGGCGATCCGCTGTTCGGGCGTCTCCCGGCGGGCGACGGCCGCGTTCACCGCAGCGATCTCGCGCGTGACCACCCGGCGGAACAACTGCACCGACAACTCGGCCTTGTTGGTGAAGTGCTGGTACACGCTGCCGGTGGCGATCCCGGCGCGGTCCGCGACCGCGGCCATCGTGCAGCCGCCGTACCCGCGCTCGGCGAGCAGGCCGACGGCCGCCTGCAGCACGGCCTCGCGCTGGGCGTCCAGACGGGCTTGGACGGCGGGGGTGCGTCGGTAGGCCATGGAAGCATTGAAGCACCGATTCACTGCTTCGGGGAGGGGTTCGGCGGGGGCGGCTTCCGGCCGGATGCGAGAGCCGGAGCGAGAGCCGTACGCGAAAGCCGGAGCGAGAACCGGACGCGAAAGGCCGCCCCCTCGAATTCACCGAGCGGAGGCGGCCTTCCTGCGTGCGTGGTACCCGGCTACGACACTAGAGCGGGTGGCGCTCCAGCTTCTGGCCCTCCTCGTCGAGCGGGCCGAACGGCGGGATCCGGTACTGCGACGACGGTGCCTGCGACTGCGACTTCGCGAGCGAGCGCGCGTCGTCCTGGCCACCGGCCAGGCCGGCCCACTCCAGCACCTTGGCGGTCGCCGCGGCCGACTCCTCGGCCGGCAGCTTGCCGATGTTGGAGCCGTGGTTGCCGCCCGGAACGGTGTAGACGTAGCAGTCGTCGCTGCCCCGGCCGAGCTCGAACGGCTTGGCGCCCCACGGGTCGTTGCCGCCGTAGACGAAGATGATCCGCTCGGCCTCGCGCTTCACCCAGCGGTCGATGTCGGGCATCGCCTTCGGGTTGAAGGTGGTCGGGATCTCCTTGGGCACGTACGCGCGGGGCGCGTACAGCTCCTTGTAGTCGTAGTGCAGGAGGTCCTTCAGGTACGAGACGTCGAAGTAGGGCGCGCCGAGTTCGGTCGCGGCCTGGTAGTAGTACGCGGTGTACTTGGCGAGGCCCTGGTCGCTGGAGCTGGTCACGCCCTCCTGCGCGTCGAACCACTTGTACAGCTCGTCGTCGGTCGCGGTGGCCGCCACCGGGACCTTCGCGCAGTCGGACTGCAGGCTGTACTGCCAGAAGCCCCAGACCACGTCGAGCACGCTGCCCTCGTAGGCCCGGTCCACCGAACCGACGACGGCGAAGGTCGAGCCGGCCGCCTTGTTGTCGGCCGTGAAGCGCGTCTCCAGCCGGTCCCGGCGCACCAGCAGCTCGCGCTGCACCGCGTCGAGCGCGGCCCGGCACTCGGGGGTGCCGACGTTCCGGAAGAACTCGGAGTACGGCGCGTCGTCGTTCACGTCGGTGTTGTTCGGCGCGACGTACGCGATCGTGCCCGCCACGTCGTCCGGGTAGAACCGGCGGTAGTAGGTGGAGGACATTCCGCCCTTGCTGGCGCCGGTGGAGAGCCACTCCTGCTGGTAGATCTCCTTGAGCGCGGTCACGATCCGGTGCGAGTCGGCGGCCGCCTGGCGGATCCCGGCCTTGGTCCAGTCCGCCGGCTCCGGGCGCGACGGGGTGAAGTACCGGTACTCGATGGAGACCTGGTTGCCGTCGACCAGCCGGGTCGGCTCGGTGCGCGAGGGCGTGGTGCCCAGCGTGTAGCCGTTGGTGTAGAAGACGGTCGGGCGGTCGTAGCCGCGGTGCAGCACGCTGATGCGCTGCTGGAATGTGCCCAGCCAGGGACGGAAGTGGTCGATCGGCTGGGTGTAGGTGAGGAGGAAGTACCGGTGGTCCGCGTCGGTCGGCTTCTCCTCGGTGATGGTCATCCCCGGGATCGCCGCGAGGCGGGCCTTGATGTCCGCGGTCGGGTCGGCGGCCACGTCGCGCTGCGCGTGGGCGGCGGTCGCGGCCGTGCCCTGCGCGAACGCCGGGGCCTGCGCGAACGCCGGGGCCGCCAGGCCGCCGCCGGCGCTCAGCAGCGGTATCAGCAGGGCGGAAACCAGCAGTCTTCTGAACCTGGTGCTCATCAACTCTCCATCTGGTCAACGGATATGACAGCTGCCTCATCGGCACTACTCTGCGGTGCGGTTGGTGCGGCGGCCGCCCGGTGGACGGCCGAATGGGCCACCCGCCGGGTGGCGGGCGGCCCATCGCGGAAGGTGCTGGTCAGGGGCGGGGAAGGGCACAGCCGGGCAGGGTGAGGTCGAGGACGTTCCCGGCGCCGAAGCAGGGCGGGATGATGTACGTCTCCTGGGCGTAGCCGATGCCCTGGTGGACCGTCACCGCGCCGCCCTGGTCGACCTCGCACGGGTTGTTCAGCGTGCAGGACTGGCCGTTCTCGTTGATCGTGTTGTTGACGGCGACCAGCAACCCGCTGTTCGCGTCGACCACCGGCGAGCCGGAGGTGCCGCCGATCACGTTGCAGCCGGACGTGTAGCGGACCGAGTCCTTGAACGTCCAGTCCGCCTCCCGCAGTTGGTAGGCGAAACCGTCGACCGAGCACGAGTAGATCCGCTTCCAGTAACCGGAGACCACCCGGATGTCGGCCCCCTGGGCGGGGTGGTCGGCGGAGACGGTCAGCGGGGCGATCCCGTACTGCGCCTGGATCGTGTCGTAGCTGGAGTCGAGCTGGTAGATCGACACGTCGGTGTCGGTCATGGCGCCGTAGACCACCTTGACCGCGTTCAGCGTGCCGAGGTCGGCGCCGGAACCGTCGAGCAGGGTGAACGTCCGGCTGGACGGCTGGTCGGTGACCACCTGACCGGGGCCGGGCATACCGGACTCCAGGCAGTGGCCGTTGGACAGGACGAGTGCGGGGTCACTGCCTGCCGAGCCGGGCATCCGGACCAGCGACCCGGAACAGTTGTCGAGCGCCACACTGCCGGTGAAGTCGACGGCGGCATCCGCCGGGGCGGGGGCGGCGATGGCGCCCTTGGCGCCCGTCGCGACATTCGCAAGGGGGGCGGCGTTCGCAAGGGGGGCGGCCTGTGCCGGGGCCAGTCCGGCCAGCGTGGTGGCTCCGGCGACCAGGACCGTCGCGAGCATGCCTATGAGCGGCTTCCTCATGAGAGACCTCTCGGTGTGGGGGTCCACCAAAGCTGTCGCGGACATGACTAGATGTCAAGAGGTCCGCCGCCACCGAGAGGTCAACGGAGAGATCAACTGAGAGGTCGCTTGGAAGGGCCGGAGCACACCCCGGCCGCGGTCATCGACTCCGGCCGACCGGTGCGCTCAACTCCTCTGCCAGTGGCGCCGACCGACGCTGATCAGGCGCAACTGCAGCCGGGCCGTCGCGGCGATCCGCCCTTCGCGGCCCGGATCGGCCTCCTGAGCCTCCAGCGCTTCCAGGAACGCGGCGGCCGTGGACACCATGTGGTCCACGTACAACTCGGCGAGCATCCGCAGGTCACCCTCGCTCCAGCCCGCCGAGACCGGCTGGAGCCCGAGCGCCGCACCCACCTCCGCCGCGAAACGGCCGAGTTCGGCGTCGATCGCCTCCCGCACCCGCCGGACACCGCCGTGCCGCTCGCGCGCGAGGAAGCGCACGTGCGCACGGTTCTCACGGACGTGCCGCTGGATGACGTCGACCGCACGGTCGATCAGCTCCTCGGCGCCGCCCTCCCCGACGAGCACCGAGCGGATCATGAGGTGCAGGCTCGCCAGCGACTCCTCGACCAACGCGACGCCGAGCGCGGCGAGGTCCGGGAAGTGCCGGTAGAACGCGGCCGGCGACAGCCCGGCGGCGCGGGTGACCTCGCGGACGCCGAGGCTCGCGAGATTCTGATCGGCCAGCAGGCGCAGACCTGCGTCCAGCAGCGCCCGGCGGCTCTGCTGCTTCTGGGCCTGTCTGACGCCGACGGTCTCGGGCTGCTCGGCCCCTGCGCTCCGGGGCGACTCGGCCCCCTCGGTGTGATTCACGCCATTCAGTAAACAACTGTTTGCCGAACCTGGCCAGCCCGGCGTAGAGTGAGGCCAACTCGGTGAACACTTGTCAACCGAAACCGGGGTCAGGCTCGACGCCGAGACTGAACCCGACGTCGAACCCGAAACCGAAGCCGAAACCGGAAAGGACTGGTCGGCCGTGATCCTGCTCTCCGCCCTCGTCGCCATGGGTGTCCTGATCGGCGCCGCCGCACACACCTCGCTCCCGGTCTTCCTCACCGCCTCCGCCGCCATCACCGCCTGGCTGCTCGCCTTCGGCGCCCGCGAGGGCATCGCCCGCCTGCGGCAGCGCTGAGCCCCTGCCGCCCTCGGCTCCTTCCGACCCAGCTCCTTTCTCCGCCCCTTTCACCGCTCCTTTCACCCGAGAGGACCCGCCACCGTCATGAGCACCGTCACCGACCACCAGCCGGCCACCGCGAGCCAAGCGACCGTCACCGAGGCCGACAACCTCGCCGTCGCCTCCTTCCTGCTCGGCCTCCCCGGCCTGCTGATCTTCAACATCGTCCTCGGTCCGCTGGCCATCGTCCTCGGCACGCTCGCCCTGGTCCGCGGCACCCGGCGACGCGGCCGGGCGGTCCTCGGCCTCGTGCTCGGCGTCGCCGCGCTCGCCGTCTTCACCGCCACCACCGTCTCGGCGCACGGCGTGATCATGGAGTTCGGCTCCTGAACCGGACCCCCAGCTCCTGAGCCCGGCCGCGTCCCCGCGCGCCGCTGAGCTCCGCGGTTCCGCCCCGCGAACCCGGCCCTGCCCCGTACTGTGGCGGCATCGACCGGTGACCACAGGGGGCAGGAGTGACGACCGAGTACGGCAGCGGAGCGCAGCCGGGGAGCGGCGCGGCGGGCGGGAGGCTGCTCGCCGTCAGCGACCTGCACATCTCCTACGAGGAGAACCGCGGCCTGGTGGAGAAGCTCCAACCCACCAGCCCCGACGACTGGTTGATCGTCGCCGGTGACGTCGCCGAGCTCTCCACCAGTATCGAGTGGGCGCTCGGACTGCTCGCCGAACGCTTCGCCCGCGTGGTGTGGGCCCCCGGCAACCACGAGCTGTGGACCCACCCCGAGGACCCGGTGCAGCTGCGCGGCGTGGCCCGCTACGAGCACCTGGTCGCCATGTGCCGCCGGCTCGGGGTGCTCACCCCCGAGGACCCGTACCCGGTCTGGCAGGGTGCCGGCGGGCCGGTCGCCGTCGCCCCGCTCTTCCTCCTCTACGACTACTCCTTCCGTGCTCCGGGCGCGACCACCAAGGAGGAGTCCCTGGCGGCCGCCTACGAGAGCGGCATCGTGTGCGCGGACGAGCGGCTGCTGCACCCCGATCCGTTCCCGGACCGCGACTCCTGGTGCCGCGAGCGCGTCCGGCTGACCGAGCAGCGGCTCGCGGCCTGCGACCCGGACCTGCCGCTCGTCCTGGTCAACCACTACCCGCTGGTCCGCCACCCCACCGAGATCCTCTGGTACCCCGAGTTCGCCCAGTGGTGCGGCACCGAGCTGACGGCCGACTGGCACCGCCGCTTCAACACCGCCGCGATGATCTACGGCCACCTCCACATCCCGCGCAAGACCAGCTACGACGGCGTGCCCTTCGAGGAGGTCTCGCTCGGCTACCCGCGCGAGTGGCGCCGCCGCGGCCTGCCGGACCCGCTGCTGCGGGAGGTGTTCCCGCGGGCGGCGGACTGACGTCCCGGCCGGGTGCCGGGTCGGTGCCTTCTCCTGGGGCGTTCACCATGTCCGTTCCTTGGCCCTCCTTCCGCTGAGCCCTTCCTCGTCCTGGGCCCTTCTTTGCTGTCGGTCCTTCTCCGGCCTGGGCTCTTCTTCGGTCACCTCCCTGTGGTCCCGCGCTCTCCCGCCGGTCAGTCCGTGGCGATCGCCCGCAGGATGTCCAGCCGTGCCGCCCGGCCCGCCGGGCGGAGCCCGGCCACCGCGCCCGCCAGCAGACCGGCCGTCAGGACCACCGCCAGCTGCACCGGCGGTATCGCGAACGAGCCCGTCCCCGCGCTGTCGGAGGCCCGCACGAGCGCCCAGCCGAGGAAGGCCCCGAGGCCGAGCCCGCCGACCGTCCCGAAGGCGGCCACCAGCACCGACTCCCAGCGCACCATGCCCCGCAGCTGCGCCCTGGTCTGGCCGACCGCCCGCAGCAGGCCCAGCTCCCTGGTCCGCTCGTGCACCGCCAGCGTCAGCGTGTTGGCGATGCCCAGCAGCGCGATCAGCACCGCCAGCGCCAGCAGGGCGTAGACCACCGAGAGCATCGTGTCGACCCCGGCGGCCGCACTCGCCGCGTACTCCGCCCGGTCCTGCACCTGCGGACCGCCGTACGGGACCAGCGCCTGCTGCACCGCCGCCTTGCCGGCCGCCGGGGAGACGCCGGCCCGCAGCCCGACCGCGACCAGGGTGTCGCTGTCCTGCCCCCGGTGGGGCGCCCAGGCCTGGCGGGTCATCAGGTAGTCACCTGCCAGCCCGCCGCCCTCGTAGAGCGCGCGGATGGTGAAGGGACCGCTCGCGCCGTCCGCGAAGCCGACCGTCACGCTCTGGCCGAGCTTCCAGCCCTGCTGCTCCGCCTCGCCGCGGGAGACCGCCAGTCCGTCCGCGCCGAGCGCGTCCAGCGAGCCCTCGACCCGGCCGAGGTCGACGATCCCGGCCAGGCGGGCCGGATCGGTGACGTCCAGCACCCGGCCGTGGCCGTCGATCCGGGCCACGCCGCGGCCGAGGCCGACCGTCTGCCGCACCTCGGGCAGCCCCGCGAGCGCGTCGGCCGCCTTGGGGCTGATCCCGCTGCCGCCCGCGCCGAACGACGGTGCGGTGACGGCGAGATCGCCCGCGAAGGACTTGTCGACCGTGTCGTCCAGGGTGGCCTTGATCGACGCACCGAAGACGGTGAACAGCGTCACCACCGCGACCCCGATCATGAGCGCGCTCGCCGTGGCCGCCGTCCGGCGCGGGTTGCGGGCCGCGTTGCGACGGGCCAGGGTGCCGGAGACCCCGCGCAGCCGGGGCAGTGGCGCGCCCAGGACCCGTACCGCGAACGCCGCCGCGACCGGCCCGAGCACCACCACGCCGACCAGCACCGCGAGCGCCCCGCCGGCCGTCAGGAGCACCGACGGACCGTCCGTGGCACCGAGCACCGCCGCCGGCACCCCGCCCGCGATCAGCAGGCCCCCGAGCAGCACCCGCAGGACGCCCGAACGCCCCTGGGCCGCCCGGTCGACGCCGGTCTCGCGCAGCGCTGCCAGCGGTGCCGTCCGCCCGGCCCGCACGGCGGGCAGCAGCGCCGAGCCCACCGCGACCAACGTTCCGACCGCGAGCGGCAGCACCACCGCTGCGGTGCTGATCACCATGCCGCCGGTCGGCAGCGCGAAGCCGAGCACCGAGAACAGCGCCTTGAGCCCGGTCGCCACCCCGATCCCGCCCAGCAGCCCGCCGAGCGAGGCCAGCACGCCGACCGCCAGGGCCTCGGCGAGCGTCGCCGCGAGCACCTGGCCGCGGACCGCGCCGAGCGCCCGCAGCAGCGCGTTCTCCCTCGTCCGCTGGGCGACCACGATCGCGAAGGTGTTGTGGATGGTGAACGTGGCCACCAGCAGTGCGATCCCGGCGAAGACCAGCAGCAGCGTGGTGAACATGCTCAGGAAGCGCCCGGACAGCTGCTGGGTGCTCTCCCGGGTGGCCGCCGCGCCGGTGACCGCCTGCACCCCGGCCGGCAGCCGCGGCGCGATCCGGGCCGCCAGCTCCTGCTGGGAGACCCCGCCCGTCGCGCGGAGTTGGATCGAACTGGCCTGCCCCGCGCCCTCGGGAGTGAGGTGGCGCTCGGCGTCCGCGAACGTCATCGCCGTGAACGTGCTCGGCCCCATGCCATCCGCGCTCGCGCCGAAGGTCGCGATGCCGACAACGGTGACCGGCACCGGATCGGGCGTGCGCAGCACGGTGGTCGAACCGACGTGCAGCCCACCGCTCTTGGCGGCCCCCCGGTTGATCACGACCTCGCCCGGGGCGGCCGGCGCCCGGCCCTCGGCCAGCCGGTACGGGTTGAGCCGACCGTCGGCGAGCCAGTTCCCCGCGAGGGTGGGCGGGCCCTGGCCACCGATCGGTCTGCCGTCGGCGCCGACGAGTTGGCCCGCGCCCTGGACGGACGGCTCGGCGGCCGCGACCCCGGGCACGGCGCGCAGCCGGTCGGCGAGCGCCGCGTCCACCGGTGCCCGGACACCGCCGGCCGTCCCCGGGGAGTCGAGCACGTCGGCGCTGCGCACGACGACGTCGGTGCCCGCGTTGGCATCGGCGAAGAGGGTGTCGAAGTTGGCCCGCAGGGTGTCGCCCAGCACCATCGTGCCGGTGAGGAAGCTGACGCCGAGCAGGATGGACAGGAGCGTGCCGGCCAGCCGCCGCTTGTGAGCGCGCAGCGAGCGCAGGCCGAGGCGCATCACGACCGGGTCGAGGACCGTCACGACCGCCCCCGTTCGAAGGCCTTCATCCGGTCCAGCACCAGTCCGGACGTGGGCCGCTCCATCCGGTCCACCAGGCGTCCGTCGGCGAGGAACAGCGCCTCGTCGGCGTACCCGGCCGCCGTCGGGTCGTGGGTGACCATGACGACGGCCCGGCCCATCTCGTCCACCGCGCGGCGCAGCAGGCCGAGGACCTCGCCGCCGGTGCGGGAGTCGAGGTTGCCCGTCGGCTCGTCGGCGAAGACCACCTGCGGCCGCCCGGCCAGCGCCCGGGCCACCGCGACCCGCTGCTGCTGGCCGCCGGAGAGCTCGCTCGGCCGGTGGTGCAGCCGGTCGCCGAGGCCGACGACGTCGATGAGGGTCGTCAGCCAGGCCTCGTCGGGGGCGGCCCCGGCGAGGTCCAGCGGAAGGGTGATGTTCTCCCGGACGGTGAGCGTGGGCACCAGGTTGAACGCCTGGAACACGAAGCCGAGCCGCTCCCGGCGCAGCAGCGTGAGCCGCCGGTCGCCCAGTGGGCCGAGCTCGGTGTCCCCGATCCACGCGCGGCCGGCCGTGAGGGTGTCGAGGCCGGCCGCGCAGTGCATCAGGGTGGACTTGCCCGAGCCGGACGGTCCCATGATCGCGGTGAAGCGCCCGGCCGGGAACTCCACCGTGACGCGGTCCAGCGCCCGGACCTCCGTGCCGCCGACGCCGTAGACCTTCACGGCGTCGGCGACCCGGGCGGCGGTGCCGTGCAGGACGTCGAGGGTCGTCACTTCCCGGCACCTCCCCCCGCCCCGTCGCGCGGCGACCGCGGCGACTCGCTGAGCACGGCCCGCTTCGAGCGGTACTCCTCGGCGTCGATGTCGCCCTCGGCGTAGCGGCGGCCGAGGACGGCCAGCGGGTGGTCGGCTCCCGCGCGGTACCCGCAGCCGCGGCGCCAGACCGTCCGGCGCAGCACGAAGATCACCAGGAACACGACGGCGATCCAGATCAGCGGGAAGAACAGGATCCAGGGACCGGGCCCGTGCCCGTCCCAGTCGGCGAGCAGCGTGTACATGGGTGGTTCATCTCCTCGGCGTGGGGCCTCCAGGACCTCGGGCGGTTTCCCGAGGTGACTAGAGCGTCCCGCCGGGCGGTCTCATCACGCGTCCCACCGGCAGAGGCAGTTGGGGTACTCCCGAGGGAGTACGAGCGGGCTGCGACACGCCGGGGAGGAAGTAGCCGGAGCGGAAGCAGCCGGGAGGAAGTAGCCGGAGAGGGACGAAACGTCGCCGGGGAGGCGGCGGCCAGGGGCGGCCCGGCCACCAGGAGGAGCGCCGGGCCCCGGACGCTCAGCCCAGCCAGCCCGGCCGCACGAGCCCCGACTCGTAAGCGAGCACGACGAGTTGTGCCCGGTCCCGCACGCCGAGCTTCACCATCGCCCGGCTGACGTGCGTCTTCGCCGTCAGCGGGCTCACCACCAGCCGCCGCGCGATCTCCTCGTTCGACAGCCCCATCCCCACGAGCGCCAGCACCTCGCGCTCCCGCTCGGTGAGCCCTGAGACGTCCGCCAGCCCGGCCGGCCCCGCCTCCGGCGCCTTCGAACGCGCCGCGAACTCGCCGATCAGCCGCCGCGTCACGCCCGGGGAGAGCAGCGCGTCCCCCGCGACGGCGACCCGGATCGCGCGAAGCAGGTCGGCCGGGTCGGTGTCCTTGACCAGGAAACCCGCGGCCCCCGACCGCAGCGCCTCGAAGACGTACTCGTCCAGCTCGAAGGTGGTCAGCACGACCACCCGGACGGAGGACAGCGAAGGGTCCTCGGCGATCCGCCTGGTCGCCTCCAGGCCGTCCATCCGCGGCATCCGGATGTCCATCAGGACGACGTCCGGCACGAGTTCGCGGGCGAGCAGCACCGCGGCCTCGCCGTCGTCCGCCTCCCCGACCACGGTGATGTCGTCCTGCAGCGACAGCAGGGCCCGGAAGCCCGCCCGCACCAGCAGTTGGTCGTCCGCCAGCAGTACCCGGATCACTCGCCCTCCGCCTTCGGTGTCGGCAGCTCCGCCCGTACCCGGAAGCCGCCGCCCGGCAGCGCTCCCGCGGAGATGGTGCCACCGAACGCGCCCGCCCGTTCCCGCATGCCGGCCAGCCCGCTGCCCGATCCGCCGGCGTCGCCGAGCACCGCCGGGCCCGGGTCCTCGACCCTGACGACGAGCGCCTCCGGATCCGTCCAGTCCAGGACGACGACCGCCTCGCGCGCCGCCGAGTGCCGGACGACGTTGGTCAGCGCCTCCTGGACGATCCGGAAGGCGGTGAGGTCGGCCGCGGCGCTCAGGGGCCGCCGGTCGCCCAGCTCGTGCACCTCGGCCGTGAGCCCCACCCGGTCGGCCTGGTCGGTGAGTTCGTCGAGCCGGGCCAGCCCGGGCGCCGGGCCGCGCGGCGCCGCCCCGGGCCCGCGCAGCGTCGCGAGCACCTGGCGGACCTCGCCGAGCGCCTCCTTGCTGGTCGACTTGATGGTGGCCAGCGCCGCGCGGGCCTCCTCCGGCCGCTGGTCCAGCAGCGCGAGCCCGACCCCCGCCTGGATGTTGATCAGCGACAGGCTGTGGGCCAGGATGTCGTGCAGCTCCCGGGCCATCTTGAGCCGTTCCTCGTTGGCCCGGCGCTGCTCCAGCTGCTGCCGGTAGGCCCGGTGGGCGGCGATCCGCTCGCGCCGGAACCGGATGATCTCGGCGATCGCCAGCACGAGCAACAGCCAGGCCAGCAGGCCGAGTTCCTGCTGCCACGAGAACGCTGTGCGCGGCACGCGCTGCCAGCCGTCCGGCAGCACGAAGGTGACCAGGACGTGCACCAGGTACACCCCAACCATCCCCGCCCAGGCCGCCCTGCGGCGCCCGCAGGCGATCGCCGAGCAGCAGGCGATCAGCCAGCTCGCGAACACCGGCCCGTACGGGTACCCGGCGGCCAGGTACCCCGCGGTGACGACGGAGGTGCCCGCCACCGCCGGCACCGGCCGGCTGCGGCACACCACCAGCAGGGCCGGGCCGAGCAGCAGCAGGACGTAGCCGAACGCGTCCAGCGGGACCCGCCCGCTCTGGTGCCGCCCGGCGAACGACGACCCGACCACCTGCACCACGGCGACGCCCACCGCGAGCCCCAGCGACCGGCCGCCCCAGGCACCCCGCACCCACGGCGGACGCCACGGCTCGGGCGGCGGCCCGGCCGGACCGTCGGCGGGCGTGGGGCCGTCCGCGGCACCGGGCTCGGCCCCGCTCCGACCGGGCGGCCGCTCCGACGGCGGCGGGGACATCGGCGGCATCATGCCCGGAAGGCTAGACCCGCGCCCCGCCCGCGCGCGTCCTCCACCAGTGGCGTTCGGGCGTACTCCCCCGGGAGTACGCCCCTGCGGGCCACGCCCGGAACCCGGCCGCCGCGGCTCACCCCCTCGCAGCCGCGCCGGCCTCCGCATCGGCCGCCCTGGCCCCGGTCCCGACCCCAGTCCCGGCTCCGGTCCCGGCTCCGGTCCCGGCCCCGACCGCCGCCTTTGCCTCCGCCTCGTCGAAGGTCGCCGACGGCTCCGGCCGCGCCAGTGTGACCACCAGACCGCCCTCCCCCACGTCCGCGATCAGCGTGTCCCCTTCCCGCACCGTGCCGTCCAGCAGCAGGTTGGACACCCGGTTGTCCAGCTCCGACTGGATCGTCCGGCGCAGCGGCCGGGCCCCGAACTCCGGCTGGTACCCCCGGTTGACCAGGAACTCCTTGGCCGCCCCGGTCACCTCCAGCCGCACGTCCTGCGCCCTCAGCCGGCGCCGGCTGCGCTCCAGCAGCAGGTCCACGACGGACAGCAGGTCCTTGCGCGTGAGCGCGTGGAAGACGATCACCTCGTCGATCCGGTTGAGGAACTCCGGCCGGAAGTGCAGGCGGAGGTCCCGCATGAGGTCGTCACGGATCTCGTCGACGTTCCCCACGTGGTCGAGGATCCGCTGCGAACCGATGTTGCTCGTCATGATCACCACGGTGTTGCGGAAGTCGACCGTACGCCCCTGGGAGTCGGTCAGCCGCCCGTCGTCCAGCACCTGGAGCAGCAGGTTGAAGACGTCCGGGTGCGCCTTCTCCACCTCGTCGAACAGCAGCACGCTGTACGGCTTGCGGCGCACCGCCTCGGTGAGCTGCCCGGCCTCGTCGTAGCCGACGTACCCGGGCGGCGAGCCGACCAGCCGGGAGACGGTGTGCTTCTCCTGGAACTCGCTCATGTCGAAGCGGACCATGCGGTCCGGGTCGCCGAACAGCAGCGCCGCCAGCGCCTTCGCGAGCTCCGTCTTGCCGACGCCGGTCGGCCCGAGGAAGAGGAAGGAACCGGTCGGCCGCTCGGGGTCGCCCATCCCGGCCCGGCCGCGGCGCACCGCCTGGGACACCGCGGTGACCGCCTCGTCCTGGCCGATCACCCTCTCGTGCAGGTGCTCCTCCAGCTTGAGCAGCCGCTCCCGCTCGGTCGCGTTCAGCTCCGCCACCGGGATGCCGGTCCGGGAGGAGAGCACCTGCGCGATGTCGTCCGCGGTGACCGCGACGACCTCCTCACGGGACTCGGCGACCGCCGCCAGCTCGTCCTCGGTCTGCCGCAGTTCGGTCTTCAGGTTGGCGGCCCGCACGAACTCCTCGTCCGCGACGGCCTCCTCCAACTCCCGCTTGAGCTTGGTGATCCGGTCCTGCACCGAGGTCGCCGCGGTCGAACCGGACAGGCTGCGCAACCGCACGCGCGCGCCCGCCTGGTCCAGCAGGTCGATCGCCTTGTCGGGCAGGAAGCGGTCACTGACGTACCGGTCCGAGAGCGTCGCCGCCGCGTCCAGCGCGTCGTCGCCGAACCGCACCTGGTGGTGCGCCTCGTACGCGTCGCGCAGCCCCCGGAGGATCTCCACGGTCTCCTCGACGCTCGGCTCCGGCACCAGCACCGGCTGGAAGCGGCGCTCCAGCGCGGCGTCCTTCTCCACGTGCTTGCGGTACTCGTCCAGCGTCGTCGCCCCGACCACGCTCAACTCGCCGCGCGCGAGGGCCGGTTTGAGGATGTTGCCGGCGTCCATCGAACCCTCGCCGCCACCGCCCGCGCCGACCACCGTGTGCAGCTCGTCCAGGAACAGGACCACGCTCTTCTCGGCCGCCGTGACCTCGTCGATCACGTTCTTCAGCCGCTCCTCGAACTCGCCCCGGTACTTCGAGCCCGCCACCAGCGCGGTCAGGTCCAGGGTGACCACGCGCTTGTCCCTGAGGCTCTGCGGCACGTCCCCCGAGACGATCCGCTGCGCCAGCCCCTCCACGATCGCCGTCTTGCCGACGCCCGGCTCGCCGATCAGCACCGGGTTGTTCTTGGTGCGGCGGGACAGGATCTCGACGGTCTGCTCGATCTCCTCGGCCCGCCCGACCACCGGGTCCAGCCGGCCCGAACGGGCCTCCTCGGTGAGGTCCCGCCCGTACTCGTCGAGCGTCGGCGTCCCGCTCGGGTGCGCGCCCGTACTGCTGCGCTCCCCGCCGACGCCCCGCCCGTCCAGCACCGTCTTCAGCGCCTCCTGCGAGGGCGCCGCGTTGCGCAGCGCCGCCCCCGCGCCCGAGCGCTCCTGGTCCAGCAAGGCGCCGAGGATGTGCTCCGGACCGATGTACGACGCCCCCGCCGCCTGCGAACGGGCGTGCGCCGCGAGCAGCGCGCGCTTGGCCGAGGGCGTGAGTGCCGGCTGCCCGTCCACCGCCGGCGCGGGGCCGGACGGCAGCACCTGCTCCAGGTCCGCGGACAGCTCGTCCGGATCGATGCCCGCCCGCTCCAGCATCCGGCGCGAGGGCTCCACCCGGGTGGCCGCCCAGGCCAGGTGCGCGGTGTCGAGGTCGCTGCTCCCGTCCTCCGCCGCGCGGTGCGCCGCCATCGCCAGCAGCTCCTGCGACGACTCGCTCAGCAACCGGCCGATCGGCACCCGCTGAACGGCGGGCGGGGAGGCCAGCGGACTCATCCCGAAGAACCGGCTGAGCAGGTCGGAGAACGGATCGCTGGATCCGAACGGGGGCATGGTCACGACGGCTCACCTCTCCCAAGCGGTTTGCTGCCACACAAACACAGGCCGTGGCGGCCCGCCTCCGGAAGCTCCGGCACGCTCACCCGGTGAAGCGGTCCAACAACACGCCCCCGCTGTACGTCACCGCCATCGCCAGCAGCCCGCCCGCGACGTTGCGCAGCACCGCACGCACCGGACCCGCCCCGCCGAGCCGGGCGCTCGTCCACCCGGACAGCGTCAGCGCCGCCACCACCGCCACCACCGTCACCGGCAGCCGCCACGACTCCGGCGGCAACAGCACCGCCAGCAACGGGACCAGCGCCCCGAGGGTGAACGCGGCGGCACTCGCCAGCGCCGCCTGCCACGGATCGGTCAGCACCTGCGGGTCGATGCCGAGCTCGGTCTGCGCGTGCGCGGCGAGGGCGTCCCGCTCGGTCAGCGCCACCGCCACCTCACGGGCGAGCCCGTCCGTCAGCCCGCTCCCCCGGTAGTAGTCCGTCAGCTCGTCGAGCTCCCCCTCCGGATCCTCCGCCAGCTCCCGCCGCTCCTTCGCCAACGCGGCCCGCTCGGTGTCCCGTTGGGTGCTGACCGAGACGTACTCACCGGCCGCCATCGACATCGCCCCCGCGAGCAGCCCAGCGACCCCCGCCGCCAGCAACGCCGTCCGCGACCCCGCCGCCCCCGCGACACCCGTCACGATCCCCGCCGTCGACACCACCCCGTCATTGGCCCCGAGCACCGCGGCCCGCAACCAGTTCAACCGCGCCGACAACGCCGCCCGCGACTCGTCCACCCCCCGATCCTCACCCGCCCCAACACCCCCCGCCACCCGCAGCACCCCCACCCGACGGACCAAAATGAGCCCCTCACCACCACGCCCCACAACGCCGAAAGGGCCGGCCCAGGAATGACTCCTGAACCGGCCCTTCGAGACAACTGGTGGGCGCGGACGGTTTCGAACCGCCGACATCTGCTTTGTAAGAGCAGCGCTCTACCACTGAGCTACGCGCCCCCCGTCGCGGCCCGGTGGGGGCACGACGACTGCCTAGGGTACCTGGTCGTCGGGGGTGGTGTGGTGCGGGTGGGCGGGGAGTGGGGTGGGTGGGGGTGCCGGTGGGGTGGGGTGATCGGGGACAATGGCGGGCGGATCAGCGGTCGGAGCAGGGAGCGCGCAGTGTCGGTGGGACGGCGTCGGGCGGGGAGCGGGCTGGCCGAGGCGCTGGTGCTGCCGGTGGTGCTGGCCGGCGCGCTGGGCGCGGTCGGGCTGGCGTCGGCCGGCGGTGGCGGCTGGTGGGGGCGGCGCGGTGGCGACGGCGTGCGGGCGGACGCCCGCGCGGCGCGGGACGCCGCGCAGGAGGCGTTCTACGAGCTGGACTCGACGCAGCGCGAGGTGCAGCTGGCGGTGGAGACCGTCCGGGCCGCCGGGAACGCCGCGACCTCGCAGCGGACGCAGGCGGACTTCGACGCGATCTCCGGCCGGGTCGACCAGGTCACCGTGAACTACCTGGCCGCGCTGGACGCGTACGACCTGGACGACGAGACGCTGGACGCCGGCGCGGCGGCCCGGGCCCGGCGCGTCCTGGAGGACGTGCGGGGCCGGCTGGGCTCCGCGCGGGCCGAGCTGAACGACTTCCTGCAGCGTCTCCAGCCGGTGCTCCAGCACGCCGAGCAGCAGTTGATGCGGGTCACCCCGGCGGTCGAGCAGGCGAAGCGCGCGCTGCTCGCGGCGAGCAACGCGCTGGACGCCGCACGCGCCGCGGGCCTGCGGGCGGACGACCTGGCGGCCCGGCTGGCCGAGCTGGCGCCGGAACTGGGCCGGCTGAACGAGGGCGCCGCCCGGCACGGCGTGGCGGCGACGCTGCAGCGGGCGGAGACCGTCGCGCAGCAGGCGGGGGCGATCACGGCCGACGCCGCGCAGCTGCCCGAGCGCGCGCGGGAGATCGACCGCCGGCTGTCCAGCCTGCGGACCCGTGTCCAGGCACTGGAGACCAAGGCCGAGACGGTCGGGCCCGCGCTGAGCGAGCTGCGCCGCCGGTTCAGCACGGCCTGCTGGCAGGACCTGCAGCGGGTGCCGGAGCAGGTGGCGGAGGCCGGCCGGTCGGCGGAGGGGAAGCTGGCGGAGGCGGCGCGGGCGCGCGACGAGCAGCGCTGGGCGGACGCGACCGGCGCGATCGGTACGGTGCGCGCCCTGCTGGACACCGCGGACGGCTCGGTCGCCGCGGTCAACGAGCGGCTGCGGCAGCTGAACGAGGTGCAGCACGACCCGAGCCGGGAGGTCGAGCGGGCCCGCTTCGCCGTCCGGGACGCGCAGCGGCTCGCGATGGCCGGCCGGCACGCGCCGGACCCGCGGCACGCCGCGCCGCTGGACGAGGCGGTCGCGCGGATCGACCGGGCGCTCGCAACGCTGGAGGAGGGCGGCCGGCACCCGGACTACTGGCTCTTCCTGACCGAACTGGCGGCGGCCCGGGACACCGCGGCCCGGGTGATCGAGCTGATCCGCGGCGACCTCGGCTCCCATCGCTGATCCGCGGCGACCAGGGATCACGCCGCCGAGCCGCGGCGGCCTCGGATCCACCGCTGAGCCGCGGCGGCCTCGGATCGCACCGCCGAGCCACCCGACCGGCCCGCTCGTCGGTACCCTGCGGGTATGCCACGCTACGACTTCCGCTGCCGCTCCTGCGGCGCCACGTTCGAACTGCGCCGCACGATGGCGCAGGCCAACGACCCCGCCGTCTGCCCGCAGGGCCACGAGGACACCGTGAAGCTGCTGTCCGCCGTCGCCGTCACGGGCGGCGCCGGCAGCAGCGCACCGCAGTCCGCCCCCTCCGGCGGGGGCGGCTGCTGCGGCGGGGGTTGCTGCGGCTGAACACCCCGCCGGACACCCCGCCGAACGCCCCACTGAACGCGCCCTAAAGGGCTCCCCGCACCCCCGCCAGGAACCGACGGACGATCTCCTCCCCCGCCGCCACCCCCGTCTCCGCCAGGGCGGTGACGCCGGGGGCCGTCCAGCCGCGGTCGGCGAGTTCGCCGTGCCCGGGGCGCCAGGCGGCGTCGGCGGCGAGCAGCAGGTCGGCGTCGAGCAGGGAGTCCCCGGCGGCGAGGACGGTGCCGGCGCCGGTGCGCCGGACCACCTCGGCCAGGGCGGCGCTCTTCGTCAGCCCCGCCGGGACGGCGTACACCTTGCGCCCCTGGAGCGAGACGGTCCAGCCGCGTTCGGCGCACCAGCCGGCCAGGTCGTCGAGCCAGCCCGCCGGCATCCGCGCCCGCTCGACGACGCAGTAGACGAACGACCCGTCGGCGACGCGCCGCCGGTGGACCCACTCCTGGTCGGCCCCCAACGCCAGGCGGTCGACGACCTCGGCGAGCGGCGCCGAGGCGGCGGCGACCCGGCCGGTGATCTCCGCCCGCCAGTCGCCGTCCGGCACGCCGTCGACGAGCAGTTGCCCGCCGTTGGCGCAGATCGCGTACGCGGGGGTCCAACCCTGCTGCGGGCCCGGCAGGTTGACCCGTTCGTACTGCTCGACGGTCCGGGTGGTCGCCGGGACGAACCAGGCCTCCCGGGCGAGTTCGGCGAGCAGCGCCGCGGCCCGTTCGGTGACGAATGAGTGCGCCCTGCCCTCGTACACCTCGACCGACAGCAGCCGCGGGGCGTGCCGGTCGGGGGCGGTCAGGGCGAGGGCCTGGTTCGAGTAGACGAGGGTGCGGTCGAGGTCGCTGACGACCAGCGAAGAGAGTCGGGCGTGCATCAGGCCTCCCCCACAACGGCCGTACCGGAAGCCCCGGTTGCTCCCCGACTGTAGCGCGGGTGGATGAGGCCGACGCACGTGTACGGCAAGTCGTCGACCTCCTCCACCGGTACCCCGCGCTGCGCGGCGAGCAGCCGCACGTGGTCGAGGTCGGCGCCGGCGCCGCGCCGGGCGAGCACCCGCCAGGGGACGCGGCGCAGCAGCACCCGGGTGGTCTCGCCGACGCCGGGCTTGACGAGGTTCACGCTGCCGATGCCGTACTCCGCGGCGATCCGCTCGACGGCGGCCCAGCCGGCCCAGTCGGGCGTGCGGTCGGGGTCGGTGGCGAGCCGGCCGGCGGCGAGCGCGACCTCGTCCCGGACGGCCGCGAAGTGGCCGGCCACGGTGTCGAGGAAGGCGGCGGAGACGTCCCCGTCGGCCAGCTCGGTGTAGTGCTTGGCGCCGTGGAAGTCGTCCGGGCCGATCAGGTCGCCGCGCAGGACGGTGCGCGAAACCAGCCCGGACACCGTGGAGTTGAGGCAGGCGGAGGGGATCAGGAAGTCGTCCCGGGTGCCGTAGGTGCGCACGCAGCGGCCGGGGTCGGCGAGCACGGCGAGGCCGGGGTCGAAGGAGGTGCCGGCCAGGGCGGCGGCGAGTTCGCGGGTGATCGCGCCCTTGCCCGTCCAGCCGTCGACGAACACGACGCCGGAGGCGTGGTGGTGGGCCGCGAGGTAGCGCAGCGCGACGGGGTCGAGGCCGCGGCCGCGGACGATCGAGACGGCGTAGTGCGGCGCGTCGAACCCGTGCGCGAAGGCGAGCCAGCGGCGCACCAGGATGCCGACGGGCGTCCCGGCCCGCGCCAGCGACGCGAGCACCAGACCCCGGCCGCGCTCGCGCAGCAGTGTCTCGGCGACGGTACCGACGGCGACGGCCATGCGGCGGGCGGAGGCGCGCAGCGCCTGGTGGTACAGCTCCTGGTACTCGGGGCTCGGCCGGTACTCGACCGGGAGCGACTCGGCGTAGTGAGCACCGCCGTGCTGGACGGCCTCCTCGCGCTCCTCGGTGGGGGCTTCGAGCGGGACACCGGAGAGGTCCTTGAGCAGCCAGGCGACTTCGTCGGGGCGGTAGGAGGAGAACCCCGGCCCCCTCAACGGCTGCGGGAAGGCCAACGGCTGCGGGAACGCCAGCGGCTCCGGGAAGGCCAGCGGCTCCGGGAAGGCCGACGGCTCCGGGAACGGGAGTGACGGATGCACGGGAGCCTCCGGCCGGTACGACGGCAGCACCGCGAGCACCACCCGGTCGGTGACCTGCCGCAGCTGCGTGAGCAGCGCGCGCTCGCCCTCGGCCAGCGCGGCCGTGTCGGCGACGTCGTCGACGACCAGCACGACGGCGCCGAAGCGGCGGTCGGGGTCGGCGCCCGGGGCGACGTTGTAGGCGTAGCGCTCGCGCGGGGCGTCGTCCTGCGGGTCGTCGTGGGCGGGGAAGGCGAGGCGGGTGCGGATGGCGTAGCCGGGGTCGTCGACGGCGAGGACGGGCGAGCGGGTCGTGGTCGAGTACCGCACGCGATCCCCTCCCAGCCGGTCGGCGAGGGCGCCGGCCAGCCGCAGCGGCGCGTACATCAGCTCCTCGAAGCCCAACACCAGGATCCGGTCAGGGAGTTCGCCGACAAGACCGCCACCACCACCGTCACCGTCCCCGAGACCACCACCGAGACTGCCCCCGAGACCACCACCGAGGGCGTCGGCCAGCTGCCCGGCCAGGCGGGGCAGGGCGGCGTCGAGGCGGGCGCGGTCCGCGGGGGTGAAGCCGTGCCGCCCGCCGTCCGGGAGGGCGGTCGGCCAGTCGAGGGGGACGCGGACGAGCGGGGCGGGCGTGGCGGCGGGCGGGAGTTCAGGCGCCGGACCGACGTCGGCTATCAGGCGTTCGGCGCGGTCGAGTATGTCCCCGGGCAGCCGGACGGCGCCGCTGGCGGTGGCCACCAGGTCCAGGCGGACGCCGAGTTCGGCGGCGAAGTCGGCGAGCCGGTGGCGGTCCGCCTCGGTGCGCAGGTCGACCAGGGCGACGAGGACGTAGTGGGAGCGCGGATGGCGCGCGTGCAGTTCGCGGATGGTGTTGAGGACGGTCGTGCCGGTCGAGAGCTCGTCGTCGACGAGCACCAGGGGACCGTCACCGGCGAGGAGTCGGGGGTCGGCCGGGAGCAGCAGGTGCGCGGTCGCGTGCGAGTGCTCCTCCGCGAAGCCGCCGAGCGGTCGCACGCCGGGCACGGGGCGCCGGGTGGAGTGGAGGCAGGGCGCGTCGAGAACATCGGCGACGCTGTGGCCGAGCGCCGTCGCGGTCTCCGCGTACCCGAGGACGACGGCGCGCGCGGCGGCCTCGGCGCCGAGCAGCGCGCGGACCCGCAGGCCGAGGTCGAGCCCGGCGCCGTGGACGACGGAGGGGCGCTGCGGCACGTGCTTGCCGAGCACGGTGGAGACCAGCAGGTGGGCGCGTTTGCGGTTCTCGCGGAGGGCGAGGCCGACGAGGTCGGGGAGGTGGTCGGAGCCGACCAGGCCGACCCCGGCCCGCTCGGCGACCCAACGGCCGGTCCACGTTCGCTGTGCTGTCACTGCGGTCCCGCTTCCACTGGTACGACTGGTACGACGGCATGTTCTTCGCGAGTCCACGAGGCGCTCACCCGTCCAAGGTGCTCACCAGCAACTCCGCGAAGCCCACGTCCTCCCGCGCCACGCCGAACACCTCGGCGCGCAGCAGCACCCGCTCCGCCCAGGTCCGGTGCGGCCGGGCCTCGTTCATCTTGTTGGTGTACGCCGAACGCAGCACCCCGCCGCCGCCGCGCTCCTGCCGGAGGACGTCCTGGGCGTCGCAGTACTCCTCGTGCGTGACGACGGAGAGCGCGTGCACCGCGGGCACGTGGCTGGGGTGGATGCAGGTCTTGCCCAACAGTCCGTTGGCGCGGTCGAGTTGGATCTCCCGGATCAGCCCGTCCAGGTCGTGCTCGATGATCCGCCGCCGGACCCCCTCGCCCGCGCCGGACCCCTGGCGCGAGCCGGACGTGAACGACGTGAACGGGGTGCGCCGCAACTGCGGGCGGAACATCCGCTCCTGGTGCGGGAAGTACTCCCAGACCGGGCCCGTGATGGTGTGCCCGGTGCCGTCCGCCCGCCCGAGGACGTTGACGACGTCGCCGATCACCCCGGCCACCAGCGCGACGTCGTACGCGGTGAGGTCGGGCGAGCGCCGCAGGCCGTACGCGGAGCAGAGGTCGGTGACGCCGAGGCGGACGGCGAGCACGCGGTCGCGGTGCTCGGCGAGCAGGCGGGCGATGCCGGACAGCTGGGTGCGCCGGGTCTCCAGGTGGGCCAGCTCGGGCGACTCCAGGACGGGCATCGCGAACAGCCGTCGCCCGCAGGCGTGCTCGGCCTCGGCGAGCGCGGCCAGGTACGCACCGCCGGCGTGCTCGGTGAACTTGGGCAGGACGAAGCCGCTGAGCAGTCCGACGGCGGCACCGAGCCGCCGGGTGAGATCGACGATCTGGGAGGGGGTGCGAACTCTGATGAAGAGCAGGGGATGGGACTGTGCGCAGTCGGTGAAATCCCTAACCAGGTCACCCAACTGCTCGACGAGGTTGCGCTCCCCCGCGGCCACCTCGTGGTCGGCGATGGCGTCCTCCAGGCAGAGGACCATCGAGACCACGCCCCGAGCAGCCTGTTTGCGGATGTCGGCGGCCAGCGCGGGCCGCGTCGCGGGGCTGTAGAGGGTCCCGCCGAGGGCGGTGGCGAGCAGCGCCGGGTCGCCGTCGGCGGAGAACGGCCGGGGCGGTTCGAGGAAGAGCCGGCCGCGTACGTCGTCGGCGAGGTGGCCGAAATGGCGCAAGGTGCTCTCCTCAGGGGTTTCGACGCCCGCCGGCACGTTTCCGGGGTGCGAAGCGGCGCGCGGCGGCGCGGGACGACACGAGAGTTAACCGGTCCGCCCGTCGCGGTGGTTCCCGATCACCCGTCCGTGTGCACCGCCGGTACCGTCCCGTCCGGGGCGCCCGGTGCGCCCGGCCGTCGGACGCACCGCGCGCCGGGGGGGGCGACTTCCGGCCGAAGACGACCGGTCCCGCACCCTGCTCCGCACGGCCACCGGAAGGCTATCGTCCACTTGACCCGGCCCAGATCGCATCAGGGAGCGGGCGGCCAAACGCAAGGCTTGGCAAAATCCGGCGCGATCCCGGCTGCTTCGGTCACGTTGTCCGAAGGGGTGGCGAACAGGCAGGATGGTCGGCTATGACGCACGTGATGGCCAAGGGCGCCAACATCGCACTGCCGGCGGCGGCGGTCCGCGCCGTGCTGCGCTGGAGCGCCACGCCCGGTGCGCCGGACGTGGACGCGTCCGCGCTGCTGCTCGGCACCGACGGCAGGGTCCGTTCGGATGCCGACTTCGTCTTCTACAACCAGCCGCGGCACCCCTCCGGCCTGGTGCGCCATCTGCCCAAGCAGCGGACCCCGGACGGCACCGAGATCACCGACACCGTCGAGGTCGAACTCGCCAAGCTGACCGCCGACGTCGACCGGGTGGTGCTGGCGGGCTCCTCCGAGGGCGGCGCCTTCGGCACGGTGACCGGGCTGCGCGTGCTGCTCTTCGACGCCTCGACCGGCGAGAGCGGGCCCCCGATCGCCGAGTTCGCGATCACCGACGCCGACACCGTCACCGCGCTGGTCGTGGGCGAGCTGTACCGGCGCTCGGGCACCTGGAAGTTCCGGGCGGTCGGCCAGGGCTACAGCGCCGGGCTGATCGGGCTGGCGACCGACTTCGGCATCACCGTCGACGACGAGGCCGAGCAGGCGGTCCAGCAGGCCGCCGCCGCACCGACCGGCCCGCCGCCCGCCGTCGGCCAGGCCCCCGGCCACGCCGTCGACCCGCGCAGCACCCCGCTGCCGACGTCCGGCCCGGCGGCCGCCCGGCCCGAGCCCGGCACCTTCACGCTGGCCCCGGCCGTCCCGGCATCCGCCGCCGCGGCCACCCCGCCCCCACCCGCCACGGCACCGACGGCCGGCCCCGCCGCGCCCCCGCCGCCGCCGGCGAACCCGCCCACGATGACCCCGCCGCCCGGCTCGCCGGCGCCGAACACACCCCCGCCGTTGCCACCCACGCACCCCGCCCCGCAGCCCGGCACCGGTTACGGCTACCCGCCGCCCCCGCAGCCCGGCACGGGATACGGCTACCCGCCGCCGCCCGGACACGCCTCCCAGCAGCAGCCCGCCCAGGGCTACGGCTACCCGCCGCCCCAGCCCGGCACCGGGTACGGCTACCCGCCGCAGGCACCGGTCCCGCACCAGCAGCACCCCGGCGGCTACGGCTACCCGCCCCAGGCCCAGCCGCCCCGGCAACCCCAGCCGCCGGCCGCGCCGACGACCCAGAACCAGCCCCCGGCCGAGGAGTTCGCGCTGCCCCCGCAGGGCCCGCAGTTCCAGCCCCGCTGAGCAAAACCCCGCTGTGCAAAACCCCGCCGAGCGAAACCCGCACAGCAAAGCCCCACCCAGCGAAACCCGCACAACGAAGCCCCGCCGAGCCCGCAGAATGCCCGGCGGGGCCGTCACGGCCGTCACGGCCGCCGCCGCTCAGTCGCCCTGGTTCTTGTACCCGCGCTGCCACTGCATCCCGAACCCGTACAGCCGGTCGATGTCCGCCTGGAACCCGTTGACGTACCGCACCTCGCGGCGCACCGTCAGCTGGTTGTCCCCCGCGTTCTCGATCAGCACCACCGCGCAGGACCGCGCCGCCCGGGTCCGCTCCTCCAGCTTGATCTCGATCCGCGGCCCGGTCTGCGGCACGATCGTCACCACCGCGTGGGACTGCTCGAAGGCCGGGGTCCCGTCGTAGATGTAGACGAAGATGAGCAGCCGCTTGAACTTGTCCTTCTTCTCCAGGTTCACGTACATCGTCTCGCCCGACGGCGCCCCGTACTGGTCGTCGCCGCTGAGCTTGATGTACGGCGGGTCCCGCAGGTCGCCGAAGAAGTTGCCGAGCGGCTGCACCACGCCCCGGGTGCCGTCGGTGAGTTCGTACATGCACGCCAGGTCGAGGTCGACGTTGACCTGTTCGTTCACCTGGGACGCCGGCTCCACCGGGCTGAAGATGCGCGGGCTGAAGAAGCGCTTGAGCGTCTCCCGCCCGCTGGGGCGGCCGGCGCTGGAGCGCATGGTCCAGTGCAGGTTGACGTAGAGGTAGCCGGTGGTGGCCGCGGCGCCGGTGATCGCGTGCTGCGGGGCCGACTTGGTGAGGGTGACCTTGTGCTGGCCGCCCGGGTTGTCGAAGGTGTAGCTCCGGTCGCCGCGCAGGTACTCCCAGATCGAGACCATCCAGTCCTCCCCCTGCTCCCGCCAGGCGATCTGACGGTGCGCCGCTCCATGATCGGGCATCGGCCCGGCCGTCGGATACCCCGGCCTCCTCCTCCCCTACCCGATCCGGCCGCCCCGCGTTCACCGAAGTCCGCGGAAGGGCCGATTGGCGGGAGGAAGCCGCCCTCCCGTAACATGCCGCCCCTTCGGACGCGATATCGTCTAGCCGCACAGGTGTCCCGTCCGCCCCTGCGCGGGCGCGGTGGGCACACCGTGCGGCGACGAACGAGACGGACGGCCCGTCAGACCCGGTCCGTACGACCGGACCTGACCGCCCGTACCGCTCAGCCCCGCTCGCCCGTGAAACTGTCCCCTGCGGAAACCCGAGGCCCGACCCGCAATGAACCTGACCTCCATACAGCTGGTCTGGACCGTCGTCGGCGGCGCAGCCCTGCTGTTCGTCGCCATCCTCATGGCGACGCTGCGATTCAAGAACGCGAAGAAGGACGAGTCCGGCGACTCGTGGGAGCGCAGCGAGGAGCGGCGCCGCCGCAAGGAGATGATCTACGGGATCTCCTCCTACACGCTGCTGTTCTGCTGCGCCGGCGTCGCGGCCGCGCTGTCCTTCCACGGCCTGGTGGGCTTCGGCAAGGAGAACCTGGGCCTGTCGAACGGCTGGGAGTACCTCGTCCCGTTCGGCCTGGACGGCGCCGCGATGTTCTGCTCGGTGCTCGCCGTCCGCGAGGCCAGCCACGGTGACGCGGCGCTCGGCTCGCGGCTGCTGGTCTGGGTCTTCGCGATCGCCTCGGCCTGGTTCAACTGGGTGCACGCGCCGCGCGGCCTCGGTCACGCCGGCGCCCCGCAGTTCTTCTCCGGCATGTCGATCTCGGCGGCCATCCTGTTCGACCGGGCGCTGAAGCAGACCCGCAAGGCCGCGCTGCGCGAGCAGGGCCTGGTGCCGCGCCCGCTGCCGCAGATCCGGATCGTGCGCTGGCTGCGCGCCCCGCGCGAGACGTACGCGGCGTGGTCCCTGATGCTGCTGGAGAACGTCCGCAGCCTGGACGAGGCGGTCGAGGAGGTGCGCGAGGAGCGCCAGGCGAAGCAGGACGCCAAGGTGCGCGCCCGCACCGCCGACCGCCGCGAGCGGGCCGAGCTGAAGGCGCTCTCCCGGCGCCAGGGCGGCGTGCTGTCGCGGACCCGCGGCGGCCGCAACCTGCCCGCGCTCACGGCGGCCGGCGACGGCCCGACCGCTACGGAGCCTGCCCTAGCCGCCGGGTCGGACACCGCCTCCCCCGCCTCCACGGGCTCCCTGTTCGAGCCCTCCTCGCGCAGCGCCCTGGACTCCGGCCGCACCCCGCGTGCCGCCGTCGGCTCGTCCTCCTACTCGTCGCCGACGACCTACTCGTCGTCGTCCTCGTCCTACTCGTCCTCGTCGTCCTCCTCCGCGTACTCGTCCTCGTCCTCCTCGTCGTCCGCCCTCGACGCGTCGGGCTCCGCCCGCCGCAGCTCGGCGATCGACCTCACGGCCGACGACGACACGCTGTCGATGCCGAAGCTGGACTCCCTGGAGCGCAAGCTGCGCGCCATCGAGCAGCAGCTGGGCTGAGCTGAGCCGAGCTGGGCTAAGCACCCGCGCACGACACGCGAAACGGCCGCCCCCGGATTCCCGGGAGGCGGCCGTTTTCGCGTACAACGGGCGGAGCGGACGGGCTACTTGTCCGCGCCCACCAGCTCGTTCTCCTCGCCCGCGCCGTCGCCCTCGCGCCGGTTGCGCAGGATCGACGAGCCGAGCGCGAGCCCGATGAAGGCGACACCGATCAGGCCGGTGACGATCTCCGGGATGTGGAACCTGATGCCGACCAGCAGGATGCCGGCCAGCGCGCCGATCGCGTAGTGCGCGCCGTGCTCCAGGTAGACGTAGTCGTCCAGGGTGCCCTTGCGGACCAGGAAGACGGTCAGCGAGCGGATGTACATCGCGCCGATGCCGAGGCCCAGCGTGATCATGAAGATGTCGTTGGAGATGGCGAACGCGCCGACCACGCCGTCGAAGGAGAACGAGGCGTCCAGGACCTCCAGGTAGAGGAAGAGGAAGAACGCGGCCTTGCCGCCCACCTGGATCAGCGACTTGCCCGCCTTCTCGTCCTCCTCCTCGCGCTCGGCCTCGGCCTCCAGGCCCGACTCGAAGATCGACGAGAGTCCGCCGACCACGAGGTAGGTGATGAGGCCGAGGACGCCGGCGAGCAGGACGGTCTCGGCGTGCTCGGCCGCGAAGAAGCGGGCCGAGAGCACGAGCGCGACCAGCGCGACGACCGAGGACAGGGCGTCCAGCTTGCCGACCTTCTCCAGCGGACGCTCGATCCAGGACAGCCAGTTGTGCTCCTTCTCCTCGAACACGAAGTCCAGGAAGATCATGAGCAGGAAGACGCCGCCGAAGGCCGCGATGGCCGGGTTGGCCGCCGCCAGGTACTGGCCGTAGGTGAGGCCGTCGTGCGTCTTGTCGGAGTGCAGCGCGAGGTCGACGACCGTCGCGGGGTTGAGCTTCGCGGTGAGGCCGACGACCAGCAGCGGGAAGACCAGGCGCATGCCGAAGACGGCGATCAGGACGCCGACGGTCAGGAAGATCTTCTGCCAGTACGGGTTCATCCGCTTCAACACGGTGGCGTTGACCACCGCGTTGTCGAACGACAGGGAGATCTCCAGGATCGAGAGGATCAGCACGATGCCGAACCCCTTGGCCCCCCAGAAGAGACCGGCCGCGGCCAGGCCGACGGCGGTGATCGCGAACGACCAGCCGAAAGTGCGGAGGAACACGGGACTTGGTTACCTTTCGGGATGTTTCGGGCGTGCCCAGGTGCGGCCTCGTCCCGAGACGCCCCGACCGGGCGCCGCCCGGTCAGGTCACCTCCGCACTGCCCTCCGTCGTCATGACGGTTTCGTGATCATGGAATGGATGCGCTTGGTCCGTCTTCCGCTGCCACCGACCCCCTACTGGACGTTGACGCCGAAGTCGAGGGCGATGCCGCGCAGGCCGGAGGCGTAACCCTGGCCCACCGCGCGGAACTTCCACTCGCCCGCGTACCGGTACAGCTCGCCGAAGATCATCGCGGTCTCGCTGGACGCGTCCTCGGAGAGGTCGTAGCGGGCGATCTCCCGGCCGTCCACGGAGTCGACGACCCGGATGAACGCGTTGCGCACCTGGCCGAAGTTCTGCAGCCGCGCCTCGGCCTCGTAGATCGAGACCGCGAAGACGACCTTGTCGGCCTGGGCCGGGACCAGTTCCAGGTTGACGAGGACCACCTCGTCGTCGCCTGAGTCGTCGCCACCGGTGAGGTTGTCACCCTGGTGTTCGACGGAGCCCTCCGGGCTCCTGAGGTTGTTGTAGAAGACGAAGTACTCGTCCCCCAGCACCCGGCCCCCGCCGCAGATCAGCGCGCTCGCGTCGAGGTCGAACGGTGCGCCGGTGGTGGAGCGGGCGGACCAGCCGAGTCCGATCTGCACCTGCGTCAGATTGGGCGCGGCCTTGCTGAGCGAGACGTTCCCGCCCTTGGCGAGTGTGACGACCATGGCTGTTCTTCCTCCCTTGCCTTCTCCCGGGGCGCGTTGTTCGGCGCGACGTTCCAGGTTTAGTCGCCCGAGGCCCCGGTCGGCCCCCTTGAGCCGCCTGAACTTCCTGAACTCACATCCTCGCAGCGCCCGCGGACAGCACGAAGCCGGGGCGGCCGAGGACCCTCGGGTCCGCGGCCGCCCCGGCCGGGTGACGCGGTGTCGGGGCGCCGCACGCCCCGTCGGACGAACGGCGGATCAGACGTTGACGCCGAAGTCCTGGGCGATGCCGCGCAGGCCGGAGGCGTAACCCTGGCCGATGGCGCGGAACTTCCACTCGCCGCCGGCCCGGTACAGCTCGCCGAAGACCATCGCGGTCTCGGTCGAGGCGTCCTCGGAGAGGTCGTAGCGGGCGAGTTCCTTGTTGTCGGCCTGGTTGACGACCCGGATGAACGCGTTGCGCACCTGGCCGAAGCTCTGCGAGCGGGTCTCGGCGTCGTAGATCGAGACCGGGAAGACGATCTTCTGGACGTCGGCCGGGACGGTGCTCAGGTTGACCTTGATCGCCTCGTCGTCGCCCTCGCCCTCGCCCGTGCGGTTGTCGCCGGTGTGCTCGACCGAGCCGTCCGGGCTGCGCAGGTTGTTGAAGAAGACGAAGTTGCCGTCGCCGGACACCTTGCCGAGGTCGTTGCAGAGCAGGGCGCTGGCGTCCAGGTCGAAGTCCGTGCCGGTGGTGGTCCGGACGTCCCAGCCCAGGCCGACGACGACGGCCGTGAGGCCGGGGGCCTCCTTGGTGAGCGAGACGTTGCCGCCCTTGCTGAGGCTGACTCCCACGTGTCCTCCAAGAATCGGGAGGCACGCGCGGCGCGCCCCCGGTGGTGCGGTGCGGGGCACGAGCCGGCCTGGCGGCCTCCGCGCCCCACCCGATCAACGGACCGAGCGTAGTTCGAAGTTCCCCCGCCGGCCCACGACGCACCCGTGGAAGGCCCGGGCCGCGCCCGTCAGAGCGAGGCGAGGACGCGCAGGTACTCCTGCTCGTCCCGGGCGTCCGGGAGGCCGTTCACGACGCTCCACCGGACCGTTCCGGTGCTGTCGATCACGAACGTGCCGCGCAGGGCGCAGCCCTTCTCCTCGTCGAACACGCCGTACGCGCGGGCGACCTCGCCGTGCGGCCAGAAGTCGGCGAGCAGCGGGAAGTCCAGGCCCTCCCGGTCGGCGAAGACGCGCTGGGAGAACTGCGAGTCGACGGAGATCCCGAGCACCTGGACGGCGTCGTTCTGCAGCCGCGGCAGTTCCTTCTGGATCGCGCCGAGCTCGCCGGTGCAGACCCCGGTGAAGGCGAACGGGTAGAAGACCAGGACGACGGCCTTGGCGCCCCGGAAGTCCGAGAGCCCGATCAGCTCGCCGTGCTGGGTCCTGAGCTCGAAGTCCGGAGCCCCGGTGCCGACCTCGATGGCCATGGTGGGACCTTTCTGACGGGCGGGCGCCGCCCGGCGGGCGCGGCGAGCCAACATCCTCGCATCCGTTCGGGTGCGTTCGGCCGGACGGGTGAGGGCAGGCCGCCGGACGGCCGACGGCGTTCGCCCTGGGCGAACGCCTCCCCCGGCGCGGCGTCCGGCCGCAGCGGCGGAACTCCGGAGGCCGGGCGGCACCGGAACGCCTGGCAGCCGGTACGCCGAGCGGCGCCGGAGCACTGGAGCACCGGAGCACCGGAACACCGGAACACCGGAGCACCGGAGCACCGGAGCACCGGAGCACCGGAGCACCGGAACGGAAAACGGCCGGGCCCCGTCGGAGGAGTTCCGACGGGGCCCGGCCGGGGCTCTTCAGCGGCCCGGGGCTCGGTGCGCGGTCAGCGCTTGCCGCCCGCCTTCGGGGCGGCCTTGGTCGCCAGGCGGGTGGCCGCCCAGTCCTTGGCGACGGCGATGGAGCTGGTCTGCGACAGGCCGGCGGTCTTGGCCGCGTCGGCGATGTCCGAGGCCTCGATGTGGCCGTCGCGGCCGGTCTTGGGCGTCAGCAGCCAGATGAGGCCGCCCTCGGCCAGGTACTCCAGGGCGTCGACGAGGGCGTCGGTGAGGTCCCCGTCGTCGTCGCGGTGCCACAGCAGGACGGCGTCGGCGACGTCGTCGTAGTCCTCGTCGACGAGATCCGTCCCGGTGATCTCCTCGATGCCCTCGCGGAGATCCTGGTCAGTGTCTTCGTCGTACCCCAGCTCCTGAACGATCTGGCCCTCCTCGAAGTTGAGACGGGCCGCCGGGTTGGACTTGTCCGCGGGGTCCGCGGTCGCGCTCACGGGAATAACCTCCAGTATTCGGCTCGGCATCCATGCCGAGGCTGTGGCCGTAGTCCACACGGGCGCGGCGGTTCGCGCAAGTACCCGACCCCCGATCCCCTCCAAAGGTTGACGTGTCGCACCGGGACACGCCGGTCGAGGTGGCGGGAATCACACCGATTTGCCCTTCTCTGCATGGGACAAGGATGCTTCGGGTGGTCCCGGCCCACAGGCCGTACGCATGCCCGAGATGCGAACGGCATTCGGGTCCGCGCGTGCGCGGGCGTAGAGTCTCCTGTTGGCCCTCACCCCGGCCGCCCGCCATCGGGCGGACGGGAAACCAGGTCGGACCACCTCTTTTCGTAACACCCGGGGGTGCGCGACGCAGGCGAAGACGCCTGTTCCGCTCACCGCCAGACCGTCCCGCCCACCAGGCGGAACGGTTACCGATCGGTAGAGATGACGGATCTCCGAGCGCGGTAGCACGATGGAGGCGGCGCGACACACCTCAGTTTCGACCGACAGTGAAGGAACAGCGTGGCTTCCGGATCCGATCGCAACCCGATCATCATTGGCGGCCTTCCGAGTCAGGTCCCGGACTTCGATCCCGAGGAGACCGCGGAATGGCTGGAGTCGCTTGACGCGGCCATCGACGAGCGGGGGCGCGAGCGTGCCCGTTACCTGATGCTCCGCCTGATCGAGCGCGCCCGCGAGAAGCGTGTCGCCGTGCCCGAGATGCGCAGCACGGACTACGTCAACACCATCGCGACCAAGGACGAGCCGTTCTTCCCCGGCAACGAGGAGATCGAGCGCAAGATCCTGAACGCGACCCGCTGGAACGCGGCCGTCATGGTCTCCCGTGCCCAGCGTCCCGGCATCGGCGTGGGCGGCCACATCGCCACCTTCGCCTCCTCCGCGTCGCTCTACGACGTCGGCTTCAACTACTTCTTCCGTGGCAAGGACGCCGAGGGCGAGTCCGGCGACCAGATCTTCTTCCAGGGCCACGCCTCCCCCGGCATCTACGCCCGCGCCTTCCTCCTGGACCGACTCACCGAGCAGCAGCTCGACGCGTTCCGCCAGGAGAAGTCGAAGGCCCCGTACGGCCTGTCCAGCTACCCGCACCCGCGGCTGATGCCGGACTTCTGGGAGTTCCCGACCGTCTCGATGGGCCTCGGCCCCCTCGGTGCGATCTACCAGGCCCGGATGAACCGCTACCTGGAGCACCGCGGCATCAAGGACACCTCCGACTCGCAGGTGTACGCCTTCCTCGGCGACGGCGAGATGGACGAGCCCGAGTCGCTGGGCCAGCTGTCCCTGGCCGCGCGCGAGGGCCTGGACAACCTGACCTTCGTGGTCAACTGCAACCTGCAGCGCCTGGACGGCCCGGTCCGCGGCAACGGCAAGATCATCCAGGAGCTGGAGTCCCAGTTCCGGGGCGCCGGCTGGAACGTGATCAAGCTGGTCTGGGACCGCAGCTGGGACCCGCTGCTCGCGCAGGACCGCGACGGCGTCCTGGTCAACAAGCTGAACACCACGGTGGACGGCCAGTTCCAGACCTACGCCACCGAGACCGGCCAGTACATCCGCGAGCACTTCTTCGGCTCCGACCTGCGCCTGCGCAAGATGGTCGAGAGCATGACCGACCAGCAGATCCAGCACCTGGGTCGCGGCGGCCACGACCACAAGAAGATCTACGCGGCGTTCAAGGCGGCCCGCGAGCACCAGGGCCAGCCGACGGTCATCCTGGCCCAGACGGTCAAGGGCTGGACGCTGGGCCCCAACTTCGAGGGCCGCAACGCCACCCACCAGATGAAGAAGCTGACGGTCGAGGACCTGAAGCGCTTCCGCGACCGGCTGCACCTGCCGATCACCGACAAGCAGCTCGACGAGGGCTACCCGCCCTACTACCACCCGGGCCGCGACTCGGAAGAGATCCAGTACATGCACGACCGCCGCAGCGAGCTGGGCGGCTACGTGCCGACCCGCAAGGTGCGCCCGCGCAAGCTGGAACTGCCCGGTGACGACGCCTACAAGGCGGTCAAGAAGGGGTCCGGCAACCAGACCATCGCCACCACCATGGCGTTCGTCCGGGTGCTCAAGGACCTCATGCGGGACAAGGGCATCGGCAACCGCTTCGTGCCGATCGCGCCCGACGAGTACCGCACCTTCGGCATGGACTCGCTCTTCCCGTCGGCGAAGATCTACAACCCGCTCGGCCAGACCTACGAGTCGGTCGACCGCGACCTGCTCCTCGCCTACAAGGAGTCGCCGACCGGCCAGATGCTGCACGACGGCATCTCCGAGGCCGGCTGCACCGCCTCGCTGATCGCCGCCGGCTCGTCCTACGCCACCCACGGCGAGCCGCTGATCCCGGTCTACGTCTTCTACTCGATGTTCGGGTTCCAGCGCACCGGCGACCAGTTCTGGCAGATGGCCGACCAGCTGGCCCGCGGCTTCGTGATCGGCGCCACCGCCGGCCGCACCACGCTGACCGGCGAGGGCCTGCAGCACGCCGACGGCCACTCGCACCTGCTGGCCTCGACCAACCCCGGCGTCGTCGCGTACGACCCGGCGTACGGCTTCGAGATCGCGCACATCGTCCAGGACGGTCTGCGCCGGATGTACGGCACCAGTGCCGAGCACCCGCACGGCGAGGACGTGTTCTACTACATGACCGTCTACAACGAGCCGATCAAGATGCCGGCCGAGCCCGAGAACGTGGACGTCGAGGGCATCCTCAAGGGTCTGCACAAGTACGCGCCGGCCACCGCCGGCCAGATCCCGGCCCAGATCCTCGCCTCCGGCGTGGCGGTGCCGTGGGCCCTGGAGGCCCAGCGCATCCTCGCCGAGGAGTGGAACGTCAAGGCCGACGTCTGGTCCGCGACCTCCTGGAACGAGCTGCGCCGCGACGCGGTGGAGGCCGAGGAGTTCAACCTGCTGCACCCCGAGGAGCAGCAGCGCGTCCCGTACGTCACCCAGAAGCTCCAGGGCTCCGAGGGTCCGTTCGTCGCCGTGTCCGACTGGATGCGCGCGGTGCCGGACCAGATCTCGCGCTGGGTGCCGGGTCAGTGGCAGTCGCTGGGTGCCGACGGCTTCGGCTTCGCCGACACCCGTGGCGCCGCCCGCCGCTTCTTCCACATCGACGCGCAGTCGGTCGTCCTGGGGGTGCTCACCGAGCTCGCCAAGCAGGGCAAGATCGACCGCAGCGCGCTGAAGGAGGCGGTCGACCGCTACCAGCTGCTCGACGTGACCGCGGCCGACCCGGGCGCCGCCGGCGGCGACGCCTGATCAGCCCGTAGACACTGAAGGGCCGGACTCCCGCAGGGGGTCCGGCCCTTCGGCCTTCCGGGGCGGCGCCGGGTGCGCGAACGGCCCCGGACTCCGCCGAGTCCGGGGCCGCCGTACGGGCGCGCGGCGGTCAGATGTGCACGGCCGGGCCCGCGTCGTTGGCGCCGCGGCGGGTGAGCAGGCCGAGCAGGGCGGCGCCGAAGGCCACCACCGCGGCGACCGCGAAGGCGAGCGACATGCCGCTCACGAAGGACTGGTGGACCGCGCCGGCCATCCCGTCCACGACCTGCTGCGGGGTGCCGGGCGGGGCCGGCGGGGCGATGCCGAGCTGGGCGGCCTGCTTGAGGCCCTCGGCCTGCGCGCCCTCGACCGGCGGCAGCCCGGCCTTGGCCCAGTTGCCGGGCAGCACGTCGCCGACCTTGGCGGCCATCAGCGCGCCCAGCACGGCGGTGCCGAGGCTGCCGCCGACCTGCATCGCGGCCTGCTGGAGGCCGCCGGCCACACCGGACAGCTCCAGCGGGGCGTTGCCGACGATCACCTCGGTGGCGCCGACCATGACCGGGCTGATGCCGAGGCCCATCAGGACGAACCACAGCGACATCACGCCGGTGCCGGAGCCGGTGTCCAGGGTGGACATGCCGAACATCGCGGCGGTGGTGATCAGCATGCCGGCCACGATCGGGACGCGCGGGCCGAGCTTGCCGATCGCGATGCCGGCGACCGGCGAGCCGACGATCATCATGCCGGTCATCGGCAGCAGGTGGACGCCCGCCTGGACCGGCGTCATCCCGTGCACGTTCTGCAGGTAGAAGGTGACGAAGAAGATCGCGCCGAAGAACGCGAAGGCCATCAGCACCATCAGCAGCGTGCCCGCCGACAGCGGCACCGAGCGGAACAGGCCGAGCGGGATCAGCGGCTCCCCGGCCCTGCCCTGCCAGAGCGCGAACAGCACCATCAGCACGACGGCGCCGCCGAGGAGCAGCAGCGTGGACGCGTCGCCCCAGCCCCACTCGGGGGCCTTGATGATGCCGAAAACGAGGGCGAACATCGCCACCGAGAGCAGCACGATGCCGGGCACGTCGAAGGACTTGGCGGCGTTCTCGGCGCGGACGTCCCGGAGCACCAGCAGGCCGAGGACGAGCGCGATCAGGCCGACCGGGATGTTGATGAAGAACACCGACTCCCAGCTGACGTGCTCGACCAGCAGGCCGCCGACGATCGGGCCGGCCGCGGTGGAGGCGCCGATCACGCCGCCCCAGATGCCGATCGCCATGTTGAGCTTCTCGGCCGGGAAGGCCCCGCGCAGCAGGCCGAGCGCGGCCGGCTGGAGCAGCGCGCCGAACAGGCCCTGCAGGACGCGGAAGGCGATCACGGTCCGGATGTCGCCGGCGAAGCCGATCGCGGCCGAGGTGGCGGCGAAGCCGACCGCGCCGACCAGGAACGTGGTCTTGTGCCCGAAGCGGTCGCCGATCTTGCCGGCGGTGATCAGGAAGACCGCGAGCGCGAGCAGGTAGCCGCTGGTCACCCACTGGATCTCGGACGGCGCGGCCTTCAGCTTCTCCTGGATGACCGGGTTGGCGATCGCGACGATCGTGCCGTCCAGGGCGACCATCATCACGCCGACCGCGACGGTCAGCAGGGTCAGCCACGGGTGGCCCTTGATCCCACCCCCCGGCGGTGCCGAGCGCTGCGGCGGGTCGTCCGCCTTGGCGTTGTTGACGACGGACTGGCTCATCTGGGGCCCTCCACGGGGCGTGTGCGGCGAACGAAGCCGAATGAACGTGGTCGTGGCGCCCCGGCCCACCCGTCCCCACGAGCTACCCGGCCCGACGGGCGCCACTTCCGGCAGATTATGTCAGCCACTGACAATAGGCAAAGGCTGACTTCTGGCCAGTGCTGCCATTTGTCAGGCCGCTAAGGTTGTCCTCCCACCCCGACCGCACCCGCGCCCGGAAGGCCCCGCCATGGCCGCTCACGCCCCCCACCCCGCTGCCCCGACCGGCCCCGCGCCGATCACCCCGCCGGGGCGGGTGCCCGGACTGCGCGAGCGCAAGAAGCAGCAGACCCGCGACGCCCTCGTCCAGGCCGCCCACGTCCTCTTCCTCGGCCAGGGCTTCGCGCGGACCACCGTCGACGAGATCGCCACCGCCGTCGACGTCTCCCAGCGCACCTTCTTCCGCTACTTCGCCAACAAGGACGAGGTCGCGCTCGCCGTCATGGCCGACGCCGAGGACTACTTCATCGAGTGCCTGCGCCACCGCCCCGCCGCCGAGACCCCGCTCCAGGCGCTGCGCGCCTCGATCGTCAAGGCCTGGCGCGACCTCGGGAGCGCCGAGCGCACCGGCCTCGGCTCCATCCACAGCGCCCTCGAACTCATGCGGATGATCGAGGAGACCCCCACCCTGCTCGCCGCCCACCTGCGCCGGGTCACCGAACAGGAGCGGGTCGTGGTCCAGGTGATCGCCGAGCGCGAGGGCCTCGACCCGGCCCTGGACCTGCGCCCCACCGTCCTCGCCGCCGTCTTCGGCAGCGTGCTGCGCGCCGCCCACCTCTCCTGGACCGCCGACCAGGAACCGGCCGGCCCGGAGGGCATGATCGCCGTGATCGAGCGCCACTTCGACCAGCTCGGCCCCGCCCTCGCCGGCCACTGGCGCTCGTAGCACCCGGCGTCACGCCGGAGTCATGGCCGGCGTCATACCGGAGTACTAGGCGCGATCCGGTCCCCGGTCCGACGCCGACCGCGCCACCCGCCCCTACGCTGGCCGGATGATCGCCCCGCCCACCGGGAAACCCCGCCGGCCGTCCCCGCGCGCCCTGTTCGTCGCGCTGCTGAGCCCGTCCACCGACCACACACCGCTCCTGGCGCAGTCACGCCGGCCCTGGCTGCGCTACCTGCCGTACGTCCTCGCGCTGGCCGCGATCTCCGCGCTGCTGCCCAGCTCGATCAACGTGCTCGCCAACGACTACGGCATCGACACCGGGCTCGCGGCGGCCCTCGCCGTCGCGCAGACCGCGCCGCTGCTCCTGGCGCCCGCCCGGCCGCTGCCCGCCTGGTGGATGATCGGGCTGACGGACCTCCTCACGGCCGCGGTGGTGCTCGCCACGGCCACCAAGACCGCGCCGGTCTTCCCCTGGCCGGCCACCAGCCTGGTCGGGTACCTGCTGCTGATGGTGCCGCTCGCCCTCCGCGAGGCGCGCCGCACCCTGGTCGCGGTGTGGCTGGCCACCACCGCCGTGAGCCTCGTGTTCTCCGTGCTCGGCGCGGTGCGCGACTGGGGCGGGGACAACAGCCTGCTGGCGATCGCCCTCAGCGGCGCGGTCCTGGTCCTCGGCGGCGCCCTGCGGGAACGCGCCGAGGCCCGCCGGCTGCTCACCGAGCAGGAGCACATCAGCGAGGCCGAGCGCGAGCGCCGCACGCTGCTGGAGGAGCGCGCCCGGATCGCGCGCGAGCTGCACGACGTGGTGGCGCACCACATGTCGGTGATCGCCGTGCAGGCGGCCAGCGCGCCGTACCGGATCGGCGGCGTCCCGGACGAGGCCGTCGAGGAGTTCACCGCGATCGCCGGCTCGGCCCGCGAGTCGCTCGCCGAAATGCGGCGCCTGCTGGGGGTGTTGCGCAGCGAGGAGAGCGCGGCCGAGACGGCGCCCCAGCCGGGCGTGGAGCAACTCGGCCAGCTGGTCGAGACGGTGGGCCGGGCCGGGGTGCCGGCCGAGCTGACGGCGGATCCGGGGCTGGCGGAGCGGGTGCCGCAGGCCGTCGCCCTCTCCGCGTACCGGATCGTCCAGGAGGCGCTGGCCAACGTCGTCCGGCACGCGCCCGGGGCGCGGACCTGGGTGTCGCTCACGGCCGACGGCCCCGAGCTGCTGGTCACCGTGGTGAACGCGCCGCCACCCGAACGCCGCGAGTCGCTGGAGGCCACGGCCGAGGGCACCGGGCAGGGGCTGGTCGGCATGCGCGAACGCGTCCGGCTCGTGGATGGCAGGCTGGACACCGGCCCGCTGCCGGACGGCGGCTTCAAGGTGGCCGCCGTCCTGCCCCTCGACCCCGCCCGGGAGACACCCGCATGACCATCCGCGTGATCATCGTCGACGACCAGGCCATGGTGCGGGCCGGCTTCGCCGCACTGCTGAACGCCCAGAGCGACATCGACGTGGTGGGGGACGCGGCGGACGGCGCGCAGGCCCTGGAGGTCAGCGGCCGCACCCACCCGGACGTCGTCCTGATGGACGTCCGGATGCCCGGCATGGACGGCCTGGAGGCGGCCCGCCGGCTGCTCGACCCGGCCGTGCCGGGCGCGCACCGGCCCAAGGTGCTGATGCTGACCACCTTCGACGTGGACGACTACGTGTACGAGGCGCTGCGCGCCGGGGCGAGCGGCTTCCTGCTGAAGGACGCCCCGCCGGCCGACCTGATCGCCGCCGTGCGGGTCGTCGCGGCCGGGGAGGCGCTGCTCGCGCCCTCGGTGACGCGCCGGCTGATCGAGGACTTCGCCCGCACCCGCCCGGCCCGCCGGCGCGACCCCAAGGTCCGGCTCAACGGCCTGACCCCGCGCGAGACCGAGGTGCTGGAACTGATCGCCCGCGGCCTGTCCAACCAGGAGATCGCCGGCCGCCTGGTGCTGGCCGAGCAGACGGTCAAGACGCACATCGGCCGGATCCTGGCCAAGCTCGACCTGCGCGACCGCGCCCAGGCGGTCGTGCTCGCCTACGAGTCCGGGCTCGTGACCCCTGGTGGGTAGCAGGTAGTACCGGGGTAGCACCCCCGACTTGGCCCCGCGGTGTGACGTCCGCGGGGCCTTCCCGTTCCTACCTTCCTCTCCGTCGCCAGTGAGCAACGGACAAGGGAGCACGGGAAGATGGGAAAGTTTCGGGCCAGGCGTGCGATCGCCGCCGCCACGGTGGCCCTCGCGGCGGTACTCGGCGCCGGCGGCTGGGCCGCCGACACGCAGCAGGCCGTCACCGGCCCGCCGCCCGGCAGCGCCGCGTGGACGGCCGACACCGCCCTCGGCCTCCGGCTGCCCGACCCGGCCGCCACCGACCCGGCCGAAGTCGCCGCGTTCTTCGCCCGGTTGACGCCCGCCCAGGGCGAGGCCCTCGCCGCCCGGCACCCGCTGGTGGTCGGCAACCTGGACGGCGCGCCCGTCCGACTCCGCTACCACGCCAACGCCCTGGCCCTCGCCGCCGAGCGCGACCGGGAGGCCGCCCGCGCCGCCGACCCGGCGCTCACCCCGCAGGACCAGGCCGCCGCCCGCACCCGCGCCGAGCGCTACCGCACCCTGCTCGACGGCGGACGGCAGGTCCTCGCCTTCGACCCGCGCGGCCGCGGCCAGGTCGCCGAGGTCTACGGCGACCTGGCCGGCGCGAGTCGCACCGCCGTCGTCGTCCCCGGCTCCGACATCGACCTGCTGAACTTCGACCGCGCCGCCGACCCGTACGGCACCCCCGCCGGCATGGCGAGGTCCCTGTACGAGGCCACCGGCCGGACGACCGCCGTCATCGCCTGGGCCGGCTACACCACCCCGGTCGGACTCGGCGTGGACGCCGCCACCGAGGACCTGGCCCGCGCCGGCGCCGGCCGGCTGGCCCGGCTGCTCGACGGGCTCGCCGTCAGCACCCGCCCCGAGGCCCCGGCCACCGTCTTCTGCCACAGCTACGGCTCGGTCGTCTGCGGCCTGGCCCGCCCGGGCCCCGCACAGGCCTCCGGCGTGGTGGTGCTCGGCTCGCCCGGCATGGGCGTCGGCTCCGCCGCCGACCTCGACCCCCGCGTCCCGCTCTGGGCCACCACCCGCAACGACTCCGACTGGATCGGCCGGGTGCCCAACGTCTCGCTGTTCGGCCTCGGCCACGGCGCCGACCCGACCGGCCCGGACTTCGGCGCCCGCCCCCTGCCGTCCACCGGCTCGCACGGCCACACCGGCTACTTCGCCCCCGGCACCGCCTCGCTCACCGCCTACGCCGCCCTCGCGCAGGGCCGCTGACCAGCCCGGACCGCCGCAACCGGAGAAGGAGCACCGCCATGGCCCACCCGCTCACCGCCCTGCGCCGCGCCGCCCACGAGGTCGACGCCCGCACCCCCGCGCACCGCGACCGCGCCCTCGACGGCCTGCGCGCCCTCGCCCTGCTCGCCGTCCCGCTCGGGCACTGGATGCTCGGCGGCTTCACCCGCGACCCCGACGGCACCCTGCACAACGCCAGCCCGCTCTCCGCCCTCGGCGGCTTCGCCCCGGTCAGCTGGGTGCTGCAGATGCTCGGGGTGTTCTTCCTGGTCGGCGGCTACTCCTCGGTCCGCTCGCTGGACCGCGCCCGTGCCAGGGGCACGACCTACGGGGGCTGGCTGCGCGCCCGGACGGTCCGGCTGCTGCGCCCGGTGCTCGGCGTGACGGCGGTGTGGGCGGTGCTGATCCCGGTGCTGCCCCGGCTCGGCGTCCCGGCCGGCACCGTCCGCACCGGCGCGACGCTGGTGGTGCAGCCGCTCTGGTACATCGCCGTCTACCTGGGGGTGACCGCGCTCACCTCGGTCTGCCTGGCCGCCGCCCGCCGGCTCGGCGCGTGGTCGGCGGGGCTCCTGGTGGCCGTCGTCGCCGTGGTGGACGCACTGCGGTACGGGCCGTGGGCGGAGGCGGTGCCGTCCTGGGTCGGGCTGGTCAACATCCTGCCGGGCTGGCTGTTCGGCTACCAGCTGGGCGTGCTGTGGGCGCGGGGCCGGCTCGACCGCCGGGCCGCGCGGGTCCTGCTGGGCGGCGGCGCCGTGCTGTTCGCCGCGCTGCTGCTGGTGTTCCACTACCCGGCGAGCATGGTCGGCGTGCCCGGCGTCGAGCGGACCAACTCGCACCCGCCGTCCCTGCTGGTGCTCGCCCTGGCGGCGGCGCAGTGCGGCGCCGCGGTGCTGCTGCGGGAGCGCCTGGGCCGGCTGCTGACCCGCCGTCCGCTGCTGTGGCTGCCGGTGGTCGTGGTCAACCTGTCGGCGATGACGGTCTTCTGCTGGCACCAGACCGCGATGCTCGCCGTGGCGGTGCCCGGCGCCGCCGGCCTCGGCGCCGTCCCCGGGCTGACCACCGCGCCGGACTCCCTCGCCTGGGTGGCCGCCAGGCTGGCGCTGCTCCCGCTGTTCGCGGCCGCACTGGTGGGGATCGGCTGGTTCGCCCGGCGGTTCGACGCGCCGTGGACGGCCCTCTCCCGCCCGTGGAAGGCCGTGGCCGGAGCCGGTGCGGCCCTGTTCACCGCGTACGCGCTGGGCGTGGTGTGACCCGCCCGCCCCAGCTGGCACACGCCCCCGGAGCGCCTCGGCGCGCACCGGGGGCGCGTTGTCGGTGGCGTGCTCTAACCTGCCGTCATGGTGACGTTCGACGAGTTCCGCGCGATGGCCCTGGCCCTTCCGGAGGCCGCGCAGGAGCCGACGTGGGAGATCGAGACGCTGCGGGTGCGGGCCAGGATCTTCGCGATGGGCTCCCCCGAGGGCGAGCGGGTCACCGTCAAGGCCAGTCCCGAGGACCAGGCCGAACTCCTGGCCGCCGAACCCGAGGTGTTCTCGTCCGCCCCCTACGTCGGCCGGCACGGCTGGGTGAGCGTCCGGCTGGACCTCGTCGACCCCGAGGAACTCCGCGACCTGGTCACCGAGGCCTGGCGGCGCACCGCGCCGAAGCGACTCGTCAGGGAGTTCGACGAGGGGGCGCGGTGACGCCCGGGACGACGGCGCCCCCGGCCCGGCGGGGCGTCCCGAACCACGGGAAGACGCGAACCGGACACCCACGGTTCATGTGATCCATCCCACAGTTTGGGCGTGTCCGTCACCCTCCCGTGACCTCTACGCTTGCGGAGGGAAGTTCGCAGTCTGACGCACCCCTCGGGCCCCGCCCAGGACATGGTGACGGGCCCAAGGGAGTTGGTGCGGTGCGCAACCGTCGACGCTGGAAGCGTGTACTGATCGGGGCGTTCGCGGGCTTCGCGGTCCTCGCCGACGCCGGCGCCTCGGCCGCCGCGGCCGCCGCCTCCACCGAGCAGCTGGCGATCAGCACGCCCCCGGCCGGCAGCGCCGCCTGGGTCCAGGACCACTCCTTCGGCCGCGGCCTGCCCGACCCGGCCACCACGACCCCGGCCACCGCCGCCGAGTTCTTCGCCTCGCTGGCCCCCACCGAGCTCGACCGGCTGATCCGGCAGTACCCGCTGGTCGTCGGCAACTTCGACGGCGCCCCGCTCGACCTGCGCTACCGCGCCAACCGGATCGCCCTCACCGAGGAGCGCGACGCCGCCCGCGCCCGCGCCAACGACCCCAAGCTCGACTCCGACGCCCGCGCGCTGGCCGTCTCCCGCGCCAACGACGTCGAGCACCTGCTCTCCCCCGACCGCCAGGTCCTCGCCTTCGACCCGCGCGGGCGCGGCCTGGTCACCGAGGTGTGGGGCGACCTCGCCGACGCCGAGCGGGTCTCCGTCCTGGTGCCCGGCTCGGACGCCGACCTCGGCCACTTCGACCAGGCCGCCGACCCGCTGCGCTCCCCCGCCGGCATGGCCCGCGCCCTGTACGCCGAGGAGCACAAGCAGGCCCCGAAGACCCGCACCGCGGTGATCGCCTGGACCGGCTACGTCACCCCCTCCGGCCTCGGCCCGGACGCCGTCACCTCCCGCCTCGCCGACATCGGCGCGCCCCGGCTGCAGCGCCTGCTCGCCGGGCTCAAGGAGACCACCCGCCCGGACGCGCCGCCGTCCCTGCTGTGCCACTCCTACGGGTCCGTGGTCTGCGGCGACGCCGCCCCCGAGATCCCGCGCGCCGCGGCCTCGCCGTCCGACACCTCCGGCGTCACCGACATGATGGTGTTCGGCAGCCCCGGCATGGGCGTGCAGAGCACCAGCGAGCTCGGCACCGGGGTCAAGGTGTGGGCCACCCGCAACCCCAGCGACTGGATCGGCAACGTCCCGTACCTGGAGGTCGGCGGTCTGGGCCACGGCGCCGACCCGACGTCCTCCGGCTTCGGCGCCGAGGAGATTTCCTCGGCCCGCGCGGCCGGCCACAACGGCTACTTCACCGAGGGCACCGACAGCCTGCACAACTTCGCGGCGATCTCGCTCGGCCACTACCAGGACGTCGTCCTCCGGCCGCAGTCCGGCTCCTGATCCCCGCCGGGAGTTCAAGGCCGGGGGCGAAAGGCACGCCCTACTCCTGGTAGAGCCTCAGCGCCTCCGCCGCCGCCCGGGCCAGTTCCCGGCGGGCGGCGGGCGGGGACAGCACCTCGGCCTCCGGGCCGAAGGCGAGCAGCGCGCGGACGGCGGCCGGCGTGGGGAACGCCATCGCCAGCTCGACCCACTCCTCGGCCGGCCCGGCGCCCGCCTCCGGCGGCTGCGCGGTGACCCGCCCGCCGTGGACACGGACGAACAGGTCCAGCCGCCCGCGCCGCACCCGTACCCGCACCGGCAGCTCGTTCGGCCGCCGCTCCACGTGCTCGCGCAGCCCCGCCCACACGTCGCCGAGCCCCGCCCCGGGGCGGCGGCGCACCGGCTCCTCGGCCGTCTCGGCGGCCAGCACCCGGTCGGCCCGGAACAGCCGGGGCTCGCCGTTCAGGTCGGCCACCAGGTACCAGAGCGCGGCCCGGCTCACCAGGCCGTACGGGTCGACGGTGTACTCCACCGGCACCGGCGTGCCGCCGTGCCGGTAGCGCAGGCGCAGCCGCCGGTCGGCGAAGACGGCGTACTGCAGCTCGCCCAGGTCTGGCCCGGCAGCGGCGCCGGCCCCGCTCGGCAGCCAGCGCGGCGGGTCGACCAGGACGCGCTCGCCGCCGCGCCCGCCGGCGGGCGGCTCCGGCGCCGGCAGCGCCGCCATCACCTTGCGCAGCGCCGAGCCGAGCGCCCCGTCCAGCGCGAGCTCGCCGTGCGCGCCCCGCGCTGACAGCACGAGCAGCGCGCGGGCCTCGTCCCCGGTCAGCCCGCCGACGTCGGCGCGGTGGCCGGGCAGCAGGCCGATGCCGCCGCGCCGGCCGCGCTCGGTGAACACCGGGACGCCGGCCGCGGCGAGCGACTCCACGTCGCGGTAGATGGTGCGGACGGACACCTCCAGGCGCTCCGCCAGTTCCGTGGCGGGCATCCGGCCGCGGGTCTGCAGCAGCACGAGGATCGAGAGCAGCCGGTCGGCCTTCATGGCAGCAGAATCGCAGCAATCATGACGGCCGTTGTCAGGCTTTACCCGGAGATTGCCCGCCCGATGCGAAATTCCGTTCGATTGCCGGGAGTTGACCCGCCGTACGCGAGCGGCCCGGGGAGCCGGCGCAGCCCCCCGGGCCGAACGCGCCCGGCCCCGAAGGCCGTTACTCGCGCTCGACCTGCGTGTTCGCCATGCTCGGGTAGCGGTCCCCGGCCACCTCGCCGGCCACCGGCTCCAGCAGCGCCAGTTCGGCGGGGCGGAGCTCCAGCGTCGCGGCGGCGGTGTTCTCCGCGAGCCGGGTGCGCTTGCGGGTGCCGGGGATCGGCACGACGGTGAGCCCGTGCACCTGCGCCCGCTGGTGCACCCAGGCCAGCGCGACCTGGGCCGGCGTCACCCCGCGGTCCGCCGCGATCCGCCGCACCGGCTCCAGCAGGGCGTCGTTGGCCTTCGCGTTGGCGCCGGTGAAGCGCGGCTGGGTGCGCCGGAAGTCGTCGGCCGGGAGCTGCTCGGCGTCCTGGAAGGAGCCGGTCAGGAAACCCCGGCCGAGCGGCGAGTACGGCACGAACGCGACGCCCAGCCCGGCCGCGGCCGGCACCACCGAGCGCTCGACGTCGCGGGAGAACACCGACCACTCGGACTGCACCGCGGCGATCGGGTGGACGGCGTGCGCCTCGCTCAGCTCGGCCCCGGTCACCTCGGAGAGCCCGAGGTGGCGCACCTTGCCGGCCCGCACCAACTCGGCCATGGCGCCCACGGATTCGGCGAGCGGCACGGCCGGGTCGCGGCGGTGCATGTAGTAGAGGTCGATGACGTCGACACCCAGCCGGCGCAGCGAGGCGTCGACCGCGGCCCGGATGTACTCGGGGTCGTTGCGGACGGCCCGGTAGCCCGGGTCCTCCGCCCTGCGCTCGATGGCGAACTTGGTGGCGATCACCACCCGGTCGCGGTTGGCCCGGACGAACGGGCCGATCAGCTCCTCGTTGTGGCCGGAGCCGTACATGTCGGCCGTGTCGAACAGGGTGACGCCGGCCTCCAGGGCGGCGTCCAGGGTGGCCAGCGACTCGGTCGTGTCGGTCGGGCCGTAGAACTCGCTCATGCCCATGCAGCCGAGGCCCTGGACACCGACGAGCGGGCCGTCGGCGCCGAGTCGGGCGGTGGGGAGTGCGGGGTGCGTCATGCTCGCTGCTCTTCCTCTGCTCGGTAGTACTGGCACTGGACGGGTGCGCCGGAGGCGTCGGCGATCTTCCCCGCGTAGAGATCGATCTTGTAGTCGAGGACGGCGAGAGTGGCCTGGAGGTCGGCGATCCGCTGGCGGACCTCCTCGCGCTGCGTCACCAGCAGCTGCCGCCGGCCCTCGTACGTCCGCTCGCCCTCGCGGGCCATGTCGACGTACCGGAGCATGTCCGCCACCGACATGCCGGTCAGCCGCAGCCGGCCGAGGAAGGCCAGCCGGTGCAGGTCGGCGTCGCAGTAGCGGCGCTGGCCGCCGACCGCGCGGTCGACCGGGTCGAGCAGGCCGATCCGCTCGTACCAGCGCAGGGTGTGCGTGGTCAGTCCACTGGCCGCCGAGACCTCGCTGATGGTGTGCCGCGGAGTCCGGTCCGGATCGCCGACCGGCCGGCCGAACACCTCGGAACAGCTCCGCAGATCGACCTCGACGGGTGCGAGTGTGGCCATGACCGATACCCCCTGTGCCGTGATGACGACGACGCTACCTAGTTGGAGTGCACTCCAAGCAAGCCTCACAACCGGGTGGTCCCGCCACCCGCTTTCGAGCCCCGTTAGAGTCGGGCCCATGGAGAGCTTGCGGATGATCGAGAACTGGCCCGTCCCCCACGCCGCCGCGGCGGTCGTCCGGGGCTCGGACGGAGCGGTGCTGGGCTCGCACGGACCGCAGCAGCACCTGTTCCCGCTCGCGTCGGTGACCAAGCTGCTCACCTCCTACGCCGCGCTGGTCGCCGTGGAGGAGGGAGTCTTCGAGCTCGACGACCCGGCCGGCCCGCCCGGTTCGACCGTCCGCCACCTGCTCGCCCACACCTCCGGCCTCGGCTTCGACGAGGACCGGGTGTTCGGCGAGCCGGGCAAGCGCCGCCTCTACTCCAACGCCGGCTTCGACGCGCTGGCGAACGCCCTCGCCACGGCCGCCGGGATCGAGTTCTCGCGCTACGCCGCCGAGGCGGTGTTCGAGCCGCTGGGCATGCACGACACCCTGGTCAACACCGCCCACAAGTCCCCGGCCGGCGCGGGCGGCCTGTCCACGCTCGCCGACCTCACCCGGTTCGCCGCCGAGCTGCAGTCCCCCAAGCTGCTCGACCCGTCCACCGTCCACCGGGCCACCCGCGAGGTCGCCTTCCCCGGCACCAGCGGCGTGCTGCCCGGCTACGGCCACCGCCGCCCCAACGACTGGGGCCTCGGCTTCGAGATCCGCGACGGCAAGACCCCGCACTGGACGGGCACCGCCAACTCCCCCGCGACCTTCGGCCACTTCGGCCAGTCCGGCACCTTCCTGTGGGTCGACCCGGCGGCCGGGGCCGCCTGCATCGCCCTCACCGACCGGGACTTCGGCCCCTGGGCGGCCGAGGCCTGGCCGCAGCTGTCCGACGCGGTGCTGGCCGAACTGCCGGGGCTGGCCTAGCTGCCGGGGGCTGGCCTGGCTGCCGGAGCTGGCCGGCCGAGTCAGCCGTACGAGACCGGCGAGTGCATCTCCCACAGCAGGAGTTCGGCGCCGGTCTCACCGGCCGACGGGTCCGCGAACGCGTCACCGGTGATCCGCACGCTGTCCCCCGGCACCATCGAACGCCCCTCGCCCTTCGGGCCCGGCACCGTCCGGTAGCCCAGCGCGCCGGCCGTCAGATGCGCGTAGCGCCAAGCCGCGGAGGGCAGTCGGGGCAGCGGCTGCCACGGCCCCGCGGTCGCCAGCCAGAGCGCGGCGTCGCTGCGCCGCAGCCGCAGGACGTCCGCCCCGGCGTCGCGCTCCAGCCCGGAGGCCAGCAGCGTCAACCCGCCCGCGGCCGCTTCCACCCGGCGCAGCCCGTACGCCGGGGGCGCGTCGAACGCGTCCGGCTGGAGCCACATCTGGACGAACCGGACCGGCCCCTCGGCACCGCCGACGTTGCGCTCGGTGTGGGTCACGCCCGAGCCCGCGCTCAGGTGCTGGACCATCCCCGGGCGCACCACGCCGCTGTGGCCGTGCGAATCCCGGTGCGCCAGCGCGCCCTCCAGGACCCAGGTGAGGATCTCGGTGTCCCGGTGCTTGTGCTCGTCGAACCCGGCCCCGGGCGCGAGGAGTTCCTCGTTGCAGGCGAGCAGCGCGCCGAAGTGCGTGTTCTTCGGGTCGTAGTGCCCCGAGAAGGAGAACGCGTGCCTGGTCTCGACGCCCTCGGCCGGGGTGGAGAGGTAGCGCTCGGCGGTGCGGCGGTGGTCCGCGCGGGGGCGGGCGGGGGCGTCGGTCACGGCCCCACCGTAACCGGTGTGACGGGTGCCACCGCGGCGCTCCGCCGGGGGGTGTGCACGAGCAGTGACTCACGTGAGGCAGTCTTGTCCTTGTGCCAGCCGCTTCCTCAGACGCCACCAGCGACCCCACCGAGAATCCCGCGCCGGGCGGGAAGGCCCCGGCCTCCGCACCGGGCCGCCACCGCCCCGGCCGCTCCGCGCCGCGCCTGACCCCGCAGGAGCGCAGAAACGCCGCGGACCGCGCCGAGCGCCGGGCCGCGACGCTCAAGCGGCTGGAGAAGTCCTCGGGCAAGCTGGCCAGCGCCGCGATCGCGCGGATGGACGACCAGCTCGGCTGGTACCGGCGGATGCCGCCCGAGCACCGCTCCTGGATCGGCCTGGTCGCCCAGGCGGGCATCGCCGCCTTCACCGAGTGGTACCGCCAGCCGGAGGCCGCGCAGGCGATCTCCACCGACGTCTTCGGCACCGCCCCGCGCGAGCTGACCAGGGCGATCACGCTGCGCCAGACCGTCGAGCTGATCCGCACCACGATCGAGGTGATGGAGGAGGCCATCGAGGAGGTGGCCGCCCCCGGCGACGAGGCGGACATGCGCGAGTCCGTGCTGGTCTACGCCCGGGAGATCGCCTTCGCCACCGCCCAGGTCTACGCCCAGGCGGCCGAGGCGCGCGGCGCCTGGGACGCCCGGCTGGAGGCGCTGGTCGTCAACTCGCTGCTCTCCGGCGATGCGGACGAGGGAGTGCTCTCGCGCGCCGCGGCGCTCGGCTGGGGCCAGCCGAGCCAGGTCCGGGTGGTGATGGGCAGCGCCCCGGACGGCGACAGCGAGCTGGTCGTCGAGGCGATCCGGCGGGCCGCCCGCTACGCCAAGCTGAACGTGCTGACCGGCGTCCTGGGCAAGCGCCTGGTGGTCGTGGTGGGCGGCGACAAGGAGCCGGTGCACGCGGCCCGGGCACTGATCGGCCAGTTCGCGCCGGGCCCGGTCGTGGTCGGCCCGACCGTGCCCGACCTGCTTTCGGCCACCCGTTCGGCGCACGCCGCCGCGGCCGGCCTGCGGGCCTGCGCCGCCTGGCCGGACGCCCCCCGCCCGGTGCTGGCCGACGACCTGCTGCCCGAACGCGCGCTCGCCGGCGACGAGGCAGCCCGCCGCCAGCTGGTGGAGGAGATCTACACACCGCTCGACGAGGCGGGCTCGGCCCTGCTGGAGACGCTGAGCGTCTACCTGGAGCAGGCCTCCTCGCTGGAGGGCGCCGCCCGGATGCTCTTCGTCCACCCGAACACGGTGCGCTACCGGCTCCGACGTGTGACCGACGTCACGGGCTATGCGCCATCGGACGTTCGATCGGCGTTCACGCTGCGGATCGCCCTGGCCCTCGGCCGACTGACGTCCGTCGGCGAGCAGGGCTGACCAGGATGTAGGGAACTTACAATCCCGGATGGTTTTCTTCGTTACCGTCGCCTACCCGCCCCCGGGCGCCTGGCGAGAGAGGGTTGAACCGTGCTCGTAATCGTCGCCCCTGGACAGGGTGCCCAGACCCCCGGTTTCCTCAGCCCCTGGCTGGAGGTCGACGGTGTCGCCGACCGCCTGAGCGGCTGGTCGGAGGTCGCCGGACTCGACCTCCTGCACGCCGGCACGGAGGCTTCCGCGGAGGAGATCAAGGACACCGCCGTCGCCCAGCCGCTGCTGGTCGCCGCCGGCCTGGTCACCGCCCGCGCGCTCTTCCCCGACGAGACCGCCGCCCGTTCCCTGGTCGGCGCCGTGGCCGGCCACAGCGTCGGTGAGATCACCGCCGCCGCCGGCGCCGGTGTGCTCGGCGCCCACGACGCGCTGACCTTCGTCCGGGAGCGCAGCCGCGCGATGGCCGAGGCCGCCGCCGTCACCGAGACCGGCATGACCGCCGTCCTCGGCGGCGACCCGGAGGCCGTCGCGGCCAAGCTGACCGAGCACGGCCTGACCCCGGCCAACAACAACGGCGGCGGCCAGATCGTCGCTGCCGGCACGCTCGCCCAGCTGGAGGCGCTGAAGGCGGACCCGCCGACCGGCGCCCGGCTGATCCCGCTGAAGGTGGCGGGCGCCTTCCACACCGAGCACATGGCCCCGGGCGTCGAGCGGCTGGCGAAGCTGGCCCCGACCCTGACCGTGGCCGATCCGCAGGTGCGCTACGTCTCCAACCGGGACGGCGCGGTGGTCTCCTCCGGCACCGAGGTGCTGGAGCGTCTGGTGTCGCAGGTCTCCAACCCGGTCCGCTGGGACCTCTGCATGGAGACGCTGGCCGCGCTGGGCGCGACCGCCGTGATCGAGCTGGCCCCCGCGGGCACGCTCACCGGCCTGGTCAAGCGCAACCTCAAGGGTGTGGCGACGCTCGCCCTCAAGACCCCCGCCGACCTCGACAAGGCTCGCGAGCTGATCGCGGAGCACGGCGGTAAGGACCAGGAGAGCCAGGCATGAGTGAGCGCAGCGAACGAATGATCGGCAGGTGCGCATCTTGCGAAGCGACCGCCGAGCGCAGCGAGGTGGCCGCATGAGCAAGCCGCAGATTCGTCCTTCGACCGGGGCCGAGTACTCACGGATCCACGGCGTGGGCGGTTACCGTCCCGTCCGCGTGATCCCGAACTCCGAGGTCCTGGAGTGGATCGAGTCCTCGGACGAGTGGATCCGCACCCGCAGCGGCATCGCCGAGCGCCGTTGGGCCGGTCCGGAGGAGAGCGTCGCCGAGATGTCGGTGCAGGCCGCCGGCAAGGCCATCGCCCAGGCCGGGATCGCCCCCGACCAGATCGGCGGCGTCATCGTCGCGACCGTCTCGCACCTCAAGCAGACCCCCGCGATCGCCACCGAGATCGCCGAGCGCCTGGGCTGCGGCACCGCCCCGGCCTTCGACATCTCGGCCGCCTGCGCCGGCTTCGGCTACGGCCTGGGCCTGGCCGACGGCATGATCCGCGGCGGCAGCGCCGAGTACGTGCTGGTGATCGGCGTCGAGCGGCTGAGCGACCTGACCGACCAGTCGGACCGCTCGACCGCGTTCATCTTCGGCGACGGCGCCGGCGCCGCGATCGTCGGCCCCTCCGACACCCCCGGCATCGGCAAGGTGATCTGGGGTTCGGACGGCTCGCAGAAGGACGTCATCTCGCAAACCCAGGCCTGGGACACCGCGTTCGCCAAGCCCGACGCCGTCAACGGCGCGGGTGAGGAGGCCAAGTGGCCGGCCCTGCGGATGGAGGGCCAGACGGTCTTCCGCTGGGCCGTCTGGGAGATGGCCAAGGTGGCCCAGCAGGCGCTGGACGCCGCCGGCATCACCGCCGACCAGCTCGGCGCCTTCATCCCGCACCAGGCCAACATGCGCATCACCGATGCCATGATCAAGGCCCTCAAGCTGCCCGACTCGGTGCCGGTCGCCCGCGACATCACCGAAACCGGGAACACCTCGGCGGCCTCCATCCCGTTGGCGATGGAGCGCATGCTGGAGAGCGGCGAGGCCCGCAGCGGAGACCTCGCGCTGATCATCGGGTTCGGGGCGGGTCTCGTGTACGCCGCGGCAGTCGTTACGCTCCCCTAGGCGCGTTTCGCCCCACTCATCCGCAAGCCTGCGTCCGTCCGCCGGTCGGACGCGTTCAACACCGAAGAGGAGCAGCCAGTATGGCTATGGACAAGGCCGAGGTCCTGGAAGGTCTCGCCGAGATCGTCAACGAGATCGCCGGCATCCCGACCGAGGACGTCCAGATCGACAAGTCGTTCACCGACGACCTGGACGTCGACTCGCTCTCCATGGTCGAGGTCGTCGTGGCCGCCGAGGAGCGCTTCGACGTCAAGATCCCGGACGACGAGGTCAAGAACCTGAAGACCGTCGGCGACGCCGTCGAGTACATCGTCACCAACGCCGCCTGAGCGGTCGCGTGATCGTCGGTCGGCTCGCCGAGTCGGCCGACCCGCCGGCCGGGCCGCCCCCACCGGGCGCCCGGCCGGGCCCCACCCCCCGGCTCGCCGCCGACCCCGCACCAACGTGAGAGAAGAAGAACCAGTGACCGCTGAAAACCGTACCGTGGTCGTCACGGGTATCGGCGCCTTCACGCCGCTGGGCGGCGACGCCGCCACCACCTGGGAGAACCTGGTGGCGGGCCGTTCCGGAGTGTCGGCCCTGACCGAGGAGTGGGCCGCGGACCTGCCCGTCCGCATCGCCGCCCGCACCGCGGTCGACCCCGGCGAGATCCTGCCCCGCCCGCTGGCCCGCAAGCTGGACCGCTCGGCGCAGTTCGCGCTGATCGCCGCCCGCGAGGCCTGGGCCGACGCCGGCTACGAGACCCCGGCCACCGACGAGTCCTCCAAGCTCGCCCCCGAGCGCCTCGGCGCGGTCATCGCCTCCGGCATCGGCGGCGTGACCACCCTCCTCGACCAGTACGACGTACTGAAGGAGAAGGGCTCCCGCAAGGTCTCCCCGCACACCGTCCCGATGCTGATGCCCAACTCCCCGGCGGCCAACGTCGGCCTGGAGGTCGGCGCCCGCGCGGGTGTGCACACCCCCGTCTCCGCCTGCGCCTCCGGCGCCGAGGCGATCGGCTACGCGATCGAGATGATCCGCAGCGGCCGCGCCGACGTCGTGGTGGCCGGCGGCACCGAGGCCGCGATCCACCCGCTGCCGATCGCCGCGTTCGCCAACATGATGGCGATGTCCAAGAACAACGACGATCCCGAGCGCGCCTCGCGCCCGTACGACAAGGGCCGCGACGGCTTCGTCCTCGGCGAGGGCGCCGGCGTCGTCGTGCTGGAGTCGGTCGAGCACGCCGAGGCCCGCGGGGCCCGGATCTACTGCGAGGCCGTGGGCCAGGGCCTGTCCTCGGACGCCCACCACATCGCCCAGCCCGAGCCGACCGGCGCCGGCGTGGCCCGCGCGCTGGCCGACCTGTTCGACCGCAACACCCTCGACAAGGCCGAGATCGTGCACGTCAACGCGCACGCCACCTCGACCCCGCAGGGCGACACCGCCGAGCTGAAGGCGCTGCGCAAGGAGCTCGGCGAGCACCTGGACCACATCGCCGTCTCGGCCACCAAGTCGATGACCGGCCACCTGCTGGGCGGCGCCGGCGGCATCGAGACCGTCGCCACCGTGCTGGCCCTCTACAACCGGCTCGCCCCGCCGACCATCAACGTCGAGGAGCTCGACGACGACGTGGACGCGGACATCGTGCGCGACGAGGCCCGCGCGCTGCCCGCCGAGGGCCGGATCGCGGCGCTGAACAACTCGTTCGGCTTCGGCGGCCACAACGTGGTGCTGGCCTTCCGCACCCGCTGACCCGCCCGTACGTCCGGAAGGGGCCGGCGCTCTTCGTGAGCGCCGGCCCCTTCCGTCGTTCCGGGGGTGCGTGCCGGAGGTCAGACCACCTGGTGCAGCCAGCGCACCGGCGCGCCCTCACCGGCGTACCGGAACGGCTCCAGCTCGTCGTCCCAGGGCTTGCCGAGCAGCCGGGAGATCTCGGCCTCCAGGTCGGCCCCCTCGCTGCGGGCGCGCAGCAGGACGGCGCGCAGCCGGTCCTCGGGGATCAGGATGTCCCCGTGGATGCCCGTGACGGCGTGGAAGATGCCGAGCGAGGGCGTGCTGCTGTAGCGCTCGCCCTCCGCCGTGGCGCAGGGCTCGCTGGTGACCTCGTACCGCATCAGCTGCCAGCCGCGCAGCGCGGAGGCGAGCTTCGAGGCCGTTCCGGGCTCACCCTGCCAGGAGAGCTCGGCGCGCCAGTGTCCGGGTGCGACCGGCTGGCGGATCCAGTCCAGGCTCACCCGCACACCGAGCACTCCCGCGACGGCCCACTCGACGTGCGGGCACAGCGCGCGGGGCGCGGAGTGGATGTAGAGAACTCCACGTGTCGTCACCGGGACCTCCAGGCTGTGGACGAGGGTCGCCTTCCCCAGCTGCCTCGTGCCTGCAGTTGATCCACAGTTACCCACGTTTGCCGACATTAAGCCACTAAATTGAGCAAAACGGACAGGCTTTCGCTCAATGCTAGTCGAATCCTCAACGAGGTCTACCCCTCGGCCGGATCTCTCCCCCGAACGGCCCCATCGCCAGGCGGGACCACCGTACCGCGCCGCCCCGCACGATGGATGACGTGCTTTCGGATCCGGCCGGAATACGGTAGTGCGACGACCCTCCCTGCGCCGTGCATGCAAACCGCCCCGCGCGCCCGGGGCGGGCGGCGGGGCGGTCGGATTTCCTGATGACGGGTCAGGCGTCCAGGCGGACGACCATCTTGCCGGTGTTGGCGCCGCGCAGCAGGTCGATGAAGGCCTCCACCGCGTTCTCGAAGCCGTCCACCACGGTTTCGTCGGAACGGAGTTCGCCGGCCGCGAGCCAGCCCGCGACCTCGCCGACGAACTGCGGCTGGAGCGCGGCGTGGTCGCCGACCAGCATGCCCTCCAGGCGCAGCCGCTTGCCGATCGCGAGCGCGAGGTTGCGCGGGGCGGCGGGCGCGGTGGTGTCGTTGTACTGGGCGATGGCACCGCAGAGCACCGCGCGGCCGTGCACGCCGAGCGCGCCGATCGCGGCCTCCAGGTGGTCGCCGCCGACGTTGTCGAAGTAGAGGTCGATGCCCTCCGGGGCGACCTTGGCGAGCTGCTCGGCGACCGGGCCGTCCTTGTAGTTGAAGGCGGCGTCGAAGCCGTACTCGTCCACCAGCTTGGCGACCTTCTCCGCGGAGCCGGCCGAGCCGACCACCAGGGAGGCGCCCTTGAGCCGGGCGATCTGGCCGACCAGCGAGCCGACCGCGCCGGCCGCGCCGGAGACGAAGACCTTGTCCCCCTCCTTGAGGGCGCCCACGGCGAGCAGGCCCGCGTAGGCGGTCAGGCCGGGCATGCCGAGCACGCCGAGGTAGGCGGAGAGCGGGGCGGCGGTGGCGTCGACCTTGACGGCGCGCTTGGCGTCGACGGTCGCGTACTCGCGCCAGCCGAGGCCGTGCAGCACGGCGTCGCCGGGGGCGAAGCCCTCGGCCTCCGAGGCGACGACGTAGCCGACGGCGCCGCCGTCCATGGCCTCGCCCAGCCGGAACGGCGGCAGGTAGGACTTCACGTCGTTCATCCGGCCGCGCATGTACGGGTCGACCGAGAGGAAGGCGTTGCGGACCAGGATCTCGCCCGGGCCGGGGGTGCGGACCGGGGCCTCGACGAGGGCGAAGTCGGCCGGGACCGGCCAGCCCTGCGGACGCGCGGCGAGGTGCCACTCACGGGCGGTGGTCGGCGCTGCCTGCTCTGCCATCGGATTGTTCCTTTGTTCCTGGGAGTGATCGGCGGTGTCTCACACATGAAATGTTGAGTGAATGAAGTAACGATGGACATGAAAGGTTCAGGTTGTCAACTTTTCAGGTAGACTGTGCCCCATGGAGACGCAGCCGACCGCGGCCGCCACGCCGCAGCAGCCCGACGAGATCACCCGCGAGGTCGTCGACCTCATGGCCAACCTGGTCGCGCTCTTCCACCGCGAGTACGAGGACGCCGCGGCCGCCCGGTCGCTCACCGGGGCCCAGGCCAAGGTGCTCGCCCTCCTGCGCCGGGGGCCGATGCCGATGCGGCAGATCGCCCAGACGCTCAGCTGTGAGCCGTCGAACATCACCGGCATCGTCGACCGCTTGGAGTCCCGCGGCTTCGTGACCAGGGAGGCCGACCGGCAGGACCGCCGGGTCAAGCTGGTCGCCGCCACCGACAGCGGCGCCGCCGCCTCCGAGGAGTTGCGCGAGTCGCTGAACTTCGCCCGCGAGCCGCTGGCCGCGCTCGGCCAGGACGAGCGGACGGTCCTGCGCGACCTGCTCCGACGGATGCTCACGGGCGCCTCCGGACCCGGAGCGTGACCAGCATCACAGGCGCGGGCGCCGAACCCGGACCTTCACCGAGGTAACCGAACGCCTTCCCGAAACGTCTAATGTTCGAACACCGAACAGCAACAGACGAAGACGGGGGGACCGCGAGGATGAGCAGCAGCTCGCCCAGGCGGCGTTTCCTGCGGACCGCCATCGGCCTGGCCGCCGTCCTGGTGCTGTCCGTCGTGGGGGCCGGGGCCTGGTTCTACCACCGGCTCGACCACAACATCACCACGTTCGACGCGGGCGGCGTCGCCACCGAGCGCCCGCCCGCGCCCGCCCCGGCGACGCCGGGCGCCCAGGTGCCGGTCAACGTCCTGCTGCTCGGCTCGGACACCCGGGACGACGGCAACGACGCGCTCGGCGGCGGCGACGAGGGCGTCGGCAACTCGGACACCGCGATCCTGGTGCACATATACGCGGACCACAAGCACGCCGTCGGCGTCTCGATACCCCGGGACACCCTGGTCACGATCCCGTCCTGCAAGCTGCAGGACGGCACCTGGACCAGGCCGCGCAACGACCAGATGTTCAACTCGGCCTTCAGCCTGGGCCAGTTCGCGCACGGCAACCCGGCCTGCACGCAGAACACCGTCGAGAGCCTCACCGGCCTGCGGATCGACCACACCGTCGTGGTCGACTTCAAGGGCGCGGCCGCGATGACCGAGGCCATCGGCGGCGTGGACGCCTGCGTGCCCAACGACGTCGACCAGTACGGCATCCACCTCAAGAAGGGCCTGCAGAAGCTCTCCGGACAGTCCGCGGTGGACTACCTGAGGACGCGGCACGGCATCGGCGACGGCTCGGACATAGGCCGGATGAAGCGCCAGCAGGCCTTCCTCTCCTCGATGATCAAGAAGGTCCAGGCCCAGGGCTTCTCGCTGCCCACCCTGCTGCCGCTGGCCGACGCGGCCACCAAGTCGCTCACCGTGGACGAGGGCCTCGGCACCGCGATGAAGCTCGTGGACTTCGCCCGGTCCGTCCAGGACATCAAGCTCTCCGACGTCACCTTCGTCACCGCGCCCTGGCGCTTCGCCGGGGAGCGCGTCCGGCTGGTGCAGCCCGACGCGGACACCCTGTGGAAGCTGCTCAAGGAGGACCGCACCCTCGACGGTCAGGGCACCGCGGGCACGGGCGCGGCCACCGCGTCCGCGAGCGCCGGCGCGACGGCGTCCGCCTCCGCCGGGCCGCTCGCGCCCGAGCAGGCCGCGGCGCCGGTCGTCGTGGTCAACGGGGTCGGCACCTCGGGCCTGGCCGGCTCCGGCGCGGCGGCGCTCAAGGCGCGCGGCTTCACGAACGTCACGCTCGGCGCCAACGACCCCGGGCGGCAGACCACCCAGGTCTTCTACGACCCGGCGCTGAAGGCCGCCGCCGACCAGGTGGCCGCCCTCTTCCCGGGGGCCAAGGCCGTCGAGGAACCCGGCAGCGGGGCGGTCACCGTCACCCTCGGCCGCGACTACCAGCCGGCCGGCACCCAGATCAACGACCTGGGCGCGAGCCCGAGTCCGACCGCGACGGTGCCCGGCGGGATCCCGACGGGCATAGCGGAGAACGAGCGCAACGCCGACACCGACCCCTGCACGAACCTCACGTTCGGGTAGGACGCCGGGCAGGGCTCAGACCGGGTCCGGCAGGCCCGTGACGACGGCCGTCAGACGGGTGCCGCGGGGGAACTCCCCCTCGGCGGCCAGGTCGTGGAGGGCGGCCAGGAGCTTCGCGACGTACCGGCGCTCCAGCGCGACGCCGTGTCGGCGCTCGAACCGCTCGGCGAAGGCGGCGAGTTCGGGCCGGACCTTGCCGTAGCCGCCGCCGTGGTGGGCGTGGTCGATCCGCCAGTTGCCGAACTCCCGCCCGTACGCGGCCCGGTGGAGCCGCGCGACCTCGTCCTCCAGGTAACCCGCGCCGCCGCGCAGCACCGCCACGCCGAGCGCCCGGGCACCGGACGGCAGGCCCGCCGCGATCCCGGCCAGCGTGCCGCCGGTGCCGACCGGACAGCAGACGACGTCACGGGCGCCGAGGTCGGTCAGCTCGGCCGGGATCGCCGCCGCGCCGATCGCGGCGAGCGCGTTGGAACCGCCCTCGGGGAGCACCAGGCACGGGCCCCACCGCCGTTGCAGCGCCGCCCGGCCCTCCGCATCGGCGGAGCCACTGCGGCCGGTCGCCTCGCGGTACTCCGTGCGGGACAGGAAGGCGAGCTCCATCCCGGCCGCCTCGGCCGCCCGCAGCGACCAGTTGCGCGGCCGGCCGGCCAGCTCGTCGCCGCGGACGAGTCCGACGCTCTCCAGCCCCAGCGCCGCGGCGGCCACCGCGACCGCGCGCAGGTGCGTGGAGTACGCGCCGCCGAAGGTGAGCAGCCGGGTATGGCCCTGCTCGACCGCCGCCGCCAGGTTGGGCCCGAGCTTGCGCCACTTGTTGCCGGGGACGGCCGGGTGCAGGAGGTCGTCCCGCTTGAGCCGGAGCTCGACCCCGGCCCGGGCGAGCGCCTCGTCGGTGCAGTCCACCAGCGGGGTCGGCAGCAGAGCAGGTTCGAGCACCGTCCCAGGTTACCGAGGCGGCGTCGGCGTCAGCAGGCCCAGGTTGTAGCCGGCGGCGACGGCGGACGCGCGGTCCTTGACGTCGAGCTTCGTGTAGATGTGGATGAGGTGGGTCTTCACCGTCGCCTCGCTGATGAACAGCCGGGCCGCGGCCTCTCGGTTGGTCGCGCCGGAGGCGACCAACTCCAGCACCTCCACCTCGCGCGGACTGAGCGCCTCCCGGACCGGCTCGCGGACCTGGCCGAGCAGTTTGGCGGCGACCGTCGGCGCGATCACCGAGGCGCCGCGGGCGGCCTCCCGGACGGCGTGGAAGAGCTCCTCGCGGGCCGCGTCCTTGAGCAGGTAGCCGGTCGCGCCGGCCCGGACGGCGGGCAGCACGTCCGCGTCGGTGTCGTACGTCGTGAGCACCAGCACCCGGCTGGTCAGGCCGCGCTCGGCCATCGTGCGGATCGTCGTGACGCCGTCCATCCGCGGCATCCGCAGGTCCATCAGCACGACGTCCGGGAGCAGCGCGGCGATCAGCGGCAGCGCCTCCGCGCCGTCGCCGGCCTCGCCGACCACCTCGAAGCCGGGGGCGGCGGTGAACATGCCGCGCAGCCCGTCCCTGACCACCGGGTGGTCGTCGACCAGCAGCAGCCTGATCGGTGCCTCGTTCACGAAGGTCCCCCTCATTCCTCGATGCCGATCGCCGGCAGGGTCGCGGTCACCGTGGTGCCGGCGCCCGGTTCGGTCTCCAGGTCGAGCCGGCCCGCGAGGCGCTCGGCGCGGCGGCGCATCACGGCGAGACCGTAGCCGCCGCCGGTGGCCCGGGAGGCCGGTTCGGCGGCCGGGTCGAAGCCGACCCCGTCGTCCCGGACGTCCAGGGTGACGAGGCCCGGCATGTAGGAGAGCGTCAGTCCGACCCGGCCCGCCCGCGCGTACTTGGCGGCGTTGGCGAGCGACTCCTGGGCGATCCGCAGCAGCGTCACCTCGACCTCGGGGTGCAGCGGGCGGGCCTCGCCGGTGACGGTCAGCCCGGCGGTCGTGCCGTTGCGCTCCTGCCACTGCTCGGCGAGCTCGGCCAGCGCCTCCGGCAGGGCGGCGCGCTCCAGTTCCAGCGGGCGCAGCGCGTGGACGGCCCGGCGGGCCTGGGTGAGGCTCTCGCGGGCGAGGCCGGCCGCGTTGTCGAGGTGGCGGCGCCACTGCTCGACCGGGGTGTCCTGCTCGCGGGCCAGGTCGGCGGCCTGGAGCTGGGTGACGATGCCGGCCAGGCCCTGGGCGACGGTGTCGTGCAGTTCGCGGGCGAGCCGGCGGCGCTCGTCGGCGGCCCCGGCCTCGCGGGCCTGGACCAGGAGCTGGGCGTGCAGTCCGGCGTTCTCGGCGAGCATCTCGGTCAGCAGCCGGTTGGCCTCGGCGAGTTCGGCGTTGGCGGCCTTGCGGCGCAGGCTCAGCCGGTCGGTGACCTCGCTGAGCGCGAGGATCACGCCGACGACCACCAGGTTGAAGGCCATGACCGCGAGGAGCCCGCCGACCTGGGCGGCGCCGGCGGGCAGCACCCCGCCGGTCTGGGAGAGCGCGCTCGGCACGGTGGTGGCCGCCGCGCCGGCGATCCGGGCCCGGCCGCGCAGGTACCGGGCGGCGTGCAGGTAGCCGGTGAAGGCGAAGAACCCGAAGTACGGGTTGTCCAGCACCAGGACGGTGATCAGCACCAGCAGGACGGCGAAGTGGGCACCGGCCCAGCGGGCGCGCCCGTCCGGGAGCGGCCGGCGGTCGAGGGCGGAGCGCAGCACCAGCCACAGGAACGCGGCGGCCGCCGCCGGGAGGGTGGCGGCGGCGGAGCGCGCGGTCGGGACCGGGACCAGGAGGGCCAGCGCGAGGGCGATCAGCAGGGCGACGTAGCACAGCGGGCCGATCAGCCGGTCCAGGCGGTGCTGCCAGTCGCCGAGGGTGTTCTCGTCCGCGGCCGGCTCCTTGATCATTCCCACCGGAACAGCTTGGCAGCGGCGGCGCCCGCGAGCACCGCGTACGCGGCGAGTGTGAGCAGGCCCACGGCGTGCGGGAAGTGTCCGTTCCAGGAGTCCTGGAGGGCCTGGACGGCGGCGCCGCTCGGGGTGAAGTCGCCGATCCGGTCGAGCAGCGCGGGCGACATGTCGCGGGGCAGCCAGATCCCGGAGAAGAACATCATCGGGAAGAAGGCGAGGGCGCCGACCGCGTTGCCGGCCTTGGCCGAGGGGACGAACGAGGCGATCAGCAGGCCGACCGACATCATCGCGGCGGCGGCGAGCACGAAGGCCAGCAGGAAGCCCAGCGGCTGGCGCGGCAGCGGCACCCCGAGGGCCAGCCCGCCGAGGACGACCAGCAGCACCGAGACGGTCGCGATGCCGACGTACATCGGCACGAGCGCGCCGAACAGCAGCCCCGGGCGGACCGGGCTGGCCGACATCCGGCGCAGCACGCCGCGCTCGCGGTAGGCGGAGAGCAGCGACGGCAGGCCGTTGAGGCCGAGCAGCAGCAGGGTGAAGACGGCCAGGATCGGCGCGTACAGCTGGATGGTGCTCATGCCGTGCAGGTCGGGCGAGGTGCGGCGCAGGGCCGGGATGCAGCCGAGGACGACCAGCAGCAGGACCGGGAAGGCCAGGCTGAAGAACGCGGTCAGCGGGTCGCGGAGGAACAGGCGGGCCTCGACGGTGGCCATCCGGCGGACGGCGTGGACGGTGTGGTTCATGGCGGTGGGTCCGTTTCTGGAGTGCGGTGGCTCAGGCGTGGTGGCGGGTGAGGGCGAGGTAGGCGTCGTCGAGGCTGTGCTCGCGGATCCGCAGGCCGGTGACGACGATGCCCTCGCGGGCGAGCAGGCCGGTCACCTCGTCGGCGAAGTCCCCGGTGCCGGTGACCTCGATCCGGCCGTCCCGCTCCTCGACGGCGGTAACCCCGGGCAGGGCGGCCAGCCGGGCGGTGTCCAGCGGCACGGTGGGGCGGAAGCCCAGGGTGCCGCCGGTGCCGGAGCGGGCGACCAGCTCGGCCGGGGTGCCGGCGGCGACGATCCGCCCGCCGTCCAGGACGGCGGCCCGGTCGCAGAGCGCCTCGACCTCGTCCATGAAGTGCGAGACCAGCACCACCGTCACGCCGTTGTCGCGGATCCGGCGGACCAGCTCCCAGGTGTCCCGGCGGCCCTGCGGGTCGAGCGCGGTGGTCAGCTCGTCCAGGAACGCCACCTCCGGGTCGCCGACCAGCGCGAGGGCGATGAACAGCCGCTGGCGCTGGCCGCCGGAGAGCTTGTCGAAGGGCGTCCGGACCTCGCCAGCCAGCCCCCACTCGTCGAGCAGCTCGCGCGGCTCCCGCGGCTTCGGGTAGAGGGCGGCGTACAGCTCCAGCGCCTCTCCGACCCGCAGCGCGCCCTGCAGCTGGGCCTGCTGGAGCTGGATGCCGATCCGGGGGCGCAGCTTGTGCGCGTCGCGGACCGGGTCCAGGCCGAGCACCCGGACGGTCCCGGAGTCGGCCCGGCGCAGGCCCTCGCAGCACTCGACGGCGGTGGTCTTGCCGGCGCCGTTCGGGCCCAGCAGGCCGAACACCTCGCCGCGCTCCACGGTGAAGGACACGTCCTCCAGCACCTGGCGCCGCCCGTACGCCTTCCGCAGGCCCGCCACCTCGATCACGGCCATCGTGCCGCTCCCTCCCGTTCGTCCCGGGCGCTCCCCGGCTCACAACGAGCTTCCCGCGCGGGGGCCTTGCGGCGGATCGACCAGCCGGTCCTATCGCTCGGACGATGCGGTGGAGCGCCGATCAACCGATCGGTGGATGGCGGGTGGCGGCGCCGGGGGCGGACAGCACGGAGCCCGGCCGCCGGATCGGCGGCCGGGCTCACGGTCGAGCGGTCGTGCGGTCGTGCGGTCGTGCGGTCGGGTCAGCCCGCCCCGCCGTCCGAGTTCTGGGCGTCGACCGCGCGGCGCAGGGCGCGCCGGATGGGGCCGGTGACGGGGGCCAGCTTGTCGATCCTGGCCCGGAACTCGCGGCGCCGGCGCCACGTCAGGACCGAGCCCAGCCGGGCGCCGTCGGCCAGCGCGACCAGGGCGGCGTCGGCCCGGTCGACCCGGCTGAGCGGGCCCTTCAGCGCCGACGTGATGCCCGAGGCCAACGCCTTGTGCACCCGGGGCTCCGGCAGGGTGACCCGGGCGACCGGGAAGATCCCGAGGACCCGGCGCTTCTCGACCCGGATCCGGCCATCGGCCGCGAGCCCGTCGCGAACCATGTGCGACGGAAATCCCTGGCGCCCGATCCAGCTCTTCCAGCTGCGCCGGCGTCCCTGGCGAATCTGCTCCAGCAGCCGGGCGGACAGCGGGTCGAGGCCGTCGGCCGCGCCGTCGACGCCGACCGGGTGCCGGCCGTCGTCGCGGATCAGCCCGCGGTGGAGGAGTTCGGTGAGCGCCGCCGCCCGCAGGGCCGGGTCGAGGTTCAGGGTGCCGGTGTGCCGCCCGCGCTCGGGGTCGTAGGCCAGCAGGTACAGCTTCTCCGGGAGGGTGGTGGGCACGTCCATCGTGGGCTCCAGGCTGGGGACGGTTGGGTGGGCCGCCCGGTCAGTCGGCGTCGGGGCCGTCCTCCGGGCTCTCCTTGGGCGGTCGGCCGCGCCGGGGAAGCGTCGCCGCACCGCTGGGCATCCGCCCCGCGTCGGTGAGGGCGCGGCGGAGCAGGAACTCGATCTGTGCATTCGCGCTGCGCAGTTCGTCCGCCGCCCACCGGGCCAGCGCGTCGTGCACCGCCGGGTCCAGGCGCAGCAGGATCTTCTTCCGCTCGGTCGCCAACGCCGCGCCGCTCCTTACTGGTAGAGGGAGCCCGTGTTCACGACCGGCTGGGTGCCGCGGTCTCCGCAGAGCACCACGAGGAGGTTGCTCACCATGGCCGCCTTGCGCTCCTCGTCCAGTTCGACGACGTCGCGCTCGGCCAGCCGGTCCAGGGCCTCCTCGACCATACCGACGGCGCCCTCGACGATCAGCCTGCGCGCGGCCACCACGGCCCCGGCCTGCTGGCGCTGCAGCATCACCTGGGCGACCTCGGGCGCGTACGCGAGCCGGGTGATCCGGGACTCGACGACCCGCACGCCGGCCGACACGACCCGGGCGCCGATCTCGGCGGAGAGCTTGCGGGTGATCTCCTCGGCGCCGTCGCGCAGCGACAACTCGCCCTCGCGGTGGGCGTCGTAGGGGTAGCTGCCGGCGATGTGCCGGACGGCGGTCTCGGTCTGGATGGCGACGAAGTCGGTGTAGTCGTCGACCTCGAACACGGCCTTGGCGGTGTCCTCGACCTGCCAGACCACGACGGCGGCCATCTCGATCGGGTTGCCGTCGGCGTCGTTGACCTTGCTGGTCTCGGTCTCGTGGTTGCGGATCCGGGTGGAGATCCGGCGACGGCTGGTGAAGGGGTTCACCCAGCTCAGGCCCTCGGTGCGGATGGTGCCGCGGTAGTCGCCGAGCAGCTGGACCACCCGGGCCTCGCCGGGCGAGACCACGGTCAGGCCGGCCAGCACCACCAGCGAGGCCAGCGCGAGCACCGGCCCGGCGACCACCAGGGCGGTGCCGAGGCCCTTGGTGCCGCCGGCGATCTGCACGCCGCCGACGATGACCAGGGCGGCGCCCGCGACCAGCCCGAGCAGGCCGGCCCCGAGGACCGGCAGGCCGGCGCGGGGGGTGATGAGGCGTTCGGTGATCTTGGGGACCGGCAGGTCCAGGACGGGGCCGTCTTCGTCGTCGACGTCGACGGGGATGCGCGGTGTGGTCATGGGACCGGCTCCTCCAGCGAGTGATTCCGCCTAGCAATCAAAGTGATATCACTTTTCGCGCAAGCGGGCCAGGGGCCGGAACGGAACGACGGGAGGTGGCGGCCGAGGGACCGCAAACGCGCTGCTCAGGCGCCCGGAACGTCAGCGGAACGTTCCCGGGCCCTTACCGGGCGGGTGAACTTCGGCGTGTAATCACCGCCGGACGGTCGCCGTTCGCCTACAGTTCTCGCAGGTCAGCGACCCCGCGGCCCGATGGGCCGGTCGATCTGGGTGGGGCGGGTGGGACTCGAACCCACGACCAAGGGATTATGAGTCCCCTGCTCTAACCGGCTGAGCTACCGCCCCGGTTCGCCGCGCGCGCCGGTCGTCGGCCACGGCAGCAGCAGACGGCCCCGAAAGGCCGTCCCGGGCAGCATAGCCGGTCGATCACCCGCGGTGCGCGCCGGGGGCGCACATGGGGTGCGCAGGCGTGCACGCGGTTTCCGTGCGGACCAGTCCGGTTGGCACGCGCGGCGGCGGGCGGGCAGCCTGAGCGGGTGACGATGCGTGAGGCGGGAGTGGCGGCGGGCACCGTGCTGGTGCTGCTGGCGGCGGCCGGCTGCACCACGGCGGCCCGGCCCGGCGCCGGCACCCCGACCGTCACCTCGGCCCCGGCCTCGCCCGGCGCCTCGTCCGCCACGTCGGACGGCGCCCACGGCTGGAGCCGCCAGCGCCTCAAGGGCGCGATCGGCAAGCACACCGGGATCACCCGCACCGCCCGGCCCACCGTGCTCAACGGCCTGGTCGGCGCCGTCTTCACCCGCAACGCGGACGGCGACCACTTCTGTACCGCCAGCGTGGTCGACAGCGCCGGCCAGAACCTCGTCGTCACCGCCGCGCACTGCGTCTGGGACCCGAAGCTCGGCCAGCGCAGCGACCTGGTCTTCGTGCCCGGCTACCGCAACGGCGACACCCCGAGCGGCATCTGGCCGCTGGTGGCCGTCACCGTCGACGACGGCTGGAAGGACCACGCCGACCCGGACGTCGACGTCGCCTTCGCCGTCGTCGGGGCCCAGAACGGGCAGCAGGTGCAGCAGGTGCTCGGCGCCAACAAACTGGGCGTCGACCTCGGCTACCAGCTCCCCGTGCGGGTCACCGGCTACCCCGGGACCAGCGACGTCCCGATCACCTGCGCCAACAACACCGTCGAACAGAGCCCCACCCAGCTGCGGATCGACTGCCCCGACTACACCGGCGGCACCAGCGGCAGCCCGTGGGTCACCGACTTCGACCCGAGTACCAGGACCGGCACGGTGGTCGGCGTGATCGGCGGCTACCAGGAGGGCGGCGACAACCCCGACATCTCGTACACCAGCTACTTCGGGGACCGCGTCCAGGCGCTCTACGACCGCGCGACCCAGTAGCCGGGCGGGTCCGGGCGCCCCGCCGCGGTGTGATCGAACGATCGGCAGTGGCGCTGCCGCGCGCGGCCTGGTAGATCTTCCTCACGAACGGCGGATCGAAGGACCCGCACCCGCCCCGAGGAACGAGACGGAGCCCCGATGGCCCCCCGCCCGGCACGGCCCGCGCGCGCCGCACGGACGGCCGCGCTGACGGCCCTGCTGCTCGCCGCCGGCACCGCCTGCGCCGGGACGGACCAGGCGCCCACCGCCGAGGTCGCGCAGCAGAGCGCGGCCCGCGACCGCATCGGCACCCTCTCGGTCCGCACCCCGCAGGGCCCGCGGGCCTGCACGGCCAGCGTCGTCCAGAGCCCCGGGCACAACCTGCTGGTGACCGCCGCGCACTGCGTGCACAACCGCAGGGTCGGCCTGCTGGACGGCCTGGTGTTCACCCCGGGCTACCGCAACGGATACTCCCCCTACGGGAGTTGGCCGGTGCAGTCGATCACCGTCGACCCCCGCTGGGCGGACGACGACGATCCCGAGTACGACGTGGCGTTCATCACCGTCCGCCCGGTCGACGGCCGGGAGGTCGAGGACGCCGTCGGCGGCAACCGGCTCGCCACCGGCCAGGGCTTCGGGCTGGACGTGTCGGTCACCGGCTACCCCAACGAGCGCGACGAGCCGATCACCTGCTCGGTCCGGACCCGCTCGCAGAGCCCCACCCAGGAGCGCTTCGACTGCGGCGGCTACACCGACGGCACCAGCGGCAGCCCGTGGGTCACCCCCGGCGGGACGGTCGTCGGCGTCATCGGCGGCTACGAGGAGGGCGGGGACACCCCCGGCACGTCGTACAGCATCACCTTCGACGGCCGGGTCTCCGACCTGTACCAGCAGGCGACCGCCTGACGGCCCGGGGGTGACGGGGCCCGGGGTGACAGAGCTCGGTGTGACGGAGACGACACGTAGGCGGGAAACACGAAGGCCCCCCGGTCGTCCGAGGGGCCTTCGCTCTGAGCAGTCACCGGGCGCACCCGGTGCAGCTCCCGCATTTGGACTCGAACCAAAAACCTGCCGGTTAACAGCCGGCTGCTCTGCCAATTGAGCTATGCGGGATCGCGGTACACAACTGCCGTACCACGGACGGAAGAACGGACCCCGAGGGACCGCTTCCGGAGCTCCCCCAATTGGACTCGAACCAATAACCTGCCGATTAACAGTCGGCTGCTCTGCCAATTGAGCTATGGGGGATCGGCTTCCGCTCCGGCCCCCGGTTCCCCGGGCTCCTCGGCGTTCGCTGCGGGACATACATTAGCGCACTCGGGGGGGTGGTCCGCCAATCGCTTTCCCCCGCCGCCCCGGAGCCCCGTGCGGCGTGCCCCGCGCGCGCCGGGCGCACCCCCCGGGGATGCTGGGGACGCGGACGGTTCGCCGTCCCGACGGACGGGTAGGGCAATGCGGCAGAAGGCCGCCAGGAGAGGGTGGAATCCGATCATGTGGAAGCTGTCGTTGGCCGTCGGACTCGCGGCCGGCTACGTCCTTGGCTCCCGGGCCGGGCGCCAACGCTACGACCAGATCGCCAAGGTCACCCGGCAGATCGCCCGGAGCCCCAAGGTCCAGGGCGCGACGGACCGGGCCAGGCAGCAGGCCGGCGCAGTGGCCGGGAAGGCCGCCGGCGCGGTCGCGGACCGGGTCGGCGACCACCTGCCGGCCGCCGTGACCGACCGGGTGCCGTACTTCAACCGGGCCCGCCCGGAGGACGACGGCTGGGGTACCTTCCGGCCGTGACACCCCGGTGAAGTCCGGGTGTCCGGGGGGCCGAAGACAGGCCCCCCGGGTACCGAACGGGCAAAGGCCTCCCCGGTCCGGACGCGTCCCGGGCCGGGCTGAGGCATGATCTCGACATGGCCATCGTCGCGGGGATAGACAGCTCGACCAGTCGCACCCGGATCGTCGCGTGCGACGCCGAGACCGGTGCCGTGCTGCGCTCCGGGAAGGCTCCGCACCCCGTCCCCGAGGGCACCGAGACCCGGGCCGGCGAGGCCGACCCGCAGGTCTGGCTGCACTCCCTCGGCGACGCGGCCGCCGGCGGCCTGCTGGAGGGCGTCCGCGCGATCGGAGTCAGCGCGCAGCAGCACGGCATGATCGGCCTCGACGCGGGCGGCGTGCTGGTGCGGCCCGCGATCCTCTGGCACGACCCGCGCTCCAGCGGGGCCGCCGCCAAGCTGCTCGACGCCCTCGGCGGCCCGGCCGCCTGGACGGCCGCGATCGGCGCCGTCCCCGGGCCGACGTACACCATCGCCAAGCTGCGCTGGCTGGCCGAGTTCGAGCCCGCCAACGCCCGCCGGGTGGCCGAGGTGCTGCTGCCGCACGACTGGCTGGTCTCCCAGCTGCTCGGCAGCCCCAAGCGCCGCACCACCGACCGGGGCGACGCCTCCGGCACCGGCTACTGGTCCCCGATCACCGGCGAGTACCGGCAGGACCTGGTGAAGCTCGCGCTCGGCCACGAGCTGAAGCTGCCCGACGTCCTCGGCCCCGCCGAGCCCGCCGGGCACACCCCCGAGGGCCTGCTGATCTCGGCCGGCACCGGCGACAACATGGCCGCCGCGCTCGGCCTCGGCCTGCGCCCCGGCGACGCGGTGGTCTCGCTGGGCAGCGCCGGGACGATCTTCGCGGTGCACGACCGGGCCGTCGTGGACGCCACCGGGCTGGTCTCCTCCTTCGCCGACGCCACCGGCCACCACCTGCCGATGGTCGCCACCCTGAACGCCGCCCAGGTCCTCCGCTCCACCGCCGCCCTGCTCGGCCAGGACCTCGACGGGCTGAGCGACCTCGCCCTGCACTCCTCCCCCGGCGCGTACGGCCTCGTCCTGCTGCCCTACCTGGACGGCGAGCGGACCCCCGCCCTGCCGCACGCGGCCGGCACCCTGTCCGGCCTGCGGGCCGAGTCGATGGCCCCGCAGCACCTGGCCCGGGCCGCCGTCGAGGGCATGCTCTGCAACATCGCGGACGCCCTGGACGTCCTGCGCGCCCAGGGCGTGGGGATCAAGCGGGTGTTCCTGCTCGGCACCGCCGGACGGCTGCCCGCCGTCCGGCACGTGGCCCCGCTGGTGTTCGGCGTCCCCGTCGTCATCCCCCCGCCGGGCGCCCACGCCGCCCGCGGGGCCGCCCGGCAGGCCGCCTGGGCGTTGGCCGGCACGCCCGGGCCGCCGCAGTGGGAGCTCGCCGGGGCCGAGACCGTCGAGCCCGAGGGCGACCAGGACCTGGCGATCGGCTCCGCGGTGCTGCGCCAGTACCGGGCCGCCCGGGAGCGGATCCACCCGGAGACGGCCGCCTGAGCCGTCCGGCTCCGCGGATCCGCCCGATGAAGGTGCGTCAGCCCGCCCCCGGTGGCAGCGTGGGACGGGACACGGCCACCCGGGCGAAGGGCGACAGGCACCCATGGCGCTGCACAAGGGGGCCGGCGACGACCGCCGGCTGAGCATCAGCCCGTTCGTGGCCACCGCCGACCCGCTCGGCGCGATGGAGCTGGCGCCGCCGCTGCACCGCCTCGGCGACGGCCCCGTCCCGGCCGACACCGCCTACCAGCTGATCCACGACGAGCTGATGCTGGACGGCAACGCCAGGCTCAACCTGGCCACCTTCGTCACCACCTCCATGGAGGTGCAGGCCACCCGGCTGATGACCGAGTGCCTGGACAAGAACATGATCGACAAGGACGAGTACCCGCAGACCGCCGAACTGGAGCGGCGCTGCGTGGCGATCCTCGCCGACCTGTGGCACGCCCCCGACCCGGACGCCGCCGTCGGCTGCTCCACCACCGGCTCCAGCGAGGCCTGCATGCTGGCCGGCCTCGCGCTCAAGCGCCGCTGGATGCGCCGCAACGCCGAGCGCTACGCGGCCGGGGCCCGGCCCAACCTGGTGATGGGCGTCAACGTCCAGGTGTGCTGGGAGAAGTTCTGCACCTTCTGGGAGGTCGAGGCGCGCACCGCCCCGATGGAGGGCGAGCGCTTCCACCTCGACGCCCTGCGCGCGGTCGAGCTGTGCGACGAGGACACCATCGGCGTCGTCGGCGTCCTCGGCTCCACCTTCGACGGCTCCTACGAGCCGGTCGCCGAGATCTGCGCGGCCCTGGACGAGCTCCAGCGGCGCACCGGCCTCGACGTCCCGGTGCACGTGGACGGCGCCTCCGGCGGCATGGTGGCGCCCTTCCTCGACCCCGACCTGGTGTGGGACTTCCGGCTGCCCAGGGTCGCCTCGATCAACACCTCCGGCCACAAGTACGGGCTGGTCTACCCCGGCGTCGGCTGGGCGCTGTGGCGCGACCACGAGGCGCTGCCGCAGGAGCTGGTCTTCCGGGTCAACTACCTCGGCGGCGAGATGCCCACCTTCGCGCTCAACTTCTCCCGGCCCGGCGCCCAGGTGGTCGCGCAGTACTACACCTTCCTGCGGCTCGGCCGGGAGGGCTTCCGGGCCGTCCAGGGCGCGTCCCGGGAGGTCGCGACGTACCTGTCCGGGAGGATCGGCGAGCTCGACGGCTTCCGGCTGCTCACCCGCGGCGACCAGCTGCCGGTGTTCGCCGTCACCACGGACGACGGCGTCCCCTTCGACGTGTTCGACGTGTCCCGGCGCCTGCGCGAGCGCGGCTGGCAGGTGCCCGCGTACACGTTCCCGGCGAACCGGGAGGACCTGTCGGTGCTGCGGGTCGTGTGCCGCAACGGCTTCTCCCGCGACCTCGCCGACCTGCTGCTGGCCGACCTCGGCCGGTTGCTGCCCGAGCTGCGGCGCCAGCCCGTCCCGCTGAAGGAGCTCGGGGTGCCGGCCCGGACGGGGTTCCACCACTGAACCGTCCCCGCCGGACCTCCCAGTGAACGGCCACGACGGGGAGGGCGCCGGAGCGCCCTCCCCGTCGTGCGTCCCGGTACATCCGGGGCAGCCTCCCCCCGCGAGGCTGCCCCGGACGGTGGGGGTACCGGGACCTGGGTGTCGGACGGACGACCGCTGAACGGTCCGCGTCCGAACGAAGCGTCCGGTGGGCGAACCGCACCGGCTAGAGAACTGTGCACGACGGAGACACGATTGTTCGAGCGTCCCCGGGGGTTGTGAGACACTTCGGTCCGTCTCAGCGCCAGGACCTGGGGTTTGGGACGGCCGAAGGTTGAGGTTGGAGAAGCGGAGACACCCGAACGGCCCGGGGTCGGAGCCCCCCTCACCCGGAGCTCCCCCCGATCGATCCTCCCGATCCACCGTCTCGATTGCATGGAAGGGCCGCATGGGTTCCGCCTGGAAGCAACTGCCCGAGGAGCTGACCGGGCCCGCTCGAAGCCTTGCCGAGGAACTGCGCACGCTCAAGGACGCCGCCGGGCTCTCGCTGTCCGAGCTCGCCACCCGGACCCACTACAGCCGGGCCTCCTGGGAGCGCTGGCTGAACGGCAAGCGGGTCATCACCGAGCAGGCCCTGGACGCGCTGATCGGGGCCGTCGAGTGCGACGGGCCCGCCCTGCGGGCGCTCTGGCAGCAGGCCGTGGCCGGGCCCTCCGGCGCGGAAGCCGGTGCGCAGGACACGGCCGCCGAGGCCGACGCGGACGCGGACGCTCCGCGGGTCGCCGGCGTCCAGGACACCGCCGAACCGGTCGAGGTCCTCCCGGCCGGCGAGCCCGAACCCGCCACGGCCTGGTGGCGGCGCCCCGCCCCGCTGCTGGCCTGCGCGGCCGTGGTGGCCGTCGTCCTGGTCCTGGTGGGCCTGCGGGCGACCCGGCACGACGATCCGTCGACGCCCCTCGCGGACCCCGGCACCTCCTCCGCCCCCGTGACGGTGCCCGCCAAGCCCGTCTCGTCCGACCCCACCTGCCAGGCCATGGGCTGCGCGCACAAGAACCCCAAGGACACCGGCTGCGGCAAGGACGCCCGCACGCTGCAGTCCGACGTCATCGGCAAGGTCGTCATCTACCTCCGCTACAGCCAGAAGTGCCAGGCCGTGTGGGCGGCGATCAACGAAGGCCAGCCGCAGGACTACGCGACCATCACCAGCAGCACCGGTGAGAGCGAGCAGGCGCTGATCCACTACGGCTACGACAACTACTCGCTGATGCTCAGCGCGGCGGACCCGGCCGTCACCTTCCAGGTCTGCGGGCACCAGCCCGAGGGCAACCTGTGCATCGCGCCGATGTCCGACCCGGCGGGCATGGTGGCGTCCACCCCGATCCCGGTCGGACCCGCCTCGCCGCCCCCGGGGGTCGGGGGCACGGCGAGTCCCACGGCCGACGCCACCGCGAGCCCGTCCGCCGCTCCCACGGCCGTGTCGTAGCGGCGCCGCTCAGTCGAGGTACCCGCGCAGCTGCGCGGCGAAGGCGTGCTCGCGGAGCTTGACCAGCGTCTTCGACTCGATCTGGCGGATCCGCTCGCGCGTCACCCCGAACACCGAGCCGATCTCCTCCAGCGTGCGCGGGCGCCCGTCGTCCAGCCCGTAGCGGAGCTGGACCACCTGGCGCTCGCGCTCGCCGAGGGTGGCCAGCACCGCCTCCAGGTGCTGGCGCAGCAGGAGGAAGGTCGCGGACTCGGCGGGCGAGGCGGCGTCGGCGTCCTCGATCAGGTCCCCGAGCGCGACGTCGTCCTCCTCCCCCACCGGGGTGTGCAGCGAGATCGGCTCCTGCGCCAGCCGGAGCAGCTCGCGCACCCGCTCCTCCGTCAGTTCGAGCGCCGTCGCGATGTCGGCCGCGCCCGGCTCGACACCGCGCTCCTGGAGCAGCGCCCGCTGCACCCGGACCACCCGGTTGATCAGCTCGACCACGTGCACCGGCACCCGGATCGTCCGGGCCTGGTCGGCCAGGGCCCGGCTCATCGCCTGCCGGATCCACCAGGTGGCGTAGGTGGAGAACTTGTAGCCGCGCGCGTAGTCGAACTTCTCCACCGCCCGGATCAGGCCGAGGTTGCCCTCCTGGACCAGGTCCAGCAGGGTCAGCCCGCGGCCGACGTAGCGCTTGGCGACGGACACGACGAGGCGCAGGTTCGCCTCGATCAGGCGGCGCTTGGCGATCCGGCCGAGCACCACGAGGCAGTCCAGCTCGTCGGCCAGCGGGTCGGGCGGCGGGGGTTCGCGGTGCAGGCGCTCCTCGGCGAACAGGCCCGCCTCGATCCGGCGGGCCAGCTCCACCTCCTCGGCGGCGTTGAGCAGCCGGATCCGGCCGATCTCGCGGAGGTACTGGCGGAGCAGGTCCGCGGCCGAGCCCCCGGTGTCGGGACGGCTCCGGTCGTCGGGCTCCTCGTCGGGATCGGCCTCCGTCGCCGCCCCGGCCACGGGCACCGGGACGTCCGGGGCTTCGGGGTGGCCCTCCGGCCGGCCCTGGGCGGGCACCCGGGCACCGTCCGGGGGCGGGGCGCCGGCCCGGCCGTGGTCCGCCTCCTCGCAGGGGATCGGCACCGGGCCGGCGGGCGGCGCGGGGGGATTCGGTCTGTCGGTCGGACTGGACGTCGCGGCAAGGCCTTGGTCCACGGGCATCCCCTCGGGGCGCGCGCGACTCTGGCGGACCCGCGCTGTACGGTGCTGGGACGCCCTCCAGTGTGCGGTACGCCACGCTCCGTGGCCGAGACTCGTGCGCCGACTTTCTGGACGCGCCCCGCGCGCCGCCCGCGCCCGCGTCAGAGCGCCGCGGCGCCCCCGCTGCGCAGCTGCTGCCCGTACTGCTGGAGCTGCCACAGCTCCGTCTGCACCGCGTGCTGCTGCTCGGCGTCGGCCCGCGGGCCGAGCCGCTGGAGGTAGCCGCGGACCTCGGCGATCCGCCGGTCGACGGCCAGCAGGCGCAGCTTGACCAGGAACTCCCCCGCGTAGACGGCGTCCGCCTTGCGGCGCGAGCGCACCGGCTCCACGATCAGCTCGGTCACCAGCGAGCGCACCCGGTCGTCCGGGGCCGCCTCGCGCACCGCGCTCGTGAAGTCCGGCAGGGTCGCCCCGTACGCGGCGCCGCCGGCCTTGGCGATCGCCTGCCGCACGGCCGTGTAGGGCGCGGTCGGGAACTCGTCCTCGCCGTAGTGGTCGAAGGCCGGGCTGACCAGGTCCGGGTGCTGGAGCGCCAGCTTGAGCAGTTCGCGCTCCACGAACTGGGCCGGGTCGCGCGGGTTCAGCACGAAGGCGGGCCGGGCCGGGCGGACCTGCTCGGACTCCGGGCGGCGCTGGGCGGCGCCGCGCGGGTTCTGCTGGCGCTCGCGGTCCCAGCGAGCGAGCTGGGAGACCCGGCGGACGACGAAGGGCTCGTCCAGGATGCCGAGCATGCCGGCCAGGCGGACGGCGTACTCGTGCTGGATCGAGCGGTCCTTGATCTTGGCGACGATCGGGGCCGCCTCCTCCAGCGCCGCCGACCGCCCCTCCGGGGTGTCCACCCGGTGCCGGGCCACCGCCGAGGTCAGCGCGAACTCGAACAGCGGGACCGGGTTGTCGATCAGCTCGCGGACCGCGTCGTCGCCCTTGGCCAGCCGCAGCTCGCACGGGTCCATGCCGCCCGGGCTGACCGCGATGGAGGTCTTGGCGGCGAACTTCTGGTCGTCCTCGAACGCGCGCAGCGCGGCCTTCTGGCCGGCCGCGTCGCCGTCGAAGGTGAAGACCGTCTCGCCGCGGTACTGGGAGGTGTCCATCAGCAGCCGGCGGATGATCTTGATGTGGTCCTCGGCGAAGGCCGTGCCGCAGGTGGCCACCGCCGTGGTGACGCCCGCCAGGTGGCAGGCCATCACGTCGGTGTAGCCCTCGACCACCACCGCGCGGCCGGACTTGGCGATCTCCTTCTTCGCCAGGTCGATGCCGTACAGCACGTGGGACTTCTTGTAGATCGGCGTCTCGGGGGTGTTCAGGTACTTCGGGCCGTTGTCGTCCTCGCGCAGCCGACGGGCGCCGAAGCCCACCACCTCGCCCGCGATGTCCCGGATCGGCCAGACCAGCCGGCCCCGGAAACGGTCGATCAGGCCGCCGCGCTGCCCCTGCGAGGCCAGGCCGCCGAGCAGGATCTCCTTGTCCGAGAAGCCCTTGCCGCGCAGGTAGCGGACCAGGTGCTCCCAGCCGGCCGGGGCGTAGCCGACGCCGAAGGTCTTGGCGGACTCCTCGTCGAAGCCGCGCTCGGCCAGGAAGCGGCGGCCGATCTCCGCCTCCGGCGAGGCCAGCTGCTCCTGGTAGAAGGCGGCGGCCACCTTGTGCGCCTCGACCAGGCGGGTGCGCTCGCCCTGCTGGTGGCGGGGGCTGTAGCCGCCCTCCTCGTAGCGCAGGGTGATGCCGGCCTGGGCGGCCATCCGCTCGACGGCCTCGGCGAAGGTGAAGTGCTCGATCTTCATCAGGAAGGCGATGGTGTCGCCGTTCTCCTGGCAGCCGAAGCAGTGGAAGACGCCCTTGGCGGGGTTCACGTAGAAGGAGGCGGACTTCTCGTCGTGGAAGGGGCAGACGCCCTTGTACTCGCCGCCGCCGCCATTGGTCAGCTGTACGTAGTCGCCGACCACCGCGTCGATGGGCAGTGCGCTGCGCACCGCCTGCACGTCTTCGTCCCTGATCCGCCCGGCCACCCCGGAAGTCTACTGGGGTGGCCGGGGTTTCCGGCGGCCGCGATCCCCCGTTCCCTCCGCTACTTCCAGGCGGCGCCGACGAGCTTGGCGTGGAGGGCCAGCGCCGAGGCGTCGGTGAGGGTGGCGATCTGGTCGATGACCGTCCGCAGGGCCGCCCGGTCGTCCTCGGCCTCGTGGTACTGGGCGGCGAAGACCGGGTCGAGGCCCTCGGGCGCGCGCTCGGTCAGCACGTAGGCCAGCTCGGCGATCACGATCCGCTGGCGGGCCCGCAGCTGGGCCTGCTCGTCGCGCTGCATCACGTAGCGGACGGCGACCGCCTTGAGCACCGCGCACTCCAGCCGGACGTCCCGCGGCACCACCAGCTCGGCCGCGTAGCGGGTCAGCCGGCCGGGGCCGTAGCGGGCCCGGGTGGCCTGCTCGGCGGCCAGGCAGAAGCGGCCGATCAGCTGGCTGGTGAGGTCCTTGAGGCCGGCCCGGGCGCGCGCGGTGCCGTCGTAGGAGCGCGGCCACCACTCCTGGGCGAGCAGCCGGTCGAGGGCGGCGGCGAGTTCCTCGGGCTCGGCGTCGCGGGCGTAGCGCTCGGCGACCTTGAAGAGCTCCTCGCGCTCGCCGGGGGCGCGCAGCGCGGCGGGGTCGATGTGCCCGGCCTGGAGGCCGTCCTCGACGTCGTGGGTGGAGTAGGCGACGTCGTCGGACCAGTCCATGACGGTGGCCTCGAAGCACTTGCGCCCGGCCGGGGAGCCCGCCCGCAGCCAGCGGAAGACCGGCAGGTCGTCGGCGTAGACGCCGTACTTGGGCGAGGCCGGGTCGCCCGGGTGGGCGCCGTGGGTCCACGGGTACTTGGTGGCGGCGTCGAGGGCGGCGCGGGTCAGGTTGAGGCCGACGCTGCGGCCCGGCCAGGGGGCGAGGCGGGCGGCGGGCTGCTCGTCCTGCGGGGCGAAGCGCTTGGGTTCCAGGCGGGTGAGGATGCGCAGGGACTGCGCGTTGCCCTCGAAGCCGCCGCAGGCCTCGGCGGCCTGGTCGAGGGCCTCCTCGCCGGTGTGGCCGAAGGGCGGGTGGCCGATGTCGTGGGCCAGGCAGGCCGTCTCGACGAGGTCCGGGTCGCAGCCCAGGGCCGCGCCCAACTCCCGGCCGACCTGCGCGCATTCGAGGGAGTGGGTGAGCCGGGTGCGGGGGAAGTCGCTGCGCATCGGGGCGACCACCTGCGTGGTGCCGGCCAGGCGGCGCAGCGCGGCCGAGTGCAGCACCCGGGCGCGGTCGCGCTGGAAGGCCGTGCGACCGGGACGCTTGTCGGGTTCGGGGACCCAGCGGGCCTCCGCGGCGTGGTCGTACGGGTCGGGGGCGGCGGCGGGGCGGTGCGCAGTGTCGTCCATATGGGCTTCACCGTACGCCGCGCCTCCGACACGCGGGGTGTGCCGCGCGCGAAGGGGCGCGGACCGGGGCGTGAATCCTTTGCGTACGCGCCGTGCCCTGCCGTTCGGGCCCTTCGGCCCTTTCGGCCCACTTCAGCCCTGTTCGGCCCTCTTCAGCCCTTGACGGCCTTGAGGACGACGGCGGCCACCGCCTCCTGGCCCTTGGCGTTCGGGTGGATCGCCGCGAGGCCCGGGGCCGGGAACGGCGGCTCGACCCAGCGGGCGCCTCCGGCGCACATGTCGTGCCCCGCGGAGGGGGTGGCCGCGTCCACGAAGACCGCGCCGGCGCTCTCCGCGCGTTTGCGGAGCATGCCGTTGAGCTGCTGCTCCTTCTCGACCAGGAAGCCGAGGTCGGCGGGGGCGAGGGTGCTGCCGAGCACCGGCCCGCAGCTCGCCGGGTCGGCCGGGAGCAAGGCCGGGTAGCCGACCACGTACACCCGGGCCTGCGGGGAGCGGCGCCCGATCTCCTTCAGGGCCCGGCCGAGCCGGTCACCGGCCGCGTCGACCTTGCGCTGCACCTCGTCGGTGCCGCCGGCGGCGTAGCGGTCCCGGCAGGGCGAGGCGGCGCGCCCGCTGCCGACGAGGCCCTTCACCGCGTCCACCAGGTTGTCCTTGGCGCACTGGGTGACGACCTCCATGAAGCCCGCGTCGTTGCCGCCGATCCCGACCGTGACCAGGCGGGTGGCCGGGGTGAGCGCGTCCAGCTGGGGCGGGTTGGCGCCGCCGTCGGTCTGCTGGGGGCTGGTGAGGTCGCCGGTGCGGGCGCCGCTGCAGCTGACGTCCTGGAACTGGCCGGGTGCCAGCCCGAGTGCCTTCGCCACCAGGGACGGGTAGTTGACCCCGGAGCGGTCACAGCCCTTCGGGTCGCCGACCTGCGGGGCGATCTTGATGCCGGCGGTGTAGGAGTCGCCGAGCGCCACGTAGGGCCCGGCGGGGAGCGGCGTCGGCGTCGGCGTGGGTGTCTGCGTGGCCGTGGGCGTCGCCGGGGCGTGAGCGGGCAGCGCGCCCGCGAAGCCCTTCCCGGACGCGCCGTCCGACCCGCTCCCGGAGCTGCAGGCCGCGAGCAGCACCGCGGCCAGCCCGGCGGCCGTCACGGCGGCGGCCGGGCGTGTCGTCATCGGCATGGCATCCCCCCGGGGGCAGCAGTCGTCTCGCTGCGGCGACCCGTCCCCCGGGCACCGCAGGGGCCAACGAACGGCGGGCGCCGGATGACTCCCGGTCGGCTGTCCCGCTGTTCCCTATTCCGTGCCGCGCTCGTGCTCGGCCAGGAACTGCTCGAAGCGGCGGCCCAGCTCGTCCGCCGAGGGCAGGTCGACCGGCTCCGCCAGCAGGCTCTCCCGGCTCTCCGCGCCCGCCACGGCGTCGTACTGGCCCTCCATGCCGCGGATCGCGGACCGCAACTCGCCGTCCCCCTGGGACAGCTGCTCCTCGATGTCGGCGTGGACCTCGTCCACCCGGCGGCGCAGTCCGGTGCCCGGGAGCACCAGGCCGGTGGCCGACTGCACGGCCTCCAGGATCAGCACGGCGGCCGCCGGGTACGCCGAGCGCGCCACGTAGTGCGGCACGTGCACGGCGAAGCCCAGGACGTCGTGGCCGGACTCGGCGAGCCGGTACTCCAGCAGCGCCTGCGCACTGCCGGGGACCTGCGCCTGCTCGAACCACTGCGGGTGGTCGGCGGCCAGGTCGAGCCGGTTGCCGTGCGGCGTCAGGCCGACCGGGCGGGTGTGCGGCACGCCCATCGGGATGCCGTGGAAGTCCAGGCTCAGCCGGACCTCGAAGCGCTCCACCAGCTCGCGGACGGCGCCCGCGAAGCGCTCCCACTCGACGTCCGGCTCGGGGCCGCTGAGCAGCAGGAACGGCGCGCCGGCGGCGTCGCGCACCAGCTGGAGCAGGATCTCCGGCGGGTCGTACGACGTCCAGTGGTCGCGGTCGAAGACCATCGACGGGCGGCGGGCCCGGTAGTCCACCAGGCGGTCGTGGTCGAAGCGGGCGACGACCTGCGGCGACCCCGACTCCAGCAGGTGGTCCACCACCTGCCCGCCGGCCTCGCCGGCGTCCATGAAGCCCTCGAAGTGGTGGAGCAGCACGAGGCCCGCACCGGTGTCGCTCAGCTCGGCGTTCGCCGCGGCCACGGCGGCCACGCCCTGCTGATCCAGCTCGTACAGCGCCTGGAAATCACGCACCGCGCACCCAACCCCGTTCTCTGCTCGTCCCGGCGGACCCGGCTGTTCGCCCTTCTCGTCGTCTCCAGCGTGCGGCGCGCCGCCGGAATTCCCGCCCACCCGGACGACGTCGCCGCGGCCGCGGCCGACCGCCGCGAACCATGATCGCACCCGATCGAAAAGCCGCTGGTCAGGGGGGTCGCCAAGGGGTCCCGGCAGCAAGATCCGGAGCGCGCCGCGACGACCCGAGCCCCCAAACGCGCGCCGCGAAGTGACGCACCGCCTTCTGGCGGGTATCGTCCTCTCGCTGCCTCGCATCGTCGCGTCGTCATCACGTCGTCCGTAACGCCGTCGATCACGTCCCGGATCGGTGCCGGCAGAACCCACGACGCATCTTGCCTTCATCTGGCCGCCCGCTTCCTTTCGCGCTCTCGTTCCTCCTCGGCCATTTCGCGGACGCATACTGTCCCCTCGCACATCCCGCCGGACCGGTCCGTGGACCCGTGACCATTCCGGCACCCGCGCCGCCCGCTCCGGGCCGCCGCCCCCGCCCCGCCCGACCGGACCTCCGGCGCGCACCGGGGTACCCGGCGACCGGTCACCGGGCCGGGGCGAACCAGTCCACCGCAGCCCGTGCCGCACCCCGGCGCGAGATGCCCCCTACGACCGATGAAGGACAGAAGGTTCCGTGCCCGTACCTGTCACCCTCACCGGCCGCACCGTGCGGCTGGAGCCCCTCGCCGCGCACCACGCCGAGGCCATCGCCGAGGCCGGCGCCGAGGACCGTACGACCTACGCCTTCACCCCCGTCCCGCACGGCCTCGAAGCGGCCCGCGACTACGTCGCGCGCGCCCTCGCGGACCAGGCCGCGGGCCGGTCGCTGCCGTTCGCGACGGTGAACGCCGCCGACGGCCGGGTGGTCGGATCCACCCGCTTCCTGGAACTCGACTACTGGCAGGGCCCGCTGGTGTGGCCGCCGGTCCCGGGCGTGCCGCACGGCGACCCGGCCACCGCCGTGCCGGACGCCGCGGAGATCGGCAACACCTGGCTCTCGCCGCGGGCCCAGGGCACCGGCATCAACACCGAGGCCAAGCTGCTGATGCTGCGCCACGCCTTCGAGACCTGGGGGGTGCAGCGGATCTCGCTGCGCGCCGACGCCCGCAACCTGCGCTCGCGCACGGCGATCGAGCGGCTGGGCGCGACCTCCGAGGGCGTCCGCCGGGCGCACTCGCGCGGCCTGGACGGAGTGGTCAGGTCCACCGCGTTCTACTCGATCCTGGACGCCGAATGGCCGGCCGTCCGGGACATCATCGAGCTGCGGATCGCCAACGCCACGTCGCCGAGCGCCCCGGATCCGGAGATCAACCAGGAGTGCCTTAGACACGGCGGCAGCGGCTCCGGCCATCTGAGCTACGGCCTGAGCGTCACGGCCTGAGCGGCCCACCGTCGGCGGACCCCAGGACCCGGGCGAGGGCGCCCGGGTCCCACGGCCCGCGCCGCCCGGCCTCGACGACCGCCGAGGCCGGACGCCAGCCGCCACGCACGCGCGTGACCGCCACCTCCCACACGGGGTGGCCGCTCACGGCGTCGCAGATGCTCAGGACGCCCTCCCCGGTGTGGACGGCCCAGCCGTCGAGCCCGGTCCGCAGGCGCTGCCACTGCTCGTCGCTCCACACCACGTCGGGGACGGGGTGCGGCCGCGGCACGAGCAGCTCTGCGCGGGCGCGGGCGGCCGGGACGGACCCCGGCACCGGGAACGCCCAGGCGGGCAGCGGCTCGCGGGCGGACCGCCAGGCCTCCGGGACGCCGGCGGTGCCGGTGTGCGCGGCGACCACTCCCCCGGTGATGGCGGCGACGGTGTCCACGTCGCCCCCGGCCGCGATCGCCTCCCACACGGCCGCCGGATAGTCGCCGAGCCGGCGGGCGGCGCACCACAGCGCGTACGGGACGGTGTCGGCGGCGGACGTCCGGCTGCCGTTGCCGAGCACCTTCGCGGCGACGCGGAAGTCCGGCTCCGCGAGCAGGTGGCGCGCCTCGGCGAGCCCGTCCCGCACGGCGCCGTCCGGGGTGTGGTGCAGGACCTTCCGCAGCAGGCCGTCCGGCGTCAGCGGCTCGCGCCGGGCCCGCACGGCGTACGCGGCGGCCACCGCGACGGCGACGGCGCCGTCGACGGCCTGCGGGTGGGTGTGCGTGATCACCGCGGTGCGCGCGGCCAGCCGGACGCACGCGTCCGGGTCGTCGGCGAGCGCGGCGCCGAGCGGGGCGACCCGCATCGCGGCGCCGTTGCCGTACGAACCCTGGCCGTCGAAGAGTCCGGCGGCCAGCGCCGCGGCGTCCCCGCCCTCGCGGATCAGCCGGAGCATCCGGTTGGCGGCCGGGCCGTAGCCGCGGTCGAAGTCGTGGCGGAGGGCGAAGGCGTAGGTCAGGTCGAAGGTGTCGACGGTGCCGCGCTCGGTGTGGGCGGCGTACACCGAGCAGGCCATCTCGGTGTCGTCGGTCCACGGCCAGGGCGCGGGCGGAGTCGTGCGGGCGGCGAGGTGCGCGGCGGCGACCTCGGGGACGAAGAACTGGGCGCCGAGGGCGTCGGCCACGGAGAGGCCGACGAGCGCGTCGAACGCGGGGCCTTGGTGGGGAGTCGTCATATGCCCCCCAGCTCACCGGCCCGGCCGAGGCCGCGTCAACCTGTTTTGCCGGGCCCCTCCCACGGGCGATGTTTCGCATACATCCGATCCTGGTGGGAAGCACCGTGACATGACCTGCGCCATTCCCCTCGACTCCCTCGACCCCGTCGCCCTGCTCGGCGCCGACCAGCAGCACGTCGTCACCCGGGCGCAGTTGCGCCGCCTCGGGGTGCCGTCCGGCACGATCGCCCACCGGCTGCGGCCGGGCGGGCCGTGGCAGCAGGTGCTGCCCCGGGTGATCTGCCTGCAGACGGGGCGGCTGACCGCACATCAACGACTGCGCGCCGCACTGGCGTACGCGGCGCCGAAGGGGCGCTCGCCGCAGACCGGGGAAGTCCTGCTGACCGGGTTCGCGGTGCTCGCGGACGCGGGTCTGCCGAGCGCCGGGCACCCGGCCGACCTCATCGGCGTCGACGTGCTGATCCCGGGGCAACGCCGGGTCGGCGACCGCGAGTTCGTCCGGATCCACCGGGCGGCCGGGCCGATGCCGAGCGGGTACCAGCGGGACGACGGGCTGTGGAGCACCACCGTCGCGCGGGCACTGGCGGACCTCGCCCCGCGCGAGCCGGGCCTGCGGCGCTTCCGGGCGCTGTGCGCGGAGGCGGTCCAGCGGCGGCACTGCGAACTCGGCGAGCTGCTGGACCACTTGCTCGCCCGGCCGGGTGCGCTCGGGCTGCCGCAGGTCGCCCAGGTGGTCGAGGACCTGACGTCCGGGGTGCGGTCGGTGGTCGAGGGCGAGGCGCGCGACCTCCTGCGGGGCTCGGGCCTGTCGGAGCCGCTGTGGAACCCGGTGCTGTTCCTGGACGGCCGCTTCCTCGCCGTGCCCGACGCCTACTGGCCGCACGCGTGCGTGGCGCTGGAGATCGACTCACGGGCCTGGCACCTGCGCCCGGCCGACCACGAGCGCAGCCTGGTCCGGGCCAACCGCCTCACCACCGCGGGCCTCCCGGTCGTCCGCACCACCCCGGTCCAGCTGCGCCGCGACCCGACCCCGGTCCTCCACGAGCTGACCGCCCTGCTGACCACCGGCCCTCACGGCCCGCACGCCAGGATCACCTGGCGGCGGGCGCGTTGAGGGCGTCAACTCCCTTGCTGCGCCCGGGCCGCGTGCTGGGCTCCGGCGGCCTCGGCGGCGGAGACGAGTCGCTGGAGTCCTGACTGGAAAGTACTTTCAGCAGCGCGGGTCGATCTCCTGGAAGGTCGCGTAGTGGTCGGGGGACCAGTACTGCTCGCCGGCGCCGCCGGTGACGACGCGTCGGGTGCCGCGGTCGTTGGAGCCCGGGGTGACGACGGTGAACTCGTGGTAGTAGCCGTCGGACTTCTTGGGCAGGCGGCTCTCGCGGTTCTCGAAGACGATGCCGTCGCGGTTGTACGGGTAGGGGCCACCCTTGTCGATCAGGCCGAGGGTGTCCTGGGCCTGGCTGGGGAGCTTGGTGCGGCAGACGTCGGCCAGCGCGGGGTCGGCGGGCACCCAGGTGCCGCTCGGGGCGGGGGTGCGGCCGGCGGGCGGGGACGGCTTCGGGGCCTGGGACTTGGCGCCCGGGGAGCCCGCGGAGTTCACGGCGGCCGCGGCGGCCGTGGTGGAGGAGCCGGAGGCCTTGGAGTGGCTGCTGCCGCCCTTGCCGGCGAGCAGGTACCCGACCGCGCCGAGGACGGCCAGGATCAGGACGGCCACGACTACGAGCGGGCTTTTGCGTCTGGTCATGCGCACCAGCTTGCCAGCACCGGGGGAAGGCCCACGGGTGGGTGGCCGACGCAACACACGTACGGCCGGGGGGGGGCGGGCGCCGGGGGTGGGGGCCCCCCCCCCGGGGGTGGTATGGCCGGTGTGAGGCGCCCAGCGACGGGGGGAGCCCCCCCCCCCGGGGGGGGGTGGGGTCAACG